>DATBIM010000140.1:0-5897 GCA_036556905.1 Candidatus Methylomirabilota bacterium
CCATGGCGGTCGAGTTCGGCGTGCTCATTCCCACTCGCGAAGCGGTGATGTCGGGACGCCCGGAAACCGCGCCGCTGCTGGCCATGGCCGAGCGCGCGGAGGCCGCGGGCTTCGACTCCGTGTGGATCGGTGATTCGATCACGGCGCGGCCCCGCCACGAGCCGCTCACGCTGCTGGCCGCCGCCGCCGCCCGCACCCGCCGGGTGCGGCTCGGGACGGGCGTGCTGTTGCCGGCGCTGCGCAATCCGGTCGTGCTGGCCCACGTCGTGGCCACCCTCGATCGTGTCGCCGAGGGGCGGATCATCCTGGGGGTCGGCATCGCGGCCGACACCCCGGCCATCCGCAAGGAGTTCGCCGCGGTCGGCGTGCCCTTCGAGCGCCGGGTCGGACGCTTCCTGGAAACCCTGGAGATCTGCCGCGCGCTGTGGCGGCGGGACGGCGTGAGCTTCAGCGGCAAGCATTTCACCCTGGACAGTGCCACCGTGGAGCCCAAGCCCCACCGTCCCGGCGGCCCGCCCATCTGGATCGGTGGCAGCGGGCCGACGGCGCTGCGGGAGGCCGCGCGCTTCGACGCCTGGTTCCCCACCGGTCCCAGCGTGGAGTTCTTTGCCGAGCACTTTCCGAAGATTCAGGCCGCCGCCCGGGCCGCCGGCCGTCCGCCCGACGCCGTGACCGGCGCGGCCTACGTCACGCTGGCGCTCGATCCGAGCCGGGCCGCGGCCGAGCAACGGCTGAACGCCTTCCTCGAGTCCTACTACGGGGCGCCGGCGCGCGCGATCCTGGCCCGCCAGGCCTGCTACGCCGGGCCCATCGACGGGTGCATCGACTGGCTCGGGCGCTGGATCGCCGCCGGCGCCCGCCACCTGAATTTGAGATTCGCCGGCGGTGATCAGCTCGCGCAGGTGGACGAGGCGGCGGCCCGGCTCCTGCCCAGGCTCAAGCGGGGCTGACGGCTCGCGCGCGCCCTCCACGACGGCTGCGCGCCAGCAGACTGATTCAGCAGCACCCGCCGGCGACGCCGGCCCGCCGGGGCTCGATCAGCTCGACGCGGACGTCGTCGGGCGCCCGCAGAAACGCGATGCGGGGGCCATTGGGCACCTGGATCGGCCCCTCCAGCAGGCGGGCGCCCAGGCCCTCCAGCCGCGCGATGTCCGCTTCCAGGTTCTGCGAGTCGAGGCCGAAGTGCTCGAGGCCATGATGGGCGCCGGCGTCGCCGGATCCGAGCGTCTCGCCGGTGCGCGCCCCCGAGATGTTCACCGCCATGCCGCCGTCCTCACTCTGGCAGCGGATGAAGCGGTCGCCGAAGACGCGCGTCTCGTCGCCGACAATCTTGAAATTGAACGCTCGCACGTACCACTCGGCCGTCTTCCTCGGGTCCGGAGCCTTGAGATGGATGTGGTTGATCCGAAAGGGCATGGCTCCGTCCTCAGAGCTCGAAGGTCTTGACGTACACGCCGGGCGAGCCCGCGATGTGGCGCATGTGGGTCCGCATGCGCGCGTTGACCGGGGAGGCGTCGCGCTGGGCGTTCCAGGCCGCGCTCTCGGACACCTTGGGGTGCTCGAACTCGTAGAAGGTCATGTAGGTCGGCGTGCCGACGAGGGCGCGATAGCGGCGGCCGCGGATCACGCCGGGGACCTTCTCGTAGTTGGGCACGTAGACCGTGTTGTACCAGGTGTTCCACTCGTCATCGACCTCGCGGGGCACGTCCATGCGCCCGATCTGCAGCGCCGGCGCCGTCCCGCTCTCCGCCGCCGCCGCCGCCAGCGCCCGGGGATGGATCATCGTGTAGACGTTGCGGATGTAGGTGGTGGCGATGGTGGCGGGGCCGTAGCGCTTGGTCCCTTCGGTGGGATTGGCCTGCACGCGCTTGTAGGCCTCGCTCTCCAGCACCGCGGGACTCTCCAGCTCGTAGTAGGCGAGGTGCTTGGGGCCGCCCTTCACCGCCTCGTAGCGAGCCCCGCTGAGAAAGCCGGGGATGGCCAGCCGCTCGGCCAGGTGCTCCTCGTTGTACCAGCGGTTGAAATCCTTCTCTCGGTCGGCGGGGACGTCGGCCCAGACCACCAGCAGCCCGGTACCCTTTTTCTTCGTCGTCATGGGGCCTCCTCTTCGCGGGGGCCTTAGTATATGGTTCCCGCATGAAGATCACCAGGGTCGACACCCTCGTCCTCAACCTGCCCATGCTCATCGAGGGCGCCACGCCCATGCTGGGCGGCCGGCCCCGGACCAGCATCGACATGCTGCTCGTCCGGATCGAGACCGACGCCGGGATCACCGGATGGGGTGAGGCATTCGGGCACCGCATCTATCCCGCGACCCGGGCGGCCATCGACACGCTGCTGGGACCCATGTGCGTGGGTCGCGATCCGGGCCAGATCCTCGCGATCAACGACGAGCTGCAGCGGGCGCTGCACGGCGTCGGCCGGGGCGGGGCGGCGATCTACGCGCTGTCGGGCATCGACATCGCACTCTGGGACATCGCGGGCAAGGTGGCCGGGCTGCCGCTCTATCGTCTGCTGGGCGGCAGTCCCCGCGCGAGCCTGCCGGCCTACGGCAGTCTCCTCCGCTACGGCAGGGCCGACGCCGTCGCCCGGCACACCGAGCAGGCCCTGGCCCGCGGATACCGTCACCTCAAGGTCCACGAGATCACCGTGCCCGAGGTCAAAGCCGCGCGTGAGGCGGCGGGCCCGGGTGTCCCTCTGATGGTGGACGCGAACTGCCCGTGGACGGTAGCCGAAGCGGTCGAGATGGCACGGAGACTGGCCCCGCTCGACGTCCACTGGCTGGAGGAGCCGGTGTGGCCACCGGAAAATCTCGCCGGGCTCGCCGAGGTGCGCTCCCGGGGCGGGCTGCCTACCGCGGCCGGCGAGAATTACGGCACGGTCTGGGAGTTCCGTCGCGCCTTCGAAGCCGGGGCCATCACCTACGCTCAGCCCAGCGTGACCAAGATCGGCGGGGTGACCGAGATGCGCCGCGTGATGACCCTGGCCGAGGCCTTCGGGGTCACGGTGGTGCCGCACTCCGCCTACTTCGGGCCCGGGCTGCTCGCGTCGATTCACTGTATCGCCGCGATGGCGACGGAGTCGCTGGTCGAGCGCTTCTACTGCGACTTCGCCGAGAACCCGCTGGGCGAGGCCATCCATCCCCGGGACGGCCGCCTGGCGATTCCCCAGGGCCCGGGCCTGGGCGTGGATCCCGATCCGCGTCTCGTCGAGAAGCTCAGAACGAGCTGACTACGACAGACTGGGGCAGCCGTCGTCCTTGCCGTTAATCCAGTTGCGGACCGCATCGACGGCAGCGCCGTGGCCCAGCGTCGGGCGGTAGAGATTGACCCGGAGGCTGTCGGGCGACACCGCCTCGATGTCGGCGACCATCAGAAAGAACCCCCCCGGCGGAGCGTCAGCGCCGACCCCCCGTGGCGAGTGTGTCACCTGCATCGTGAACTCGGCCCGGTTGGTTGCCGGCGTCTGCACGCTGGACCGGTAGATGGACCTGGTGTGTTCCTGGTAGAGCCCCTGCACCATCGAGCGTTTGACTTCCCGGTTGAGACACGCGTCGGCTTTCGCTTTCAGGTGGGTCACAGTCCGCGTGAAATTTCGATTCACCACGAACGATTCCGCCTTGGCGCTGAAGGCGCCCTGCGAGACCGCCGTGCGAAATTCCTCGCGCGATTGCGGCATCTTCACACATCCGGCCAGGATCAGCCCGGCCATCCCCGCTATCAGCCACTGTTTGCTCATGAATCGCCTCCTCTCAACCGTTATCGGTCAGGCGGGAGGGCGACGCCAACAAACAAACTCGTGCGGCAGGCCAGCGGGGGCACAAATGCATCAGGCGGATCGACGCGGCGGACGCGCTACTTGCCGGGGGGCGGGGGGGGCATGGGCCCCAGCACGATCACGGCGGGCTCGATGCCCTCGAGCTTCACGCGGAGCCGCCACGGCGCGGGCCCCACTTGATTCAGGGGGTAGTAGGCGAAGACGGGGCCATCGATGCGGCTGGAGCCTCCCACCGGCATGCTGATGCCCACCCCAGCGCCGGCGCCGCTCCCGCCTCCCCAGCTTCCGCCGCCGAAGCCGAATCCGACGGTGGCGCCCGATCCCCCGGCGGGCTGGACCACCTGCTCGATGGTCAGGGGGTGCAGCTCGCTGCCGTCCGGCCGGAGGATCTTCGCTTCCTCGAGCCGGCGCCCGTCGGTGTTGAGCTCGACCCGGAGACGGTCGGCGAGCACCATGTAGGCGGCGGAGATGGTCGCGCCGGGGGGTTGTTGCTCGGGCTTGTAGGGCAAGGCGGATCCGGCGCAGGCAGCCACCGCAAGCGACGCGGCCAGGACGAGGACAAACCGGATCATGGGCCTCCAGCATCGCACGGACCGACTCGCGATAAAAGCAATCCGGTCACCTGGCGTGGCGACGCACGAAGTCCTCGTCGATGGTGATCCCGAGCCCGGGCCGCTCGGGAATCTCGACCTGACCATCGACCACCGGGAATTTCTCGTGGACGAGCTCGTGGAGCAGGGGGTTGGCGCCCAGCGAGTACTCCAGAATGAAGCCCGCGCTCTGGCTGGCCGCCAGCGCCATGCCGGCGGCGAAGGCCGGCGCCCCCGACCACAGATGCGGGGCCAGGCGCAGGTTGAAGGCGGACGCGATCGCGCCGATGCGCTGCCCCTCGGTGAGGCCGCCGGCGATCGCCAGGTCGGGCTGCAGCACGTCCGCGCCGCGAAGCTCGGCGATCTCGCGAAAGTCGTGGCGGGTGAACTCGCTCTCGCCGGTGGCGATGGGTATGGCGGCCGCCCGCCGCACCTCGGCCAGGCCGGGCTTGTCATCGGCCGTCACCGGCTCCTCCAGCCAGTAGAGGTCGCAGTCCTGCACCATCCGGCAGAAGGCCTTGGCCTCGGCGACGGTCCACGTGCCGTGGGCGTCGGCCATCAGCTTCACGTCGGGGCCGAGGGCCCGGCGGGCCGCCCGCACCCGGGCCGCCGAGCGGTGCGGCTCGCCATCCATCACGCCCACCCGCATCTTGACGGCGCGGAACCCGCCCTTGTCCACGTAGCCGAGCAGTTGCTCGCCGATGCGGGCTTCGTCGGCCCAGCCGCCCGATGCGTAGGCGGGCATGCGCGGGGCCCGGCGGCCGCCCAGCAGGCGCCACACGGGCACGCCGAGCGATTTGCCCAGGAGATCCCATAGCGCGAGGTCGACGCCGGCGATCGCCGAGATCGACAGGCCCCGCCGTCCGAGCTGGGGCAGCACGTGGCCGCGATCGATCGCGTAGCCCTCGCGCGGCGTGTTGTACATCACGTCCCACAGCCGGCTCACGTCGCGGGGGTCCTGTCCCACCAGGAGCGGGGCCAGATCACGATTGATGATCGCGGCCAGACCGTGACACGATGCCGCGCTGCCCACGCCGGCCTTGGCCTCGCCCCAGCCCACGAGACCGTCATCCGTCCCGATCTTCACGAGAACGGCGTCGAACGACGCGGCCCGGCCGAAGTCGCTCGTGTGCTGCCGCTCGTAAGGAATGGGCACGTGGACCCAGGTGGCCTGCACGCTCGTGATCTTCACGGAAGCGCCTCCTCGCCCGGCGCGGGCGCGTGTTGCGTGAGGGTAGGGCGAACGTCGGGCGGGCGCAACCGGGAAGCCGATGCTAGACTACGCGCACCGTGCTGAGCCCTCGCGTCTTGGCCGCCGTTCACGTGCTCACCGGCCTGATCGCCCTCGTGGGCGCCGGCTGCGCCACCAATCCCGTCACTGGCTGGCCGGAGTTCACCCTGGTGTCCGTCGAGCAGGAGAAGCAGCTCGGCGAGGAGGAGGCCAAGAAGGTCGAGGCCCAGATGGGCGTGCTCGAGGACGCCAAGCTCACCGCGTACCTCGATGCCCTGGGTCAGCGGCTAGCCCGGGAG
>DATBIM010000141.1:0-21273 GCA_036556905.1 Candidatus Methylomirabilota bacterium
CCTCACCATCGCCCCGCGCGCCTTCGCGCACAACGCCAACCGGCAGTCGGAGGTCACTGACCCGGCCGGCGAGCCGCCGGCGACGATCCTGGAGGCGGCGGAGAACTGCCCCGTCAGCGCGATCCGGGTCGAGGACGCCGACACCGGCGAGCGCTTGTTTCCCTGACGGCCGGCCGGCCGACGGGTAGAATCGATCCCAGGAGGTGTCTGTCATGGCGAACGCAGTGTTCAGCGCCCCCGCCGCTTACAACGAGCCCAACCTCACCTACGCGCCTGGCACACCCGAACGAGCGGCCCTCAAGGCCCGGCTCCAGGCGATGGCTAGCGAGGTCATCGAGATCACGCCCCGGATCGGCGGCCAGCGGGTGAGAACGGGCACGCTCGCCGAGGCCACCATGCCCCATGACCATCGCCACGTGCTGGCCACGTGGCACAAGGCCGGGGCCACCCACGTCAGCCAGGCGATCGAGGCGGCGCGCCTGGCTCGCCGGGCGTGGTCCCGGATGGACTGGACGGACCGGGCGGCGATCTTCCTCAAGGCCGCCGATCTCCTGGCGGGGCCCTGGCGGCCCGTCCTCAACGCGGCCACGATGCTGGGGCAGTCGAAGACGGCTCATCAGGCGGAGATCGACGCCGCCTGCGAGCTGGTCGATTTCTGGCGGTTCAACGTCCACTTCGCCGAGGAGATCTACCGGCAGCAGCCGCTGTCGTCGCCCGGCATGTGGAACCGGCTCGAGCACCGGCCGCTGGAGGGGTTCGTCTTCGCGGTGACGCCGTTCAACTTCACGGCCATCGGCGGCAACCTGCCGACGGCGCCCGCCATCCTGGGCAACACCGTGGTCTGGAAGCCGGCGTCCTCGGCGGTCGTCTCCGCGCACTACATCATGGCGCTGCTGGAGGCCGCGGGGCTGCCGCCCGGCGTCATCAACATGGTGCCCGGCGCGGGGGCCGAGGTGGGGGACCCGGCGCTGGCCTCGCCCGAGCTCGCCGGCATCCACTTCACGGGCTCGACCGGGACCTTCCAGGCGATGTGGGAGACGGTGGGCCGCAACGTCCGCGCCTACCGGTCCTACCCGCGCATCGTGGGCGAGACGGGCGGCAAGGACTTCGTCTTCGCCCATCCCTCGGCCGACGTCGCGGCCCTGGCCACCGCCCTCACCCGGGGGGCCTTCGAGTACCAGGGGCAGAAGTGCTCGGCGGCCTCGCGCGCCTTCGTGCCGGCCTCGCTGTGGCCGGCGGTGAGCCAGGTGCTGCGGGAGCAGGTGGCCCAGATCAAGCTGGGCGACGTCCGCGACTTCACCAACTTCATGGGCGCGGTGATCGACCGCCAGGCCTTCGGCAGCATCAAGGGCTATCTCGACTGGGCACGCCAGTCGCCGGACTGCGAGATCCTCGTCGGGGGCGGCACCGACGACGGCAAGGGCTGGTTCGTCGAGCCCACGGTGATCGTGGCCCGCAAGCCCGACGTCAAGGTGCTGCGCGAGGAGATCTTCGGCCCCGTGCTGACCGTGTACGTCTATCCGGATGCGGCGCTGGACGAGACGCTGACGCTGTGCGACCGTGGCTCGCCCTACGCCCTGACCGGCTCGATCTTCGCCCGCGATCGCGCGGCGATCGCCCGGATGGCGGAGGTGCTCTGCTACGCGGCGGGCAACTTCTACGTCAACGACAAGCCGACCGGGGCCGTGGTGGGCCAGCAGCCCTTCGGCGGCGCGCGGGCCTCGGGCACCAACGACAAGGCCGGCAGCGTGCTCAACATGCTCCGCTGGGTGAGCCCGCGAGCCATCAAAGAGACGTTCGTGCCGCCGACGGACTTCCGGTATCCCTACATGCAGCCGGGGGAGTAGGAAGGACGGGCTACCCGGCGCTCTTGCGGATCTCGGCGATCTTGCGGTCGCGCTCGGAGGCGAAGCGCTCTCGATCGCGGGCCAGCTCCTCGCCGAGCTTCGTGACCTCCTCGGGGCTCCGGGCCTGGCGCAGCGAATGCTGGTGGAGGATCTCGCGCTCGGCCAGCTTGGCCTCGTAGATTTTCCGGACCTCGCCGATCGCCGCCTTGGCCTTCTCGCTCAGCGGGCGCTCCTCGGCGCCGGCGGCCCGCTCCTTCTGGCGCAGCCGCTCCATGGCCAGCTCGTACGCGGTCTTGGGGGCGTCGTCGGGCATCGGCGTGCTCCACCGCCTCTTCTCAGCGTTGGATCCTTACGCTAGCATAGAACACCTCGCGCGGACCGAACGCATCGGGGGAGGGCAGGCACGGCCATGATCACCAAGTTCTCGTCGCTCTACGCCGGACACGTGGATCTGGGAGACCTCGGCCAGGACGCCACCCCGGCCAACGAGCGCCGGTACTCCAATGAGCACCTGGCCTCGGTGTTCGAGAAGACCGACGCCCTGGCCCGGACCATGGATGACCTGGGCTACTACGCGCTGTGGCTGGCCGAGCACCACTTCCAGCACGAGGGCTACGAGGTCATCCCCAACATCCTGATGCACTCCGTGCACCTGGCTCACGTGACCAAGCGGCTGCGCTTCGGGTGCGGCTTCAACATCACGCCCATGTGGCACCCGCTCCGGCTGGCCGAGGACTTCGCCGTGGCCGACATCCTCACGGGCGGGCGCGTGATCTTCGGCGTGGGCCGCGGCTACCACACGCGCGAGGTCGAGACGCTGGGCGGTCCCATGCTCGACGCCGAGGCCAACCGGGAGGTCTTCGAGGAGCAGGTCGACATCGTCATGAAGGCCTTCCACCAGGAGTCCTTCTCGCATCACGGCAAGCACTACACGCTGCCGCCGGCCGTCCCCTATCGCGGTTACGAGCTGTCCCGGCTCACGCTGGTGCCCCGCCCGCTCCGGCGTCCCGTGGAGTGCTGGCAGCCCATCGTCAGCGCCAGCGCGCGGGGCCTGGACTTCATGATCAAGCACCGCATCAAGGGCGTCATCGGCGGCGGCGCCGCCACGATGGCCGAGAAGCCGATCCTGGCTTATCGCGAGGCCGCCGCCCGCGCCGGCGTGGATCTGGCGCCCGGCCAGGACCTCTGCATCGGTATCTTCTTCCACCTCGCCGAGTCGCGGGAGCGGGCCATCCGCGAGGTGACGCCGTTCTACGAGGAGCACGTCAAGATGTTCGGACCGCTGGGCTTCGTGCCCGGGATCACCCCGGCCCAGGTGCAGGCCTCGTCCCGGCGCGGTGGCTGGGGAGCGGCCGGCGTGCCCACCGTCGCCGACTTCGCCCGGACCGGGGCCTGGTTCTGCGGCCCGCCCGAAGAGCTCGTCGCCTACCTCAAGCACCTGCAAGGCAAGTACCCGGGCCTGGAGTACGCGAACGTGAGCTCCAGCATGGGCACGCCCAAGGCCGTCATGCTGGAGCAGCTCACGTGGTTCGGCCGCGAGGTGCTGCCGGCGTTCGCGGCTGCCCCGGCCCGCTGAAGCCCCCCGATCTCGCGCTGGCGCTGCTCGTCGTCGTCATCTGGGGCGGGGCGTTCGTGGCGACCGGGATCGGGCTGCGGAGCTTCTCCCCGCCGCAGCTGACGCTCCTCCGGTTCCTGATCGCGGCGGCTCCCGTGGTGCTCCTGGCCCCGCCCCCCGTGTCGTGGACGGCCCTGACGCTGGTCGGCCTGACCTTGTTCACCGGGCAGTTCCTGCTGCAGTTCTTCGGCATCGCCGCCGGGATGCCGCCCGGCCTGGCCGCGATCACCGTGCAGACCCAGGCGTTCTTCACGATGCTCCTGGCCGCCCTGGCGCTGGGGGAACGCCCGAGCCGTCGCCAGCTCGCCGGCCTGGGCGTCGCGGCGGCCGGCCTCGTGCTGATCGGCGTTACCGTCGGCGAGGATCTGACCCTCACCGGCTTCGGGCTCACCCTGATGTCGGCGGTGAGCTGGGGGCTCGGCAACATCCTCGTGAAGCGGCTGCCCCGGGTGGAGATGCTCAACCTGGTCGTCTGGCTCAGCCTGGTGCCGCTGCTGCCGGCGCTGGTCTTGTCGATCGCGCTCGATGGGCCGGCGGCGCTCGTGCCGACGCTGGCCGAGGCCTCGTGGATCGGCGTGGCCGCCGCGCTCTACCTCGGGGTGATCGCGACCGTCATCGCCTATGCGATCTGGGGCAAGCTGCTGCGCGAGTATCCGGCGGCGACGGTGACTCCCTTCGCCCTCCTGGTGCCGGTGGTCGCCGCCGGGGCCTCGGCCCTCGTGCTCGGCGAGCGCTTCGGCGGCGTGCGGCTGGCCGGCATGGCCCTGGTGCTGCTCGGCGTCGCGATCGCGGTGCTCCCCGTGGAGCCGGCCCGGGCCTGGTATCGCTCACGCGCGAATGTAGCCGGCGGCATGCGCCTCACACCGGCTGACCGCGCCGACGTCCCCGGGGTGATCGCCCTCATCGGCCGCGTGTACGAGGAATATGGCTTCGTCTACGATCCGGCAATCGAGGTGCCCGACCTGCTCGATTTCCCCGCGCACTACGCGCCGCCCCGGGGAGCGTTCTTCGTCCTGTGGCAGGGGCGCGGCATCGTGGGGTCGATCGGTGTCGAGCGGCTCGACGCCGACACCGCCGAGCTCCATCGCCTCTACCTCGACACCGCGCTGCGCGGGCGTGGCCTGGGCCACATGCTGATGAAGGAGGTCATGGCCTGGTGTCAGGCTCGGGCGATCAGCCGGCTCGTCCTCTGGTCGGATACGCGATTCGAGCGGGCGCACCGGCTCTACGCGCGGATGGGATTCCAGCGGACCGGCGAGCGCGAATTGCCCGGCGACATCAACCAGACGCGGGAATACCGATTCGAGCGCTCGGTGTGAAGCCGTTCGCGCCTAGCCGGAGCCGATGACGGCGTCGGCCCGGAGCCGCAGCGCACGGGGAACCGTCAGGCCGAGCGCCTGGGCCGTGGCCTCATTGATCGTCAGCCCCGCGCGCACGCCGCCCAGGGGGTCCAGCCTGAGCACGTCGGCGCTCAGCTCGGGCGGCAGCGTGGGCAGGCGTGGGGCCGGACGCGCGCAGGCCGCGAGCCCGCCGGCCTCCACGAACTCCGGCCGCTCGTAGAGCGCCGGCAGGCGTCGCCTGCGAGCCAACCCCACGATCGTCCGACGATGCTCCCGGTACATCGGGTCGTCGAGGACGATCATGGCGTCCGCGCCCTCGCGCGCGGCGTCGGCGAACGCATCCGCGAAGGCGCCGGCCTGATCGTCCGACTCGGTCACCGGCAGGCTGCGCAGCTCGATGCCCAGCTTGGCCACGACGCGCGTCACCGCCTCGGTCGCCTCGGCGGGCGCGATCGTCGTGCCCGGATTGAACAGCAGCGCGATGCGCTCGGTGCCGGGCACGAGGTCGGCCACCAGCTGGGCCAGGGCCCCGACATGCTCGCCGGAGAGCCCCCGGCTGGGAGTGAGGCTGAAGCGCACGTGGCCGAGCACGCTGCTCCGGGTCAGCGTCCCGAAGCGCTCGACGACATCCGGCGTGCGGTCGAAGGCCGCCAGCGCCTCCCGATTCAACGGTCGCTGCACGCCCCAGGAGTCGCGATAGCCCAGGCGGAGCATCTCGCGCGCCATGGCGATGCGAATCCGGCGGGTGATGCCCTGACGGCGGAACGCCGGTGCGGTCGAGATGTCGACCATGAAGACCTGATCGGGGCGCAGGTGGAGCAGGGGACGGATCGAGGGGGGCACGATGGTCGCGTCGCACCGGTAGGCCGCGGGCTGGTCACCGGCCAGGGCCAGGTACAGGAAGTGGTTCGGGCCCAGCCACGTGCGGAAGGTGGCCGGGGGCACCCGGGGAAACGTCGGCGTCAGCGCGGCCAGATCCTCGGGCCGGGCGAAGCGGAAGACCAACCCATCCTCACGGAGCGGCAGCCCGCCCACCACCTCGTAGTTGCTGCGCAACAGATAGGCGCGCCGGCGGCCGGAGATGTACGCCTCGAACAGCCGGCGCGCGGTCGGGCCGGCGCCGTGCAATCTCAGATATTCGACGGCTTCAGCGATGAGGGCCATGGCCACCCTCGCCGCCCACCCGCACGCCGGCGAGCTGCTCGAGCACCTTGATGACGGCCAGGCCGTCCTCTTTGTTGAGACCGGCGGCCCGCGCCATCTGGTAGAGCTGCTGGGTGACGTTGGCCAGGAGCAACGGCACGCCGAGCTGCTTGGCGAATGCCGTCTCCAGCTCCTGGTCCTTGTAGGTGATGTCCACGGTGCCGCCCGGCGTGAAGTCCCGGGCCAGGATCTTGGGCACGCCGGTCTCGAAGGCATGGCTGGTTCCGGTGCTGACCCGGACGACGTCGTAGATGGTCTGCGGATCGAGCCCGGCCTTGACGCCCATCACCAGCGCCTCGGCGACGGCCACCCGGTTCACCTGGATCAGCATGTTGTTGACGAGCTTCATGGCCAGGCCCTGGCCGGGGCCGCCCACGTGAAAGATGTTCGTGCCCATGGCCTTGAACAGGTCCCGGCAGGCCTCGAAGGTGGGCGCCGGACCCCCGACGATGACCGACAGCTCCCCCGAGGCCGCGCGCGTGGTGCCGCCGCTCACCGGCGCGTCGAGCATCGCCACGCCGCCAGCGGCCAGCCGCTCGGCCAGCCGGCGGGCGGTGAAGGGATCGATGGTGCTCATGCACGCCACGATGTGGCCGGGCCGGGCGCTCTGGATGATGCTGGCCTCGCCGACGATGACCGCCTCGGCCTGCGCGGTGGTCTCCACCATGACGATGGTGCGGTCGACGGCGGCGGCCACGCGCTCGGCCGAGCCCTCCACCTTCGCGCCCCGCTCGCGCAGCGGCGCGACCTTGGCCGGGTCGATGTCGTGGACGACCAGGGCGAAGCCGTGCCGGACCAGATTGAGCGCCATCGGCCGCCCCATGTTTCCGAGCCCGATGAATCCCACCGCGCCAGGCATGGCGTCCTCCTCTGCGCGCTGCGCTAGGTCTGCGGACCGACGACGCCGATCGGCTGGCTCTTCGTTGCCATGGGGCCTCCGGGAACAGCGGGATGCTAGGCGGCGCCGGCCGGAGTGTCAACTGAGGTAAGCTCTCCGGCCAGGGAGGCCGCCATGATCGATGACTCCGCGATGACCCTGGACGAGGTGCGGGGCCGCATCGCCGCCGCGGGATTGCCCATCCCCGAAGCCCGCCGGGAGATGGTCCGCAAGATCCTGGCCCTCGTGCTGGCATCGATCCGGGCCGAGGACTGGCGCGCCGCGGGCACGCTCGAGCCCGCCGTCACCTTCAGCGCCGGCGGTCCCGCGGGCAGCGCCGGCGGGGCGAGCGACACCGCCCCGGCGCGCCGGGGACCGGCGCCGCCCAGCCCCGCGGCGGCGGCCGACGACGAGCTCGCCTACACCGGCATCCGCGAGCTTGCCCGACGCTTCCGCAAGCGCGAGCTCTCACCGGTGGAGCTGACCCGGGCGCTCCTCGAGCGGATCGCGCGTCTGGACCCCACGCTGCACACCTTCGTCACGCTCACCGCCGACCGCGCGCTCGCCGATGCCAAGGCCGCCGAGACCGCCATCTTGCAGGGGGATCCGCGCCCGCTGCTGGGCATTCCCGTCGCCTACAAGGATCTCTACGCCACGCGCGGCATCCGCACGACCGCGGGCTCGGCGGTGCTGGCCGAGTGGGTGCCCACCGACGACGCGACGTGCGTGGCGAGGCTACAGGCGGCCGGCTGCGTGCTGCTGGGCAAGCTGATCACCCACGAGTTCGCCTTCGGCATCCAGTTCCCGGGCCATCGCTTCACCCCGGCGCGCAACCCCTGGAACCTGGCCCACATCCCGGGGGGCTCGTCCTCGGGCTCGGGCGCGGCGCTGGCCGCCGGGCTCATCGTCGGCTCGCTCGGCTCCGACACCGGCGGCTCGATTCGGGGACCGGCGGCCTTCTCCGGCATCGTCGGGCTCAAGCCCACCTACGGCCGCTGCAGCCGCGCGGGCGTCGTCACGCTCTCCTGGACGCTGGACCACGCCGGCCCCATGGCGCGCACGGTCGAGGACTGCGCCTGGCTGCTCGAGGCCATCGCCGGTCACGACGCCGCCGACCCGGCGTCCAGCCGGGCGCCGGTCGGCGACTATCTGGGCGGCCTCGGCCAGTCCATCCGCGGTCTGCGGGTGGGCGTGTCGCGCCCGTACTTCCTGCAGGGGGTGGCGCCCGACGTGGTGACGGCGTTCGAGCAGGCCCTGCAGACGCTGCGCGCTCTGGGCGCCAGCGTGGAGGAGGTCGAGATCCCGACGGTGTGGGCGTCGCCCTGCTACATGGCGATCATGCTGTCCGAGGCGTTCGCCTACCACGAGCGCGACCTGCGCGAGCGGCTGCACCTCTTCGGCGAGGGATTGCGCGAGAAGTTCCTCACCGGCGGGCTCTTCTCCGGCGCGGAGTACGTCCAGGCCCAGCGGCTGCGGGCGCGCCTGCAGGCCGAGATGCTGGACGTCCTGCGCCGGGTGGACGTCCTGGCCTCACCGACGATGCTGAGCCCGGCCGTGACCTTCGCCTTCGCCCAGGACCCGGATCTGCCGTACCCGTTCCCCCGCAGCAACACGTCGCCCTTCAACATGGCCGGCCTGCCCGCGCTGGCGCTGCCCAGCGGATTCTCGACGACGGGACTGCCGTGCTCGCTCCAGCTCGCCGGGCGGCCGTTCGACGAGGCCACCGTGCTGCGCGTGGGGCACGCGTTCGAGCAGGCCACCGAGTGGCACCGCCGCCGCCCGCCGGTGTGACGGCGGGAGCGGCGGCCGGCCGAAGCGGGCCCGGTACGACTGCGGCGAGATGCGTGTGTAGCGCTTGAACAGATCTCTGAAGAAGGCCACGTCCTCGTAGCCGACGGCCCCCGCCACTTCCTGGACCGTCGTGTGGTCTTGCTCGAGCAGGTGCTTGGCCCCGGCCACCCGCAGCTTGTGGAGGTAGGTCAGGGGTGGTTCGCCGGTCGCTTGCTTGAAGCGGCGCACGAAGTTGCGCGGGCTCATGCCGGCGCGCCGGGCGACGTCGTGGAACCGGACCCCCCGCCGAAAGTTCTCGTGCAGCCACTCCTGCACGCGCCGGATCGCGTCATCGCGGTGACCGGCCCGGGGCGGCGGCGCCGCGAATCCCGACTGCCAGGTGCGCGGAGTGTCGATCAGCAGGGCCTTGCCACACTGCACGGCGATGTCATGGCCGGCGAATTTCTCGACGAGATAGAGGCTCAGGTCCAGCGAGGCGTACACACCCCCGCCGCAGTACACGTTGTCGGCTTCGGTGATGAACAGCTCGGGATGCCAGTCGATCCGGGGATACTTGCGTCGGTACAGCTCGGCCAGTCCCCAGTGAGTGGTGGCCGGCTTGCCGTCAAGAAGCCCGGCTTCGGCCAGCAGCGCGACCCCCGAGCAGATGGCCGCTACACTCGCGCCCCCCCGGTGCAGCCGGCGCAGCCACGGAATGACCCGGCCATGGCGAGCCAGGAGCTGCTCCGTCTCCAATCCCGTCGAGGAGAGGATCAGCAGATCCGTCTTGCGAATCTGGTCGAGCGAGGCCTCGGGGACGATCTGCAGCGGCCAGTCGTAGTCCACCGGCTTGCCATCGATCGACGCCGTACGCACGCGGAACAGGGGCCTGGCGGGTTCACCGTTGATCAGGTTCCAGGCGACCCCGGCGCCGCGGAAGACCTCCATGGGCGCGATCGCGGTGGAGGCGAGTCCCCCGCGCAGGAAGAGGATCGTCACGTCGAGCATCGTCCCTCCTCTGGCAGAAATGCCCACCTACTATGTCATATCTGCCATCTGGATTCCACCGCGGTCCTGGCCCACGCTGCGTTCACAAGGAGGGAGCCATGAACACCTACGTCATTCTTCGCCGCAGCGCCTGGAAAACCCCCGAGGACCTCGAGGAGGCGGCCCGGTGCTCGACCCGGGTCGGTAACGAGGAAATGCCCGACAAAGTCCGGTGGATCCGCTCGTACGTCGTGGAGGAGGAGACGGGGGCGCTGGGGACCGTGTGCATCTACCAGGGAGTCGATGCCGACGCCATCCGTGAGCACGCTCACCGCGCCGGCATGCCCGCCGACGAGGTGATCCCGGTGCGCGGCACCGTGCTGGTGAGGCCGGATCCCCCGAGCGACGCGCCGTCGCGCTAAGATCCCTCCGCCATGGGGGCTGACGCCCGGGGGATCGACGCCGCCCTCGTCGACGAGGTGTGGCGCGAGATCGTGCAGTACCCACCGGACCGGGTCCAGGCCGAGGCGCGCGCGTTCCTGGAGCAGCAGCCCGACGTCGCCGCCGTGGCGGCGCTGGCGTCCGAGCCGTTCGAGGCGCCGGTGCGGCAGGCGACGTTCGGGCTGGCGTTCCTGTTCTTCAAGGTGCTGGAGCGCAGCGCCGGCGAGCCGTTCCCGCGCGTCCCCGAGGCGCGCCTGCAGTCGGTCTGGCAGGCCAACGCCGAGCGGCTGGCCGCCTCCTCCGAGGGCCCGGCCTCGCCTCTGGTGAGCTACGTGCTGAGCGTCTTCTACGGCGGCGACAGCGGCCCGTACGACGCGGGGGTCCGCGCCAGCCTCGTCCAGCTCCTGGAAACGCTGCGCGAAGCAGTCGATCTCGGGACGGAGCGCTGATCGACGGTGATGGCCCGCTGGGCCATCCTCGCGCTCGTCACCCTGGCCTACGCGGCCGCCGCGCTGGCCGCGCTCGCGGTGGCGCCGCTGGCGCCGTTCCTGCGCAATGACCTGCGCCTGACCCGGGTGGAGGTCGGGTTGCTGCTACCCGCCGTCTACCTCGGCGGAGTCTTGATGTCGCTGCCGTCGGGCTGGCTCGCCGACCGGTTCGGCGTCCGGCCCACGCTTGCGCTCGGCGTGGCCCTGACCGGGGCGCTGGTGGCGCTGGCCACGACGAGCCCGAGCCTGCCCCTGCTGCTCCTGTGCCTCGTGGGGGCCGGGTTCGGATTCAGTGTGGGCAATCCCGCAACCGGGAAAGTCGTCGTGGACTGGTTTCCCGCTCGCGAGCGTGGCGTGGCGATGGGCGTCAAGCAGACCGGCCTGACGCTGGGCGGGATCACCGGCGCCCTCGTGCTCCCCCCGCTGGCCGTCGAGCTCGGCTGGCGCGACGCGCTGGCCGGGGCCGGCGCCTTCGCGGCGCTGGGCGGTCTCGCCGTCCTGGCGCTCTACCGCAGCCCGCCGGGCAAGGGCGGCCCCCGCGCCCCGGCCCAGCCCCGGCTCGGCGAGCTCGGCGTGTTCCTGACCCGCCCGGGCGTCCGGGTGTTGTTCGCGGGGGCGTTTCTGTTGTCGATGACGCAGTCGTCCCTGCTCGCTTACTTCGCGCTCTACGCCAGGGAGAGCTTCGACGTCTCCGCCGTGCAGGCCGGGCAGCTGCTCGCGCTGGCGCAGGCCGGCGGCGCCGCCAGCCGCCTCGGCGGCGGCCTGGTGAGCGATCGGGCCCTCGGCGGCCGGCGCCGGCCGGGCGTCGTCGCGATGGCGCTCGTGGGGGCGGCCGCCTGCGTGGGCTTTGCGCTGGGCGAGGCGCTGCCGCGCGCCCTGCTGGGGCTCCTGGCGCTCGTGGCCGGGATCGGCGCCTTCGGCTGGGTCGGGCTCTACTTCGCCCTCGCGGCCGAGCTCGGCGGCGCGCGCTACGCCGGGCTCCTCACCGGTGTGGCCGTCTCCTGCGCGTGGTCGGGAGTCCTGGTGGGGCCGCCGCTCTTCGGCCTGGTCGTCGAGGCCACCGGCGGCTACGGCGCGGCCTGGCTTCTGCTGGCCGGCATCGCCGTGACCGTCGCCGTCGCCCTCGCCCGCCTGCAGCCGCTGGTCCAGCGCGGGCCCGGGACGGGGCGGAACGAGTAGGGGCCGGTCACCGACCGGCCGTTACCCCGTGGCGTATTGCCGGCGCAGCAGCCAGGCGCCCATGCGAATGAGGGTCGTACCCAGCGCAAGCCGCAGCCGACCGGAGCGGGGCGGTACACGCGCGACCAGGGTGTGCCGGCGGGCCGCCTCCGCCATCTCGGCGTGCCGCTGCTTGATCAGCCACATCATCGTGTACTCGTTGAAATCCATTTTCCCGGTAAGACCCCGGTCGGAGGCCGCTGTGAAACCCGGAGCGAACGACGAGGTGGGTGTCGGCGCGCGTCCTAGGACGCGAGGGGATGCAGATCGGGCCGGCAGGTGGTGCAAGGCTCCCGTCCGGAGCCCTCGGCGCGCTGCTGCGTGCTGAAGAAGACCAGCCGTCGTAGATGGGCCGGAGACTCGAGGGAGGAGCACGTGGGCAGGCAGTACCAGCGGTCGTTGGGCTCGCCGACGTACATCGCCCGCGGGTTCACGTGGGCGGTGGCGTGGGCGTGCTCGACGTGGATGCCTTCGGTGGAGAGCAGGCGCTCCTTGAGGGTGAGCTTGTCGCCGGCATAACCGACGAGGTCGCCGCTGGCGCCGACCACGCGGTGGCAGGGAATGACGATCGGCAGGGGATTCCAGCGCAGGGCCTGGGCAACGGCGCGCATGGCGGCGGGCCGCCCCACCTCGCAGGCGACGCCCGAGTACGACATGAGCGCCCCGTAGGGGATCTCGGAGGTCGCTTTCAGAACTGTCCGGTGGAACTCGCTCCGCACCAGTCGCAGATCGAGCGTCCAGCCGAACCGATCGCGCCGGCCCGCAAGGTACTCCATCAGCTCGCGATGGAGCCCTTCCAGATCCTGGCCGTCCTCGATAGGCTCCACGCCGTGCAGATGGCCGAGGCGCGAATGGGCGAGGCTCTTGGCCCGGCCCAGATACTCGACGAGGGAGACGCCCTGCTCGGATGCCGCGATGAGGATGTTGCCGAGGGGGGAGGGGAAGACGCGATAGATCAGCGTTCGCCGCTTGAGGTCACCGAGGCTCGAATCCAGCCGCTTGCGGGCGTCCTCCAGCCCGGCCGGGGCCGGCGGCGCTTGACGCCAGGACCCCAGCGCGTGCTCGAGGGCTCGGTAACGCGCATACTCGCCACCGCACGGCGCGCAGAGGCCGATGTGATCGTGGACCCGGCGCGCCACCGTCGCTTCGGCCTCGCCGGTGGCCGCGGCAATGAGATCCGGCTCGATCTGGACGCACACCTTGGGCTTGGGTGTCATGCCTGACGCTCCATCGCGGGTAGCGCGAGCCCCTCGAGCTCCCGGCGGACCTTCTTGAGGGCCTGGAACACGTGGGCCCGGGCCGTTTCCGCCGAGCAGTCGAGCGTTCGCGCGATCGCCTCGTAGTCGAGGTCGTGAATCTTTCGCTGCACGAAGGCCAGGCGCTGCTTGAGCGGCAGGCCCGCCACCACCGCATCGAGTCGAGTCCGGGTCTGGTTGAACACGGCTTCGCCGTCGGGCGCGGCGCCGTCGAACTCGGAGCGCACCGACCGGGCCTGGGCCTGGGCGTTGCGCCGCCGGCGCTCGTCGCGAAAGTGGTTCCGGGCCAGGTTGGTGGCGATCGTGAAGAGCCAGGCCCGGACGTTGGCGTTCCCGTCCAGGCCTCGGTAAGCCTTCCAGGCGCGCAGGAAGGTCTCCTGGGACAGGTCGTCGGCGTCGCTCGACCGGGCGGTTACCCGACGTAGATAGCGAAAGATTTCCGCATGATGCGATTCCAGAACTGCGTCAAAGGGCTGCTGACCCATCGCACCCGTATAAGACACCGATTCCTCACCGGCGTGAAAGGAGGTCATCGACCAGCCTCAGGAGGCGAGCCCCATCGGCCACCCTGGCGGCCAGGGCGAGCCCCCCGGCGGGGGGACCGGTGTGATGGAAGGTCTCGAAAATGGTGAGCCGTGCCCGCCCGCCGGCCGCCGCGGCGAGCCGGAGGCTCTCCGTGTACGGGATGGAGGGATCCTGGGCACCGTGTGCGATGAGCAAGGGGGCCCGGATCCGGCCGGCAGCGCTCAGGGGGGACAGGCGCTGCAGAGCCTGGCGGGCGGGGGCGGGAAGGGCGGCCAGTAGCCTCTCGACCGCCTCCTCGCGCTGGTTCATCACGAGCGCCAGCACCGCCTGGCCCTCGGCGTCGAGTCGAGCCTCGAGCGCGGCCGTATCGTCCGCCGGGTTGGCGAGCCGTCGCGTGGCGATGGCGTCCAGGCGGGCGCCGTCGGGCTCGCGACCCACGCTCGCCGCCAGCAGCGCGAGAAGCTTCCAGCGGTTGTAGGGTTCCTGGCGCTCGACGTGCCGCCGACCATCCCAGCGGTGCACTCCGGTGGTGACGAACGACACGACGTGGCGCAGGTCAGCGTAGCCGCCGAACGAGCCCACCACCCGCAGATCGGGAATGTCGGCCGCGGCCAGCAGGGTCGGCCCGGCGCCGAACGAGAAACCGGCGAGCCCGACCGAGCCCCACCGGCGGCGCGCGTACTCGACGACGCCGCGGATATCCTCCACCTCGGCGCCGCTCAGCCGGAAGCGGGCCAGCCCCTCGATGTGAGGCACCACCACGAGGGAGCCCCGCTCCGCGATGAGGCGAGCCAGCCGCGCCAGGTCCGGCTGGCGCCGGCCCGCAGCTGAGAGCCCGTGGACGAGCACGAGCGTGCTGCCGGGGGCGGCAGGCTGATACAGGTCGGCGCTCAGCCTTCGCCCGGAGAGCTCGAGAACGACCTCTTCGTGCGCCGCGCTCGCGGCGAGCGGGGCCAGCCACGGCTCGGCCGCCGGCCACGCGAGCGCGAGCGCCAGGCCGAGCGCCGCGGCATAACGGACGGCAAGGGCGGCCGCCAGCAGACAGGCCGCCAGCACGACCCATCGGAGCCATCGCCGTCGGAGATCGAGACGCGCCACGATAGGGGGGGCCATCGCGGGGCCCCCCTCTTCACACCACGGCCGACATCCCGCCGTCGAAGTTGATCGCGGTGCCGGTGATGTAGCCGGCGCGCTCGGAGGCGAGGAAGGCCACCAGGTCGGCGAATTCCTCGGCCTCGCCCACGCGCCCCACCGGCACGCGCTTGGCCGCCTCCCGGTAGTACGCATCCAGGTCGCCCTTGGCGCGCCGCTCCCACTGGGCGCTCTTGACCAGCCCCAGGCACACGGTGTTGACGAGGATGCGGTCGGCGGCGTGCTCGTTGGCGAGCGACTTGGTGAGATTGATGCCGGCCGCGCGCGTCAGCGAAGTGGGCAGCGCCCGGGCCGCCGGGGCCTTGCCGCCGACGGTGGTGACATTGATGATGCGGCCACCGCCCCGCTGCTTCATCAGGGGGATCACCAGGCGGCAAAAACGAATCGCCCCCATCACCTTGAGATCGAAGTCTCGCTGCCAGGTCGCGTCGTCGACGCTGGCGAAGGGCGCGGCCGACGAGGTCCCGGCATTGTTGACGAGGATGTCCACGCCGTTGAAGCGGGCGACCACCGCGTTGACGAAGGCCTCGATGTCGGCGACCTGGGTGACGTCCGCGGGCTGGGCCAGCACCTCACCGCCGGTGGCCTTCCGGATGCCGTCGGCCGCGCGCTCCAGCACGTCCTTGCGGCGCGCGCAGATGGCCACCCGCGCGCCCTCGCGGGCCAAGCGTTCGGCCGTGGCCCGCCCCAGCCCCTCGCTGCCACCCGTGATGATCGCCACTTTACCGCCGAGCCCGAGATCCAGCATGCCGTGCCCTCCCGTGGGAGTCGCATCATACAATAGAGCCGAGGACCCGGGATGGCGTTCACCAAGGAGCTCTGGCAGGCGATCGATGGCATCTATGCGGCGATCCTCGGTCACCCGTTCATCCGGGGGCTCACCGACGGCTCGCTGCCCCCCGAGAGCTTTCGCTTTTACGCCGTGCAGGACGCCCTCTACCTCCGGGAATTCGCCCGGGCCCTGTCCCTGGCGGCCGCGCGGGCGCCCGAGGACGACTGGATCATCATGTTCAACGAGCACGCGGCCGGGGCCCTCAAGGTCGAGCGAGCCCTGCACGAGTCGTTCTTCAAGGAGTTCGGGCTCACGTCCGCCCAGGTGGCGGCCACCCCGCTGGCCCCGACGAACCTGGCCTACACGAACTACCTGCTGGCCGTGGCCTACGGGGCGCCGTATCACGAGGCGGTGGCTGCGCTGCTACCCTGTTACTGGATCTACTGGGAGGTGGGCAAGCGCCTCGAGCAGGCGGGCTCGTCCCATCCGCTCTACGCCCGCTGGATCGGCACCTACGCCTCGGAGGAGTTCGGGGGCGTGGTGCGTGCGGTGCTGGAGGCCACGGACCGGATCGCGACGCGCCTGGGCGCGGGCGACCGTCAGGCCATGGTCCACCACTTCGTGACCACGAGCCGCTACGAGTGGATGTTCTGGGAGATGGGCTACACGCGCGAGGCATGGCCGGTATGAGGACGCTTCTCTTCGACCTCGATGACACGCTGCTCGACTACTCGGCCTGTCAGGATGCCTGCTGGGCGGCGAGCTGCACGGCCGTCGCCCAGCCCGCCGGCGTGGACCCGGCGGCGCTGACCGCCGCGATCGAGGAGGTTCGGCGGTGGTTCTGGAACGACCCCGGGCGGCATCGGGCCGAGCGCACCGACATGGTCGGGGCGTGGGCGAAGATCGCCGAGCTCGGCCTGGGCCAGGTGGGCGGCCCCGGCGACGGACTGCCCCGGCGCATCGCCGAGGACTTCGCCGAGCGCCGCCGTGCCGCCGAGCGCTTGTTCCCGGACGCGCTCGGCACGCTCGACGCCCTCCGCGGCCGTGGGGTGCCCCTCGGCCTCATCACCAACGGTGACGCGCGCTTGCAGCGCGGCAAGATCGCCCGTCACGGCCTGGCCCCGTATTTCGGTGTCGTGGTCATCGAAGGCGAGTTTGGGGCGGGCAAACCGGATGCGGCAGTGTTTCATCACGCCCTGACCGGTCTGGGCGCCGATCCCGTCGGGACCTGGATGGTGGGGGACCACCTCGTGTGGGACGTGGACGGTGCCCAGCGCGTGGGCCTGCGCGCGGCGTGGATCGATCGCCGTCGCGCCGGCCTGCCGGCCGGCCAGCCCGTGCAGCCCGAACGCATCATCCACGCTCTGGACGAGCTCCTCGACCTCGCCCGCTGAGTCGCGGGCCGGAGCCCCAAGCCCCAAGATCCCGGGGGCCCGCCACGCGCTTCCTCCCACCGCTATGGCCTGACTCAATAAAAGCTTCGCGGAAGCGTGGGGGCTCTGTTGCTATAGGAGGTACGCAAGGAGGAGCTTTCATGCGACGACTCGCCTTGTTCGCCGGTCTGGCGCTCCTGGTCTCGGGCTGCGCGACGCTCATGCCCGAGCGGCCACGGGCCGCGCCGGCGGGGATCGACGTCACCGGCCGGTGGGTCGGGACATGGTACAGCCACGGGATCGAGGGGATCCCCCGCGAGGAGGACGCGTTCGCCGAGTTCGAGCAGCTGGGCGCCGGGGGCCGCGGGCGCCTCACCCTGGACGGGGCGCTGGCCGTTGATTCGGTCCCCGTTGCGGTACGCGCCGCCGGCCTTATCGGATCGCGCGTACTCCTCGACGTGGCTGGATCGAACCTGATGCTCACGCACGAGCTGGGGCCACGTCATCTCAAGGCGCAGTTCAAGGTGAACGGTGAACGGATGGTGGGCCACGTCGTCGACGCCGACCCGCCCGTGCGCATCGTGCTCGAGAAAGAGAAGCCGGCGCCCCCGAAGCCTCTGGCGGCTCCGCCGCGTCCGTCGGCTCAGGCCGCCGCGGCACCACCGCCCCCGCCCCCGACCGCTGAACCGCCGGGTCCCCCACCGCCGGCGGTCACGTTGAAGCTGCCGGACGCCGAGGCCACGCCGGCGCCGGAGGGGAAGCCCGAGGCCGCGACACGTCCTTCGCCGCAGGAGTTCACCGAAGCGCCCGACCTCAAGATCGTGCACTTCGACTTCGACAAGGCCACCCTTCGTCCGGAGGACATGGCCTTGCTGGACCAGAATGCCGACTGGCTCAAGGGCAACGAGGTCCTCGTGCTCATCGAGGGCCACGCCGACGAGCGCGGCACCAACGAGTACAACCTCGCCCTCGGCGAGCGCCGGGCCAAGGCCGTGCGGGAACACCTGGTAACCAAAGGCGTGGCGGGCGACCGCATCAGCACGGTGAGCTACGGGGAGGAACGGCCGGCCTGCACCGAGAAGAACGAGGCGTGCTGGAAGCAGAACCGGCGCTCGCGGTCCCTGATCAAACCCAAGTAGCGTCGGACGGTTCGCGCGTCGGCTTTGCCGGCGCGCTCTGTTCTGGGGGGAGGTTTCGGAGGGGGCCGTCGCGCCCTTCGGGCGCGCCCGTGAATCGCCCCCTCCGACTTTGCTTAGCGCGGGATCGAGCCCGGAGCCGCGAAGTAGACGAGCCCGGCCTTGGCCGTCAGTCCCAGGACATACAGGACGTCCGGCAGCCACGCCGCCCGCATCGAGTACGCGACGGACCCTGAGCTGACGAGCACGACCGGCACCGCCATCCAGAGCGGCAGCCGGAACAGGCGGAACACGGGCTCGGACAGCAGCAGGAAGATGATCATCACGAAGATCACACCCAGCAGCACGATCCCCAGGAAGATCGGCGTGAGCAGGAAGAACGACACGAGCACGAGCAGCGCATCGGTACGCCCGGTGTGCGGGTCGGAGAAGACTTTGCCCATCTCCGGCCGATTGGCAAGCGAGATCAGCCAGTTCTCAACGGGGGTGAACAATCCGAGGTACGAAGCGATGAGCCCGAGACCGACGACAATGACCAACCATCTGAGCCAGCGGTTGTGCATCAGCGTCCATTCTAAAGGGTATGATAGCCGCCCCATCCAAGCTCATTTTGGAGGCGCGCCATGGCCGAGGACTTCCTGGAGGTCGTCAAGGACGGTGTGGCCGTGCTCACCCTCAACCGCCCCGACCGGCTGAACGCCCTTTCCCCGCGCATGCTGCAGGGACTGCTGGAAGCCCTGCCCCGGCTGGCCGAGGACCCGGCGGTCGGCGCGGTGGTCCTGACGGGCGCGGGACGGGCCTTCTGCGCTGGCGGCGACGTCAAGGCCATGGCCGAGGCCCGGGAGATGGAGGGGGTGACGCTGGAGGAGCGCGCCCAGGGCCTCCGGAGCAAGATGGAGGTCTCGCGGTGGCTGCACGAGCTGCCCAAGCCGACGGTGGCCATGGTTCGGGGCCCGGCCGCCGGCGCCGGGCTGTCCCTGGCCCTGGCCTGTGATCTCCGGATCGCCGGCGACAGCGCCCGCTTCGGCACGGCCTTCGCCCGCGTGGGGTACCCCGGCGACTTCGGCGGCTCCTTCTTTCTGAGCGCGCTCGTCGGCACCGCCAAGGCGCGCGAGCTCTACTTCACCGCCGACATGATCGATGCCGCCGAGGCCCACCGGCTCGGTCTGGTCAATCGCGTCGTCCCGGATGCCCGGCTCGAGGAGGAGACGATCGGGCTGGCCACCCGGCTCGCCCGCGGCCCGCGGATCGCCTACCGGTACATGAAGCGCAATTTGAACGCGGCCGAGCAGGGCACGCTCGCCGAGGTGCTGGATCTCGAGGCCTGGCACCAGGCCCGCTGCGGCCTGACCGAAGACCACCGGGAGGCCGCACGCGCGTTCGTGGAGAAGCGGGAGCCCGTGTTCCGCGGCCGGTGAGAATGTCGAAGGGGGCCTCGACGGCCCCCTCCGAGCCTCCCCCAGACCAGGATTGCGGCGGCAAGCCGCCGCTCGAACAGTTGCTAGGGGGCGAGCCAGACCTTCATGAAGGTGTTGTTGTCGTAGACCGTCGCCGCCCACTTGTGGCCACGGACCTTCTTGTCCCGGAAGTGGAACCCCTCGACCCAGGCCACCGGCACCGCCGAGACTGATCCGGCCAGGATGTGACGCTGCAGCTCGTGGTAGAGCTGCGCGCGCTTGGCGCGGTCCGTCTCCTTGAGGGCGCGCTCGGCCAGATCATCGACCTTGGCGTCGGACCACTTGCCCCAGTTGCTGCCGGCCGGGGTGGTGTAGATGAGCGAGAACACGTCGGCCGGGTCGGACGTCACCATCGCGCGATCCTGGATGGCGATGAAGGTGAAATCGCCCTTGCCGTAGACGGCGAAGCCGGCCGCGCTCTCGTAGGTCTTGATCGTGCCCCGGATCCCGATCTTCCGGAGCTGGGAGAGGATGAGCTGGGCCCGATCCACGTAGCCGCCCACCGAGCGGACGGCGGCCTCGATGTCCAGGCCGTTGGGGTGATGCTTCTCCACCAGCCGCTTGGCCTCGGCGAGGTCCTGGTCCTTGGGCTGCCGGCAGCCCGGCAGCTTCTGGAGCTCGTCCAGCCGGAGCGCGAAATCCCCGAAGAGCTTGGGGTCGAGGAGCGCGCAGGCCACGCCCGCGCCCTCGAAGGCCTTGCTCACCAGATCCTGACGATCGATGGCCAAATTGACGGCCCGGCGCAGATCGGGGTTGTTGAAGGGCGGCTTCTGGGTGTGCAGATAGATCAGGGCCAGCGTGGCGATCGAGTTCTGGCTGATGTCGACCTCGTCCCCCCGGGCCCGTCGGAGCTCGTCGGCCTCCGTCTTGCGCAGCGGCGGCCAGGTGTCCCAGAGGTGGATGCGGCCGGCCTTGGCCGCGGCGAGCTGGGTAGGTCCGCCGACCAGCACGAACTGCTTCACCCCGTCCAGGTAGGGAAGGCCTGGGATGAAGTAGTCTTTGTTCTTCTCCCACTCGATCACGCTGCCCCGCTCGTAGCGCTTGAACTTGAAGGGTCCGGTGCCGATCTGGGCCTCGGGGCGGGAGAGGTCGTTGCCGAACTTGTCCAGCACGTGCTTGGCGACGATCCGGCACCAGGCCGAGCCCAGGTATTCCACGAACGGCGCGGCCGCGAACTTGAGGTTGATCTGCACGGTCAGGGGATTCACCGCCTCCACGCTGGCCACCACAGGCTTGAGCATGGAGCCGCAGCGGGGACTCTTGAAGTCCGGGGTCAGGACCCGGTCGAGACTGGCTTTCACGTCGGTGGCAGTGAAGGGCTGGCCGTCGTGCCACTTGACGCCCCGCCGGAGCTGGAAGGTGTAGGTCTTGCCGTCGGGCGAGACCGTCCAGCGCTCGGCGAGATCCCCGACGATCTTCGTCGGGTCGTCGGGATCGTGGTGCAGGAGGCCCGAGTACACGCCGGCGACGGCCTGCTGCACGGACAGCGGCGATTCCGTGTGGATGTCCAGGCGGCCGGGATCGCCGTAGACGTACCAGTTGAGGATGCCGCCATGACGCGGCTTGTCCTGGGCGGCGACGCCGGCGACGCTGGCGCCCAGCGCCAGGAGCGCGAGGACGACGACGAGGATCTTCGAGCGCATCATCACTGTCCCTCCTGTGATCGGGGGTGGCGTCAGCCGAGCCCCCCGCGGAGCCGAGGATCGGTCAAGTCCCGGATGGCGTCCCCCAGCAGATTCAGCCCGAAGACGGTCAGGCTGATCGCCGCGCCTGGGAAGAAGATCATCCAGGGCGCGGTCTCCAGCGCCTGCACCCC
>DATBIM010000142.1:0-8869 GCA_036556905.1 Candidatus Methylomirabilota bacterium
TAGCGATCGTCGCGGTAGAGGAACTGCATGCGCTTTTCCTCGTAGTCCACGAGGTCCACCTTCTCGCCGGACCGGAAGGTGTTGTCGATCACGTTGCCGCGCCGCATGTGCTTGAGCTTGGTGCGGACGAATGCGCCGCCCTTGCCGGGCTTCACGTGCTGGAAGTCGACGATCGTGTACGGCTCGCCGTCGAAGACGATGCGAAGCCCCTTTTTGAAGTCCGCGGTCGACACCTGCATGTGTTCAACCCTTGCGTCTGAAACGCAACCGGAGGGCTTGCTCCAGCCCCTGGCGCGCCTCGGAATTCCCGGGCTCTCTGCGCAGGATGCGGCCGAACACCTGCGCCGCCTCATCGACCAGGCTCTGCTCTAGACAGATCCGGCCGAAGGAGGCGGTCACGAACGTGTCGTCGGCCAGCACTCGGCTCAGCCCGGCCTCGGTGCCGGCCGGCGCCCCCGCCCTCAAGAGTCCCAGCAAGGCCCGCGATTCGCGATCCCCGGCGTCCAGTCGCACCGCCGCTTCCAGGTGGTCGACCGCAGCGTCGAGGCGTCCCTGCCGGCGGTGGATCTCCGCCGCCAACCGGTGGCACTGAAGGTCATTCGGGCTGACGGAAAGAATCGCCGATAGCTCGGCGAGGGCCTGATCGAGCTCACCTTCGGCGAGCAGGGCCTTGGCGAGAATCAGCCGGGCAGTGGTGTAGTGGGGATAGCGCTCCAGCCCCTGTCGGCAGAGCATGATGGCATCGCGGGTGCGTCCGATCTTGCGGTAGAGGTCGGCGAGCTGGGCGAAGGCGAGCGACGTGGGATTCTGCTGCAGCCGCTCCTCCTGTCGGCGGATGGCGTTGGCAGTAGTCGCGTCATCCACCGGCATGGCAAATCTGTTATACGGAGCGTTGGAATTGGTTGTCAAACCGATTCGGCTGGGGCCCGTCGCCACTCGGGGCTGCCATCAGGATGTCAGGGTGACGACCGCAGCCCGGACCTCGGCCCCGGGGACGTCATAGACTAGCCTGAATGCCCCGATGGCAGGGGCCAGGACGAATGGCACCCGCCCGTCCCGGGACTTCTTGTCCCGTCCGATCGCAGCCAACACGGCATCCGCATCGAGGCTTCCGGCGTGTATCGGGAGCCCCACCGCGGCGAGCAGCCGCTCCTGACGCTCCACGGTGGGTCGAGCGGTCAGGCCCAGCCGCTCGGCCAGCCGCGCCTCGCCGACGATGCCCAGGGCGACGGCCTCGCCGTGTGTCCAGCGCTCGTACCCGGTCACCGCCTCCAGGGCATGACCGATCGTGTGTCCGTAGTTGAGCACGTGACGGAGCTCGGCCTCCCGCTCGTCACGTTCCACGATGGCGGCCTTGAGCCGGCACGAACCCGCGATGACGCGCTCCAGCGTCGGCAGGTCGCGGCCGAGGACCGCGGCGGCACTGGTCTCGACTTCAGCGAAGTAGGCGGCGTCGAGGACGATCCCGTGTTTGACGATCTCGGCGAGCCCGGATCTGAATTCGCGCTCGGGCAAGCTCGCCAGGGTGGCGGGGTCGGTGAGCACGAGCCGGGGCTGGTGGAAGGCCCCGATGAGGTTTTTGGCCCGAGGGTGATCGATGGCGGTCTTGCCGCCGATGGAGGCGTCGACCTGAGCCAGCACCGTGGTGGGGACGTGAACCAGATGGACCCCGCGCATGAACGTGGCCGCCACGAACCCGGCCAGGTCACCCACCGCGCCCCCACCGAGGGCGACGACGGTGGAGGTCCGATCGAGGCCAGCCTCGAGCAAGGCGTTCCAGCACTGCGCGGCCACGGCGAGGGTCTTGGCGGCCTCCCCGTCGGGGATTTCGACGGGGATCGTCGTGAAGCCCGCCGCCTCCAGGCTCTCCAGCGCCTGCTTACCGTGCAGGCGGAGCACGCTGGGGGAACTGACCAGCGCCGTCCGCGAACCTACGCCCAGGCTGCGCAGACGGGCGCCGAGGGTGCCCAGCGCGCCACGCTCGACCACGATGTCGTAGGCACGGGCGCCAAGACGGACCGGGATGATCACGCGGCCCTCGGCTACCAGCGCTTGAGAGCGTCCTGGTACGCCGTGTAGTTGCGGCGTATCTCGTCGACGCTATCGCCGCCGAGCTTCTCCAGGAAGGCCTGGGCGACGACGATGGCCATCATGGCCTCACCGACGACAGCCGCCGCAGGCACGGCGCACACATCGCTTCGCTCGACCACCGCCTCCACCGCCTGTTTGGTGGCGAGGTCGACCGACTTGAGCGGCGTGCGCAGCGTGGACAGCGGCTTCATGACCGCCCGTACGATCACGGGCTGGCCGTTGGTCACGCCGCCCTCCAGGCCGCCCGCGTTGTTGGACGAGCGCCGAAAGCCACTGGCGGTGTCGAAGAGAATCTCATCGTGCACGGCGGAGCCTGGCCGGCGGGCGGTCTCGAACCCCAATCCCAGCTCGCAGCCCTTGATCGCCTGGATCGAGCAGAAGGCCTGGGCGAGCCGGCCATCAAGACGCCGGTCCCACTGGACGTACGACCCCAGCCCGACCGGACAGCCGAGGGCCACGACCTCGAAGACGCCGCCCAGCGTGTCGCCCTTGGTCTTGGCCTGGTCGATGGCGGTGATGATAGCAGCGTCGGTCTCGGGGTCGGCGCAGCGTACCTCGGACTCCTCCGCCCGCCGACGAAGGTCGGTCCAGGGCAGGTCCAGATTCTCGGGCACCCGAATGCCGCCGATTTCGACCACATGGCTCAGGATGCTGATGCCGAACTCGGCAAGCAGTCGTTTCGCGACACCGGCCACGGCCACCCGCGCGGTGGTCTCCCGTGCGCTGGAGCGCTCCAGCACGTTGCGGATGTCCCGGTGGTTGTACTTCATGGCCCCCGCCAGGTCGGCGTGTCCAGGTCGAGGCCGGGTGACCTCCTTGGCGGCGGTGGCGGCGTCCGGTGGCGCCACCGACATCGTGGCTTTCCAGTTCTCCCAATCGCGGTTGGCGATTCTCAGGGTGATGGGGCTACCAAGCGTGAAACCCCAACGGACCCCGGACACGATGTGAACCTGGTCCCGCTCGATCTTCATGCGCCCGCCGCGGCCGTAGCCGCGCTGCCGGCGCGCCAGGTCTTCGTTGATGTCCGAGTCCTGCAGTGAGAGACCGGCCGGCATGCCGTCGATGATGGCGGTCAGAGCCTCGCCGTGAGACTCACCCGCGGTGAGGAATCGCAGAGTGTCCGGCATCGGCTTCAGGGTACCACGGCCGGGGCCGGGGGGTGTCCCCCCCCGGCCCCGCCAACGGACACGCTACTTGGGTGCAGGCGTCGCCGTAGAGACCGTCTGCTCGCTGTTGCGGAAGATGCTCGGGGTCAGGAAGACGACCAGCTCTCGGCCCGTCTCGGAGCGCTCTCGCTGCTTGAAGAGCCACCCCATGAGCGGGATGTCGCCGAAGATCGGGACCTTGCGGGTTTCCTCGACGCTCGTGTTCGTGGTCACGCCACCGATAATCAGCCGTTCGCCTTCCCGGATCAGGACCTGCGTTTCGGCCTTTCTGCGGTTGATGGCAGGAGGTGAGCCGGCGCTGCCGAGGTTTACCACGGCGCCCCGGGAGTTGTTCTCGACCACAACGACCATCTTGATCTTTGTCACGTCCCCTTCGCGAATCACCGTCGGCGTGACCTCGAGCTTCAGCAGGGCTTCCTTGAACTGGATCTGGGTACCGGCCGAGCTGACGGTGGCGTAGGGGATTTCTTCACCCAGCGACATCACGGCCTTGGCGTTCTCGACCGTCACCACCTCCGGCCGGGCCAGCGTCCGCGTCTTGTTCTGCGTGGCCAGCGCCTGTAGCGCGAGGTTGACGTTGAACCTGGTCCCCACGATGCCGAAGGCGAGGCCGGCGGCGGGCAGCGCGCCCGCCGTGGGCAGGGCGCTGATAGGCAGGTTCACCAGATTCCCGCCGAGGGGGAGGCCCGTGGCCGCGCTTACCGGGAGTGCGTTGGCCAGTGTGAGCCCCGGGTTTCCCGGGGTAAATCCTACTGGCGCCGGTGGGATGGGGATGCCGCCGGGAATCAGAGCAGACGAACCTGCCGATTCAAAGCCCCGTCCGACGACCGTTGTCGAGTTTACCGGGGCCGCAAAGGCCCCGCCCCACTGGATGCCGATCTGCTCGAGCGCGCTGCGGTCCAGAATCTCCATGCGCGCCTCGATCTTCACCTGGGGTAGCGGGATGTCGAGGGACTCTTTGATGAGGGTCTTCACGCGCTCGATGTCGGCCTGGTAGAGGCGCAGGAATAGGGTGTTCGTCGGACGGTGGGCCCGGATCGTTAACCCTTTGAAGAGCACCTCGGGGGGCGGCGGCGGCGCCCCAGCCCCCGGCGGGGGCGGAGGTTGCGGAGGGCCGAAGAGTTGCGAGAAGGGCGGCTCCGCGATGGGCCCGGCCGTGGGCCCGGTTGCTCGTGCGCCTCGGGCCCCGTCCCCTTCAATGCCCAGGATGCCTTGCAGGGTCTTGGCGACTTCCTCGGCATCGGTGTAGTAGAGGCGAAGCGTTTCTTCGCGCAGCGGCCCGCGGAGTTCCGGCTTGCGCGATGACTCGGCAAGCTTGGCCTCGACGTCGCGCATCCGAATCGTCGTCTCGGCCTCCTTCGTCAGCTGCTCCCGGGTGGCGATGCGGAGGATCCCATCGCGCTCGACCCGCTCAAGCCCGCGAGACTCGAGGATCGTCTGGAGGGCCAGCTCCCAGGGAACGTTGCGTAGCGAGATCGACATCTTGCCCTTAACGTCCTCACCGATCACGATGTTCCGGCCTCCCTCGGCCGCCAGCACGCGAAGGAGGCTCACGATGTCAGCATCCTTGAACTCGAGCGTGACGGGTGGTTTCGGGCCCGTTGCCGGCCTGGCGGTCTGGGCGACCTGGATCGGGCGGGGAGCGATGGGAGCCGGGGCCTTGGTGGCCTCGGAGACCGGCTGTGAAGGCTCGGCCGGCGCTGGTACCGGCGCCTGGGCCATCAATGGCCGCGGGGCCTCGGCGGCGGGCACGTGGTGGCCATTGGTCGTCGGAACAGGCCCGCCGGCTACGAGCACGTTCGCTGCGCGCAGGCCATTCACGGAGGTGCTGATCGGAACGATTCGCCCGGCGACGACCGGGGTTGCGCTGGCCCGGGGCACGATGATTGCCAGCCCGTCGTCATCCGCGCGGACGACATATCCCACCTTGCGCGTGAGCTCTACGACGACGCGGGCGACGTCTCCCTGGTACTGGCCACCCCGGACCTGGCGCACGGGCTCCAGACCGACGATCAACGGTGTCTTGCGCCAGGCGTAGACGGTGTCCTCCAGGTCGACCACCAGCCGGTACGGCGAATCGACAAGCTCCGCCCGATACTTCGCCGGGCCCGCGGTCTTGACGCGAACGAGGAGCGCGTCGGGCTGGTCCACCACGGTCACGTCGTGAAGCCGGGCGGCAGGCGCCAGCCCCGGTGCACCCGGGTCGGTCGCAATGCCGACGCCGGGGAACAGTACCATAGCCACCACCAATGCCGTGTGCACCATCCCCTCTGGCAGTCGTCGAGTCATCAGTCACCCACCAAGCTTCAAGACGACGCGATGGTTCGTTGCCGCTTGTCGGGAGACGACGGTGAACACCACCGAACCCTGGCCAACCTCGACCAGGCGTCCGTCGCCGAACGCGTCCCCCGGTTGGAGGATGAAGCCGAGTCCGTCCGGAGTTTCGATGAGGACCATGACCCGGCCTGTGGCGGTACGAATGATGCCGGTGAGCTTTGCCGAGGCCACCGTCGTGCCTACGGATCCCTCGATGGCGTCGGGCAGATCGAACGGATCACGACGTCCCCCCGGATCGTACTTCGCCTCCGGCCGGAGGCGGGGCGCAGACGACTCGTCCTTGCCAGTGACGGTGGCGCTGGCCTCTTTTGGTTCGGCAGCCGCAGGGGATCCGGGAACCGCACTTGGCGTGCGGGGAGCCGAGGTCCCCGGCGAGGGCAGGGCCCCGGGGGTGGCTGAGGTAGTCGGGGAAGCGGGCGGCGAGCCTCCACATGCTGACAGGAGTAGGCCGAGACCCACGCAGGCGACGGGGCCACTCTGCTTCATCGATTACCTCGCTGGTGCACGCCGGGCGCCCGGCGTGCCGGGTTTGGCCGGGGCCGGCGCACCGACGGCACGGTACATGTACGTCGCGAGGATCAGATCGCCCTTGACGAACACGGCGTCGCCCTTCTGGAGACCACTGAGCTTCCATTCGACGACGTTGACGACTCGGGGCAGACCGGCCACTCGCTCGAAGAACTCGCCAAGCTGGTGGTAGCCACCCTCCACGTTCACCGCGATGGGAATCTCGGTGAAGTATTCGTTGATCTTGAGATCCCGGGGCTGGAATAGCGCGACACCGAGGCCCGACTGGAAGGCTGCATCCGACAGCGTGCGGTAGAGCGGGGGGATGTCTTTCTCAGTCGGCAGCTTTTCCTTGGCCACGTCGATCTGTTGCTCGAGTTCGGCGATCTCGCGCCGGAATCGCTCGAGATCGGCAACGATGCGTCGGCTGTCCACCAGTTCCCGCTGGAGTGACGCACGTTCGGTAGCGAGGGCACCGATCCGCTCCTCGATTGGCGAAATCAGAAAGACGTAGGCGGCGCCTATGAGGGCGACCACGCCGATAGCTCCGAGCAGCGCCTTCTGCCAGCGAGGCGCGGTGACGATCGGGTCGAGGAATGGCGGCAGTGTCATGGTTAGATCTCGAATCGGCAGGTGACTTCGAAGGTTACCGGCCGTGGGCTCTTGGCGAGATCCTGTTTAGCGATGACGATGTCGATGTCCTTGAATTTTCCCGAGCGGCGCAGGTTCGTCATGAAGTCGGAGACGGCCGTGGGTGAGTAGGCGGTGCCCCAGACCTTCAGCGCCGTGCCCTTGTCCTCCAGGCTCGTGACCCAGAGGTCGGGGGGGACGGTGTCAATGAAGGCGTCGAGCAGCGCGATCGACCGGTGCTGGTTCTTGCTCAGGTCATCGATCGCCTTGAGGCGAGCCTTGAGTCCGGCGAGTTGCTCCTTGATCTTGGCTCCCTGACCGATCGTGGCTTTCAGGACGGCCAACTCGGCCTTGTCCTTTTGAACTTGGGCGAACAGCCGTGACTCGACGCCCGACCGCCACATCCAGGCAATGCCGATCCCGAGCACGGCTACGATGTACACGATGGCAAACAGCACACCCAGGTTGAAGCTCGGTAGCTCCAGCGAGAGCCCGGGGCGCCGGCGCCGCCTTTCCGGGGGGGCCAGGTTGATCTTGATCACTGGTCTTTGTCTCCAGCGCGCCGCAGGCCAAGGCCGACGGCGACAGCGAGCCCCGGCCCGGCCGAGGCCACCATATCGGCGTGGGCGGCGCCCACGTGGATGTGGTCGAACGGCCGCGCCACTTCGACCCGGATTCCCCAGGTCGACGACAGGTAATCGACAAGGCCCGGCAACTGAGCGCAACCACCGGCCAACACGATCTTGCCGATGCGCTCGGACTCGGCGGTCGACGCGAAGTAGTCGAAGGTGCGCTGAATCTCGAGCGAAAGCTCCCGAGAGACGGCCTCCAGGGCTGCCACGATGGAGTCCCACGGGATGCCGACGTCTTTGCCAAGTTTGGCCGCTTCCGCCTGATCGATCGAGATCCTCAGGTGCTGGGCGATCGCCTGAGTGTAGTTCTTCCCCCCGAATGGGATGTCGCGGGCAAAGATCGAGGCCCCGTCCCGCACGACGTTGGTCTTCATCGCCGAGGCCCCGATGTCGACTAGAGCCACCGCCTCACCCCGCTCCTCGGGCTGATTCAGCTCGAACTGGTTGCCGAGAGCGAACCCGTCTACGTCGACTACCACGGGGTTGAGCCCTGCCGCCTCGACGACCGAGACGTACTCGGTCACCTTGGATTTCTTGACGGCGACCAGGATGAGGTCCATCGTCTCCTCGGGCTTCCCGACGACGTGATAATCGAGGTAGACCTCATCGATCGCGAACGGGATGTGATGCTCGGCCTCGAGCTGCATCGCCGCGTGGAGTTCCTTGGCAGGCACCGTCGGAATTTGAATCTTCTTGATGATCAGCTCGCGGCCCGAGAGCGCGATCGCCGCATCTTTTGTGCTCACGCCTGCGCGGCCGACCGCTTCCTGAATAGCCTCGGTGACGACGGCCGGCTCGCGGATCGTTCCTTCGACGATCACGTCGGCCGGCAGAGGTGCGATGCCCAGCGCCGCGAGCTTGAATCCACCGCCGTTCTGGCTGAGCTGGAGAGCCTTGACGGCGCTGGACCCGACGTCAAGACCGAAGGTATCCCGCCGCTTCCGCATAAACGGCATTTTGAACATGCGTGGCTCCGCGTTCCCTCCGTCTTCAAACTAGTATAGGGAGCATCGTGCCCTGGACCTAAGTTTTACGAAGCCCCACCCCCGCCACCGGGAGGCTGACCTGGCCCGGAACGCCGCACGTTCAGCCGGAGCCGGCACCCTCGATGGTCCTGGTCCATCACCACTCCCGCCAGCTCACAAGACCGGGTTTGCTGACGGGCCCCGGTCCTCCGGAGCCGTCCGACGCCCTCGTCGAAGCTGCCCTGACCATGACCTCGATGGTCCGCCGGGCGCCGTTGACCATTCCGGCGCTGGTCAGGACGATGAGGCCAGGGATGGCGGTGCCGCCAACGGTGATCGAAGCTGTTCCCCAGGGCAGCAGGCCCGCCGGCAGTGCCAGGCTCGCCGCGCTCTCAGGCTCAGGAGCGCCAGCCGGCGACTGGGCACCTGCGGGGCTCGCCAGGGTCCCCGGGACGGTGGCGTTCCCGGCCGGCGCCTCGATGGGCAGGGTGAGTGCCCACTCGATCCCGGCCTCGGCGAGGTAGAAGGCCCGTGTCGCGTC
>DATBIM010000143.1:0-28228 GCA_036556905.1 Candidatus Methylomirabilota bacterium
TCCCAGGAGATCGCCGCCCAGGCCGCCGGCGTCGAGCTCGTGCTCAGCGAGGACTGGCTGGTCCGCATGGAGGAGTTCTTCCGCCGGCGCAGCCGGGTGATGCCCCCCAACAACCGCAAGCAGGCCATGCTCCCCGCCACCGCGGAGATGCTCGACAACCCCGTGGGCACGGCCTGCGGCTTCGCCCTGGACATCGGCAAGGCTCGCTTCTTCTTCACCCCCGGAGTGCCGCGCGAGCTGCGGAGGATGCTGGAGGAGCAGGTCATCCCCCGGCTCCTGGCCCGCAGCGGCCTGCAGACGGCCATCCACCTCAAGCGCTTCCATTCCTACGGCCTCGGGGAGTCGCACGTGGACTCGCTGCTTCAAGGCGTGGCCGACCTCGTCCCCGACGGCACCGTGAAGCTGGGCTTTCGGGCCCACTACCCGCAGCTCGAGACCAAGTTGACCGCGCGCGGCCGCGACATGGACGACATCCGCAGAAAGCTGGCGCCGGTCGAGCGGGAAGTGCGCCGGCGGCTGGGCAACTTCATCCTGGCCGAGGATGACCAGACACTCGAGGGCGTCATCCTGGCCGCCCTGACCACCCGTCAAGCCACGCTCTCGATCGTGGAGACCTTCACCAGCGGCCAGATCGCCGGCCGCCTCGCCCACCTGCCCGGCGCCGAGAAGGTGTTCCGCCGTGGGATCGTGGCCCGCGAGCTCAGCGAGGTGTACGCGGCCGTCGGGCTGGGGGCCGCGCCCACGGGCGAGCTCACCCGGGAAATCGCCGAGGCGGTGGCGCGGGCGGCGGGAACCCAGACGGGCTCGACGCACGCGCTGGCCGTGCTCATCGAGCTCGACGAAGGGCCCGACCGGATCGAGTTCGGGGGCTCCATCTGCCTGGCCATCGCCGTGGGCTCGGAGGTCGCCTCCCGCCGCAGCCGCATCGTGGGCGGCCGCGACTGGGTCCGCCTGGGGGCCATCGAGCTGGGGCTCGACTGTCTGCGCCGCTACCTTCACAACTTGCCCGTCGTCGAGCGCATCGACTTCGAGAAGGTGTGATGCAGGTCGGGATCTTCCTCGAGGAGCGGCGCCCCGGGACGACCGAGGGCGGCTCGCTGCACGAGAGCCTGGAGCTCGCCGATCTGGCCGAAGCCTGGGGGCTCGACGGCGTGTGGCTCGGGGAGATCCACTTCAACCCGGCCCGCTCGGTGCACTCGGCGCCGATCGCCCTGGCCAGCTTCATCGCCGCCCGCACGCGACGGGTGCGGGTGGGCACGGCCGTCCAGGTGCTGCCGCTGGGCAACCCCCTGCGCATCGCCGAAGAGGTGGCTACGGTGGACCACCTGAGCCAGGGACGCTTCGACTTCGGCGTCGGACGCAGCGGCGCGCCGCGCGCCTACGACGTGCTGGGAATCCCCTACGGCGAGAGCCAGGCGCGCTTCGAGGAGGCCCTGGAGATCATTCTCAAAGCCTGGCAGGGCCAGCCCTTCAGCCATCACGGCAAGTTCTTCCACTTCGACAAGGCCGTGGTGGCGCCGAGCCCGTATCAGCGGCCCCACCCGCCCATCCGCATGGCCGCCAACTCTCCCGAGACCTTCCCGCTCGTCGGCCGCCTGGGCCTGCAGCTCTTCGCCGGGCTGCGGGACCTGGGGATCCCGGAGCTGAAGGGCTACGTGGCGTCCTATCGCGCGGCGTGGCAGGCGGCCGGTCATCCCGGCCGCGGCGATGTCTGCGTGCGCATCCCCGTCTACGCGGCGCCCACCGAGCAGGAGGCCCTCGAGGAGCCCCGGGAGAACATGATGCACTTCGTCCGCCGGCACGCCGAGCTGGTCCGGTCCGGGATGGGGCGGTCCGACACCGGCCCGGCCAATCGGCGCCACGCGCGGTTCGACGAGGTCGCTAATCTCACCTACGACGACGTACTGCACACGCGGGTGGCTTTCGGCTCCGCAGCCAGCCTGACCGAACGTCTCCGTCAGATCCGCGACGAGCTCGACCTCGACGGCATCGTAGCCGAGCTCAATCCCAGCGGCCTGTTCTCCATGGAGCGGATGCAGCGCACGCTACGCATCGTGACCCACCAGGTGATGCCGGCCCTCAAGGGCCCGTGAGGTGACCATGGCCAGACTGACTCCCATCACCAGCAAGAACCAGGTAGCGGCCAAGGATCAACCCATCGTGGATGCCATCGTCAAGAGCCGGGGCGCCCTGCAGGGCCCATTCACGATGTTCCTGCACAGTCCGGAGCTGGCCGGTCGGGTCGCGCATCTGGGCGCCTATGTCCGCTTCGAAGGCTCGCTGGACATGCGGGTGCGCGTGCTGGCGGCCATGGTGGTGGCCCGGGAGCTCGAGGCCGTCTACGTGTGGGGCGCTCAGACCGGCTCGGCGCGCAAGCAGGGCGTGCCGGAGACGACGATCAGCGCCATCCGCGAGAAGCACTCCCGCGGCCTGCCCCCCGAGGACGCCCAGATCGTGGACTTCACCCGCCAGCTCCTCACGAAACACCGTGTCGATGACGCGACCGTGAAGGCGCTGCGGGCGCGCTTCGGCGACGACGGCTTCATCCAGCTGACCGGGGCCATCGGCTACTACAGCCTGCTGGCCATGACGGTCAACGCCTGCGAGCTCGAGGCCGGCCCCGGCGCCGAAGTCCTCAAGAGCGAGGGGGCGGGGCGATGAAAGCGGCGCTGCTCGAGCGGTACGGCCAGCCCGAAGAGGTCGTGCGCTGCGCCGAGGTGCCGGACGTCGGCGCCCCCGGCGCGGGCGAGGTGGTGTTCGATGTCCTGGCGTTTCCCATCAACCCGGCCGACGTCGGGATGTGCAAGGGCAGCTATCGCCTCCGGCCGCCGCTACCGGCCACGCCGGGCGCCGAGTGCGTGGGCCGCGTGACGGCGGTCGGCGCCGGTGTCACCCACGTCAAGCCCGGGGATCTCGTCATCAATCTGATGAGGGAGAACTGGGCCCAGCGCCGTCGCGTCAAGGGCGACGACGTCATCGCGGTGCCGCCCAGCCTGCCCCTGCGCCAGGCCGCCATGCTGCGGATCAATCCCGCCACGGCGCTGCTGCTGCTGACCGACGTCGTCGAGCTCAAGCCCGGCGACTGGGTGATCCAGAACGTCGCCAATTCGGCCGTCGGCCGCCTGGTCATTCGCCTGGCCGGCGTGCGCGGCCTCAAGACGATGAACGTCGTCCGCCGCCCGGCGCTCTTTGCCGAGCTGAAATCGCTGGGCGCGGACGCCTGCGCGGTCGACGGGCCGGACCTGGCCGAGACGGTGAAGGCCCAGACCGGGGGCGCGGCCATCCGTCTGGGGCTCGACGCGGTGTCGGGCCAGGCGACGGCGCGGCTATCGGCGTGCGTCGCCGAGGGGGGCGTGGTCTGTAACTACGGCTCGATGACCGGCGAGGATCCGGTGATGCTGCGCAGCGGACTGGTCTTCGGCGGCCAGCGCCTGGTCGGATTCATGCTCGGCCGGGCCCTGGCCACCCGCTCGCTCACCGAGGTGCGGCGGATCTACGCCGAGCTCGGTCGGCAGCTCCTCGACGGCACCCTGTCGGCGCCCGTCGAGAAAATCTATCCCATCGAAGAGATCAAGACGGCGCTGGCCCACGCCCAGCGAGGCGAGCGCAGCGGCAAGATCCTGGTGGCCCCGAACGGCCCCGTATGAGATGGCCAGGGCACCAGCACCGGCCGTTCCGCTGAGGCGCCGTCATCCCAACGGATAAGGAGCCCGTCATGCCGATCGTCGATGCCCAGGTTCACATCTGGCGCAACCACAAGCCGACGAATCCCAACCACCGTCAGGTCGCCGATTTCACCCAGGACGACCTCCTCAAGGAAATGGACGTGGCGGGGGTCGATGCAGCCGTGATCCATCCGCCGGGCTGGGATCCCCAGTCCAACGAGCTGGCCGTAGAGGCGGCGCGCCAGCATCCCAACCGGCTCGCCATCCTGGGCAACTTTCCCCTCGACCGCCCGGAGAGCCGGGGCCTCATCGACGGCTGGAAGCGCCGGCCGGGGATGCTGGGCCTGCGCTTCACCTTCCTGCAGCCGCACCAGAAGACCTGGCCCACGGACGGCACCATGGACTGGCTGTGGCCGGCGGCCGAGCGCGCCGGGATTCCCATCGCGCTGCTGGCGGCGAGCTTCCTGCCACTCGTCGGACAGCTCGCCGAGCGCCACCCGGGCCTGAAGCTGATCATCGATCACCTGGGGCGGCCCTCGGGCACGAAGGACGCGGCGGCCTGGGGCAACCTGCCCGAGCTGCTGGCGCTGGCCCGGCACCCCAACATCGCCATCAAGGCCACCGGCGCCCCGAGCTATTCGAGCGAGGCCTATCCCTACCGCAACATCCACGGCTACCTGCGCCAGATCTACGACGCCTTCGGCCCCCAGCGCATGTTCTGGGGCACCGACATCACGCGCATGCCGTGCTCGTGGCGCCAGTGCGTGACCATGTTCACCGAGGAGCTATCCTGGCTGACTGGCCGCGATCGGGACCTGGTCATGGGACGCGCCCTCTGCGCCTGGCTCGATTGGAAGCTGCCGGGCTGACGGGGCGTTTGCAGGCGGGCGGGCCGTTTCTAGCGGGGGCCGGGAAGCTCGTCCAGGAGCGCCCGCGCGGTCGCGAGGTCGAGGGTGTCGAATCCCTCGGTGAACCACGCGGTCACGTCCGCGAGCACGTCGTGTGCATCGCGGAGCCGACCCTGACGCTGCCAGAGCTGGGCCAGGCTCACCGCGGCCCGTAGCTCCCAGCCCTTCGCCCGCTGCCCGCGGGCGACCTCGAGCGCGCGCCGGAAGCAGGCCTCGGCCCCGGCGGGGTCCGCCGCAGCGCCCCTGAGCAGCAGCTCGCCGTTCAGACGGTGCAGCTCGGATTCGAAGATCCGCTCGGCGTGCGTCTGCGCGCGGCCCAGCGCCTCGCGCACCTTGGCCAGCCCGGCGTCGGCGTCGCCCGCGGCCAGCTCGGCCTCGACGATGAAAGTGAGGAAGATGGTGAGAAAGGCTCCGGCCCCGGTGGCCCGCCACCCCGCGAGTCCCCGCTGCATTTCGGCGAGGCCGTCCTCGACCTGACCGAGCGCGGCCAGCGTGGAGCCACGTATGATCGTGGCCAGCGCGCCCCACTGGGGGAACCCGTGCTCCGCCGAGATCGCCTGAGTCGCCTCGGCCTGGGCCCGCGCCGCCTGCAGATCACCGCGGTAGCGGAGCATCAACGCCACCCAGGATCCTGCGTTGGCGGCGCTGTGGGGATGGGCCAGCTCCCGCGCGAGCTGCAGGGAGCGCTGAGCGCTCTCGAGCGCCCGCTGCGGATACCCGAGCACCCAGAGCGTGAGCGCCTGGAAGGCAAACCCGCACACGCCGGCGTCGTGGCCCCCGTAGGCGTAGGCCAGCGATCGATGTCGCGCGGGATCGTACACTGCCAGGCCCTCCTGCAGGCTCTGCAGGGCCGCCTCGACCGCGCCGCAGTTGAGGCGCGTCGGCCACAGGGCGTGGTTGGCCTCGAGCAGGAGCGCGGGATCGCCTGAGCGTCGGGCCCGGATCAGGAGCTGTTCGGCGATTTGCAAAGCCCTCGGCATGTCGCCCTGGAGCTGAAAGAACCCCCACTGCCCCCAGAGGGCCGGAAAGACCTCGGGCGTGTCCCCCAGCTCGGCACAGAGCTCCTGGGCCCGCGCGTACACGCGCTCCGTCTCGGCGGCGGCAAAGCCCCGGCTCCCGAAGAGCACGGGCCCGAGCGCCATCAGGAGACCGAGCTCGAGGCGGGCCCGCTCCGGTGAGGGGGGGAGCGCTGACACCAGTGCGAGCCCGCGCTGCAGGTGGGCAGTAGCCTCGCTGTGGGCGGAGCGCCGTACGGCGCTCTCCCCCGCGCGCTGCCAGTAGGGAATGGCCTCGGCGACGAGACCGGCCTCGCTGTAGTGGTGGGCCATCAGCTCCGGGTGCGATTCGCCGATCTCGGGAAACTGCTCGGCCAGCACGCCGACGATTCGGCGGTGGGATTGCTGGCGCGTGCTCCGCAGCAGCGACTGGTAGGCCGCTTCCTGGATAAGGGCGTGCTTGAAGGTGTACTGGGCGCTCGGGGGCAGGCCGCGCTGATAGAGGAGCTCCGCGTCCACCAGCCGCGCCAGCTCCTGCGTCAGCGCCGCCTCGCTCAGCGGCGAGACGGCCCGCAGCAGCGCGTAGGAGAACTCGCGGCCGATGGTGGCGGCCAGCTGGGCCACCGGCTTGGCCTCGGGCAGCCGATCGAGCCGCGCCATCAGCGAGTCGTGCAGCGTGGCCGGGATCGCCAGCGAGCCCAGGGGGGCCGTGAGCTCGTAGCGGCCGTCCCGATCGCGCAGCAGCCCCGATTCCAGGATCGTCTTGGTCAGCTCCTCGGCGAACAGGGGCACGCCATCGGAGCCCGTGACCACGTGCTGGAGCACGTCGGCCGGCAGGGGCCTGTTGGCAGCGACGCCCAGGACCATTTGCTCGGTCTGGCGCCGGGGCAGGCGGGCCAGGGTGACGTGGGTCGTGTGGGAGCGGGCGGCCCACGGGGGATGAAAGGTAGGCCGCGCGGTGAGCAGGACGCAGATCGACGCCGTCGCGACCTGATCGACCAGCAAGGTCAGCAGCTCGAGCGAGGACGCGTCGATCCAGTGCAGGTCCTCCACCAGCAGGAGCAGGGGGCGCGCCGTGGCCTGCGCGCGCAGCAGATCGAGCACGATCTCGATCGTCCGCTGCTTCTGGCGCTGGGGCGCCCACGACAGCACGGGGGAGGCCTCGTCTGTCGGCAGGTCCAGCAGCGCAGCCAGGAGCGGCACGCCATCCGCCCGGCCCAGGTCGCACTCGGTCAGCACCTGCTCGAGCCGACCGAGCAGCCCTTCAGGCGTCCGGGCCTCCCCGTCCTGCACCACGCCCCGGAGGAGCTCGGCGACCACCTGCATCGGGCTGTGCTGCCAGTATGGCGAGCATCGCCCTTCGATCAGCGTGTGCGGCACGCCCTGGACCCGCTCGCACACGGCCTGCACGATCCGGGTCTTGCCGATTCCCGGCTCCCCGCTCAGGAGGACCACCGCGCCCTGCCGCTCGGCCGTAGCCTCCCAGCGCTCCAGGACGAGCGCGATCTCCCGTTCCCGTCCGATCAGGGGCGTGGACGGCCCCGCCCTCATGCCCTCGGTCCGGGTGACGGCGGGACGCTCGCCCAGCACCTGGTAGAGCATCTGAGAAGCATCCACCCCGCGCAGCGCGTGGACACCCAGGTCGCGACAGGCAACGACGCGCTCGACCAGTCGATGCGTGGCGGCGCTGATCACGACGGTATTGGGCTCGGCGAGCTCCTCGAGCCGGGCGGCGACGTTCGGCGTGGCGCCCAGCGCCAGCTGTTCTCGTCGCGAGCCCCCGCCCATCTCGCCCACGACCACCAGGCCCGTGTGGATGCCGATCCGCACGGCCAGGGTGACCGCGCGGCTCCCCTGCCGGTTGAGCCGCCCGACGGCGTCCGTGATGGCCAAAGCGGCCCGCACCGCGCGCTGCGGATCGTCCTCGTGCGCGACGGGATACCCAAAGTAGACGAGCAGGCCGTCGCCCAGGTACTGGGCCACGTGGCCCTCGTGGCGCGCGATGGCTTCGGCGCTCGCCGCCTGGTAGGCCCGGATGTGCTCCCGCAGCTCCTCCGGGTCGAGGCGACCGGCGAGGGCCGTCGAGCCCACCAGATCGCAGAACATGACGGTGAGCTGCCGGCGCTCGGCCTCGGGGGGCAGCGCTCCGACTCCGGGTGCGGGCTCCGCCGGCGCCACCACCGCGGCCAGGCGCTGACCGCAGCCGCCACAGAACTCGTCACCGGGCTCATTGGCGAAGCCGCACGCGGCACACCCCAGAGCGAGCGGCGCCCCGCACTTGGCGCAGTAGCGCCGCCCCTGGCGATTGTCGGCCCCGCAGCCGCTGCACATCATGGTCGTCGTGGTCTATCTTTCCCCAGCATGACCGTGCGGACAAGTCGTATGATCATCTGCCGGTGGCCCGCGGAGGCGGGCGAGGGAGACGATCATGAGGTTCGGCATCTTCGGCAGTGCCCAGGCCAAGCGCGGCGGTCCCGATGTCGATAGCGGCGCCGGCTTCCGGGAGTTCGTCGAGCGCAACGTGGAGGCGGAGGCGCTGGGGTTCGTGAGCTCCTTCCTCGTCGAGCACCATTTCACGGGCTTCGGTCAAGTGTCGGCGACTATGAATCTCTTGACCTGGGTGGGGGCGCGGACCACCACACTGCGCCTGGGCACCGCGGTCATCACCCTGCCCTGGCACAATCCGGTGCTGCTCGCCGAGCAGGCGGCAACCGTCGATCTCCTCTCGGGCGGCCGGCTCGATTTCGGCATCGGCAAGGGCTACCGCCACAACGAGTTCGCCGGATTCTGCATCCCCATGGAGGAAGCCGACGCCCGCTTCGAGGAATCGCTGGCTGTCATCGTCAAGGCCTGGACGTCCGACGCGCCCTGGTCGCATCGGGGGAAGTACTGGCAGTTCGACAACGTCGTCGTCGAGCCGCCCACCGCTCAGAAGCCGCATCCCCCGTTCTGGATGGGGGCCGGGCATCCCGAGACCATCATCAAGGTCGCCGAGCGTGGCCACAACCTGCTCCTCGATCAGTTCGCGCCCTTCGAGACGATCGGCGAGCGCATCGCCATCTTCAAGGCCGCCGTGGAGCGGCACGGGCGCCGCTTCGATCCCCTGAGCGTCGGGGTGACCCGGTCGGTCAACGTCGTGATGACGGCGGCCGAAAAAGAGAAGGCCGTCGAGGAGCGGATGCGGGCCCGCAAGCGCACCGAGGTGCTGGCCCAGCGCCCGGACGGTCAGAACAGGGCCAGCATCATGTCCTACGCGGTGACGCCCGAGGTCGCCGAAGCCACCGCGCTCTACGGCACGCCCGACGAGATTGCCGAGAAGGTCCAGACCCTGCGCGACCTCGGCGCCGAGTACCTGCTGCTCAACAGCACGGGCGGCACCGAGACGCTTCGCCGCTTCGCCCGGGAGGTGATGCCAGCCTTCGCGGGCGAGTCCGTGCTCTCCAAGCGTTGAGCGAGCTCGCCTGAGCCGGGCCTCCGCCGTGCCGGCCGCCACCCACACTGCCCGGCTGTCCACGTTCGCCGCCCTCAAGGCGAGGAATTACTGTCTCTACTGGGTCGGGCTCGTCTTCTACGTCCTCGGCCACCGGGCCGAGTACGTCACCTTCGCCTGGATGACGTGGGAAGTCACCCATGACCCGCTCTATCTCGGTTATCTCGGCCTGGCCCAGGGGGCACCGCTCGTCGTGTTCCAGCTCTTCGGCGGGGTCCTGGCCGATCGCACCAATCGGCTCAAGCTGCTGATCGGCACGCAGATCCTCACCGCGGTGACCCTGACGATCGCCTTCGGTCTGGCGATCTTCGGGGCGATCCGGGTCGAATACCTGTTGCTGCTGGCCGCGCTCAGCAACACGTTCCGGGCCTTCGACGAGCCGGCCCGCCTGTCGCTGATCCCGCAGCTCATCGATCGCGAGCGGCTGTCCAACGCGATCGCGCTGGGCTCGATCCCCTGGCAGGCGGGTCGGATGATCGGCCCGTCGATCACCGGAGTGCTGATCGCGGCGTTCGGCGGAGCGGTGGGACTCGCCCTGGCCGCGGCCGCGTCGTACGCCGCGCTCGTCCTCTACAGCTTGTTGCGCGTCGAAGGCAACCACCCGGCCAGTGACGGGCAGCGCGTGCTCCGGCAGTTCGTCGACGGGCTCCGGTTCGTCGGCAACCACTTCGTGTTCGCCAGCTTGATCTGCCTGGCCCTGTTCAACGCCCTGTTCGGCCTGTCTTACGTGACGCTGCTGCCGATCTATGCCGACTGGTATTTCAACACCGGCTCCGTCGGGTACGGACTGCTGAACGCGGCGCATGGGGGTGGCGCCATCGTCGGCACGCTGGTCATCGCCACGATGGCGGCCCGGATCCGGCGGCCCGGCCTCAGCCTGCTGACGATGGCCGCCGGCATGGGGCTGGCGCTGATGGTCTTCTCGATGTCGCCCTGGATGGCCCTGGCCTTCGTCATGCTGACGGTGGTGGGCTTCGCCAACACGTTCTATCTCACGCAGGTGAGCACGATCATCCAGCAGCAGGTGCCCGATCATCTCCGCGGCCGGGTGCTGGGGATCTACTCGCTGTGCTGGAACTTGCTGCCGCTCGGCGGCCTGATCGGCGGAGCGCTGGCCGCCGCCCTGAACGCGCGCTTCGCCGTCCTGATCGGCGGGTTCATGGTGGCCGCCAACGCGCTGCTCCTGCTCACCTCCCGGCGCCTGCGAACGATCGGTTAGAGGAGACGACAATGCCCCGACTCGAGCGCCTGCCCCAGCTCAACCGCAACAACCTCCTGATGCTCCCCGTCCAGGTCCACGACACGGCGCCCTTCACGGTGCCGGCCAAACCGCTCGCCGCGTGCCGACTGGCCATCGTGACCACGGCCGGACTGCATCGGCGCAGCGATCGGCCGTTCGGTCCCGGGGAGCAGAGCTATCGCGAGATCCCCGCGGACACGCCGGCCGCCGACATCGTGCAGAGCCACACCAGCCTGGGATTCGATCGCGTGGCGATCATGCGCGATCTCAACGTCTCGTTTCCCATCGACCGGCTCCGCGAGCTGGTCGCGCGCGGCGAGCTGGGCGGGCTGGGACCGCGACACTACTCGTTCATGGGGGCCCAGCGCGAGGTCAGCCGCATCGAGCGCGAGACGGGCCCGGAGGTTGGACGTCGCCTGCGCGCCGAGGGCGTGGAGCTGGCCTTCATCACCCCCACCTGACCCTTCTGCACGCACACCGGGGGTGTGCTGGCCCGCGCGCTCGAGACCGAGGGTGTGGCGACCACGTCGATCAGCATGGTGCGCGAGCACACGGAGAAGGTGAAGCCGCCCCGCGCGCTCTTCGTGCCGTTTCCCTTCGGGCACGCGCTGGGCCGGCCCGATGACCCCGCGCTGCAGCACCAGGTCCTGCGCGCGGCGCTGGCGCTGTTCGCCGAGCCGGCCGGCCCCGTGCTGCGCGACTTTCCCGACGACGCCGAGCCCGGCGGCGAGCCGCCGGCGCCGGCCCAGGCCTCGGCGATCACGCCGGCCGCCGGCGTGCCTGACGACCCCGCCACCGAGACGGCCCGGATGCGCCAGTACCACGAGCAATGGGTGGCGCGGAACGGCGGACGCACGGCCTTCGGGCTCAGCGGGATCCCGGCCACGCGGTTCCGCGGCGTCGTGCGCTTCCTCCAGGGCTTCGCCGCGGGCGAGGCCATCGACATGGAGGAGCGCCCGGCGGATGTGCCCCTGCCGGGCTTCGTCCGCTACTGCGCCGACGATCTCAAGACGCTCTACTTCGAGGGCCACCTGGCCATGAAGCCCGCCGCCGGCGGCGACGAGATCGCGCGCTGGTTCTGGGGAGAGACAGCGGCCGGGCAGCTCCTGCGCCGGGTGCGCGACCGCCTCGACGCCTCCGACGATCCCAAGTGGAAGGCGGCGGCGTTCGGCGTGGCGCGCTAGCCCGACTCAGGGAAGCAGATTGGCGACGGCGATCCGCGCGCCAGGCGCGGCCACGGGGGTCACCGTCGCCGGTGGCCGCAAGACGTCGACCGAGCGATAGACCCACCCATAGGCGGCGTCCCCCGACGGGTGCGGGTCGCGATACACCTCGAGGGCGCCATCCACCAGGTTCACGATCCAGTATTCGGCCAAGCCGGCCCGCGCATAGAGCCCGGCCTTGAAGCGTCGGTCGAGCCTCAGGCTCGAGTCGGGCCTGGCCGGGGCCGGGGAGCCGGCGTATCCTACACGGCACGCCCACAGGTCAAGCCCGGGGGGAATGGATGGCAGATTACGTCCTCGTCGAGAAGTCGCACGGCGTCGCGATCCTCACCATGAATCGGCCGGACCAGCTCAACGCCATGAGCGCCCAGCTCAGCGCCGAGCTGCACGACGCGGTCACCCGCATGGCCGCCGACGACGAGATCGGGTGCATCGTCATCACCGGGGCGGGCGACCGCGCCTTCTCCGCCGGGGGCGACATCCACGAGCAGCGCGAGGACGATCGCAAGTACAGCCAGGCCGAGCTGGACTCCCGCACCGCCGTCCGCGCCCGGAACAGCTACGAGATCGCGGCCTGCCCCAAGCCGACCATCGGAATGATGAACGGCCTGGCCTACGGCGGGGCCGCGGTGCTGGCCTCCTCGCTGGACATGCGGGTGGGTTGCGAGCACGCGAGCTTCCGCTTCCTGGCCGCCGCCTATGGCCGCATCAACGCCACCTGGACCCTGCCCAACCAGGTGGGCTGGCCCATCGCCAAGGAGCTGCTGTTCTCCACCCGCGTCGTGGAGGCCGAGGAAGCCCACCGTATCGGGCTGCTCAACCACCTGGTGCCCTGCGCCCAGCTCCGCGACAAGACCATGTGGCTGGCCACGATGATCGCGAAAAACCGCCGCGAGTCCGTGATGGGCGTGAAGGCGTTGCTGCTCCAGGACATGGGGCGCGATCTCGAGCAGCAGTGGGCGAACGAGCGCGACTACACGACCACCGTGGCCCGGGGCGCCAAGGCCGACGCGGCGTTCCCCGAGTTCATCGCCCGCAAGGGACGCCCGGCGTCCTCGTGACCCCGGTGCCGGCCCCGCCAGGCCCCGGGGGCCGCTACGGCAGCAGGTCGGCCACGGCAATCTGTGCGGCTGGGAAGCTGAGCGGCGTGACGACTGCCGGCGGTCGCAGTGTCGTGACCGATCGGTACCCCCATCCGTAGGTCGCTGCCGCGTCCGGGCCGGGATCCCGGTAGACCTCGAGGACGCGGTCGACCAGGTTCACGATCCAGTAATCCTGGATCTGCGCCCGCGCGTAGAGGCTGCCCTTGTGGGCGCGGTCGAAGGTCACGCTCGAATCCGCCACCTCGATCGCGAGCGCCGGGCGCGCTGGATGCTCGTGACGGTAGTCTGCTGGCCGACCTGGCACCACGACGAGATCGGGCTCGGGCTCGGATTCGTCGTCGAGGGACAACGCCGCCTGCGTTCGCACGATCCATCCCGGTGGCAGGACAGCCCGCAGCGTGTATTCGCTTACCCCGAGGGCGGAGGTGTGATAGGTCCCCTTGGGCTCGGCGACGATGAGCTGTCCGTCGATCAGCTCGATGGGTTCGCCCTCGAAGACGCCGAGCTCGACGAGACGATCGTATTCGGCTCGCTTCCAGCGCCGTAGGGTGTGCGGAGCCCGCGCCATGTCGTCAGAGTAGCGGGCCCGGTCGACGAGCGCAATGTCTGGCCGTGGATACACCGGACATCCGGCCTCCCGGGTGCGGTACACTTGCCCGGCCGGATTGCGGCGACGACGGCGGCAACGGCAAAGGAGCGGGCAATGAAGGCTGCGGTGTTCCACGGTCCCCACAAGGAGCTGACCATCGAGGACGTCGAGATCGCCAAGCCCATGGGGCGCGAGGTGCTGGTGCGCACCGTGGCCAGCGGCGTGTGCCACAGCGATCTGCACTTCATCGAGGGACTCTATCCCTTCCCCGCCCCCGCCATCCTGGGCCACGAGGCGGCAGGAATCGTCGAGGCGGTGGGTCCGCACGTGACGGAGTTCACGCCGGGGGACCACGTGATCGCCTGCCTGTCGGTGTTCTGCGGTCACTGCGAATACTGTCTGACCGGACGGACCCACCTGTGCCAGAGCCGGCCCGTCCGGGCGGCCAACGAGCCCTCGAAGCTGTCCTGGAAGGGAGCCGCCGTCAACCAGTTCGCCAACCTCTCGGCCTACGCCGAGCAGATGCTGGTGCACGAGAGCGGGCTGGTGAAGGTCCGCGACGACATGCCGCTGGACCGGGGGGCGCTGATCGGCTGCGGCGTCACCACCGGCGTGGGCGCCGTCCTCAACACCGCGCGCGTCGAGGCCGGCACCACGGTGGCGGTGTACGGGGCCGGCGGGGTGGGGCTGGCGGCCATCCAGGGCGCGGTCATCGCCGGGGCGCGGATGATCATCGCGGTGGACGTCATCGCCCACAAGCTGGCCACCGCGCGGGAGCTGGGCGCCACCCACACGGTGGACGCCTCGGCGACCGATCCCGTCAAGGCCATCCGCGAGCTGACGGGCCCCGGCGTGGACTACGCGTTCGAGGCCATCGGGCTCAAGCGGGCCGCCGAGCAGGCCTTCGAGTGCCTGCGCCCGGGCGGGACGGCCACGATCGTGGGCATGATCCCCGTCGGTCAGAAGATCGAGCTGGACGGGCCGTCGTTCCTGCGCGAGAAGAAGGTGCAGGGCTGCAGCATGGGCTCGAACCGGTTCAAGGTCGACATGCCGCGCTACGTGGAGCTTTATCGCCAGGGCAAGCTCAAGCTCGACGAGATGATCACCCGCCGGGGCCGCCTCGAGGACGTCAACGAAGCCTTCCGGGCCATGAAGGCCGGCGAGGTCGCGCGCACCGTGCTCATGTTCACGTAGATGGCCACCTTCGTCCTGATCCACGGGGCGTATCAGGGGGGCTGGATCTGGAAGCCCGTGGCCACGCGGCTGCGCGCCGCGGGCCATCTCGTCTACGCGCCCAGCCTGGACGGCTGCGGCGAGCGCCAGCATGCCGCGCGCCCCGGCATCACCGTGGGCACGCACGCCGGCGAGATCGCCCAGCTCCTCGTCTCGGAGGATCTGACCGACGTCGTGCTGGTGGGGACGAGCAGCGGCGGCATGGTCGTGGTGAAGGCCGCCGAGCTCGCCCGGGACCGCATCGCCCGGCTCGTCTTCGTCGATGCCCTGGCCCTGCTCCCGGGCGAGCGGGTCGATCAGATCGTGAAGCGGGCCGCGGCCAACGAGACGAACGACATCACCACCGGCCCCAGCCGGGCCGACGCCGAGAGCCGCCTCTTCCGCGACCTCGACGACCGCACACGCCGGTGGGCGCTGGCCCGCATCACCCGGCACCCCGTGGCGGCGCTCGAGGCGCCGATGGAGCCCACGACGTTCTGGGAGCAGACCTGGGCGGCGACGGTGATCCGCTGCCGTCGTGCCACCAACCCGCCGGAGAGCCACCAGCGGCGGACGGCGGAGCGGCTCCAGGCCACGTGGCACGAGATGGACACCGGCCACTATCCGATGCTGAGTGAACCCGAGGCGCTCACGCGCCTGCTGCTGAAATAGCGAGCCGAGAGACGAGGGAAGGAACCACCATGGCCACGATCACAGGGTCGGAAGTGCTGGCGCAGGCGCTCAAGTCGCAGGGCGTGGACACGATGTTCTATTTGATGGGCGGGCCCATGCTGGAGACAGAGGCCGCCTGCATCAAGCTCGGCATCCGGGCAATCGATCATCGCCACGAGCAGGCCGCCGCGTTCGCGGCCCACGCCTGGACGCGGGTGACCCGCCGACCCGGTGTCTGCATGGCCGCCTCGGGCCCCGGCGCCACGAATCTCCTGACCGGCGTGGCCACCGCCTTCACTGACTGCGCGCCGCTGGTCGCCATCGGCGGCGCCAGCCCCCGTGTGTACTTCGGCATGGAGGCCTTCCAGGAGATCGATCAGCTCGCCGTCTTCAAGCCGGTCACCAAGTGGGCGGAGCGAGTCTACGACGCCAGGCGCATTCCCGACGTCGTGGCCACTGCCTTCCGCCAGGCCACCAGCGGCCGGCCGGGTCCTGTCTATGTCGACCTGCCCGGTGACGTCCTCGGCGAGAAGGTCGAGGAAGAGGCCGTCACCTATCCGGCGCCGTGGCGGCCGGCGCCCCGCACCCTCGCTGATCCCGGCGCGGTGCGCGAGGCCATCGCGCTGCTGGCCCGCGCCCAGCGCCCGATCATCGTCGCCGGCAGCGGCGTGTGGTGGTCGGACGGCGCCGCCGCCCTGCGGGCGTTCGTGGAGGCCACCGGGATCCCGTTCTGGACCAAGCCGATCTCCCGCGGCCTCATCCCCGAGGACCACGCGCTGTCGTTCCTGAATGCCCGGAGCACGGCGTTCACCGAGACCGACTGCGTCCTGACCGTGGGCACCCGCTTCGACTGGATGATCCAGTTTGGCCGGCCGCCACGGTTCGCCGCCGACATGAAGGTCATCCACGTGGACGTCAACCCGGCCGAGCTCGGTCACAACCGAGCGGTCGACGTACCCATCGCCGGCGACGCCCGCGCCGTCCTCGAGCAGCTCCGGGCGGAGGCCGAGGGCAAGATCAATCCCAGAATGTACGCGAGCTGGACGGGCAAGCTGCGGACGCTCGACGCCGAGAAGGGCGCGGACCAGGACAAGGCCATGAGCAAGGATGATCTGCCCATGCACCCGCTGCGCCTGTGCAAGGAGGTCCGTGACTTCCTCAAGCGCGACGCCATCCTCGTCGTCGACGGCCAGGAAATCCTGAACTTCGGCCGTCAGGCCATCCCGACCTACGTGCCCGGTCACCGGCTCAACTCGGGGGCCTTCGGCACCATGGGCGTCGGCCTGCCCTACGGCGTGGGCGCCAAGGTCGCCAGGCCCGACACCCAGGTGCTCGTGCTGCACGGCGACGGCTCGTTCGGCATCAACGCCATGGACATCGACACGGCGGTCCGGCACAAGATCCCCGTGGTGGTGGTCATCTCCAACAACGGTGGGTGGACGGCGGACGCGCCGTGGTCGCGCCCCCTGCCCAAGCCCGGGCGTAACCTCGGCTATACCCGCTACGACCGGATGGCGATCGACCTCGGCGCCCACGGCGAGTTCGTCGAGAAGCCGCACGACATCCGGCCGGCGCTGGAGCGCGCGTACGCCTCTGGCAAGCCGGCCGTGGTCAACGTCATCACCGATCACAAGGCCCGGGCGCAGACCGTGCGCTTCTCCGCATACTCGACGTAGGATGACGGGGGAGGCAGGCGGAATGGCGGACGGCGAGGACACGATGGCGCTCACGCTCAGGCGCCGGCGCTTCACGCTCGACGAGTATCACCGGATGGGTGAGGCGGGGATCCTCGGCGAGGACGACCGGGTTGAGCTCATCGAGGGCGAGATCATCGAGATGTCGCCGATCGGCAGCCGCCACGCCGCGACCGTGGCCCGGATTTGCCATCTGTCCCTCCTGTACGATCGCCGGACGAAGCTCCCGCTCTACGCGCGAGCAGGCGTGGCCGAGGCGTGGCTGGCCGACCTCGAGGCGGGGCGGATCGAGATCCATCGTGACCCGACCGGCGGACGGTACCGCGAGGTTCGACTGCCTCGAGCAGGCGAGCCGTTCGCGCCGGCCGCATTCCCCGATCTCATCGTCACGCTCGGCGAGCTGCTGGGCGCGGAGCGTCCCTGATGAAGGCCTACTGGATCACGCCCGGTCCCGGCGGCACGAAGGTCGAGCTGCGCGAGACGCCCACGCCGGAGCCCAAGGCCGGTGAGGTGCTCGTGCGGGTGCGGGCCACCTCGCTGAACCGCGGCGAGCTGCTGGGCGGCAAGGCCGGCGCCCCGGCCAGGCCCGGCGGCGGCGAGTGCGCGGGTGACGTGACGAAGCTCGGCGAGGGGGTCACCGGCGTGGCCGTCGGCGACCGGGTGATGGGGCGGTGCGGCGGCGGCTTCGCCGAGTACGCCCTCATCGACGCGCGGGAGATCATGCCGGTGCCCGCCCGGCTGTCCTGGGAAGAGGCGGCGGCCACCCCGCTGGTCTTCGCCGTGGTCTACGACATGCTGGTGGCCCAGGGCCATCTCACGGCCGGGCAATGGCTGCTCGTGACCGGCGTCTCGTCGGGCGTCGGCGTCGCCGCGCTGCAGACGGGCAAGGCGCTGGGGGCGCGGGTGATCGGCACCTCGGGCTCGGCCGAGAAGCTGGCCCGGCTGGAGAAGCTCGGGCTCGACGTGGGGCTGAAAACCCGGAGCGGCGACTTCCATGACGCCGTCATGAAGGCCACGGACGGCCGGGGCGTGAACCTCGTGGTCAACAACGTGGGCGGCTCCGTCTTCGCCGAGTGCGTGCGCTCACTGGCCTTCGAGGGGCGCCTGGCCATGGTGGGGTATCTGGACCGGGTCCTGACGACTCCCCTCGATCTCGAGGCGCTGCACAGCAAGCGCCTGACGCTGTTCGGCGTGAGCAACCGGCTCCGCAACGCCGCCCAGCGCGCCGAGACCATTCGCGCCTTCCGCCGGGACCTCTTGCCCTACTTCGAGGACGGAAGGATCCGCCCCCTGGTCGACAAGACGTTCACGTTCGCGGAGCTGCCGGCGGCCATCCAGCTCATGGAGTCTGACGGCCAGGTCGGCAAGATCGTGGTGCGGGGGAGCTAGCGTGGACATCGCCATCCCGATCTTCGACGGCATCACCGCCCTGGACGCGATCGGCCCCTACGAGGTGCTCTCGCGCCTGCCCGACGCCCGCACCCGGTTCGTGGCCATCGCCCCCGGGACGTACCGCACCGACAATCGCCAGCTCGCGCTGGTGGCCGACGAGCCGCTGGCGGCCGTCCCCCATCCGGAGATCGTGCTCGTGCCGGGCGGCTTCGGGACTCGCGCCCTCATGACCGAGCCGCGGATGCTGGACTGGCTCCGCGCCGCCCACGCCACGAGCCAGTGGACCACCTCCGTGTGCACGGGCTCGCTGCTGCTGGCGGCGGCCGGGATCCTCAAGGGCCTCGAGGCCACCACGCACTGGATGTCGCTGGAGCGGCTCGCCGAGTTCGGCGCGCGCCCAGTATCCCGGCGCGTCGTGGAGCAGGGCAAGGTGATCACCGCGGCCGGGGTCTCGTCGGGCATCGACATGGCGCTCACGCTGGCCGCCCGCATCGCCGGCGATGAGGTGGCCCAGACCATCCAGCTCGGCATCGAGTACGATCCCCAGCCGCCGTTCTCGGCGGGTTCGCCGCGGACGGCGCCGCCCCAGGTGGTAGAGCGGGCCCGGCAGCGCCTGCGGGCGCGGCTGGATGCTGCGGCCAGCGGAACGGCGGGCCGGGCCTGAAACGATTGCGGTAGCTCACGAGGAAGGACGGGACGATGGCGAAGGCGCTCGACGGGATCCGCGTGCTCGACCTCACCCAGTACGAGGCGGGCCCGAGCTGCACGCAGATGCTGGCCTGGCTCGGCGCCGACGTCATCAAGATCGAGCCGCCCGCCGGCGAGCCCGGTCGCACCGCGCTCTCCGACAAGCGGGGCGAGGACGCCTGGTTCTTCCTGCTGCTCAACTCCGGCAAGAAGGGCGTGACGCTGAATCTCAAAGCCCCGCGCGGGCGCGCCATGTTCGAGGAGATGGTCAAAGGCGCGGACGTCGTCGTCGAGAACATGGGCCCGGGCGCGATGGACCGGCTCGGCCTGGGCTACGAGGTCCTGCGCCGCCTCAACCCCCGGATCATCGCCGCCTCCGTGAAGGGGTTCGGCAGCTTCGGGCCCTACGCCGACTACAAGAGCTTCGAGTGGATCGCCCAGGCCATGGCCGGGGCCATGAGCATGACCGGACATCCCGACGGCCCCCCCACCAAGGCCATCGGCGGCCTGGCCGACACCGGCGCGGGACTGCACACGGCCATCGGCATCCTGGCCGCGATCATCCAGCGTCAGTCCACCGGCGTGGGGCAGCAGGTCGAGGTGGCCCAGCAGGAAGCGGTGGTCAACCTGCTCCGCATCCACCTGCGCGACACCTACGTGACCGGCAAGCCGGCGCTGCGTCAGGGCAACCGCTCGGCCGCCGCCGCGCCCTCGAACATCTATCGCTGCCGGCCCTTCGGCCCCAACGACTACGTCTTCATCCATCTGGCCGGCGCCGAGATGTGGAAGACGCTGGCCACGATCATCGGCCGGCCCGAGCTGGCCGACGATCCTCGCTACGCCGACCGGCGCGATCGCGTGCAGTTCATCGACGAGATCGACGCCATGATCGAAGCGTGGACCGAGAAGCGGACCAAGCACGAGGTGATGGAGATCCTGGCCGGGGCTGGGCTGCCCTGCGGGGCTGTGCTCGACTCCAGCGAGGTCCTGACGGATCCCCACCTCAAGGCTCGGGGCATGATCGTCGAGCTCGAGCATCCCCGGCGCGGCCCCTATCCGATGCCGGCCAACCCGGTGCGCCTGTCCGGCTCCCCCACCGAGATGGTGCGGGCGCCGCTGCTCGGCGAGCACAACGCCGAGGTCTACGGCAGGCTGCTGGGTTACGGCCAGGCCGAGCTCGAGGCCCTGCGCCGCGACGGCGTGATCTGAGGTCGTGAGCCTCGACGATTTCCGCCGCCAAAGCAAAGCCGTCTGGGAGGCGATGGCGGCCGGCTGGGAAAAGAAGCGCGCCTATCTCGGGGCCGTGGCCAGGCCCGTCGGGGAATGGCTCATCACCAACCTCGACGTCCGCCCGGGACAGACCATCCTCGAGCTGGCCTGCGGCGCCGGGGACACGGGCTTCGCTGCCGCGCCGCTGCTGGGCCCGACGGGCCGACTGATCATGACCGACTTCGCCTCGGGCATGGTCGAGGCGGCCCGGCGCCGGGGGGCCGAGCTGGGGCTCACCAACGTCGAGTATCGGGTGATGGACGCGGAGCGGATGGACCTTGCCGCTGGCTCCGTCGATGGGGTGCTCTGCCGGTGGGGCTACATGCTCATGGCTGATCCCGCGGCGGCGTTCAAGGAGACGCGCCGGGTCCTCCGCCGCGGCGGGCGCCTGTGCTTCGCGGTCTTCGCCGGCCCGGAGCGCAATCCGTGGGCCGCGATGCCCGCCCGCGCCCTCGTCGAGGGAGGCCACATGGCAGCCCCGGCTCCGGAGAGCCCGGGGATCCTGGCGCTTGCCAACCCGGATCGGATCAAGCGGCTGCTGGCCGATGCCGGGTTCGGCGTCCCTCGGATCGAGGACGTCCCGATCGTCTGGAGATTCGAGAGCGCCGAGGACTACTGGTCGTTCCTGAGAGACATCGCGGGTGCGCTCGCGGCGGTGATCACCGCGCTCCCGGAGGAGCGCCAGCGCGCCGTGCGGCGGGTCATCGAGGAGCGGTTGGGGGCGTTCCGCGCCGATGGCGGCTACGCGCTCCCCGGCGTTTGTCTGAACGTCGTGAGTAGCTAATCTAGGTGGGGGGCCCCGATCTGGCCCCCCAAACCCTCGAAAGGAGCGGGAGCATGGCGCGCAAGTACGACGTCATCGACGCCGATGGGCATGTGCTGGAGCCGGTGGACCTGTGGGACACTTACATGGACCCCGCCTATCGCGACCGCGCGCCACGCCTCATCATCGACACCGACGGCAAGGAGCGGCTCCTCATCGAGGGCCGCGTGCTCGGCAGCCCCAAGGGCCTCGGCCTCGTCGGGGCCATCGGGGCCCGGCAAGGCGCAGTCGATGACGTCACCATGAAGTACGTCGAGGGCCGCCCGGGCGGCTTCGACCCGCACGCCCGGATTCCCGATATGGATCTGGACGGCATCGACGCCGCCTTCCTGTATCCGAGCCTCGGGCTCTTCGCCGGCGCGATCACGGACCCCGGGCTGGCCGCCGCCGCGTGCCGCGCCTACAATCGCTGGCTGGCCGACTACTGCCGGCCCTACCCCGACCGCCTCTTCGGCGTGGCCATGCTGCCGATGCAGTCGATCGAGCTAGCCATCGAGGAGATGCGCTTCGCCCGCACCCAGCTGGGCATGCGGGGTGGGTTCCTCCGTCCCAACCCGTACAACGGGCGGATGCTCCACCACCCGGACTACGCGCCGTTCTGGGAGGCGGTCCAGGAGCTCGACTTCTCCATCGGCCTGCACGAGGGCGCCAGCGGCGGCATGCCGCAGGTCGGGGTCGATCGCTTCACCACGCGGGGGGCCCGGCACATCATCTCCCACACCATGGAGATGATGCTGGCCGCGATGAGCGTGATCTGGGAAGGCGTGTGCGACCGCTACCCGCGCGTCCGCATCGCCTTTCTCGAGTCCGGCGGTGGGTGGATCGCGCCCTGGCTGGACCGGATGGACCGGCACTTCGACGACCAGGGGTTCAACGACTCGTCACTCACCAGGCGCCCGAGCGAGCTGTTCCAGCGGAACTGCTGGATCTCGTTCGAGCCGGTCGAGGGCTGCCTCAGCGTGCTGGCCGACTACATCGGCCCGCACAAGATCCTGTGGGCGACCGACTACCCGCACCCCGACGGCTTCTTCCCCGGCGCGCCCAAGCTCATCGCCGATCGCACGGAGCTGTCGGCGGAGACGAAACGCCAGATCCTGGCGGGCGGCGCCAAGGGCTTCTATAAACTGACGTAACGTCAGGCAGGCCCCACGAAGCCGATGTAGACGCCGCCGGCGTTGGCCGGCTCCACCAGGATCGCCTGCTCGCCGGTGTTGCGGGTGCCGCGCACCGGCGGCGGCATGCGGTGATCGATCATCCAGCGCACCGCGGCATCCATGCTGCGGGTGCGGTAGAGCACCTGGAAGGGACCCGGGCCCTGCCGGGCCAGCGCCTCGGCGGCGGGGCCCGGCGCATAGGACTGCCCAACGGCAAGCCCCGTCGGGCCCATCTCGAACACCGCCATGTCCGCCATGATGACCGTGCCGCGATACGTCTTGGGGACTGGCATCCCGAGCACGCGGGCGTAGACTCCGGCGGCCTTGGCGACGTCGGGCACGGTGATGTACGCGCGCTCCAGGCGTAGCGCGCCGTTGGGATGCTCGCCGGCCCACGGGACCTGCCGCCGCCGCTCGGCGAGCGGGGTGAGGTGCTGGATGAAGATGAGCGGCAGCGGGTTGCCCGCGCCGAGCGACGCCACCTTCCAGCGCAGCTCCTGTCCGCCCGGGGTGCGGCGCCCGCCCTCGGTGGGGTCGCCGACGTCCACGCCGCGGGCGCGCATGGCGGCCACGTCGGCGGCCAGGTCGTCGCTCTGCACGACGACGTAGCGGAAGCCGCCGCCGCGGGCCAGGAAGTCGACGAGGCCGGCGCTGGCCAGCTGTCGCTCAACCGGATTCACGCTCATGAGCTCGAGGTAGTCCTCCTCGAAGAAGGCGATGGCGTTGTGGGTCCCGTGGCCGGGATGCACACCGCCGGGATAGATGCTGAATCCCAGCCGCGTGTAGGTCTCGACGGACCGCCCGAGGTCGGGGACACAGATCATGGCGTGGTCGATGCGGGTCAGCACGCTGGCGCCTCCTCACGGTGAAGCGGGCCAAGAGTAGCCGGCGCCACCGGCAGCGTCAATTCCTCGCCCGTGCTAGTGTGGCCTGGCCGTGATTCCCTTCCTGCTCGTGTGGCTGCGCGCGGCCGGGCTCGTGGGCCAGGCGGTCGCGCTCGGCGGGGCCCTGTTCGCGCTCGTGGTGCTCCGCCGGGGACGTGAGCACGGCGCCGCCCGCTCTCTCGATCGCACGCTGACGCTCACGATGGGCGGCGCCCTGCTCGCGGCCGTCGCCCAGGCCGGCATCCTTGCCGCGCTGGCGGCGGAACTCGCCGACGACGTTCGCTGGCCGATCGCGGATCTGCTCGGCTCGACGGTCGGCCTCGGCGCAGCGACGCGCATCGGGGTTGCGTGTCTGGCGGCCGCCGCGGCGCTGGCGCTCCGACGAGCGCCCGATTCCGGCGGGCGCGGCGCGCTGCTCCTGGTCGCGACTCTTCTGCTGGCGTTCACGGGAGCCCTGGCCAGCCACGCCATCGGCCGCCTCGACGGCCGGGTCTGGCTCTGGAGCGTCACTGCCCTGCACCAGGCGGCGGCCGGCACCTGGCTGGGTAGCCTCATGTGCGCGGCCGTGCTCGCCGCCCGCCCTCAGGGCGATCACCCGGGGCGATGGCTCCACCGGATCTCGGCGCTGGCCGCGGCGGCGGTGGTGGTGCTCGCCCTGACCGGCATCGCGCTGTCGCTGGCCTACGTGGGCGCGCCGGATGCCGTCATCACCACCTCCTTCGGCGCCATGGTCCTCACCAAGATCGTCGTCTTCATCGCCCTGCTGGCAATGGGCGTGCTGAATCACCGCGCCGTGCACGGTCGGATCCGGTTCGTGCCGTGGGGGACGCGCGCCGTTCTGGCCGAAACGAGCTCGTTCGCGCTACGCCGACGCCTCGAGGTCGAGGCGGGGTTGGGGCTGGTGGCCCTGGCCCTGGCAGCTTCGCTGGGCTCGGCCCCACCGGCCATCGACGTGACCGCCGAGCGGCGGGTCACGCTGGAGGAAGTTGGCCGCATCCTCACGCCGCAGTGGCCACGGTTTCAGACTCCGACCGCCGCCGAGCTGGCGGCCCGGTCGGATCTCGCCGATCCCCGGGCGCCGCGGACGACCGAGAACATCCAGTGGTCGGAGTTCGGCCACCACGTCGCCGGCGTGTTCGTCCTCGGCATGGGGCTGCTGGCCATGCTGGAGCGCACCGGACGGGCGCCGTGGGCGCGACACTGGCCGCTGCTCATCATCGGGCTGACCGGCTTCATCACCTGGAGCATGGACCCCGAAGGCTGGCAGACGGGAACAGTGGGATTCTGGGAGCAGCTCCTGGATCCCGAAGTCCTGCAGCACCGGATGCTGCTGCTCCTCACCGCCGCCTTCGCCCTGTCCGAGTGGAGGGTGCGCAGCGGCCGTCATCCCACCTCGCCCTTGCGCTACGTCTTTCCCCTCGCGTGCATCCTGGGCGGCGTGTTGCTCCTGGCCCACGTCCACGAGGTCAACAATCCCAAGACCGGCTTCTTCATGGAGCTCACGCACCTGCCGCTGGGGCTGGTGGCCCTGCTGGCCGGATGGGCCCGCTGGCTCGAGCTGCGTCTGGCCCCGGCCGCGGACGGCTGGTCCGGGCGGCTGTGGGCGCCGGCGCTGGTCGTCTTCGGGCTCCTGCTCGTCTTCTACCGCGAAGCCTGACCCAGGGCCTATTTCGCGGCAGGCGCCCGCTATCGAAGGTGACCAGCTCGACCGGCACGCCGAGCCGCCGGCCCACCTCCTGGGCCAGGTCAATTGCCACGCCGCGCGATTCTCCGGTGGCCCGGGCCCGGGTGGCGAGGATGAAGTTCCCGTAGTTGATCGCGGCGCGAAGCTTCCCGGTGGGGGCGAGGTCGGCAAGACTACTCAATGACGCGATCCGCCTGTGACAGCAGCGGCAGGGGAATCGCGATCCCGAGCGCCCTGGCTGTCTTGAGGTTAATCGTCAATTCGAACTTTGTGGGCTGCTCGATCGGCAGATCACCTGGTTTCGCACCCTTGAGGATCCGATCGACGACAACCGCGGTCCGACTAAACAACTCGACGGGATCAAACGTGTACGAGATCAAGCCACCGGCTTCGACGTTCCGGGGGGCGGCCACCATGAGCGGCAGCCGATGGTTGGCCGCGAGCTCGATACTTCTCGCCTGGAAGGCCTGCTGCTGCCCCAGAATCCACAGGGCGGCATCCGCGCGCCAGGCGAGCATTTGCTTGAATGTCTCGGGCAGATCCTCGATTGCTTTCACCGGGAAGACGCGAGTCTCGACCTTCAGCGCGGGGCCGGCCCGCGCCGCGTCCCGGAGCTGGGGCACGGTCACCGGGTCGTCCGGATTGAACATCACGGCGATCCGCCTCGCTCGTGGCACGGCTTCCTTCAGCAGGGCCAGACGCTTGGAGGCCAGCTCGGCCACCATGTTCGAGACACCGGTGACGTTGCCGCCCGGCCGAGCCAGGTTCGGCACGAAGCCGCTGCCGACGGGATCTCCCACCGAGGTTATGACGATCGGAATCTGCCTGGTCGCGTCGATGGCGGCGCGGGCCCCGGGGGTGTTCAGGGCCACGATGACGTCCGGTCGCGCCGCCACGAGCTCCGCCGCCAGCGCGGGAAGACGATCCAGCTTCCCGTCCGCCGACCGCACGAGCATCCGCAGATTTACGCCTTCCTGGTAGCCGAGCCGGCGCAGCGTTTCGAGGAACGTCGGATACGCCGACTGTTGCTCCAAACGTTGCGGTGTCAAGACACCCACCGTCGCGAGCGCTGGCCCCGCCGGCTGGGCCTCGACCACGAGTGGCGCGGCGGCGAAGGATGTGGCGAGCAACAGAATAACCGCGGCGCCGATGACGTCCCTGGGGATCGTCGTGCTCAGAATCACCCTCCGGCGATTCGGTAGTCTGCTCCCTTCCGACTCCGAGAATCGACGCTCCTCTGCCGATGGTCTGCCCAACGCGAATCTGTCCTGAACTCTGTTCTCCAATCGCCTAACTAATTCTGCATATCACGGCGTTCACATTCTTCGATTGCTGCCGTTTCGCCATGGTGCAGACCACTACCAGCCGGGCGAGCCGCGATACGCCGCAAGGCGCCGCAGCATAGCACGCGAGCGGGCGGTATACAGCCCTGCCATGATCGAGCTGGAGATCCAGCGACGAGGTGCGCGCCGGGCCGCTGCTGCTGCTGGACGGGGAGGCGCCCGCGGAGGGCGTCGTCGACATCGGGACCGAGCGCTTGGGCGCCGAGCACACCAATCCGAGGCACCCTCGACTGTTGCTGCGCCTCAGTGGCGAACACCACCACACAAAGCAAAACGGCGCGGGCCTCCCCCAGCGATCACAACTACGGGTAGACCACGGCAAAACGCTCACAGACCACCGGCATCTCCGGCGTCGGCGCTTTCCCCAAGGCATGGCAGCGTGGCGCATTGACCTCCCAGCAGCGGGCTCTCCACGTCTCCAGGGTGCGGTCCCATTCGCCATAATCGTACGCAAAGGTGGCGTCCACATCGGCAAACGCTCTCACGTCCACGGCGAGGGTTTCGATCACACAGACCGGATCACCGCGGCTGTCGGTAACGATGCTGAGCGAGCCCACTGCAGGCAGCGGTTTGTGTGTCGCCTCGTACGCCCACAGCAAGGAACTGGTCGCCGTTTTCAGCCCCTGTTTGATCAGTGCGGCCCCGGCGTCCGCACCTTCGGGGCTATTGCCGATTCGAAAGACCTCATAGAATCGGCGGATGGCATCCTCGGCATGGGGTAAGGAGGCCAGATAGGCCCGCCAGAGGACTTCCGTCTTCGCGTCGAGTTGCATTCGCTTGCCCTCAGGCCGCCAACGCCGCGGTACTGCGACCTCCCTATCCCTTCAGCTCCTTCTTCAGCTCGTTGAGGAACCGCCAGTCGGTGCCCTGCGTGATGATCCTTTGGGGGCTGGATTTGATGAAGCCGACTTCCTTCAGCCGGAGCGAGATAAAGCGCACGGTGTCGGCCGCGTCGAACTCCCGCCATCTGGCGTAGGTCAATTCCCTGATCGACTGCAACTCATAGCCGGACCGGTCGGCGTAACCGCGATCAGTCCGCAGTCGCACGGCCCGATCCGGATCCACAGCGCACAGGCTAGTCGCCTTGAGGATGGCGCGGAGCGCCCGCTTGGTGGCGACGGGGTGACGGTGGACAAACTCCTTGTTGGCAAACAGCATGCAGCAGAAGTATTGAGACCACGGCCGGTCCGTCGCGGTGTTCACGACCACGCGGCCAATCTTCTTTGCCCGAAGCTCTTGGGGCTCCGGTGGAAAAGCCAGGACGCCGTCGATTTTCCCCTCGACGAACAGACGCATCGACTCCGCGGCCGAACTCTCGACCCACTCGATGTCTTTCTGGTGATCGAGACCAACGTTCGCGGCAATGCTCGCCATCAAAAAGTGCCGACCCGACCCGAGTTTCGTAACGGCGATCTTCTTGCCCTTGAAGGCGAGCACCGAGCGGACGCGATCGCTCCCGAACAGCTCGAAGCAGCCTGCGTGGATCCCTCCCAACATCACGATGGGATCGCCGGCTTCCACTCGTGGGATGAGCCCATACACAGCGGCAATGCTGAGGTCGGCTTCCCCGGCTGCCACCGCCGCCATACTGTCGGGCCCCGACGACAGTTTGACATACTGAAGGTCCGCAAACCCCTCGGCCCGCAGGAAATCATTGGCTACGATGAGGGGCGTCGCGGCACAGACGTCGGGAAACTGTGTGAGCCTGATCCGGGTCGTCTCCGAGGGCGGTTGGGCGGCAACCAGTTCGGGGTGCAAGCTGAGGAGTCCCGCAGCCCCCGCCAGCGTCAGCCCACTCACGAACTCGCGCCGGCCGAATCTCTCCCGTCGGTCACTCATGGTGACCTCCTCCATCTCTCGACCTCTGAACGCCTCACGCCTGCTCGGTCATCACCATTTCCGCTTGCTCTCGCCAGTGGGGCATGTCCATCTCGCCGAACATCGTGGTCGCCAGCGTGAGGTGCTCTGCCGCCTGCTGCGGCTTGCCCATGCGCCGGTAGAGCTTGCCGAGGCCGAGGTGGCAGTGGGCGACAAGGGGGCGCAGGCCCAGCTCCTCGGCCAGGCTCAGGGCCTGGCGATAGTGCGCCTGCGCGACATCGAACTCGAAGCGGTCGGGATGAGCCGCGATGTCGCCGAGCAATCGCAGGACGCGGCCCTCCACCCCTCGTTCCCCCCGCTGCCGGGCCGCCGCCAGCCCGTCC
>DATBIM010000144.1:0-4842 GCA_036556905.1 Candidatus Methylomirabilota bacterium
CGGCAGAACGGGGCCAGCTTGGTGGGACGAAAGGGCAGCCCGCCCTCGATCGCGATGATGGAGACGTTGGTGGCGTCCTCGCCGTGATAGCGCGTGGCCGCCACGTATTTCGGCGCCCACGCTTTCAGCGCGGCGATGACGGGCAGCATCTTGTCGAGGGCGTCCACTGCGGTCAGGGGCTGGATCGTCTGGCCGCCCCGGCGGTAGGTGGCGCCTGGATTGCCACGGGTCGTGATCTGAGCGTACACGTACCCGCCGGAGACGACCGAGATCCGGTTGGCCGTCGGCTCCGGGATGATGCACATGTCGGCGGTGATCCCGTTGGTCACCATGAACCGCGCGCCGATGCCGCAGCCGCGATAACGGCGGCCCTGGTAGCGGCCCACCTGAGCGTGGCTGGTCTCGCCCACGACGCCCGCCAGCATCACGTCACCCTTCAGCTTTACGCGGGCGCGCGCCAGCGCCTCCACCGCCGCCACCGCGCTGGCCAGGCCGCCCTTCATGTTGTAGACGCCCATGCCGTAGATCCAGTCGCCATCCACCGTGGCCCGGGGCTGGTAGGCCGGCCCGAGGTCGCGGATGCCTTCCTCGTCGCCCCCGAAGGTGGTGTCGAGATGGCCGCAATACATGAGGGTCGGGCCGCCGCCTGTCCCGGCGAGCACGCCATAGACGTTGAAGCGCTCGGGTTCCACCTCCTGCAGCCACGTACGCAGACCGGCCGCGCGGAACCGCTCGGCCAGATACTCGGCGACGGCGCGTTCGCCCCCCATGGGGCTGGGGATGTTGACGAGGTCGACCGTCAGGTCACGGAGGGCCTTGTCGTCGACGTGAGCGAGGACATCTTCACGCATTCCCATGCGGTGGGTCTCCTTGAGTGGCCTGCCCGATCACCAGAGGGAGCGCCCGGTCACGGCGACCGGCTCGCGGTTGGCGCGGCGATAGATCTCGGCAAAGTACGGCTCGAGCTCCCGCGACCGCCGCCAGCCCGGCTCAGAGGCGGCGCGCACCCGCTCCGCGGTGGCGTTGATCTCGGCGAGCAGCTTCGGCTCATCGACGGTGGTGACGACGCCGTCCTCCACGACGATCCTCCCGCCGACCAGAACCGTGCGGACGCCGGCCCCCCGCTCGGCGTAGACGAGCTGGCGGACGACGTCGTGGCGGGGGGTGAAGGCCACGCTGCCGAGGTCCAGCAGGACCAGGTCGGCCAGGCGTCCCACCTCGATGGCGCCCAGCTCGGCGGCCAGCCCGACGGCACCGAGACTGCCGCGGGTCGCCATCCCAAGAGCCTCATCCGCTGTGAGCCACTCGTCGTACGCGGGCGAGGTGATCTTCGAGACGAGCGCGGCCAGGCGCATCTCCTCGAAGAGGTTCTGGCAATCGTTGCTGCCCATGCCGTCGGTGCCGAGGCCCACAGGGACTCCGGCCCGCAGCAGCGCGCGCGCCGGGGCGACTCCGCTGCCGAGCTTGAGGTTGCTCGAGGGATTGTGGAATACGGTGGCGCCCGCCGCGGCGATGCGGCGGATATCGTCGTCGTCCACCCAGACACCGTGGACCAGGGCGGTCCGGGGCCCCAGGAGCCCCAGCGCCTCCAGATGGGCGACCATCGAGCGACCATAGAAGAGCCGCCCGGTGACGACTTGCAGCCGCGTCTCCAGCACGTGAACGATCAGGGGCAGCGCCGTCTCGCGCTGCACGTCGCGCAGCGCCTCCAGCAGCTCCCGGCTGCAGCGTTGGGGCGCCGACGGAGAGAGCGCGAACCGCACCCGCCCGCTCCCGCAGCGCGCGGCACAGCGCCGGGCGAAGGCGATGAGCTCATGGATAGACGATCGCGGTCGGGCCTCGAACTCGCGCTGCAGCCCGGGTGGGAACACCGCGTCGGCCCACGGCAGCGTCAGGTGATACGGCCGATCCACGGTGGTTGTCGTGACCACCGCCCGCATGCCGGCGTCGTGGTACGCGCGGACGACCGCGTCGAACGAGATCAGATTGGTCGGCGGGACGTGGACGATGTCGTCGATGGCCAGTGTCACGCCGCCGCGCAGCATCTCCAGGCAGCCCAGCATCGTTCTCAGGTAGACCTCCTCGGGGCCGGGGGTGGCGCCGAGCAGCGGCGGCCGGGCGTAGAGCATCCAGACGTTGTGGGGCAGGTTGTCGAGCCGGCCGCGATTGAAGTTCTCGTGCGAGTGCAGGTGACTGTTGACCAATCCGGGCAGCACCAGGCGCTGGCGTCCGTCGAGCACCCGGTCGGCGATGATCCCTGGCGGTGGTGGGCCCTCGCCGACCAGGACGATCCGTTCGCCATCCACCAGCACATGGCCGTCACCGATCAGGCGGTTGCGGGGGTCGAGGGTCAGCAGCATCGCGTCCCGGATCAGCAGCCGCATGGCTCAGCCTTTCACGGCGCCCGCTGTCAACCCGGCGGCGAAGTGACCGCTGACCGTGGAGTAGATCAGCGCGATGGGGATGGAGCCGAGCACGGCGGCCGCCATGAGCTTGCCCCAGAAGAGGACGTCACCAGTCGCGAGCTGGCCGACCACGCCGACGGGGATCGTCTTGTAGGCCGGGCTCTGCACGAACGTGAGGGCGTAGATGAACTCGTTCCAGGAGAAGGTGAAGGCGAAGATCGCCGCGGACAGGATGCCCGGCGTGGCCAGCGGCAGCACGATGCGCCGCAGCGCTCGTCCTCGCGTGCAGCCGTCAACCATCGCGCACTCCTCGAGCTCACGGGGGATGGTCTTGAAGTATCCCATCAGGTACCAGCTGCAGAAGGGCACCAGGAAGGTGGGATAGGCCACGATCAGGGCGAAAGGCGTGTTGTAGAGCCCCAGCCACCGGATGACGTAGGCCAGGGGCAGAAACAACAGGGTGGTCGGCACCAGGTAGGCCACGAAGATGATGGTGCCCAGGGTGGTGGCGCCCCGGAAGCGCAGGCGGGCCAGACTGTAGCCGGCCAGCGTCCCGATGGCCAACGAGATCAGGGTGGCCGCCGCTGACACCACTAGGCTGTTGCGCACCCACGTGGCGAAGGGCAGGCGCACGAACAACTCGCGGTAGTGCTCGAAGGTGACCGTCTTGGCCCACAGCGGCGGCTGGCGCACGTCGTAGAGCTCGGCGTCGGGCTTCACCGAAGTGACCAGCATCCACCAGAAGGGGAAGAGGGTGAAGACCATGAGCAGGAGCAGCGGCGTCCACAGCAGCAGCACGCGTTGCAGGGGGCCGGGCCGGCGGGTGCGGGTCATCGCTCAGGCCTGGGCGCGGCGGAGGAAGTGCAGCTGCAGGAAGATCACCAGCACCAGGAGCGGAAACATGAACGCCGACACGGCGAGGCCCTCGCCCACCTTGCCGCCGTAGATGGCGGTCTGGTACGCCAGCGTGGCCAGCAGGTGTGTGCTGTTGGCCGGGCCCCCGCGCGTGACGATGTAGACGATGGTGAAGTCGCTGAAGGTCCAGATGACCGAGAACAGCGTGGCCACGGCGGTGATGGGCGCCAGGCCGGGCAGGGTCACGTGCCAGAACCGCCGGGCCGCTCCGGCGCCGTCCACTTCGGCGGCCTCGTAGAGCTCCTGAGCGATCGACTGCATGCCGGCGAGGAACGACACCGCGAAGAACGAGACGCCGCGCCACACGTTGACCAGGATCACCGCCATCATGGCGAGGAACGCGTCGGCCAGAAAGGGGAGGGGTTCCCGGCGCAGGCCCAGGTCGATGGCCACCCGGCTGATCACTCCGAAGATGTCGTCGTAGATCCACAGCCAGGCCAGGGCGCTCAGTGAGGTCGGCACGATCCACGGGAGCAGAAACACGCCCCGGGCCAGGTTGCGCCCCTGGAAGGCCTGGTTCAAGACCAGAGCCGCGGCCATGCCCAGCGCCAGCTTGGCCGCCACCGAGACCACGGTGAACACCGCGGTGTTGCGCAGGGTCTGCTGGAAGATCGGACCCGAGAGGAGATAGACGAAGTTGTCGAGCCCCACGAAGACGCCGGGCGAGCCGGCCGAGCGGCTGGTGAGGCTCCAGTAGAGGGCGAGGAGGAAGGGATAGGCGATCAGGGTGCCGAGCAACGCCAGCGCCGGCGTGACCCAGAGGTAGCCGAGCGTCGCGTCTCGGCTGAGCAGGCGCGCCGGCACCCTCACCTACCGCTGGCCGTAAATGCGCCTCATCTCGGCGACGGCCTGGTCGATGGCCTGTGGGATCGCCATGCCCTTCACCACGTTCTGGGCCATGTCCACCAGCACGAACTTGGCGTGGACCTCGGCCGACTCTCGGGTCGGCGGACCGGGCCAGCCCGGCAGCCGGCCGTACTGGATCACGTCGCCCACCACGCGCAGCTTGGGATCACGACCCTTTTCGAGCTTCATGATCCCGCCGAGCGGGCTGCCGCCGGCGCCCTCGGTCTTTTCCAGCCAGCGGGCGAACTGCGGGCCGTCGGTGATGTAGCGTACGAGGTCCTTGGCCAGGGCCTGCTGCTTGGAGTGCCCGAAGACGGCCAGCGACGTGGGCCAGAACGGGATCGCCCGTCCGGCCGGTCCGCGCGGGATCGGGGCATGGTTGATGCTGGGCGCGATGGCCGGGGCCTGCTTCTTGGCGGCGAACCAGATGGTACCCGCGTTGATCGTCATCCCCAGCTGGCCGCCCAGGAAGGCCCGGTTGTTGGAGGCGTTGTCCCAGCCCACCACGCCCGGTGGCCAGGCCTCGTCATACGCGCGCTTGATGAACTCCAGCGCCTTCACCGTCTCGGGGGACTTCAGCGCAATGGTCTTGCCGTCTTTCTCGACCTCCTTGGCGCCGTGGGCCCAGAGGATCGAGTAGACGGTGGTGATGCAATCGACTGGGCAATGCCCGAGC
>DATBIM010000145.1:0-10189 GCA_036556905.1 Candidatus Methylomirabilota bacterium
TTCGCCTGTGGCTGGGCGGGTGATCCGTCCAGCAGCCCCCACCCGATCAGGATGAAGGCGACTCCGAGGGCCCGACAGGCGTGCAGGTTCCCCTTCATTGCCGCGGCGCCCCGGATTGCGGGCCCCGCGCCCGGGGCGGGACGGGTTCGCCGGGTGTGGCGGCCAGCAGGGTCTCGACGATCGTCACGGCGGCGGGGCTCGCCCATTCGCGGACGCCCACCGCCAGCGCCTCTGCCCGTCCGTCGCGCCCGATGAGGAACGTGGTGGGCAAGCCGATCACGCCGAATCGGCCCGTGACCGTGCCGTCTGCGTCGAGGACCAACGGGAAGCTCAGGCCCAGGTCACGGGCGTAACGCCGCACCACCGCCGGGCCCTCGCGCGTGTTGATGCCGACGACCGCCAGCCCACGGGTGCCGAACCGGCGATGCAAGGCCTCGAGGGCTGGCATCTCCTGGCGGCAATCGACGCACCAGGTCGCCCAGAAGTTCAGGATGACGACCTGCCCGCGCAGCCCGGCCGGGGACACGGTCCGGCCCTCGGGGGTGCTCAGGTTGAACTCCGGCGGCGCTGTTGCACGGGGATACGAGCCGAGATCCAGGCTGGCGCGGTGGGCCGGAGTGAGTGGGCTACCGGCCGCCGCCCACGCCGGGCCGAGCGCCAGTACCCCGAGGACGCCGGCGGCGCCGGCCGCCCACGCGGCCATCACTCCTTCCCGATCGCGCGCGCGGCCTCCAGGATAGGCTCGGTCGGGAACACGTCCGCGACCGTGCCGAGCCAACGGCCGCGGATGATGCCGGCCTTGTCGACGAGGAAGAAGGCGCGCTGAGCGGTCGTGCTCGACCACTGCGTGTTGAGGCCGGCGTAGCTCTTGATCGTCTTGAGATGCGGGAAGTCGCTCAGCAGGGGATAGGGCAGCTTGAGCGAATCGCTGAACGTCTTCTGCGAGAACGGATTATTGGAGCTGATCCCCAGGATCTGGATGTTCAGCGCCTCGAACTTTCCGTAGTCGGCCTTCCTGGCCGACAGGTTCGCCGCTCACACGGGGGAGAAGTCGGCGCCGTAGAACTCCAGGAGGACGATCTGCTTGCCGCGGAACTGGCTCAGGCTGATGTTGCCTCCCGTCGTCGCCGGCAGCGTGAAGTCGGGCGCCCGGTCGCCGACCTTGGGCTCTGCGGCCGCCGGTCGGAGGCCGGTCACGCCCCCCACGACGAGGAGGACGGCGCTCACCACCACAATGATCGTGCCCATCCGGGTCAGCCCTGGACTCATGGATCCTCCCTCATTGCGCAGGGCCATTGAGGTGGCCCTGAGGCAGGGCACCGCAGTATACAACCGGTGGGGCGGTGGTACGGTTCCCCCTTCACCGCGTGGACCGCGTCGGGACTCGGCGCAGGATCGGCCAGACGAGCGTGGCCAGGGTGAGCACGAGAAAGCCGGCAGCAATCGGCTGGCGCAGGAAGATCGTGGGATCGCCACCACTCAGGGTGAGGGCGAGACGGAATTGCTCTTCCAGATCGCCGCCCAGGACGAGGCCGATGATCATGGGCACCACCGGGAAGCTATAGCGGTTCAGCAGGTAGCCGAGGGCGCCGAAGCCGAGCATGACGGCGCTGTCGAAGAAGGTGTTGCGGATCCCGTACGCACCGACGACGCAGAGGACGGCGATGGCCGGGATGAGCGAGCTCGGAGGCAGCCGGAGCACCTGGACGATCCCGCGTACCGACAGCAGCGCCACCACCAGGGTCATGACGTTGGCCAGGAGCAGCGCCCAGAAGACGCCATAGACGAAGTCGGGATGCTCCTTGAAGAGCAGCGGCCCCGGCGCCAGCCCCTGGACGATCAGGACACCCAGCAGGATCGCAGAGATGGGATCGCCCGGGATCCCCAGCGTGAGCATGGGGATAAGCGCCCCTCCGGTGACGCCGTTGTTGGCCGCCTCGGGAGCGGCGACGCCTTCGGCGCTGCCCCGGCCGAAGGCTTCTGGCGTGCGGGACACGCGGCGCGCCAGATCGTAGGCGAGGAACACGGCGATGGGACCGCCAGTGCCGGGGATGGCGCCGACACCGGTGCCCACGGCAGAGCCGATCGCCATGCTGCGGTTCAGGGCCCTGAGCTCGCGCCACGAGGGCAGCAGACTTGTGAGGCCGACGGTGAACCTCGGCATCACGGCGCCAGCGCCCACCCGCAGGCCTTCGATGACCTGGGGGATGGCGAAGAGCCCGATGAGCGCGGGGATGAAGTGCAAGCCTGCCTGCAGCTCGACCCGCCCGAAAGTGAAGCGAGGCGTGCCCACCATGGGATCCTGGCCGACGGTGGTGAGGAGCAGACCGAGGATCCCGGTGATCAGGCCCTTGACGAGCGAGCCTCCGGCGAAGGCGGCGATCAACGTGAGCCCCAGCGTGAGCAGCGCGAACTGCTCGGCGGCGCCGAACTGCAGCGCCACCCGCGCGATCAGCGGCGCCGAGAGCACGAGGCAGACCAGGCTGAAGACACCGCCATAGACGGAAGAGATGACGGACACGCCGAGCGCTTTGCCAGCCTCGCCGTGGCGAGCCATGCGGTAGCCATCGATGGCGGTGGCCGACGCCGACGGCGTCCCCGGGATGTTGATCAGGATCGCCGAGTAGGAACCGCCCGTCATGCCGGCGGCGAACAGGCCGAGCATGAGCGACATGGCGGGGATCGAGCCGAGCCCGAAGGTCAGCGGCAGCACCAGCACCATGCCGAGGGAGATGGTGAGCCCCGGGAGCGCGCCCACGATGAGCCCGAGCAGGACGCCGACGAAGCTCGCGAGCAGGCTCGGCCCGGAGAGTGCCTGGCCGAAGGCCTGCCAGATCGCGGGGTCTGTCACCGTCAGCGGCGCTTCAGAGCCACGGGCTCCGGGGTAGCGGAACCGCGAACAGGACCGTCAGCACGACCCACACGCCGAGCGTGAAGCCGGCGGCCGCCCCGAGGACGAGCAGCGGCGACCGGGCCCCGCACAGCCACATCGCGGCGACGACGAAGGGCAGGGTCGCCAGGAAGTAGCCCAGCTGCGCCAGAGCCGTGACGTAGAGCGCGAGCAGGCCCAGGACTCCGGCGGCCTGCTTCCAGCCGGGACCCTGGGGGCGCTCGCTGTCGCTGCCGGCGCTCGGGCTCTGGATCAGGAGCAGCAGACCCAGCAGCGCGAGCAGCCCGCACAGCAACAGGGGCACGAACGCCGGTCCTGGCCCCTCGGGACCGAGCACCGGCAGCCCGCGCGCCAGCCACGCCCACGCGGCCCCCACGGCCAGCACGGCGAGGGCGGCAGCGACGCGGTCCGGCACGCGGGACCTACTTCTTGAGCCCGGCCTTCTTCACGAGGTCGGCGATGAGCGCATTCTGCTCCTCGAGGTACTTTCGGAACGCGGCCGGGCCCTGGACCGCCACGATGTAGCCGCCGTTGACGCCGGCCTGCTTGAAGGTCTCGTCGTGCGCGGCCTTCTGGAAGGCGTCGGCCAGCTTGTCGACGATCGCGGCGGGGGTTCCCTTGGGCACGCTGAAGCCACGGAAGAGCTCCATCGCCACCGGCACCCCGGCCTGGCGGAGCGTGGGCACGCCGGGGAACGCCGGGTCGGCCGCCTCGCTGGGCACGGCCAGGATACGCACCTCACCGGCCCGCACGTGGGCGGCGATCTCGGGCGTGGGCACGCTGATCATCTCCACCTCGCCGCGCAGCAGGCTCGGGATGCGCTTGCCGGAGCCCAGTGGCGCGTGGATCGCCTTGACCCCGGTGGCCTCCGTCATCGAGAGCGCGGCGAAGTGTGTGCCGCTGCCGTGGCCGGCGTTGCCGATGCGGACCTTGCCGGGGTTGGCGCGGGCGTGGGCCAGGAAGTCCGCGAAGGTCTTCCAGGGAGCATCCGCGCGGACTGCCAGCGGCATGGCCTGGGTGGAGACGCGCGCCACGTGATCGAGGGCATCCCAGGGAAAGTCGAGGGTGCCGAGGTTGGCGGTGGTGAGCAGGGAGGTGGAGTTCCAGGCCACGGTGTAGCCATCGGGCGCTGCCGTCTTCACATGCGTGTAGGCCAGCGCGCCGCCGGCGCCCGGCTTGTTGATGGGTACGACGGGCACCCCGAGGAGCTTTTCGGCGGCCTTGGCGATGATGCGCCCCTCGATGTCGGCGGAGCCGCCAGCGCCGAAGGGGATGATGAGCTCGATGGGCTTGGCCGGGAACGCCTGGCCCCAGGCCGGGGGCGCCAGGGCGACCAACGCGATCAGCAGGACACTCAGGCGTATCATCGCTGCCCCTCTCACGGGTGGAAGATGACTTTGATGGGATCGCCGATGCGCTTCTCGACGACCTCGAACCCCCGGTGCACCTCGGCCAGCGGGAAGGTCTGGCTCACCAGCGGCTTGGCTCGCACGCGACCGGCCGCCAGCAGGGCCAGGGCGCGGCCCACGCTCGTCCCGCCTTCGCCGCGCTCGGTGTAGATCGTCAGGTTGCGGCGCACGGCGTCGGCCACGTCGGCGGTGACGGGGCCGTGATAGAACGCCACCAGGATGACCCGGCCGCCCGGCTTGGTCATCTTGATCGACTGGTCGAAGGTGTCGTCACCGCCGGCGCAATCGATCGTCACGTCGGCGCCGCGGCCGCCGGTAGCCTCCCGCACCGCGATCACCGGATCCTGCTCGCGGCTGTTCACGATGACGTCGGCGCCCAACTCCTTGCCCAGGGCCAGGCGGCCCGGTCGGGTGCCGGTGAGGATCACGCGCACCGCGCCGAGCGCCTTGACGAGCTGCAGCGCCATCAGTCCGATCGGTCCCGGTCCCAGCACCGCCACCGACTCGCCGGCGAAGTAGCCGCCGGCCCGCTCCAGCCCGTAGAGGGGGCTGCCCGCGGTCATGACGACGACGGCCTCCTCGAAGGAGACGCTGTCGGGGATGCGGAATAGCGTGTTGACGTGGTTAAGCGCGTACTCGGCCAGCCCGCCGTTGGTGGTGAACCCGTTGGCCCGGTGCCCGCGCTTCATGTTGCCGAAGTTCAGGCAGGCCGTGTAGTGCCCGCGGATGCAGTTCTCACATCGCCGGCAACCCATGTGCGCCTCGACGACCACCCGGTCGCCCACCCGAAACTCATCCACCGTGCTGCCGACCGCCGCCACCTCGCCCGCGTACTCGTGGCCGAAGATGAACTGGCCGTAGGGGGGCATGTGGGGCAGCCCCTGGTGGACGATTTTCAGATCCGTTCCTCAGACGCCGCAGGCGCGCACGCGGACCAGGACATCTTCGGGTCCCGGCTGAGGCACCGGCCGCTCCTGCAGCTCGAAGCGGTGGGGCGCCATTAGCACGGTGGCCCGCATGGTCGTGGGAGCGCTCATTGCTTCCTCCGTTCCGCTGCGCGCCGTCGGCGGCAGCGGGCCCAAGCGTAGCACGAGCTCCTCGTGGTATAACACCCGCCATGCCATCGAACCTCGAAGACCGATTCCTCACGCTGCACGAAATCGTGCGGGCCGCCCGGGTCAACCTTGCCCCCGGGCCCTGGGACTACCTGGCCGGCGGCGCCGAGACAGAGACCACGCTCCGCCGGAACCGCCAGGCCCTGGACGCGGTCGCCTTCCGGCCGCGCGTGCTGCGGGACGTCTCCAAGATCGACTGCACCTCGTCGCTGCTGGGCCGGGCCATTCGCCTGCCGGTCATGCTCGCGCCCGTGGGGTCGATCGAGACCTTCGCTCCCGGCGGCGGCGCCACCGCGGCCCAGGCCGCCGCCGAGTTCGGGGTGCCCCAGATGCTGTCCTCGGTGTGCAACCCGGGTCTGGAGGCGACGGCCAAGGCGGCCCCCGACGCCTTCCGCATCTTCCAGCTCTACGTGCGCGGTGACGACGCCTGGGTCGACGACTTCGTCAAGCGCGCCCGCGACCACGGTTACGGGGCTTTCTGCCTCACCGTGGACACCGCCGTCTACAGCCGGCGCGAGCGGGATCTGGCCCGGCGCTTCGTCAAGCCCTGGCGCGTGCGGGCCGGCGGCTTCGAGTACCAGGCGGGGCTCAACTGGGATCACGTGAAGCGCTTCAAGGACGTCCACCCCGACATCCCACTGGCGCTCAAGGGCATCGCCACCGCCGAGGACGCCACGCTGGCCGTCGAGCACGGTGTGGAGATCGTCTACGTCTCCAACCACGGCGGCCGCCAGCTCGACCACGGTCGGGGCACCCTCGACGCGCTCCCCGAGGTGCTGGCCGCCGTCGACGGTCGCGCCACCGTCATCATGGACGGCGGCATCATGCGCGGCACCGACGTGGTCAAGGCCATCGCCACCGGCGCCCACGCCGTGGCCATCGGCCGTCTGGAGTGCTGTGGCCTCGCCGCCGCGGGCCAGGCCGGGCTCGTGCGCGTGCTCGAGCTGCTGGAGGAGGAGGTCCGGGTGTGCCTGGGGCTCATGGGCGTGAGCCGGCTGTCCCAGCTCGATCGCTCCTACCTGCACCCGGCCACGCCGGTGAACCCGGCGCACGTCACGAGCGCCTTTCCGTTGCTGGACGAGGAAGGGTACTAGCCCCGCGTCCATCTAGTAACGGACCCGGACGCGGTAGGTGAGCGTGGTCGCGCCTTCCCGGGCGATCGGCACGTCGAAGCGGAGCGTGTGGGCCTCCACCTTGTTGGCCTTGTGGGTGGCGTGGAGCACCTGCCAGTCGCCGGGGACGGGCTCGATGACCTGCACGGTCACCGGCTCCTTCTTGTGGTTGCGCAGGCTCACCTCCCATTCCACCTCCCACAGGTGGGAGGCGATCTTCTTCCAGTCGGTCTGCTTGCGGTCGCCGACCACGTCGAAGGCCTCGCCCAGCTTGAGCTTCACGCGCTCGTCCTTGGGGGTGTGCTCGATCCAGTCCTCACCGATGAGCTGCTGGCTGCCGGCGGTGTCGGCCTTGTAGACCCGCACCTTGCCGCGGGGCAGCGGCACGCCGAGGCGATGCTCTTTGGCGTTCTTGATCTCGAGGTAGACGCCCACCTTCTGGTTCGAGATGGGCACGCCGTACTGGTTGCGGTAGTAGTCCTGGGCGCCCCAGTAGATGAAGTGCTTCTGCACGGGAATCTCGCTGGCCGCCATCAGGGTGAGCTGCTTGGTCTGATTGTCCTTGATGGTGGTGCGGCCGTCGAGCGTGTAGAGGTGGTACTCGAAGAAGCCTTCGGCCTTGAAGTCGCGGCTGGCGTCGGCTCCCGAGGAGGCCTTGGCCGCCATCTCCATCACTCTGCCGTCCCGGCGCGGGTCGCGGGCCCGGTTGAGATCACCGGCCACCAGCTTGAGGGCGGCGTTCGTGTAGGTGGCGCCGCTCTTGTTGTCGATCGTGACCCAGCCGGTGAGGTCGGTCCGGGTGTCGGCCGGGTTCAGGACGAGCACGTAGTCGGCCTTCCAGGTGATCCCGGATGTCAGATAGGACGCCTCGATCCGCTGGGGCGCCACCGCCTGGTTGCGCAGCAGCCAGACCAGGGTGGGCTTGGAGACGAGATTCTCGGGCAACGCCGGCAGCACCAGCTGGCCGTGGTGGCCGAGATGGATCTGCCCGTTGATCTCGAAGACGGGGCCGTTGGTCGAGAGCAGGGTGGCCTCAATCCAGGAGCTGCCCTGGTAGAGCCGCACCTTGCGGCCCACGTACTTCTCGATGAGCTTCTGGCTGGTCAGGAGGTCGTACTCGTAGTTCTGCTCGAGGATGCGCAGCCCGGCCGCGTCGGTGAGCGATTTGAGATGCAGCGTCGTGGGGTCGATGAGCGCGGCCACGTCCATGAAGCGGAGCTCGTGGACGCCGGCGGGCAGGCGGATCTCGCGGGTGTCTTTCACGAGCCCGAGGTTGCCGTTGTAGATCGTCACCATCACATCTTTCTGGCCGTCGCGAGTGACGGCGAGCGGGGGCGTGGCTGCTTCGGCCGTGCCGACGGCCAGGAGCAGCGCCAAGGCGATGAGCTGTCGCATGATCCGGTCCTCCCCGGGCCTGGGATGGGGCCCTATGCTCGGTTAGACCGATCGGCGGGCGTGGAGTTCCCGGGGCGGGCAGGGATCACGAGTCGTCTGGGCAGACGCGGAGTTAGCGGACGAGCTGAATGCGAACCCGGACCGGATCGGCCGGCGACTCGGCAGCCCGCGCGGCTTGCCAGCGGCCGATCCGCGCGAGCTCGCGGGTGAACTCGTCAGCGCGATTGCGCGGGATTGCCACCTCGAGTTCGAGACCATCCTGAATGGAGCGACGGCCCGTTTCCCGGCCGCCCGAGCTGGAGATCAGCGCGCCGAGCTCGCTCTCGGCGCCGGCGAGGTCAGCGACGGTGAGGCGGCCGGAGAGATCGGGCGGGCCCGGATCCTTCTTGGTTTCGGCGATGCCCGCCGTGGCCTCGCGCCCGGGCGCCGTCCCCGGCGCCGTCGCGGCGCGGCCCGCGGACTCGCGATTGTCTCTCATGGGCGCCGCAGGCTCCGCCGCCTGGCGCTGAGCCTCGGATTTGCCCGGTGGCGCCGGGACGCTCGGCTTGCTCGCGAGGCCCGGCTTCGAAGGCTCCGGTGCTGGTTCCTTGGATTTCCGAGCGTCCTGCTGGCGCGCCGCGCTTTCTCGAGGGGCGGCGGGAGCTTCGACGGGGGCAGGCGCCGGGATGGGATCGCGGCGGGCGGCCTGCTGGAGCTCGGGCAACTGACGATAGAGCAGGCTCACCAGCACGCCGATGAGCACGGCGGCCGCCGCGCCGAGCGGAAGCTTCACGGGGAGCGGCAGCACGAGGGCCCGGCCCAGACGCCGATACCAGGGCGCCGAGCCCGTCCGGGCGAGCACGCGATCCACGAAGCCGACGGGCGCTCGCTCGGGCTCGACCGCGCGGACGAGCGAGACGACGTTGCGGAATCGCTGGAGCTCCGCGCGGCACTCGGCGCAACCGGCCAGATGGCGGTCGAGCGCCACGCGCTCATCGGGCGTGAGCGCCTCGTCCACCAGCGCCGAGAAGAGCTCGCGGGCCTCGCCGCACGTCATGACAGGAACCGCTCCATCTTGTCCTTCAGGTCCATCCGGGCCCGGTGCAGGCGCGAGCGCACGGTGCCCAGCTCGAGTCCCAGGGCCTGGGCGATCTCCTCGTAACTGAGCCCCTCCAGATCTCTGAGGATCACCACGATCCGCCGCTCCTCGGGCAGCGCCTCGATCGCCCGATGCAGGGCTGCTTCCACCTCGCGGCGCTCCACTCCGGCCGCCGGATCGGCGTCGGCCGGTAAGCGCAGGAGAGTCTCCTCGCCCTCGCGCCGGAGCCGCCGGTCGCTGGCGGCGAGCCGGTTCAGGCAGAGCCGCGAGGCGATCGCGTAGAGCCAGGTCGACAGCTTGGCGTCGCCCCGGAACTCCGCCACCGCGCGGTGGGCCCGCACGAACACCTCCTGGGCGATCTCCTCCGCCTCGGCGCGGCTGCCCAGCATCCGCAGGGCCACCCCGAAGACCCGGTGCTGCTGGGCGATGACCAGCTCCTCGAAGGCCCGGGTTTCCCCCGCGCGCAGGCGAGCCAGCAGCTCGGGGTCATCGCCGGGCGCTCCTCTCATCGGCTGAGACCATACCGCCGGGCGGGAAGTTCCCACTCGCTCATAGTTGGCTGACGAAGGCCTGCCACGCCTGGGCCCGCACGCCAGGCGCGATCGCACGGGTTGCCGGTCACCTTCACTACACGAGTGGATCGATTGGTTCGAGAAACGGGAAGCGATGAAAGTCGGTGTCCCGGGTGACGACGCGGCGGATCCCGTGCTCGCGCATGAGGATTGCAGTGTGCGCGTCGTGAAACAGGTTTGCCGTGAGATGCGGCAGCTCCCTGATGACCTGCGCAGCGACCTCGACATGGCGTGGTGTGGGCACCAGGAGACCCAGGCCCGGCGACGCCAGCAAGGCCTCGATGAAGCCCCAGGCCTCGGGCGCACTCCACGGACGTCGCATGACTCTCGGGTGAGTTGTCACGCGCAGGAACTCGTAAAGAATCGCCCAGGTCGTGTACCAGGCGTCTGGCCGACCTCGCTGCCGTTCCAACCAGTCACGGCATGCGGGATGCTGGGGGGAGTCGCCGTCGGCGGCGTACACCAAGATGTTGGTGTCGACGACGAGCATTACCGTCCTTCCATTGTCCCGTACAGGGCCTCCCGGTTGGCGATGTCCACAAGCATGCCTCCGCTGTGGAACGTCGGCAGGGGTGGGGGCTCCCCCTGTTTTCGCTGGGAGCGGAAGAGCAGCCGCAG
>DATBIM010000146.1:0-13138 GCA_036556905.1 Candidatus Methylomirabilota bacterium
AGCCGGAGACAAGGAAATGAGTGTGGGACAATTCGACGGGCCTGACCTGTCTCAGCGACCGCGCAGTCCTTTCCGAGTACCTCGCAACGCAACGGCGAGGCGCGAGGCCAAGCGACCCACTCTTTGTGGTGCGATTCAAGACGAAGGCTGGCGCGTGGCGCGAAGAGCGCATGCGCGATCACCGTGTGTTCAAGGTCGTCAAGGCGCTGGGACACGACTCGGGGCTTCCCGAGCTTCATCCGCATGCGTTCCGACATTCATGCGGTGTGGAGCTGCTGCGGCGCACCCGAGGCAATCTCCGCGCGGTCCAGGAGCACCTGAGGCACCAGGACATCCAGACGACCACGATCTACACGAGACTCACGCAGCACGAGCTCGAGCAGATCGTCAGTGTGTTCGACAGCAACGGGAAAGGGGTTCTCATCCCCTCCCCACGGGACTAAAACTTCGAGGCGAAAACCGCCCGAGAAATCAAGGTGGTGACCCCGGCGGGATTCGAACCCGCGATCTCGACCTTGAAAGGGTCGCGTCCTGGGCCAGGCTAGACGACGGGGTCAGCCCTGGTCAGTATACCCGAGGCGGCTCAGCGCGCCGGATGCACCGACGTCTGCAGCGTGACCCAGTCGCCCACGCGCAGGGTCGTGCCATCGGGCAGCCAGACGGTGACCGGGCCACGGGCCGAGTCCACGGTGACGCGGCCGGCCGGCTCGACCGAGGTGACCCGCCCGCGCACCGCTGCGTACTCGCCCGGTTCCGTTGCCGACGGCACCGGAGGCTCGGTCATCGCGGCCGGGGTCACGTCGCCGGCCTCCGGGGGGAGCTGCTCCAGGGGCTGCACCTGCAACCGCACGCGCACCGGCTCGCCCGCCTGGAAGGGCTGGGTGCCGGGTGTGGCGATCCACACCGTGACCGGCCCCCGCGCCGAGTCGATGGCAACGGTCCCGGACGGATTCACGCGGGTGACCTTCCCGGTCGTCTCCGCGCTGGCGGGCGCGCCGCGAGCCACGAGGCGCCCCGGCGGGAGGATGGTCCGCTGGACCTCCAGCGTCGTGCGCTCACCGCGCACCGTCACGACCTGATGCAGACGCAGCCCGACGATCTGATCGGGCGTGACCTTGACGTGGGTGAGGCTGCCGCCCTGGTTCAGCGTGATGACGCTGGCCTGCTCGTTCCAGCCCCAGACTTCGCCGGTGAACGGCTGCCCGCTCACCGGTGCGGGCGGAGCGGTGGGGGCACAGGCCGTGAGCAGCAGCGCGACGATCGCGATGACCGACGTCCTCATCGTCGCCTCCTTCTCGGTGAATTCTCCCAAGGATACTCCCCCGCTCCGTCGGAACGCACGTTCCGTTGACGGGGTGAACGAACGACGCGATACTGCCGCCGCGTGACGGCCAGATCGCCCGACAGCGTCCCCGCCGAGGTGCGCGCCCGGATCCTGAACGATCCGTGGGCCACCGCGCTGGGAATCGAATTCCTGGAGCTGCGCACTGGCTATTGTCGCGCGGCGCTCCGCCTGGCACCGCACATGGTCAACCATCAGCAGGCGCCCCACGGTGGGGTGATCTTCTCACTGGCCGACGCGGCCTTCAGCGCGGCCTGCAACTCCCAGGGCACGCCCGCCGTCGCGTTGAGCATGACGATCAACTATCTCAGCGCGGCCACGCCCGGGGCGCGGCTCGTCGCCGAGGCCACGACGCGGCGGCAGGGGCGGCGAGCAGGATTCTATGACGTCGTGGTGAGCGACGGTGAGGGCCGGGCGGTGGCCACCGTGCACTGCGTGGCCCATCGCCGGGAAGCGGAGCCCTAGACGGCGGTCAGGGCGACGGCGGTCAGGGCGCCTGCGCGCCCAGCCCTTGCCGATAGTTCGTGACCCGCACGCGAAACTTGGCGGCAGTCCCGACGGGGATGAGGGCCTCGAAGGGTGCGCTGGCCCCCTGCGGGATGTTGGGGCTCACAAAGGCGATCCCGCGGCCCACGACTTTCCCGCCGGCGTCCAGAGCCTCGGCGGTGACGTGAACGTCGAGCACGTCGATGCGCCCCGTGTTGACGACGGTGCCGGTGATCTTGGTGCGGTTGGGCGTGGTCTGGTCCGCGGTGAACGTCACCTGGAAATCCTGGGCCGCGCTCTCGACGGCCAGGAGCAGGAGGACCGCGACCAGCAGCCCTCCCACCATCCCCGCTCTCACGTCGGTCAGCCGTCCTTGGTAGAGAACCGCTCGCCGGTCAGGAGGCCAGTCGGAGCCCCGAACGCATCTCGAACAACTCCTGGGCGAGGAGGGAGGCCCCGGCGATGCGCGCCAGGTTCCCGCAGCAGTAACAGTGGACGAACGCGGGCTCATAGGCGATGAAGGTGCTGCCGCACTTGCCGCACCGGTCACCCGGCGCATCGACGTGTTTGAAGGCCATGGCCGCGCGCACCGCGGGAGGCAACAGCTGGATGACCCGCCCGTCGTTGGTGACGGCGATCTTGCGTACGCTCGCGCTCGGCGTTCTGGGCCTCATCGAAGCTGGTCGTTCCTGTCTGGCAACCGGGGAGAAGGTACGACTCTCGGGACGGAAATGCAACCCGAGTTCTACCCCGAGGTGGCCTGCGTGACTTCCTCCAGCGTGGTGACGCCCTCCAGGACCCGGAGCAGGCCGGCCTCCCGGAGCGTCTTCATGCCGCGCTCCCGGGCCGCCGCGCGGAGGTCCTTGGCCGTGCCCCCTTTGAGGATGAGGTCGGCGATGTCCGGCGTCACCGGCATCACCTCGAAGATGCCGACCCGCCCCCGCAATCCCTTGAAGTCGCAGGCGGTGCAGCCCTTGGCCCGGTAGATCGTGTACCGGCCCTGCCCCCGGGCGATGTGGCCCTGGGCGACCAGGCTTTCCTCGTCGACCTCGTAGGGCTCGCGGCACTCCAGGCAGAGGCGGCGGACGAGACGCTGGGCCACCAGCAACCGGAGCGCGGTCGACAGCAGGAAGGGCGGGATGGACATGTCCAGCAGCCGGGCGATGGTGGAGGCGCAGTCGTTGGTGTGCAACGTGGACAGCACGAGATGCCCGGTCAGTCCCGCCCGGATCGCCGTCTGGGCCGTCTCGACGTCCCGCATCTCGCCCACCAGGATCACGTCGGGGTCGTGGCGCAGGAACGAGCGCAGGGTGGCGGCGAAGGTCCGGCCGATCTCCTCCTGCACGTTGACCTGGTTCACGCCGTCCAGCGCGTACTCCACCGGATCCTCGACGGTCACGATCTTGAGATCCTGCTTGCTGAGCAGATGAATCCCCGAATAGAGCGTGGTGGTCTTGCCCGAGCCAGTGGGACCGGTGATCAGGATCACGCCGTTCGGGCTCTGGATGGCCTTGACGAACTCGTCGTGGGCGGCGCCGTCGAACCCGATCTGGGCCAGGTTCGGCTGCAGCACCGCGCCCTCGAGAATCCGCAGGCTGATGGACTGGCCGAACAGCATCGGCACGATGGAGACCCGCAGGGCGATGGGCCGCCGATTGTAGATCAGCTTGATCCGGCCGTCCTGGGGCAGCCGATGTTGGGCGATATCCAGCTCGGCCAGGATCTTGAGCCGCGCCACCATCGGGGCCTCGCAGCGCTTGGGCAGCGTCATGGCCGTGACCAGCCGTCCGTCGATGCGGTACCGCACGCGCAGGCTCTTCTCCAGGGGTTCCAGGTGGATGTCGGAGGCGCCCCGCCGGATGCCGTCCAGCAGCGTCGTGTTGACGAGGCGGACGGTGGGCGTGTCGGAAGCCGAGGTGGCGGCCTCGGACAGGTCGAGGATGCTCTTGATGTCCCGCCCCGGGACGACCTCGATGTGGCCGACCCGCGACTGCAGGTCGTCGAGGACATCGGCCTTGCTCGGCGACGACGACTCGTACACCCGGTCGATGGTGGCCTGGATCTCCTCGAGCGCGGCCAGCCGCGGGACCACGTTGAGCCCCGTCATGAACCCGATCGCGTCCAGCGCGGACAGATCGGTGGGATCGGGCACCGCCAGGTGGAGGGACCGGGCGTGGCGCTCTACCGGCAGCACGCAGTACTTCCTGGCTACCTCGGCCGGCACCAGCTTGAGGAGCTCCCCATCAGGCGTCACCAGCGCGAGGTCGACAGTAGGAATCCCGTACTGCCGAGAGAGCACCTCCAGCATCTGACGCTCGGTGAGAAACCCCCGCCGGACGAGGATGCTGCCGAGCCGCTGATGGCTGCCCTTCTGCTCGGCGAGCGCTTCGTCGAGCTGGCGCTGGCTGACGAGGCCGGCGCTGAGGAGCAGCTCGCCCAGCCGTCGCGAGAGCCGAGCCGGGACGTCCGGGGGTGAGAAGTGACGCGATGGCACCTCGGGTGAAGGTTTGGCGGGGGCGGCCTCGGCCCTCTCCGCCTCTGCCCTCTCCAATGAGAACTCCGTGGTCGGCTTGGGGTCGGCCGGCGGAGGCTCCGGGGCCGGGGCCGTCTCGAGCAGGCGCTCGGGCCGGGGGCACGCCGCGGCGATCCGTTCGGCATACTGCCGGATGACCAGCTCGGCGTGGGCGTCGAAAGCCACCACCCGGCCGCGGGCATCCTGGGCGTTGATCACCTGGAGCACCCCGAGCATCTCGCCGCCCCGCCCCACGATCGGCACGGCCAGCACCGAGTGCGTGCGGTAGCGGTGGCGGACGTCGAAGGTCGGGTTGAAGGCGAAGGGCCGGTCGGCGGGAATCTCGTAGACGTCGCCGACGTTGAGGGTCTCTCCCCGCAGGGCCACGTAGCCGGCGACGCTATTCTCCTTGAGCGGCAGCGGGGTGCCCTGGAAGCCTCGAAGCAGCTCGTCCTCGCTCAGGCGGCGGGCCAGGCTCTCGTTCTGTACGACGGTGAAGCGCAGCGTCTCCCCGTGACGGAGGAACACAGTGCCGGCGTCGGCGCGGACCGCCCGCCGGGCCTCGGTCAGCAGCTGCTCGAGGCGGTGCAGATCGGTGCCCTCGCTCTGGGCGAAGGCGACCAGCTCGCGCTCGAGCATTGCCAGCGCCTGGCCCGGGTCGACCGACAGGTCCTCGGAAAAGTCCGCAGTGCCACGCCGCGTGCCCGCACCGTTGCCCCGGGTGGTCTTCATGTGATCGGACAATGAGCAACCGGTATACCAAGGCCGGGAGGCGCGGAAGTCCGCGTCATCGTTGTGGTCTGCGGCGTCCTGGGCCCCCGGCGTCGGACCATCCAGGGCAACTCTCCATTCCCAGCGTGGAGGCCTTCCTGGGGTGAATGGCTCAGGTCGGGATCTTGCCCATTGACGGCCACGGGGACGACCCCGTATAAGGGGTGACTACTGGAGTAGCCGATGCATGCTAGCCGATTGTTGCTGATCGTCTCGCTGCTCGCGAGTCTGTATGCGGCCCCGCCCGCTTCCGCCGACCCCCCCACGCCGGTAACCGAGGACATCGCCGACTGCCTGGCCACCCGGGGGGACACGCCGGACGCGGAGCGACCGTGGGTGCAGGCCGGATGTTGCTACGCCAACGGCGGCGTCTGCGGGTGCAGCGCCTTCGGCGCGGTGATGTGCTGCGATGGCCGGCTCAGCCCGACCTGCATGTGCCGCGACGGCAGTCCCGTCACGACCCTGGCCTCGATACCCGAGTGAGCCCGACGCCGTAGTCCAGTCCGCGCCGCGCGCTACGAACGAAGCCCGCGGCGGCGCTCGTGCTGGAGACTCATCCCATCATCCCGATCGAGGCGGCGCAGGACGCGCTTGACGTACTGCCGCGTCTCTCGATAGGGCGGAACTCCGCCGTGAGTGATCACCGCCTTCGCGCCAGCGTTGTAAGCGGCCAGCGCGAGCGTGAGGTTGTTGTCGAAGCGGTCCATCAGGGCGCGCAGATGCCGGACGCCACCCTGGATGTTCTCGCGAGGGTCGAACGGATCGCTCACGCCGAGGATCTGGGCCGTGGCCGGCATGAGCTGCATGAGGCCGATAGCGCCCCGGGCCGAGACGGCCTGGGGGTCGAACTGGGACTCGACCGCGATGACCGCCAACACCAGATTTTTGGGCACGCCATGTCGAGCGGCGACTTCCTCGACGAAATCTTCCATGGCCGCGTTCCAGCGATCGGCGGCCGCGTCGCCCGAGGGAAGGTGGACAGGGGCGGCCGTGACCCGATAGGCGGCATACGCCGGAACGAGAGTGACGAGGACGACGCCGAGGCCGAGAAACTGCCGTACCCCGAACATCCGGTGTCCCGCGATTGCCATCATCGCGTCACCTCCTGGGGGTGCAGCACCGGGCAAGAAGCAGGCCAGAGAAGCGTTTTTGATCTCTAAGTAGACGATTCCTCGCGTGGATCGCCGCGGCATCCCCCAATCGCGAACCGCGCGCGTCTAGGGAGAACGTCCCGGGAGATCGGAATCACCGGTGGAAGCGTTCGTCATGTCGGTGATCGAGCGGCGGCCTCGAGGAGAAGACCGTGAGCTCTTCTCCTCGAGGCGCCGATCGCTACTTCGCGGACTTTACGAGATGGAAATGCGTCGAGCGGCCGGCCGCGATCCCCGGATATACCCAGTCGGCCACGACCTTGGGATTGGCCACGACCTCGTTGGCGAACCAGAAGAGCGGAATGTCGGCGAACTCCTCGAACAGATGGTCAGCGATGGCCCGGGCCAGGCGCTGCCGTTCCTCCGGCTTCACGGTCTGGGTCAGGGCCGCGTAGGTCTTCTCGATGAACTCGTTCTCGTAGTGATGGGTGTTGGACTTGCTGTAGTAGCTCGTCCGGATCCACTCCTCGGAGGGCCGCCAGGAGATGATGTTGGGCCAGATGCAGCACCCGATCGCCTTCTTGCGGAACATCTCCCGCACCTTGGCCCAGTCGAGCACCTCGATCTCCGTCTCGACGCCGATATCCTTATAGTAGATCCCCAGGGCCTCGGCCACCTGTGGCCCTTCCGACTCCCCGGGCTCGGTGAAGGCCAGGATCTTGAACTTGAGCTGCCCGGGCCCGTAGCCCGCTTCCTTCAGGAGCGCCTTGGCTTTAGCCGGATCGTAACCGTACATCTTGTCGAAGCGATGCTGCCACTCGGGGTTGTAGCCCTCGGACTTCTCGGACCAGCCGGTCACGTAGGTGAAGGTGCCCTTGCCGGCGAACACCGTGCTGAGCAGCTCCTTGCGGTTGATCGCCATGTTCAGGGCCTGGCGCACCTTCTTCCTGGTCCAGGGCACGTCGGCCTTGAAGGCGGGGTCCCCGGGCATGTAGTACTGACCGCCCATGTACACCGTCATCCAGTCCACGGGGAACGATGACGAAAAGATCTTCAGGCCCTTCTTGAGCGCGTCCTTCTGCAGCTCACGGGGTAAATCGGCGATGTGCGCTTCGCCGGAGAGCAGCAAGGCCAGCCGGGTCGATTCCTCCCGGGCCAGCCGAAACTCGAGCTGCTTGAAGGCCGGCTTGTCCGCCCAGTGGTTGTCTACTCGCTCGAAGGTAATGGACAGGCCCGGCTGCCGTCCCACATAGCGGTAGGAGCCGGTGCCGGCGGGCCGTCGGTCGAAGCCCTCCTGCCCCTCCTTGTCCCACTGGGCCTTGCTGACGATTCTCAGATCACCGGCGCGGGAGGCCGCGTACGGCATGACGGTCGTCGGGCGCTTGAAGCGGAACACGACCTGGTGGTCATTGACGACCTTGATCTCTTCGACCTGGCGCCAGAACCCGGCCAGCGTCGCGGTCGATTCCGGACGCAGCATGAAGGCGTGGGAGTGCACGACGTCCCGGGCCGTGAAGGGACCATATCCATAGTGGAACTGGACCCCCTTGCGCAGCGTGAACGACCATTCCCTGTAGTCCGGGCTCGCCGACCACTTCTCCGCCAGCCGGGGGGTGTACTCCCCGGTCTTGGGATCTACCTCGAGCAGCGTCTCGAGGAACGGGTCGTACTGCAGATGATCGGGCCGGGCCACCATCCAGAAGCGGTTGCTGTCCTCGAAGCCGGCGGAGGCGAAGACCAGCTTTTGGATCTTCGCCTCCTGGGCCGATCCCGGGGCCAGCGTGGTACCCGAGATCAAGGCCAGCAGAACCAGCAGGGCCACCACGAGGGGCAGGAGCCTGAGTCTCATCGCGCACCTCCTAGGCATCGGGGTCCCGTACGCGTCCGAGCTCTCGGGAAGGGCGATCGGCACTCCAGAGGCGGTCACCCGCCCTGGCGCGGGGACGACCGGCCTTGGCGCGGGGCGCGGCCGCTGACAGGGAACGCGCCGATCAGTGGCTCCACGCCTGGCGCGAGGATGCACACATAGCGTTGCCGGGCTGGCCTGTCAAGGGCGGCTGGGATCCTTGACAAGCCGTGACACTGAGTCCACAGTCGGCGACACCGAATCGACCGGCGTCCAACGTGAGTCATCACAGGAGGTCCATCCATGAACCGGAGAGGTTTTCTCAAGCTGGGAGCAGTCGCGAGTGGGACGTTCGCGCTTGGCGGCGCCGCCCGTCTCGGCCTGACCACGGCCGCTGCTCAGAGCAGCGCGATCCCGGCGGTAGATCGTCTGGTGCTGACGACCGCCGTGGACAACATCTATGACATCTTCGCCAAGGGCGGAAAACTGGACGCCATTACCGTGCAGCGGACGCCGCTCAGGCCTGATGCGATCCCGCTCTTGGCCGAACACGGGCTGGCCTATCATCTCGAATCGATGCGCGACAGTGAGCGGCGAGAGATCCTGCTCGATTTCACGCTGACCGAGTTGAATCTGTTCCAGAACTACCGTGCGCTCAAGATCGATCCGCGACAAGCTGATGCCCTTATCATCAGTCATGGTCATCGCGACCACTATGGCGCGCTGCCCGCCCTCGTGCGTGCCGAGCAGGGTAAGTTGAAGGCGGGTCTGACGCTTTACGCTGGCGGCGAGGACACCTTCTGCCATCGCATCGTCGTGACGCCGACCGGGAGCGTTGATCAGGGACGGCTCGACCAGGCTGACCTCGAAGCGCGCGGGCTCAAGATCGCGCTCGCCAAGCAGCCGACGGTCGTCGCAGGTCACGCGGTCACCACCGGTCAGATCCCCAGGCTGACCGACTTCGAGAAACCACCCGCGGCGGCCCGTCTCATGGCGGGTTCTATGGACTCGGCCTGCTCACCGACCCACTTCGGCCTCGTCAAGGTCGAGGCCAAGCCCGGGGACCTGGTCTCCGACAACTTCCAGGGGGAGCACGCCACCGTCGTCAACGTGAAGAATCGCGGGCTCGTCGTGATCACCTCGTGCGGCCACGCCGGTGTGATCAACTCCGTCCGCCATGCCCAGAAGGTCACGGGAGTGGAGAAGGTGCACGCGATCGTGGGCGGGTTCCATCTGGCGCCAGCACCGGACGAGGTCGTGGCGAAAACCGTGGATGCGTTTAAGCGGATCAATCCTGACTACCTCATTCCTGGGCACTGCACGGGTATCAACACGATCATCGCGGCTCACCGAGAGATGCCCAAGAAGCTGGTGATGCCCTCGACCGGCACCCGGGTGATCTTCGGGGCCTGAGATCGTCGGAGCCTGACAGGCCGGGCGGGGCTCCTCCTCCGGGCAGGGGGGAGCCCCGCGCCGTCCACCCCAAGGGCCCCGCCGGCTCCTCTGTCGCCGGAGATCGCCAGTTCGCGCGTTTGTAACCTGAATCGACGTCTCGGTGGAGCGACGCTAACTCGCCACGCGGAGCGAGATGGCATACGTCACGGCGGGATTCCCACCCCGTCGCTGGACGGTGCCGCCGAGACTGCGCACAATGGCCTCGGCGAGGAGGACGCGGAGGCCATCTTGTTGGGGGATGATGTTCCGTTCGGCCTGTGTCAGTCTGCTCGTCCCAACGTGGATGCGAGCACCATCCTCCCCCACTCGCTGGGTCGTCACGTGGACCGTCGTCATCGTCTCGGCCGCAGTCTCGACGAGATTGGTCAGCGCGTACCGGAGCGCCTCGGCGTCGGCGAGGACCGGCGGGATCGTCGGGTCAAGGAGGGGCTCGATCTCAACTTGTCTTCGGGCTAGTCGGGGGACGATCGGTGAGAGCGAGTCTTCGACAATGGTGTTGAGGTCGACCGGACCAACCCCGAAGACCGGCTCGCCACTGACACAGAGGAGGCCTTTCACGATCGCCACCATCCGGACCGCATGATGGCGAAGCATCTCCAGATCGTCCAGGCTGTCGGCTGGTAGCCCGTCGCTTCTGGCCTCGGCAAGCATCACTTCAATGCGATTCCAGAGGGCCATCAGCGACGGCGTGAGCTCCTGGGCGACGTCACGGGCAAATGCGCTCAGATCGGGGGTGTTACGAGCAGGCATGTTAGCCCCCTCTCTTGGCCAGAAGGCTCGCTCCAGTCCCGTGAGAAGTCAAGACTGGGGACGCATGCCTCAGAGGCCTCCCAGGACATTCCGCAGGAGGGCGGCAAAGGCCAGCACGGAAAAGGGCTTCCCGAGATACCCGGCGGCGCCTGCGTCGAGCGCAGCTTGCCGGGTTTCAGCCGAGCCGAACCCTGTGATGACGATGACGGGCGGCGGGTCGGGCCTGGCTCTGAGAGCCCGCACCAGAGCAAGGCCGTCGATGTCGGGAAGCCTCAGATCAACAACGACGAGGGCGACATGTCTCGATTGAGCAATAGCCAGCCCATCTTGCCCGCGTTCGGCTGTAATGACATCACAGCCCATTCGACGGAGGAGTCGTTCATAGGTCTGAAGCAGATCGACTTCATCGTCGATCACGAGCACTGGACCTGTCTTCGGCCCAGCCGCTGAGAGATTTGTAGGTTGTTCGCCGCCCACTTCGAGGACCGCCTGATAAAGCAACTGGGCTGCCAGCTCTTGAGCCGGCGGAAGTCAGCGAATTCGTGCTGTTAGAGCCTTAGGATTCACAGCCCCTTCGGCGTCCTTACCCCACCTGGGACGGCGCCGCCCCAGATGCCCCGGGACCCTGGGAGGGAACCCGGGCTCGCCAATCACAAGTAGCCTGAAGCTCGCTGCTGACTAGAAGACCCGGCCCAGCGCTGTGAAGTCCCCGAAGCGATAGGCGACGGTGGCGGCCACGAAGTAATCACTGTTGATGAGGTCGAAGGACGAGGAATCCAGGTCGAAGACGGCGAAGACGCCGGCCTGCAACCCGAGCTCCCACCAGGCCTGGCCGACCCGGTCGCGGTATAGCGCGAAGGTCTCGCCGAACGACACGGCAGCCACGTCCTTGAAGTCCGGATCCTCAAAGTAGGAGTGGTACGCCGCCGAGAAATGCGGCCAGCGCGGATCGGCGATGAGCGCGGTGAAGAGTTCGCCCCGCGGCATGAAGCCGAGGTCCAGCTCGGCCAGCGGCCGCCGGGGCGGGGCCTCGGGCTGGGCGTGGGCAGCGGTGGCGGCGGCCAGCGCGAGCGCGAGCAGCGCGAGGGCCCGGCACTGTCTCATCGACTCCTCCACGCCGGATCCGATCGGGTCCTGGTCGGTGAGGGGCACGAGTCTAGTCCATTATCGCGGCGCCTGCTATCGAACCCTGGACCCGGATGTTCCGAGCCGGATCGCCGAATACCGTGCCGAAGAAGAAGAGGCAGTTCGCTTGAACTCCCCTGGCCTATGACCTACCCTCACCGCGTCCCATCCCAGCGCCGGGGAGGCACACGTGAAGTCGGGAAGGGCCACGCGTAGCACCGGGGTCGAGAAGGGGGGGCGTGATGGGGAAACCACAACTGGCGTGGGGACTGATCATCCTGGGCTTGGTCATTATCGTCCTGTCCGCATTCGCTGATGCTCTGGGCTACGGGCAACAGCCGGGATTCGGCTGGAAGCAGACGCTCGGCGTGGTGATCGGTGTCGCCTTGGTGCTGGGAGGATTCTATTGGCGCAGGCAGCTGAGCGCTTACCGCTCGGCCTGAGCCCATCCCGTCCGCGCGGCTGCTGCGGGCAGATCAAGCTACTGAGTAGCGCTCTGAAAGTCCGATGAAGGCGATCCTTGTCGGTACGACGCTCCTCGCATTCCTCTGGACGTCGCCGACCTGCGCCGGAGCGCAGACGCCCAGGACAGCCGGGGACGACGAAGCCGAGCGCAAGTTCGTCGAGGCACTCCAACGCGAGGATCCGTCCAGCGCCGAGCGGTACGTGGCGCTGCGTGACGCTCGCGGCAAAGCCATGACCGAACTGCAACGCGCCGAGGACCAGTACCGGGCTGGCGGGCCCGAACTCCGCCCCCTCTCCCTCACGCTGCTCAGGCAGGCCCAGCGCCAGTATGCGGAGAGCTCCCTCGCGTTGCTCGATTTCCTCGACGCGCGGAACCGCCGAGCGTTGGCCACCTACCGGGAGGAGATCAGCCGGATCAATCGGCTTCTCGAGGAGCACGAACGGAGGCGTGCCGAGTTGGAGAAGCTGCTTCTTGAACCCTGACGAATAGTTACCGAATGCACCGCTACCTTGGGAGGCTGGCGCGCCACGTTCATCCGCCGCAACCACTCGACGAGGCCGTGGGTCGGCCAGGTACGATACGGCGGCTCAGTAGTTTTTACGAGTGCGCGCGGATCGTCGCGTGGTATCGTCTCGGCTCCAACGCTAATGGACGCGACGGCCAAGGCAATCACAGCACTCCTGCTGGAGAACTGGCCGAATCTGTATTGCTACCCCTGCCTGGCGACCAAGCTCCAGGTCACCGAAAGGAAAGCCCGCAACGGTGCCCAGGCGCTGATTCTGCTACCCGGGTTCTACACAAGGCGTCTACGCTGTGCCAACTGCGGGCAGGTGGATGACCTGCTCCAGAAGCTACTGGACCCGCGTGTCGGGGCTGCGCGATGATCTGATGCACGAGACCTGCGACCATGCCCTGAAGCCACCCCGCCTGGACGAGGAGCGGACGGAAACTCCTTCCCAAAACGGAGTACCTACCTTGCTCCTCGCCCTTGCCCACGCGGGCGCCTTGGCCTAGCCTGTCGTCGATCCCTGCCCGGTCGTAAGGACCTGTGAGAAGTAAGGAGAGGCCGATGCGTCGGGGTGCAAGGCCCGCCAAGGCTAAGGTCGAAGCCAAGCTCCCTGCTGCCCGCAAGTCGAGGAAGAACGAAGGCGCTCGGGTCCGCGACCTTGAGAAGCGTCTGGCGGAGGCGCTGGGGCAGCTCCAGACGCGCGACCGCGAGCTGGTTGAGGCGCAGGAGCAACAGACGGCGACCGCCGAGATCCTGCGCGTAATCAGCGCCTCGCCGACCGACCTG
>DATBIM010000147.1:0-15769 GCA_036556905.1 Candidatus Methylomirabilota bacterium
CGCCCCCGGTCGAGGGCGCACGTGACGTGGGCGTAGCGGATGCGCTCGCCCTCGATCGTGCGGGCGAGCGGCGTGAGGACCACGCCCCGGGCGGAGCCTGGCCGGTCGCTGCGCGCGGCCAGCTCGCCGGCCCGCCGGCGCGCCGTCTCGACCAGCCGGGAGCGCGGGACCACCTCGTCCACCAGGCCCCACTCCACCGCACGCTTGCCCTTGACGCCTTCCTCCACCGTGCAGAAGAAGTCCGCGCGATCGCGGCGCACGCGGCGCTTGTCCACCAGCCGGGTCAGGCCGCCCGTGCCCGGCAGCACGCCCAGCAGGGGGACCTCGGGGAGCGACACCGAGGTGTTCCCGTCGTCCGCCATCACGATGTGGCTGCAGGCCAGGGCCAGCTCGTAGCCGCCGCCGGCGCAGGGGCCGTTGATGGCGCAGACGTAGATCTGCCCCGACTCGGCCGAGGCCTCCTCCATGGCGTTGCGGGTCTCGTTGGTGAACTTGCAGAAGTTCACCTTGAAGCCGTGCGAAGACTGGCCGAGCATGCGGATGTTGGCGCCGGCGCAGAAGACGCGCTCCTTGCCGGACGTCAGGATCACCGCGCCCACCTCGGGATGCTCGAAGCGCAGGCGCTGAACGGCGTCGTGGAGCTCGATGTCCACCCCCAGATCGTAGGAGTTGAGCTTGAGCTCGTAGCCGGGTCGGAGCCCGCCGTCCTCCTTGACGTCCATGGCCAGCGTGGCCACGCGCCCGTCGATCCGCAGTGTCCAGTGCCGGTAGCGTGAGGGATCCACACGGAAGTCGATCGGAGGATGGGTGACGTCAGCCATGGGTCGTCCTACCCGAGGATCACCCAGAGGGCCGAGGCCTTCCGGGTTCCGAGGTTCTCCCAGCCGTGGGGCAACCCCCCGTCGAGCAGCGCGCTATCGCCCGCGTCCAGGAGGTGCCGTTCGCCGTTGTAGTGCAGGGCCACCTTGCCCTCCAGCACGTAGAGCAGCTTCATCTGGCCGGGCTTGATCACGACCTTGTCGGTGGCCACGCCGCGGGACTTCGGGGGCAGCGTCGAGATCACGCCGCGGATCTTGCCCTGGAAGAGGCCGGCGCCCAGCACCGTCCACCGCTCGCGGGATCCGTCGAACGACACCACCGGGCAGTCCTTCCTGCGGGTGACGACCACGCTCCCCGCCGGCTGGCCGTCGAAGAGCGAGCCGACGGCCACGCCAAAGGCTTCGGCCAGCCGGCGCACCGTGTTCAGCGAGGGCGTGAGCCGGCCCGACTCGATCTGCGACACCAGGCTCGGCGTCAGCTCGGCCTTCTCGGCCACCTGGCGCTGCTGCAGCCCGCGCTCCATGCGCAACGCCCGCACCCGCTCCCCCAACGTCGTCATATGTCGGAGGGGGCCTCAACGGCCCCCTCCGAGGCCTCCCCCAGAACCGGTTGCGCGGGCAAAGCCCGCGCTCGAACGCCCCCAAGCCTCATGCGATCTCCTCATCGGGACGCCCGTCGCCCTCGAGGCCGGCCAGACGGCGCAGGGCCCGGCCTACGAAGACGCGCGTCATCTTCTTGCGGTAGTAGTGGGCGTAATCCGTGTTGTCCAGGGGCCGGGCCGGCCCGGCCGCCAGGTCGGCCACCCGCCCGATCACATCGGGCTCGAGCCGCTGCCCCACCAGCGCGGCGGCGGCGGGGCCGGCCTCGCGCGGCAGCGAGGCGACTGCGCCCAGCACGATGCGGGCATCGCGCACGACGTCCCCCTCCAGGCGCAGGGCCACGGCCACCCCGAGCACGGGGAAGTCGAACGAGCCTCGCCGACGCAGCTTGAGATAGACGGAGCGCCAGCCGTCGGCGGGCGGCACCAGGATCTCGGCCAGCACCTCGTCAGGGCGCTTGGCCAGGTACTCGATGCCGTCGTCGCGATAGAGGGCGCTCAGCGGGATTGCGCGCTCGCCCCCCGGGCCCACCAGCCGGGCCGAGGCCCCCAGGCTCCACAGCACGGGCGCCGTGTCCGAGGACGACACCGCCCAGCAGCGCGAGCTGCCGGGCGCCACCAGACAGATGTCGCCGTCCTTCTTCATGCAGAAGCCGATGGCCTTCCGCCAGGGTTGGCTCTGGTTGTAGTAGTTGCAGCGCGTGTCCACACAGACGTTGCCGCCGATGGTGCCCACGTTGCGGAGCTGCGGCGAGGAGACCAGGCCGGCCGCCGTGGCCAGCGCCGGATAGTGACGGACGATCTCGTGATGGCGCGATACCGCCGTCAGTGTCGTCAGCGGACCGAGGCGAAGCCCGTCCCGGGCGCTCCCCGACACGCCACGCAGCTCACGGATCCCTCCGAGCGCGACCAGGACGCGAGGCTCGAACTGCCGCCGCTTCATGTTGGGATAGAGGTCGGTGCCGCCGGCGACCAGCATCGCCGCCGGCCCGTGCTCGGCCATCAGACGCGCGGCATCGCCCACCGTAGCCGGCGCCAGGTATGTGAACGGCGGCAACCGCATCATGGGAGCGGGGTCCGCGAGATCGGCTCGCTCCGTGGGTGGGCTGCTCTAGGTGGAAGGTGGCTGCGTACGCTTCCCCGATTGATTGAAGTCGGACAGCTCCTCATCGCTCGTTCTCGTCGGCGAAGGGTCGCCGGGCGACGGCGTCGGCCGGCTGGCCGAAGGCCGACTCCACGACGATGGGCGCCTTGAAGGTGAAGAGGGGAATGCGCTCCGGCCCGACCCGGGGAGGCTGGCCCTTTCGCTTGAGCTCCAGGCCCTTGAGGATCTTCTCCGGGGCCACGGGAATCTCGTCGATGCGGACGCCGATCGCGTCGTACACGGCATTGACGATGGCCGGGATCACGGGCAGGAGCGGTCCCTGACCCGCCTCCTTGGCGCCGAACGGACCCTCGGGGTCGTCGGTCTCCACGAGGATGGTGTGGATCTCGGGGGTCTCCAGCGTGGTGGGGCTCTTGTACTCGAGCATCGAGGGCTGCTTGTGCAGGCCCTTGCGGAATACCTGGGCTTCCATCAAGGCCTCGCCGATGCCCATGTAGACCGAGCCCTCGACCTGCCCTTCCACCAGCAAGGGGTTGAGGGCCCGGCCGACATCGTGGGCGATCCACACGTCGTGCAGGTCGATCTCGCCAGTGTCCTCGTCCACCGTGAGCTCGACGACACACGCCGAGTACGAGTAGCAGGGCGACGGCCCCACGCCGCCCCCCTTGTACTTGCCCGCGCGCCGCGGCGGCGCATAGGAGCCGGGGAAGGCCAGCACGCCGTGCCGGGCCTCGCCAAGCTCGACGGCCGTGGCGAAGGGGAGCGCCTTGTCCCAGTCGTCGGGTACGCCGACCTTGCGCTCGCGGAAGACGAGCTGGTCGGGTGCCACCCCGAGCTTCTGGGCCACGGCTTCGGCGATGACTCGCTTGAGCCGCTCGGCGGCCTGGATCGCCGCCATGCCACACATCAGCGTCACCCGCGAGGAATAGGAGCCGAGATCGACGGGCGTCAGCGTGGTGTCGGCAGGATGCACGTGAACGTCCTTCGGCAGGAGGCCCAGGATCTCCGCGGGCAGGTAGGCGAGGATGGAGTCCGAGCCCTGGCCGATGTCGGTGGCCCCGCACAGGATCGCCACGCCGCCGCTGCGGTCCGCCCGGAGCACCACGCCCGAATGGGGCATGCTGTTCCAGTAGATGGCCGTCCCGGCGCCGGTCATGTAGGCGGAGCAGGCGAGCCCGATACCACGTTTCCGAGCCCCGGCAGTACCGGTGCCCTCCAAACCTCCCCGTTCGCGCGAGGTGCCACCACCGCCCCAGCCGCGCCATTTGCCACGCCAGCCGGAGGCGTCGACGACCTTGTCGATGCACTCCTCGAGCCCGATCGTCGTGATGGTCAGGTGGTTGGCGGTCTTGGTGAATGGCTCGGCCACGATGCGGCGCCGCATCTCGGCCGGGTCCAGGCCGAGCTGCTCGGCGGCTTTATCGAGCTGGCATTCGAGCGCGAAGCGCGGCTGGGGCGTGCCGTGGCCACGCTTGGGACCGCACGGGGGTTTGTTGGTGAAGATGCGCGCGCCCTCGAACCGGTACGCGGGGATCTTGTAGGTGACGGGGTTGACGACGCCGGTGTAGAAGACGGAGGCCACACCGTAGGAGCCGTAGGCGCCCCCGTCGAGCCAGGTCTTGAGGTGGCAGCCGGTGATGTCTCCAGTCCGGGTGAATCCCGTCTTCATCCACATGAGCACCGGGTGCCGGCCCCGGTGCACGTAGAAGACTTCCTCCCGCGTGAGCGTGATCTTGACCGGCCGACCGGTGAGCTGAGAGAGCTTGCAGGCGGCGATCTCGTGGGCGAAGGGATCGAGCTTGCCACCGAAGCCCCCGCCCACGGGCGTGGCGATCACCCGGATATGGGCGGCGGGCACGTCGAGGATCTTGGCCAGCAGCCGGTGGACGTAGTGCGGTGTCTGGGTCGACGACCAGAGCGTGAGCTTGCCGTCGGCGCCCCACTGCGCCACCGCCGCGTGCTGCTCCATCGGCAGGTGGGTGTTGCCCTCGTAGAAGAACACGTCCTCACGGACCAGGTCGGCCCCGGCCAGGGCCGCCTCCACGTCACCGAACTGCAGCCCGACGACCTTGTGGACGTTGGGGCCGTCGCCGTACTCGTGGATGCGCACCTCGGGATGGGCCAGAGAGTCCTCGATCGACATCAGGGCGGGCAGTACCTCGTAATCAACATCGATCAGCTCGGTCGCCTGCTCGGCGGTCTCCTCGTCGATGGCGGCCACGGCCGCCACGGCGTCACCCACCATCCGGACCCTGTCCCGGCAGAGCGCCTCCTCGTCCTGGGAGACGGGCAAGATCCCGAACTTCACCGGGGGCAGGTCCTGGCCGGTGATCACGGCGAAGACCCCGGGCAGGGCCCGGGCCCGGGTGGTGTCGATGCGTCTGATGCGGGCATGCGGGTGCGGGCTGCGCAGGAGCTTGGCGTGCGCCATACGCGGCAGGACCAGATCGTCCGCGTACCTCGTCTCACCGGTGACCTTGGCCCAGGCATCGACCTTGGGGAGGGGCCGGCCGATCAGGGCGAAGTCGTGCTTGGCCTCGCTCATCGCCGGGCTCCGCTGCGGAGCGCCGCCAGCTCCACGGCGTCGAGGATCTTCGTGTAGCCGGTGCACCGGCAGAGGTTACCGGCCAGCGCGTCCTTGATCTGCTGCCGCGTCGGACTGGGCATCTCGTCGAGCAGAGCCTGCGCGGTGAGGAGGATGCCCGGCGTGCAATAACCGCACTGTGCGGCCCCGAGCTCCGCGAAGGCCTCTTGCAGCGGATGGAGCTCGCCGGCGCGGGCCATGCCCTCCACCGTGGTGATGGCCCGTCCCGGGAGCTCCACGGGCAGGGCCAGGCACGAGAGCACCGGCACGCCGTCGACCAGCACCGTGCAGGTCCCGCACTCACCCAGCTCGCAGCCATGCTTGGTGCCGGTGAGGCCCAGATCCTCGCGCAGGACCTCGAGCAGGGTCTTGTGCACGGGAACGAGGACTTCGCAGGCCTCGCCGTTGATGGTCAGCCCCAGCCGGGTCTTGGGGGGGCGCCGGGCCGGATCCCGGAATTCACCTGCACTTAACACGGATTCAAAAATACTGAATCGCCCCTCGGCCGTCAAGCCTCCCCCGGGCGCGGCGGGCCCCCCAGATCGATGAGCAGCCGCGCCGTCGTGCGCACCCCCTGGAAGAGATGGTCGAGCCGGAGGTGCTCGTTCGGGCTGTGCTGGCGGTTGTTGGCGTTGGCGTAGGGCACCAGGAGAGTGGGCACGTTCAGGATGTCGGTGAACGCCCAGATCGGCACGCTGCCGCCCGCCGTGGGCACGAGCACGGCGGGCTGGCCACCGTGAGCCCGCTCGATGGCGCCGATGATCTCGCGGCTGATGGGCAGTTCGAGCGAGGTCTTGGCCGGGCCGTAGCCGCCCTTGCTCACGACCCGCACCGCTCGGCCCCGCAGCTCGTCGGGTAACGGCTCCCCGGCCGACTCGACAACGGTGAATCCCTGGGCGCGGATGTGATCCAGGAGTCGGCGATAGACCGTGTCCCAGCGCTGGTTCTTCACCAGGCGGATGTCGATGGCCACGGTGGCCTGGTGGGGAATGATGGTGTTGGCCTCCGCCCCCACGAACCCGCTGTGCAACCCGCGGATCGTGAGCGTGGGATGGAACATGATCCGTTCGAGGTAATCCTCCGGTAGGCGGACGCCCAGCTCCCGCTGCAGCGCGATGAGATCCAGCGGCACCGCAGCCATCAGGCCTCGCTCGGCCGGGGTCGGCCCGACCACGTCCTCCTCGAAGCCCTCGATGAGCGGCACGCCGTCGGGGGTGGCCATCGAGGCCAGCAGGCCAGCCAGCTTCCAGGCGGGGTTGGGGGCGGTGAAGTTGCCGGAGTGCAGGTCCCGCCGGGCCGCCTCGATGACGAGCTCGATCTTCAACACGCCGCGCGCGCCGCCGGTGATCGTGGGCCGGCCGCTGGCGTGCTTGGGGCCATCCGTGACCAGGACGACATCCGCGGCCAGCAGCTCGCGGTGGGCTTCGGTGAACGGCCCGAAGAACGGGCTGGCGATCTCCTCCTCGCCGTCGAAGATGAACTTCACGTTGACCCGCGGAGCGAGACCCAGGACGTCCATCAGCTCGAGGGCGTGCAGATGACACCAGATGGGGCCCTTATCGTCCGAGGCGCCGCGCGCGTAGAGCCACAGGCTGTCCAGCTCCGTGTCGGGTACGCCGGCCAGCGCCACCTCGGGCGCGCCCGCCTCGGCCAGGCCGCGCCGGAAGACGGGCTCCAGGGGATCAGGCTGGAGCCAGCCGGTCAGCGGGATCGGCTTGGTGTCGTAGTGGCAGTAGATGAGCACGGTGCGGGTGGCGCCGGGCACGCGCCGCTCACCGAAGACGGCCGGATTGCCGCCGGTCTCGAGCACGCGTCCCTGGAGCCCGCGGGACCGCAGCGCCCGGGCCAGCCACTCCCCGGTGGCGCGGACCCGGTCCGGCTCCTGGCTCACCGAGTTGAAGCGGAGGAACTCGACCAGGCCCTCCACCATGGCCCGCCGGCGAGACGCCAGAGCCCGATCGAACGCCAGCCAGTCCGTCATGGGTGGGTATCTCGTCTCAGCGCCCCTGGCGTTTCCTGGTCCGCGGGCGCGCGTGGCTCTGCAGCCCGCGCTCCCACAGGTACTCCTTTTCCCCCATCCGCTTGGCCGCCCACCGGCTGAGCACGAAGAATGTGTCACCGAGGCGATTGACGTAGGTCAGCACCCATGGATTGACGGGTTCTTGGCGCGAGAGCGCGAGAATCTCACGCTCGGCGCGGCGGCAGACCACGCGGGCCTGATGCAGGAAGGCGTTGATGCGGCCGCCGCCGGGCAGCGTGAACGAGCGCAGCGGGGTCAGGTCCCGCTGGCAGCCATCCATCAATTGCTCGAGCGCGGTCACCGGCGCGGGGCCGGCCCGGACCATGCCCTCGTACTCCGCCTCGGGCGGGGTGGCCAGCTCGCTGCCCAGATCGAAGAGCTCGTTCTGGATCTTCCGCAACACCTGGTCGAGCCAGCGGTGATGCTGACCCCTGGCGAGGCGCTCCCCGTTGAATGTGCGCACGATGCCCACGACGGCGTTCAGCTCGTCGATGGTGCCATAGGCGACGATCCGCGGCGAGTCCTTGGCCACCCGTTTGCCGCCGACCAGGGCCGTGTCGCCCTTGTCGCCGGTTCGGGTGTAGACGCGGGTGATGCTGATGGGCATGGGGCCCTCCGTGGTGGCCCGTATTCTACTTGAACGGCGCGAGCGCCTCGGGGATGATCGATCCCGTGACCTCTCGGGCCCGGGCCGTGCTGGCTTCAGCCTGCGGCCTCCACCTCCTGCACGACGGCTTCTCGGACATCATCTACGTATTCCTGCCCCTGTGGGCGGCCGAGTTCGGCCTGAGCTTTGCCCAGGTCGGGGTCATCCGGACCTGCTACACGGGCGGCATGGCGCTCTTTCAGATCCCGGCGGGGTTTCTCGCCGAGCGCTGGGGCGAGCGCCGACTCCTCGCCGCAGGGACCGCGCTGACGGCCCTGGGCTTCGTGGCCGCCGGCGGGGCGGGCGGCTTCGGCGCGCTGCTGCTGATTCTCTTGACGGCCGGGATCGGCTCGAGCGTGCAGCACCCGCTGTCGTCGTCGCTCATCTCCAAGGCCTACGAGGGCGGCGGACGACGGGCGGCGCTGGGAACCTACAACTTCTCGGGCGACGTGGGCAAGGCCGGCGCCGCGGCGGTGATCGCGCTGGCGGCCAGCGTCGTGGGCTGGCGTGCCGCCGGCGCCGCCTACGGAATCCTCGGGCTGCTCGCCGCCGGCGCGCTGCTGATCGTCCTGCACCGGCTGGGCGCCGGGAACGCCGGCCCGGCCACCGATCACGAAGGCGCGCCGCTCCGCGGCTGGGGCATCCGTGATCCCCGGGGGTTCAGCGCCCTGGCCGCCATCGGCATGATCGACAACGCCACCCGCACCGGCTTCATCACGTTCTTGCCCTTCGCCTTGATGGCCAAGGGCTCCACCGTGGCCGGCGTGGGCACCGCGCTGGCGCTCCTGTTCGTGGGGGGGGCCGCCGGCAAGTTCATCTGCGGCCTGGTCGCCGAGCGCGTGGGCGTGATTCGCACCGTCGTTCTCACCGAGACCGCGACCGCCGCCGGGATCGCCGCCATCATCGTGGCCCCGCTCCCGATGGCCCTGGCCATCCTGGTGCCGCTGGGCGTGGCCCTCAACGGGACGTCCTCGGTGCTCTACGGCACGGTGGCGGACCTCGTGATGGCCGAACGCCGCTCCCGCGCCTACGGCCTCTACTACACCCTGAGCGTGGGGTGCTCGGCGCTGGCTCCGACCCTCTACGGGATCGTCGGAGACACGGTCGGGGTCGCCGCGACGCTGGGGATCGTCGCCACGATCGTGCTGGTCACGCTTCCGCTGTGCCTCGTCCTGCGCCCGGCCGTCGCCGCTCCCGTCAGCGCCTGAGACCGCTCAGCCCAGGATCTCGGACACCGGCACGAGGAGGTCAGCGAACGCCTCGGGGGCCAGCGCCCCACCCCGGGCCACACGGTCCTGGCGCCGATAGCGCTCACCTTCCGGCTCGCGATAGACCTCGATCGCTCCACCACCGAGGTCAACGATCCAGACCTCGCGGACGCCGGCGGCGGCGTAGAGCTGGAGCTTCACCGTTCGATCGTAGCGGAGCGACGTGTCGGCGATCTCGACGAGGAGAAGAATGTCCTCGGGCTGGGGGTGCCCGCGACGATACCCGTCGCCACGTGGTCGGAGCAGGACGACGTCGGGCTGCGGCTCCGAATCGGGAAGGATCACGATGGGGTTCTGGGGCCAGACAACGGCTCGATCACCGGCGCGTTGAACGAGCAGCCGGTTCAACGCGGCGACGGCGGCGGCGTGCGGAGGCCCGATAAGACTCATCTGAACGATCTCGCCCCGAATGAGCTCGACGCGGTCATCCTCGTGGAGGATCTCCGCATCAGCCATCCGGTGATACTCGTCCAGCGTAAAGCGCCGCCGCGTTATGCCGACGTCCAGGGCCATCGCCGTCCTATTCTTGCTCCCAGCGTTGGGCCTTCGTCAACGCGCAATCTTTCATACGCCAGGAGTCACGAAGATCAGCGCAGATCCGGCGGTGCCGGCCGGTGGACCTCGACCTCGTGGGGAGAGCCCGAGGCCTGGGCCCGGAGCCGGCGCCTCAGTCGCCAGAGCTTGAACGAGGCGGGGATCCCGACGGCCAGGATGCCCACCCCGAAGGACACGAGCACCACCGCGGCCACGGGGACGTCGGCGACGTCCCAGATCAGGAACTTCACGACCACGTGGGTGGTGTTCTGCATGGCGAACACCGCGACCGCGACCGCGACCACCGCCACCACGATGTAGCCCATCACGCCCTCTCGGCAACCACTACAGATCGCCCAGGCCGTACTCGACCCACCGCTCGCGCACGCGCGCCTCGTCCTCGGGTGCTGGCCGCACCGTCGGGGGAAAGCGCTCGTTGTCCCACTCCGCCCGACGCGGGAACTTCCAGTTGCGGGTGGCGTCGATGAGCACCCGGTTCCAGAGCCCGCTGCCGAGCTGGGCCACGTCGCGATCCTCCAGCGGAGTGCTGGGGTCGATGGGCGAGCCGAAGCTCCCGGGGAAGACCACAATCCCTCCCTCGCCGGCATTGACCCGGTGCGCGAAGGCCCAGTCCACGTGCTCGTAAGACGAGGGGTCGATGTCGTCCTCGACCACCACCACGTGCTTGTAGCGGAACTGCGCGGCGCTGGCGCCCCACAGCGCGGCGGCGATCTGCTTGGGCTGGCCCTGGTAATGCTTCGTGATCTGCACGTGAATGTTCACGCCATTGGTGATGGGCGGCACGTACACGTCGCGGATGCCGGGGATGCCGGCGCCGGTGAGGATAGCCCAGGCGATGGCCGCCCGCTGGACGGAGGACATGACGCTGTTCTCGCTATAGGAGCCGGGCAGCGTGCCCTCCAGACAGCCGCGGAAGACGGGGTCGCGCCGGTGGGTGACGCAGGAGACGCGCATGGTGGGGCGCGGCGTGGGCAGGTCGGAGACGTAGCCGGTGAACTCGCCGAAGGGGCCCTCGATCTCCCAGGTCGCCGGGTCGTCGCTGATGAAGCCTTCGAGGACGATCTCCGCGGTGGCGGGAACCTCCAGGTCGACGGTCTCGCAGCGCACGAGCTGGGCGGGCTCGCCCCGATAGGCGCCCATCACGTCCCACTCGCAGACGCCGGCCGGCAGCGGCGAGCCGGCCAGGAACGGCATGATCGGGTCCCAGCCGATGACGCAGGCCACCGGCATCGGCTCGCCTCGGGCCGCGTACTTCACGAAGTGCTGCCCCCAGTGCTGGCCGCCCTTGATGAGGAGCATGGGCGCGGTGTTCTTCCGGCCGATCATGCCCCGGTAGATCCCGACATTCATGACGCGCGTCTCGGGGTCGCGGGTGACGATGCAGGAGAAGGTATGGATGTAGCGGCCGCCCTCGCGGAAATGCCAGCGGGGGACGGGGAACTCCGTCTGGTCCACCTCGTCACCGCGAACGATCACGTCCTTGACGGGCCCGGTCGGCACGACCACGGGCGGGACCGCCTCGCGGTTCTTCCCCATCACGTACTGGACGAGGTCGCGGTTCGGGGCGTCCTTGGGAAAGCCCAGGGCCAGGGCCATGCGGCGTCGATCCCCGAGCCCCCCGGTGAAGAGCTTGGTGCAGCGACCGCTCTGATAGCCCTTGATGGTCTCGAAGAGGAGCGCCGGGCCCTTGCGCTCCAGCACGCGGCGGGCGATGGCGCCCAGCTCACGGTCCCAATCGACCTCGGCCTTGACCCGACGCACCTCCCCCTCCCGCTCGAGGAGCGCGATCCACTGCCGCAGATCCATGAACGCCATGAGCCCTCGTCACCTCCGCCCCGATGTGCCCGCGGCCATCCGCCGCAGTGAACTATATCGGCATCCTCACGAGAACGCGAGCCTGCCTTGACAAAGCGGGTGGTGGTCGCTACGGTCTGCGCACGGTTCCCAGGCCACAACGCAGCGCTCACCAGCCAGGCAGGAGGAGTGTATGAAGAGCACGACCAAGGCCATTGCTCCCAAGACGGGCTCTGAGGGCGTCGACGCGCCATCGCGGCGGGGCTTCCTCAAGGGCGCCGCGGTCGCGGCGAGCGTCGCCGCTGCCATGGGCCCGGTGCGAAGCTCGGGGCAGCAGCCCATCACGCTCAAGCTTCAGAGCGGCATTCCCCCCCAGGACATCTTCCACCAGCAGTTCGTGAACCTGGCCAAAAAGATCGAGGAGCTGTCGGCCGGTCGGGTCCGGGTCGACGTACTCCCCACCGGCGCCGTGGTCGGGCCCTTCCAGATCATCGAGGCCGTGCACACGGGCGCCCTCGACGGCGGCGGTGCGGTGCCCGCCTACTGGTTCAGCAAGCAGGTGGCGTTCAGCCTGTTCGGGACGGGACCCTCCTTCGGGCTCGATGCCGAGGGGTTCCTGGGCTGGATCCACTACGGCGGCGGCCAACAGCTCTATGACGAGCTGCTCAAGGAGATGAAGCTCGACGTGGTGGCCATGTTCTTCGGGCCGATGCCGACGCAGCCACTCGGCTGGTTCAAGCGCGGCGAGATCAAGGGCCCGAATGACCTCAAGGGGATCAAGTACCGGACGGTGGGGCTGTCGGCGGAGCTGTTCCGGCAGCTGGGCTCATCCGTGGTCATCATGGGTGGCGCCGACATCATTCCCGCCCTGGACCGGGGCGTCATCGATGCTGCCGAGTTCAACAACCCCACCTCCGACAAGCTTCTCGGGTTCCAGGACGTGTCCAAAGTCTACATGGTCCAGAGCTATCATCAGCCGGTGGAGTTCCTGGAGCTGCTGGTCAACAAGAAGAAGTGGGAGAGCTTCGACGCGCAGACCAAGGCCATCTTCAAGTACGCGGTGATGGCCCAATCGGCGGACATGACCTGGCAGTTCATGGACCGGAACTCTTCGGACCTCATCGAGCTGAAGACCAAGCACAAGGTCCGCGTGGTCAAGACGCCGAAGTCGGTCCTCGACGCCCAGCTCAAGGCCTGGGACAAGATCGTCAAGGAGAAGTCGGAGGGCAACGCCTTCTTCACCAAGGTGATCGAGTCGCAACGGAAGTGGGCCGAGCGCGTGGTGCCGCTCCGTCAGGAGATCATGGTGGACAACGAGCCCGCCTACAACCACTACTTCAAGGGGAAGAAGTCCTAACGTCCGACGCTGTGGGGGGCCCTCGATCAGGGCCCCCCGGTTCATCGCCCGGGAGGGCCCCCTGGACAAAGCCATCCGGCGGATCGACACGCTCAGCACGTGGATCGGCATCCCCTTCTGCTGGTTAGTCATCCCCCTCATGCTGGTGACGACGTGGGACGTCAACCTGCGCTACTTCTTCAACGCCCCGACCCAGTGGGCCTACGACGTCACCTACATGCTCTACGGCACCCAGTTCATGCTGTGCGGGGCCTACACGCTGGCCCAGAATAACCACGTCCGGGGTGACGTCTTCTACCGGTTCTGGTCGGTCCGCACCCAGGCCGGCCTGGACCTGATCTTGTTCTTCGTCTTCTTCTTCCCCGGGATCATCGCGCTGGTGTGGGCCGGCTACTACTTCGCCGAGATGTCGTGGCGGTTCGGCGAGCGCTCCATGCTCACCCCCAGCGGCCCGCCCCTCTACCACTTCAAGACCGTCATCCCCGTGGCCGGGGTCTTCACGGCCCTCCAAGGGGTGGCGGAGGTGATGCGCGCCCTCATCGCGCTGCGGACGGGGCGCTGGCCCGACCGCATCGAGGACGTTCAGGAGGCTCCCTGACCGTGAGCGAGCCCGTCATCGGCCTCATCATGCTGAGCATCATGGTCTTCACGATCTTCCTGGGCTTTCCTACCGCCTTCACCCTGATGGGCCTGGGTGTGCTCTTCGGCGGCGCCACCCTGGGCTGGCATGTCTTCGATCTCTTCGTCCAGCGGGCCTTCAACGTCATGTCGAACGACGTGCTGATCTCCGCGCCGCTCTTCATCCTCATGGGCTACGTGATGGAGCGGGCCGGCATCATGGACCGCATGTTCCACAGCTACCGGCTGCTGTTCGGCCCCCTGCCCGGCTCGCTGGCGGTGACCACGATGGTCGTGGGCACCATCTTCGGCATCGCCAGTGGCATCGTGGGCGCCGGGGTGACCCTGATGGGCGTGCTGGCCATGCCGGCCATGCTGCGGGCCGGGTACTCGGTCCAGCTAGCGGCAGGGACGATCACGTCCAGCGGCACGCTCGGTATCCTCATCCCGCCCAGCGTCATGCTGATCGTGTATGCCGCGACGGCGGGGGTCTCGGTCGTCAAGCTCTACGCGGGAGCCTTCGGCCCGGGCTTTCTCCTCTCTGGTCTGTTTCTCCTCTACATCATCGGCGTCTGCATGTGGAAGCCGCACCTGGGACCGCCCCTGCCCAAAGAGGAGCGTTCGATGGGATGGGGCAGGATCCTGTGGGACGTCACCGTGACCTCGGTGCCGATCACCGTCCTCACCATCGCGGTCCTGTGGATCATCGTCATCGGCTGGACGACCCCCACCGAAGCTGCGGCCATCGGCGCTCTGATCGCGTTCATCATCGCCGCCATGTACGGCCGACTGAACTGGAAGATGATCGCCGAGTCAGTCCGCCTCACCGGCCGCACCACCTCCATGGTGGCCTGGCTCTTCATCGGATCGAGTCTGTTCGCCGCCGTCTTCGCCCGCCTGGGCGCCCAGCGGACGCTGGAGTCCTGGTTCGTGGGCAGCGGCATGTCGAGCGGGACCTTCCTGTGGCTGGCCATGCTGATCATCTTCCTGCTCGGCTGGCCGCTGGAGTGGACCGAGATCATCGTCATCTTCGTGCCCATCTTCCTGCCGTTGCTCGCACACTTCAACGTCGACCCGCTGTTCTTCGGCCTGCTGGTGGCGCTCAATCTGCAGGCCGCGTTCCTGTCCCCGCCGGTGGCGATGGCCGCGTTCTATCTCAAGGGGGTGGCCCCGCCGCACGTGACGCTGGGGCAGATCTTCCACGGGATGATGCCGTTCATGGTGATCCAGGTGCTGGCGATGGTGGTGCTCTATGTGTTCCCGCAGGTCGGCCTGTGGCTGCCGCAGGTGCTGTACAGGTAGCTCATGCCTGCGCTCGAATTCTTCCTGTTCGCCGCCACGCTGCTCGGCATCGCCGTGTTCCATCGCCACGCGTTGCAGATCGCGCTCGGCGGGCTGGCGGTGGTCGTACTCTACAAGTTCGCCGTCACCGGCTTCCCGCCCGGTCCCGGCCTGGGCGGCCTGGTGCAGCATCTGGCGCACGAGTGGGTCACGCTCGCCAATCTGTTCGGGCTGATCACCGGGTTCGCGCTGCTCGCCAATCATTTCCACCACAGCGCAGTGCCGGAGCTGCTTCCGGCGGTGCTGCCGAACGACTGGAAGGGCGCTTTCGTTCTGCTGGTGCTGGTGTTCGTGTTGTCGAGCTTTCTCGACAACATCGCCGCCGCGCTGATCGGCGGCACCATGGCGAGCGCGGTGTTTCGCGCCAAGCTTCACGTCGGCTATCTCGCCGCGATCGTCGCCGCTTCCAACGCCGGCGGGGCGGGCAGCGTCGTGGGCGATACCACCACCACCATGATGTGGATCGACGGGATTTCCCCGATCGCCGTGTTCGACGCTTACGTCGCGGCGACGGTAGCGCTGGTGGTGTTCGGCATCCCTGCCGCGTTGCAACAGCAGCGCTACTCGCCGATCGTGAAGGATGCGCCGCGGCGCATGAAAATCGATCCGATGCGCCTGGTGATCGTTGCGGCTGTGCTGATCGCCGCGATCGGCACCAACGTCGTGGTGAACACACGCTGGCCGGCGCACGCCGGCGCCTTCCCCTTCATCGGTACCGCCGTCTGGGTGACGCTGCTGCTCACCGCCTCGCTGCGGCGGCCGGACTACACGTTGCTGCCCTCCGCGGCGCGCAGCAGCGTGTTCCTGCTCTCGCTGGTGGTCATTGCATCGCTGATGCCGGTGCACGAGCTGCCGGCCGCGTCCTGGCAGAGCACCGCCGCGCTGGGCTTCGTCTCGGCCGTGTTCGACAACATCCCGCTCACCGCCCTGGCCCTGAAGCAGGGCGGCTATGACTGGGGGATGCTGGCCTATGCCGTGGGCTTCGGCGGCTCGATGATCTGGTTCGGATCCTCCGCCGGGGTGGCCCTGTGCGGGGTGTTTCCCGAGGGTCGCTCGGTGTTTGC
>DATBIM010000148.1:0-46712 GCA_036556905.1 Candidatus Methylomirabilota bacterium
GGCGGCCTCCAGCATGGCGTAGGTCTTGCCGACCCCGGCGGCCGCGCCGAAGAATACCTTCAGCCGGCCCCGGCGCTCTCGCGCCTCTTCTTCCTTGACGCGGGCCAGGAGGGCGTCGGGATCGGGCCGGGTCTCGCTCACACCCTTAGTGTAGCGCTCGGCGCGGCGGACGGTCAGGCTTGTCTCGCGCGGCGGAGAGGACCCAGGCGGGCGTGACGAGGGGGGAGCGGCGCCGCTCCTCCCTCGTCGATCAGCCAGCCTGCTGAATGGCGGTGAGCTTCCAGCGATTGGGGCCGACGGGCCGGACGAAGGTCCAGTATTCCTCGAACCGAGTCGGCTCGGTGCGGCTGCCCTCGACGACCCGACCGGACTCGTCCGTCGTGTAGTCGAGGACGTTGGCTAGAAACGCGACCGTCACGAAATCCTGGGCGCTCTCCTGCCAGGCCTCGCTGACCGCGGCCGACCGCACGGCGATGTTCTCCAGCCGGTTGACGCGCCGCTGCGCCTTGAGCTCGGCGCACTGGCCGTCGAGACGGTCGTACATCTCGGGGGTGAGGACTTCGCGGACCCCCTTCATGTCCCGTGCCGTCCATGCCGCCTGAACCCTGAAGAAAATGTCCGAGGCGTTCGCGGCCATCGCGCCTGGATCGAAGGTTGGGTCCCATTGCCTGATGTGGCTGGTGCCCACGTCGAGGTCGCTCGGGGCCGGCGCTGCTGGCAGCGTCGCCGTCCATCCCATCGGGGAAGACGCGTCAGTCGGACCGTAGGAGTTGGCGTTCCCGGTCGCGGTCGGCCCGTAACCGCCGGCCATCGCAGGCTCAGCCGCGCGGCGGCGACGGAAATATGAGAAGGCTACATAGGCGAGCCCCGCCACGATGAGCATCTCGAGCAGGCCGAAGCCGCCGAAGCCGTGTCCCATGCCTCCGAAGAGCAGGCTACCGAGCAGGCCACCGAGGGCGAAGCCCGCCAGTCCGCCCATCAGGCCGGAGCCCCAGCCGCGCTGCGCCGTGGTGCGTCCGACGTCGGATGGTGGAGTCGCCTGCCGGCTGGGCGAGGCCGGGGAGGGTGCACTCGGCCGGCTGGGCGCCGAGAAGCCCCGGGAGCCGCGGCTGCCGCCCGAAGACCCGCCGCCAGCCCGAGCCCACGCGGTGTCTTCGACCAGCATGGGCGTGGACAGCACGCCCGCGGTCCCCCCGACGAGAGAGAGTGCCAGCGTCATTACAGTGAGTGTACGGGTCATACTGGGTGATCCTCCCATGGCAGCATCCACGCCTCAGTGAACGCGCGCCGGAGATCAAGCCGCCGTCAAATCTCGGGCGATCGGCGATAAGGCGGCGTCAAGGCGGGCCCGCGAAGGAGCCAGGCCCGACCAAAGCGCTGTAGAATGCCCACGGCTCCGACTATTGTTCCCGGTGGAGGACGACGATGACTGGGCAGGGGCTGCGATCGATCCTCGTCGCGCTGGACGGCTCGCCCTGGAGCGAGGCGGCGACCACGCTCGCGCTGGAGTGGGCCGACCAGTTCGACGCCCGCCTGCTCGGGCTCGGCGTCGTCGACGAGCCGTCGATCGATCGAGGTGAGCCGGTGCCGATGGGGGCCTACGGCTTCAAGAAGCACCGTGACGAAGCCCGGCTCACGGAGGCCCATCGCCGCGTCCTCGATTTCCTGGAGCAGTTCCGCGTACGCGCCAGGGCCACCGGGCGGCCGGGCACCGTGCTCGAGGACATCGGCGACCCCGCCGAGCGGATCTTGCGCGAGGCGCAGCGATGCGACGTGGTGATCCTCGGCCGCGAGACTCACTTCCACTTCGAGACGCAGGACCGACCCGACATGACGCTCGCCCAGGTCCTTCGGGTCAGCCCGCGCCCCGTCGTGATCGTGCCCCGCGAGCTGCCGCGAGGTGGCCCCATCGTGATGGCCTATGGCGGCGGGCGGGAGGCCGCGCGTACGCTGCAGACCTTCCAGTCGCTCGGGATCGCCGCCGATGACGAGATCCACATCGTGACGGTTCACCGCGAGCGTGCCGAAGCCGAGGACCTGGCCGGGCTCGCCGGCGAGTTCCTGACCGCGCACGACACGCGCCACCGGTTGTGGCCGATCGCGTCGGACGCCGCACCCGCGGAGGTCCTGCTCGAGGAGATCCGGCTGCGGCGGCCCCGACTCCTGGTGATGGGCGCGCACGCCTACCACCCGCTCCGGGACCTCTTCGCCACCTCGGTCACCCGGGCCGTGCTGGGCGCCTGTCCGGCTCCCGTCTTCGTCGGGTCATGAGAGCATCGCCGAATTTTCGGCGATCTCGACCAGGAGACACGGGGTGCCGCATCGATGCGGTGTTGATGCCGGTCGCGTTGATCTTTACGGCGCCTTAACGCCCCGCCAACTATAGTGACCGGTTGGAGGACGTCGATGAATCTTGCAGGAGACGCGCTCTACATCGGGCTGACTGTGCTCTTCTTGGGCCTCAGCTGGGCGTTCGTCAAGCTCTGTGAGCGAGTGTAGGAGGCCGGCATGCCCCTCATCTACATCGTGGGCGGTCTCGTGTCGTTGGGCCTGCTGATCTATCTGGTCATCGCCCTGCTGAAGCCGGAGCTCTTCTCATGACAGCGAACGGGATCTTTCAGCTCGCGTTCTACGTGGTCGTGCTGATCGCACTGGCCAAGCCCCTGGGCATCTATATGGCCCGCGTCTACCAGAACCAACCGTTCGGGCTGGACAAGGCCCTGGGCTGGCTGGAGCGCCTGATCTACCGGCTGGCCGGGATCCGGCCCGACCAGGAGATGGGCTGGAAGACTTACGCGGTCGCCATGCTCCTCTTCAACTTCGCCGGCCTGCTGGTGCTCTACCTGCTCCAGCGGTTGCAGGGCGTGCTGCCGCTCAATCCTCAGGGGCTCGGGGCCGTCTCGACGGATTCCTCCTTCAACACCGCGGTGAGCTTCGCCACCAACACCAACTGGCAGGGCTACGGCGGTGAAACCACCATGAGCTATCTCACCCAGATGCTTGGGCTCACCGTGCAGAACTTCGTGTCCGCGGCCATGGGCATGGCGGTCCTGGCGGCGTTCATCCGTGGCTTTGCTCGCCGCTCCGCCCAGACCATCGGCAACTTCTGGGTGGACCTGACCCGGACGACGCTCTACATCCTGTTGCCACTGTCCTTCATCGTCGCCCTCATCCTGATCTCTCAGGGCGTCGTGCAGACGTTCAAGCCCTACGCGACGGTGGCGATGGTGCAGCCGACCGAGTACGACGAGCCGATGACCGACAAGGACGGCAAGCCGGTGCTGGACGACAAGGGCCAGCCCAAGATGAAGAAGACCAAGCTGACCGAGCAGGTCCTCGCGGTGGGGCCGGCCGCCTCCCAGATCGCCATCAAGCAGCTGGGGACGAACGGCGGGGGCTTCTTCAACGTCAACTCGTCGCACCCCTTCGAGAACGCCACGCCGCTCTCGAACTTCGTGGAGCTGCTTTCTATTTTGTTAATTTCCGGCGCGCTCTGCTACACCTTCGGGGTCATGGTCGGCGACACCCGCCAGGGCTGGGCGATCCTGGCCGCCATGACCATCATGTTCGTGGGTCTCCTCGTGGTATGCGTGGTCGCCGAGCAGAACGGCCATACGTTCGTCAAGCAGGGCGTCGATCACACGGCCAGCGCGCTCTCCTCCGGCGGCAACATGGAGGGCAAGGAAGTCCGTTTCGGCATCGCCAACTCCGCCCTGTGGGCCACGGCGACGACCTCCGCCTCGAACGGCTCGGTCAACTCGATGCACGACTCCTACACCCCGATGGGCGGCCTGGTGCCGATGTGGCTCATGCAGCTCGGCGAGGTCGTCTACGGCGGCGTCGGCTCCGGCCTCTATGGCATGCTCGTGTTCGCGATTATCGCCGTCTTCGTCGCCGGGCTGATGGTCGGCCGCACGCCCGAGTACCTGGGCAAGAAGATCGAGGCCTACGAGATGAAGATGGCCGCGCTGGTCATCCTGATCCCGCCGGCGGTCGTGCTCATCGGTACCGCCGCCGCCGTGCTTCATCCGGCCGCGCTGGCGAGCATGCAGGACAAGGGGGCGCACGGCTTCAGCGAGGTGCTCTACGCGTTCTCCTCGCAGGGGAACAACAACGGCAGCGCGTTCGCCGGCTACAACGCCAACATCCCGTACGTCAACACGACCGGGGGCTTCGCAATGATCTTCGCGCGCTACTGGCTCGCTATCCCCACGCTGGCGATCGCCGGCTCCCTGGCCCGCAAGAAGACCGTTCCCAGCGGCCCGGGGACGCTGCCGACCCACCAGCCCCTGTTCGTAGGGCTGCTGATCGGCGTGGTGGTGCTGGTGGGGGCGCTCAGCTTCATGCCGGCCCTGGCCCTCGGCCCGATCGTCGAGCACCTGATGCTCGTCGCGGCAAAGTGAGGATTGACGTCATGGCTCGGACGATGAGAGCTCGCTCGCTCTTCGACGTCTCGATCGTGAAGCAGGCGATCACCGACTCGTTCCGCAAGCTGACGCCCCGGCGCCAGGTGCGGAACCCGGTGATGTTCGTCGTCTATGTCGGCGCGATCCTGACGACGCTGCTGTGGCTGCAGGCCCTCGTCGGCCGAGGCGAGGCGCCGGGCTGGTTCATCTTCTGGGTGTCGGTGTGGCTGTGGTTCACGGTGCTGTTCGCCAACTTCGCCGAGGCGATGGCCGAGGGGCGCGGCAAGGCCCAGGCGGCCTCGCTCCGGAAGGCCCGGCGCGAGCTGCAGGCCAAGCGCCTGCCCCGGCCCGACCGCGGGGCGAAGTACGAGGTCGTCCCGGCGTCCTCGCTGCGGAAGGGGCAGCTCGTGCTGGTCGAGGCCGGGGACTTCGTTCCGGCCGACGGTACCGTGGTGGAGGGGGTGGCGTCGGTGAACGAGAGCGCGATCACCGGAGAGAGCGCTCCCGTGATCCGTGAGAGCGGCGGCGATCGCAGCTCGGTGACCGGCGGCACCCAGGTGCTGTCCGACTGGCTCGTCATCGAGGTCACCGCGAATCCCGGCGAGGCCTTCCTGGATCGCATGATCTCCCTGGTCGAGGGCGCCCGGCGGCAGAAGACGCCCAACGAGATCGCGCTCGACATCTTGCTGGCGGCGATGACCATCATCTTTCTGCTGGCGACGGCCACGCTGCTGCCGTACTCCGTCTACAGCGTGGGGGCGGCCGGGCAGGGGACGCCGGTGACGGTGACCGTGCTGGTAGCGCTGCTGGTGTGCCTCATCCCGACGACCATCGGCGCGCTGCTGTCGGCCATCGGGATCGCCGGCATGGACCGCATGATCCAGAAGAACGTCATCGCCATGTCGGGCCGGGCCGTCGAGGCCGCCGGCGACGTGGATGTGCTGCTCCTCGACAAGACGGGGACCGTCACGCTCGGCAATCGCCAGGCCACCGAGTTCGTCCCGGCGCCGGGCGTGAGCGAACGGGAGCTGGCCGATGCTGCCCAGCTGGCCTCGCTGGCCGACGAGACCCCGGAAGGGCGCAGCATCGTCGTGCTGGCCAAGGAGAAGTACGGCATCCGCGAGCGCGCCGTTGAACGGATGGGCGCGACCTTCGTGCCGTTTACGGCGCAGACTCGGATGAGCGGCGTCAACCTGAATGGTCGCCAGGTGCGCAAGGGCGCGCCCGACGCCATCGAGTCGCATGTGAAGACGCAGGGTGGCGCCGTGCCGGCAGAGATCCGCGCCGCCGTGGACCGTATCGCCAAGGCCGGGGCCACGCCCCTCGTGGTCGCCGACGGCGCCCGGGTGCTGGGGGCGATCCAGCTCAAGGACATCGTCAAGGGCGGCATCCGGGAGCGCTTCGCCGAGCTGCGCCGCATGGGCATCCGGACCGTGATGATCACCGGAGACAACCCGCTCACGGCTGCCGCCATCGCCGCCGAAGCGGGCATCGACGACTTCCTGGCCGAGGCGACCCCGGAGGCGAAGCTCGTGCTCATCCGCAAGACCCAGGCGGAAGGGCGACTGGTGGCGATGACCGGCGATGGCACCAACGACGCGCCGGCGCTGGCCCAGGCCGATGTGGCAGTGGCCATGAACTCTGGCACCCAGGCCGCCAAGGAAGCCGGCAACATGGTCGACCTGGACTCGAATCCGACCAAGTTGCTGGAGGTCGTCGAGACGGGCAAGCAGATGCTGATGACGCGCGGGGCGCTCACGACGTTCAGTATCGCCAACGACCTCGCCAAGTACTTCGCCATTATCCCGGCCGCGTTCGCCTCGACCTACCCGGTGCTGGACGCGCTGAACATCATGCGGTTGGCCACGCCGGAGAGCGCGATTCTATCCGCGGTCATCTTCAACGCGCTGATCATCATCGCCCTGATCCCGCTGGCCTTGAAGGGTGTCCGCTACCGGCCCCTGGGTGCCGCCGCCGTGCTTCGCCGGCACGTCTGGATCTACGGGATTGGCGGCATCATCATTCCGTTCCCCGGCATCAAGCTGATCGACATGATCCTGGTCGCCCTGGGCCTGGTGTAAAGGAGTCGACGCCATGGCTGCTCACGTGCGTCCCGCCCTCGTGTTGTTGGTGCTGCTATCCGTCCTCACCGGCCTGATCTACCCGGCCGTCATGACGGGCATCGCGCAGCTCGTCTTTCCCAGCCAGGCGAACGGCAGCCTGATCGTGAAGGACGGCAAGCCCGTCGGCTCGGCCCTGATCGGTCAGCCCTTCGACGATCCCAAGTACTTCTGGGGCCGTCCGTCGGCGACGGGGCCTTTCCCGTACAACGCCGGCGCCTCCTCGGGCTCGAACCTGAGTCCCGTGAACCCAGACCTGGTGAAGGCTGTTCAGGAGCGCGTCGAGGCGCTCCGTGCCGCCGACCCGGGGAACACCGCGCCGGTCCCGGTTGACCTCGTGACCGCCTCGGGCAGCGGCCTCGATCCCCACATCAGCCCGGCCGCCGCCCTGTACCAGGTGGGGCGAGTGGCCAAGGCCCGCAGGCTGGACGAAGCGAATGTGCGCCGGCTGGTCGAGCAGCACACGGAGGGCCGGCAGCTCGGATTCCTCGGTGAACGGCGCGTAAACGTCCTCAGGCTGAACCTGGCGCTGGACGGCAAGTAGCCGGCGATGCAGCGGATCGCTGCGGCAACGGAGGCTCGAGAGATGAGACGAGGCAAGACGCGGGTGTGGGCGGTAGCGGTTGTCGTGACCGGCCTGATCGGCTTGACCGCCGCCGGTGCTCAGGCCCAGGACAAGGGGCCGAACACGGGACGAGTCTCGCTCAGCATGGGCATGGACTGGACGACCCACTACTTCTTCCGCGGCATCCTGCAGGAGGACCAGGACTACATCCTGCAGCCCTACGGTGACGTGACGTTCAAGCTCCTGGAGGGTCAGGGCCCGCTCACGAACCTGGGCTTCACGCTCGGGCTCTGGAACAGTCTGCACGGCGGCCCCACCGGGACAGGGGGGAGCACCAACCAGGATCCCCGGATGTGGTACGAGGCCGACTTCTACGCCAAGCTGGGCGCCACGCTCTTCGACGATCTCACGGCGGCCATGATCTACACGGCGTACATGAGCCCCAACGGACGATTCGCGACCGTGGAGGAGCTGGCCTTCAGCGTCGGCTACAACGACAGCAAGCTGCTCGGCCCGTTCGCCCTGAACCCATCCGTGTTGATCGCGTTCGAGCTGGACGGCCAGGCCGACGGTGGGCTCGAGGAGGGCACGTATCTGCAGATCGGGGTCACGCCCGGGTACACGTTCAACGACAAGGGCACGTACCCCCTGACCCTCTCGCTGCCGGTGGTGCTCGGCCTGAGCCTGGGTGATTACTACGAGCGGGTTGGGGTCGGGGGCGACGACGACACGTTCGGTTATCTCAGCATCGGGCTGGGCGCGGGCGTGCCGCTGAAGTTCATCCCCGCCTCTTATGGTGCCTGGTCGGCCAAGGCCTCGCTCACCTACATCACGCTGGGGGACAACCTCAAGGCCGCCAACAACCGCGAGAGCTCGGAGGTCATCGGAACCATCGGCCTCGCGCTGACGTACTGAGGACGCCTCGCCGGGTGGCCAGTATTTACCTCAGCGCGAGGTGTTCGACGACCGGTCCGAGGGCCAGCACCGGCAGATAGCTGAGCGCACCGACGACGAGGACCGTGACGATCACGAGCCCGGCGAAGAGCAGGGTGTCGGTGGGCAAGGAACCGTCGGTCACCGGCCTGCGCGGCTGCTGGGCCAGGAGGCCCGCCAGGGCCAGGGCCGGGATCGCGAGGCCGAAGCGGCCCGCCACCATCGCCAGGGCAGTGGTGATGTTGTAGAAGGGCGTGTTGGCGCTCAGGCCGGCGAAGTTCTGCCCGTTGTTGGCCATCGCGGTGGTGTAGGCCACCAGGATCTCGCTCAACCCGTGGGGGCCCCTGTTCGTCGTGAGAGCGGCGAGGCCGGCGTCGGTCACCAGGGCCAGCGCGGCAAGGGGCAGGATCGTGAGCGGTGCGATCACCGCGTACAGCGCCACCAGCTTCATCTCCTGGGGCGTGACCTGCTTGCCGAGGTACTCCGGAGTCCGGCCGATCATGAGGCCGGCGGCGAACACGCCGACCAGCGCGATCAGCACCAGGCTGTAGAGGCCCGTGCCGAGCCCGCCGAAGACGACCTCGCCGAGCAGCATGTTGACGATGGTCACCATGCCTCCCACCGGCGTATAGCTATCGTGCATCGAATTGTAGGAGCCGGTGGCGCCGTTGGAGGTCGTGACGGCGGCCAGCACCGAGCCACCGATGCCGAAGCGAGTCTCTTTGCCCTCCATGTTTCCGCCGGCCTGCCCGGCGCTCGCCGTGTGGTCGACCCCCAGGCCGGCCAGGACGTGGCCGCGCTGCTCGGCCAGATGGCCCACGAGCAGACCGCCCACGAACAGTGCCAGCATCACCGAGAAGAGCACCCAGCCCTGCCCCGGGCGGCCGGTCATCGTGCCGAAGGTGTAGGTGAGCGAGGCGGGCAGCACGGCGATGGCCAGCATCGCGAGGAGATTCGTCAGGGGCGTCGGGTTCTCGAACGGATGAGCGCCGTTCACATTGAAGAATCCGCCGCCGTTCGTGCCGAGGTTCTTGATCGGCTCCAGCGCGGCGACCGGGCCCATCGCGATGAGCTGTTCGGCCAGCTCGGCCTTCTTCGTGGTCGGCTTCCCCTCAGCGTCCAGGACAGGCTCGTCGTACTCGACCGGTTGCACGAGGGGGACCCTCAGGTACGGCGCGAAGTTCAGGGGTACTCCCTGCCACACCAGGGCCGGGGCGGTCATCAGCGACAGCGGCAGCAGGACCCACAACACCGCGCGCGTGACGTCGACCCAGAAGTTGCCGAGGAAGCTCGTGCGCTGGCGGGCCAGGCCCCGGATGAATGCCATGCCCACGGCGAGGCCGGCCGCCCCGGCCAGAAAATTCTGCGAGGTAAGCCCGAACACTTGGCTGAAGTAGCTCATCGTCGTCTCCCCGCCGTAGGCCTGCCAGGTCGTCGTGGTCGCAAAGCTGATCGCGGTGTTCATGGCGAGGTCGGGGGCGACCGGGCCCGGTCGGTAGGCGGGGTCGAACGTGTGGAACACCGGCTGCAAGCGCAGCACGATGTAGAGCAGCAGCGTCCCGCTGAGACTGAAGATGAGAAAGGCCCCGGCATAGCGCTTCCAATCCATTTCGGCTGCCGGATTGACGCCCGCGAGGTGGTAGATGCCCCGTTCGAGCGGGCGCAGCACGGGGTCGAGCCAGGTTCGCTCGCCGCTGAAGACCCGGGCCAGATAGGCGCCGACTGGCCGGACCAGGAGCGTGACGACGATCAGGAAAACGCCATCCTGGATGGCGTTTGCGGTGCTCATGCCCCGTCCTCCGCGCTCGGCGTGGTCGGTGTCAGGTCGACCTTACAACACATCGAGCCCGTTAACGGGGTATCAGACGGCGGCGGGGCGCTACGAGATCGTGAGGTGACCACGCCTCCCGGTACCGCCGAGAACAACGAGGCGGTCCTCGACGCCGGCACCACCCGGGACCGCGCGGGCCATCGCGACCAGCGCCGACCGCTCCCCCGGGCTCGCCACGACGCCGGTGAGCCGGATGATGCCGTGCGTGGCTTCGATGAAGACACGGTGGCTCGAGGTCCACGGCTCCTGCCGGATGCCCTCTTGCATGACGCGCTCGAGCTCCTCGTCGCTGACGGTACCCGGTGGCGTCGTAGTCGGCCACGACAGGTGGTCGAGGACATCGGCTCGGGTCACGAGCCCGACGTAGAGGCCGTCGGCGACGATGGCCAGCACGTCGATCGCGTGCCGTCGCATCAAACGAGCCGCCGCCTCGATGGTGGCGTCAGGTCCGATCGTGATCGGCGCCAGCGTCATGAGCTCCCCCACCGTGACGCCAACGGCCTTCACGTAGTCGGCCGCCAGGGGGTCCTTGTCACCGAGGATCGTGTTCCACCAGCGGGCCGGCTGGCGTGGCGCCAGGCGGGCGAGCAGGTCGTGCTCGGTCACGACCCCGAGCAAATGATCGGTCGCATCGGTGACGGGCAGCGCCCCCAGCCTTTGCTCGCGCATCTGCCGCCAGGCCACCTCGATGGCCTCCTCGGCGCGAAGCGCGACGACGTCTTTGCGCATGATCTTGGTGACGGTCATCACAGGGTCCTCCTCCTCACACCCATGAGATGACGGAGGCCGGTCAAGCCGACGTCAAAGTGCGGCTCCCGCCCATTAAGCCGCCGTCAAGACCCTCCGCGGACTCGACGTGCCCTGCTGGCATTCGTCAAACTCGTCGGGTACTGTCTGCACCGTATCATCGAGGGGGACGGCATGACCCACGAGGGGACGGCATGACCCACGATATGTCGGTTGGGGGAAAGGGGCGGTCGCGGTCGCTGTTCGATCCGCCGATCGTCGGGCGCGCCCTCATCGATGCCGTTGCCAAGCTGACGCCGATGCGGCAGGTCCGCAACCCCGTCATGTTCGTCGTCTACGTGGGTGCGATCCTGACCACGGTGCTGTGGCTGCAGGCCGTCGTCGGGGAGGGCGAGGCACCGGCCCGGTTCATCGCCTGGGTGTCGGTGTGGTTATGGTTCACGGCGCTCTTCGCCAACTTTGCCGAGGCGATGGCGGAGGGACGCGGCAAGGCGCAGGCGGCGTCGCTCCGCCAAGCCCGTCGTGAGCTCCAGGCCAAGCGGTTGCCCGGCGGCGCTCGGGACGAGCGGCATGAGCTCGTGCCCGCCTCGGCCCTGCGCTCGGGGCAGTTCGTGATGGTGGAAGCCGGAGATTTCATCCCGGCCGACGGCGAGGTCATCGAGGGGATCGCATCGGTGAACGAGGCTGCGATCACCGGCGAGAGCGCGCCGGTGATTCGCGAGAGCGGCGGGGACCGCAGCGCGGTGACCGGCGGAACCCAGGTGCTCTCGGACTGGCTCGTCGTCAGGATCACGGCGAACCCCGGCGAGGCGTTTCTCGACCGCATGATCGCGCTGGTCGAGGGCGCCCGGCGGCAGAAGACGCCGAACGAGATCGCCCTCGACATCCTGCTGGCGGCCATGACGATCATCTTCCTGCTGGCCACCGCTACCCTGTTGCCGTTCTCCGTCTACAGCGTGGGCGCCGCCGGGCAGGGGAGTCCGGTGACCGTGACCGTGCTGGTGGCGCTGCTCGTGTGCCTGATCCCGACGACCATCGGCGCGCTGCTGTCGGCCATCGGCATCGCCGGCATGGACCGCATGATCCAGAAGAACGTCATCGCCATGTCGGGTCGGGCCGTCGAGGCCGCCGGCGATGTGGACGTTCTCCTGCTCGACAAGACGGGGACGATCACCCTGGGCAACCGTCAGGCGACCGCCTTCATTCCTGCCGAGGGTGTCGCCGAGGCGGCGCTGGCCGACGCCGCCCAGCTCGCGTCCCTGGCTGACGAGACACCGGAGGGACGGAGCATCGTCGTCCTCGCCAAGGAGCAGTACCGGATCCGCGAGCGGCAGGTCGAGAAGCTGGCCGCGACCTTCATCGCCTTCACGGCGCAGAGCCGGATGAGCGGCGTCAATCTGAACGGCCGGCAGATCCGCAAGGGCGCCGCCGAGGCGATCGAGGCTCACATCGCGCGCCTGGGAGGCTCCGTCCCCTCGAGCGTCCGCACCACGGTGGAACGCGTCGCCAAGGGGGGCGCGACGCCTCTGGTCGTATCCGACGACGCGACCGTGCTGGGGGTGATCCAGCTCAAAGACATCGTCAAGGGCGGTATCAGGGAGCGGTTCAGGCACCTCCGGCGCATGGGCATCAAGACGGTCATGGTCACCGGAGACAACCCCCTGACGGCAGCGGCGATTGCCGCCGAGGCGGGCGTCGACGACTTCCTGGCCGAGGCGACGCCCGAGGCCAAGCTCAGACTGATCCGGGACATGCAGGGTCAGGGCCGACTGGTCGCCATGACGGGCGATGGCACCAACGACGCTCCGGCGCTCGCCCAGGCCGACGTCGCCGTTGCCATGAACACCGGTACCCAGGCGGCCAAGGAGGCGGGGAACATGGTCGACCTCGACTCCAATCCCACCAAGCTGGTGGAAGTGGTGGAGACGGGCAAGCAGATGCTGATGACGCGAGGAGCATTGACCACGTTCAGCATCGCCAACGACGTCGCCAAGTACTTCGCGATCATCCCAGCGGCGTTCGCCAGCACCTATCCCGTGCTCGACACCCTCAACATCATGCGGCTGGCCACCCCGGAGAGCGCGATCCTGTCGGCCGTCATCTTCAATGCGCTGATCATCATCGCCCTCATTCCGCTGGCCCTGAACGGTGTCCGCTACCGGCCGCTGGGTGCCGCTGCCGTGCTCAGGCGACACGTCTGGATCTATGGGATCGGCGGCATCATCGTTCCCTTCCCGGGCATCAAGCTGATCGACATGATGCTCGTCGCGCTCGGTCTGGTCTAGAGGAAGAGGTCGCCCAGGTCCCCGTGGCCGGCGGCATCACGCGCCGCGTAAGAAATACGGGCGGGCGCAGGCAGTTAGAGTACAGTCATGTGACGCATGCGACTGGCGCTGCTGAAGCAGTGGCTCGTGGGCCGACCGATGCCCCTGGCCCAGGCCCGCCACGAGCGGCTCGGCAAGGCCGTGGCGCTCGCGGTGTTCGCCTCCGATCCTCTCTCCTCGGTGGCCTACGCAACCGAGGAAATCCTCCACGTTCTCGTGCTGGCGGGGCCGCTGGCGCTCAGTTATTCACTGCCGATCGGCGCCGGGATCGCCACCCTCATCCTCATCGTGGTCACCTCCTACCGGCAGACCATCCGGGCCTACCCGCAGGGCGGCGGCGCCTACATCGTGACCAAGGACAACCTCGGGGTCTTCCCCAGCCTGACCGCCGCCGGCGCTCTCCTCATCGACTATGTGCTCACCGTGGCCGTGTCGGTGGCGGCCGGGATCGCCGCCGTGACCTCGGCGCTGCCGGGACTGATCCCGTACCGCACCGGGCTCTGCGTCGCCACGGTCGCGCTCATCGCCGTGGCCAACCTGCGCGGGGTGCGCGAGTCGGGCAAGCTCTTCGCAGCCCCGACCTACCTCTTCGTCGTCAGCATCCTGGGAATGATCGCGTACGGGATGATCGGCACGACCCTGGGCGTCATCCCCGAGCGGCCCTATGCGCCGCATCCGCCGGGCCTGGAGGCCATCGGGCTCTTTCTCCTGCTCCGCGCCTTCTCGGCGGGCTGCACCGCCCTCACCGGTATCGAGGCCGTGTCCGACGGCGTTCCCGCGTTCAAGTCGCCCGAGGCCCACAACGCCCGCGTCGTGATGGCCTGGCTGGGCGCCATCTCCGTCACCATGTTCCTCGGCATCACGTACCTGGCCTACGACTTCGGGGTGGTACCCGGCGGCAACGAGACGGTGGTGTCCAAGATCGCGCGGCGGGTCTTCGGCGGCGGTGTCCTCTACTACGAGATCCAGGCGGTCACCATGCTGATTCTGTTGTTGGCCGCCAATACCTCGTTCGCCGACTTCCCGCGCCTGTCCTTCTTCCTCGCCCGCGACCGCTTCATGCCCCGCCAGTTCGGCGCCCAGGGCGACCGGCTCGTCTTCTCCAACGGGATCCTGATCCTGAGCGGGTTCGCCATCCTCCTGATCGTCGGCTTCGAGGGCGACACCCACGCCCTGCTGCCCCTGTACGCGATCGGCGTCTTCATCTCCTTCACGCTCTCCCAGGCCAGCATGGTGCGTCGCTGGCTCCGTCTCAAGGAGGGCGGCTGGCACTGGCGCGTCTGGATCAGCGGGATCGGCGCGGGCGTGACGGGAATCGTCTTGCTGACGCTGGCGTTCACCAAGTTCAGCGAAGGGGCCTGGATCGTCGTCGTGGTCATTCCGGTCCTGGTGGGGGCGTTCATCACCATCCACCGCCACTACGAAGGTGTGGCCGCCGAGCTCTCGCTGGAAGGGTACGAGGGCCCGCCCCAGTTCCAGCATACGGTGCTGGTCCTCATCGGCGACGTCCATCGGGGCGTGGTGCGGGCCGTGCAGTACGCCAAGACCCTGGCCCCCAGGGCCACCGTGCGGGGCGTGTACGTGGAGACGGACCCAGCCCGCACGGCCAGGATCGAGGAGAAGTGGGCGGCCTGGAGCCTGGAGGTCCCCCTGGTCGTCCTGACCTCGCCCTACCGCTCGCTGCTCCGGCCCCTCCTCGACTACCTCGATCAGATCCAGTCGCGCGGCGATACGCAGATGGTGACCATCGTGCTGCCGGAGTTCCTGCCCCGGCGCTGGTGGCAGCACGTCCTGCACAACCAGACCGCGCTGCTCATCAAGGGCGCGCTGCTGTTTCGCAAGAACACCGTGGTCGCCGACGTGCCGTATCTGCTCAAGCGCTGACGTCGCCGCGGCGGCGCGCGCTCAGGCCTGACCGAGCGCGAGGTCGCGGGTGAGGCGGAGCTCGCCGAGGTGCAGGCCGGCGTGGCGGATACTCTCGACGAGCGCGTCCCGGCGGGAAATCTCGTGGGGCTCGCCGGTGCCCCACAGCTCCCGGGGCGGCGTCAACCGCGCGTCGAGGGCGGAGGGATGAAGGCCGGCCAGCGCCGTCGCGATCTCCGCCGCCAGCTGGCGGAGCCCGGCGACGAGCGCCTGGGCATCCGGCCCCGCCGCCGTGAGCTCGGCCTCGCGGTCGCGCCGGACCGTTTGACCGCACCCGAACCCCAGCGCATACACCCGCGTGCTGCCCAGCACGTGACTGACGATGGCGTAGGCGCTGTTGGCCGACCCGGTCGCCGGACGCCAGTTGAGCTGGGATGCGGTGAGGCCCTGCACCGACGTTGCCATCTGATCCAGGACCCAGCGCAGCTCACGGTCGTAGGTGGCGAGCTCCGAGGTCATGGGCGGCGCGGCCCATTGTATGATAAGCGCCTTGCGCGATACCGCCGCCCTGGTCCGAGACGCCTTGCGCGACCTGCCCGGCCAGGTCACGCTCGTGTCCTACACGTCCGACATCGAGAGCTGGTATTCGCACGCCGAGCGCCTGCTGCTGGAGTCCATCGCCGCGGCGTCCCCGCAGATCACGCTGAGCCTCCGGGCCGACCGGTGGGACGCCCGGCGCGAAGCCGAGGTCGGCATCGCCCGGACGCCGGCCATCGTGCTGCTCGGCGACCGCGACTACGGGATCCGCTACTACGGGATGCCGGACGGCTACGAGCTGGAGACGTTTCTGGGCACCATCCGCGCGGTGGCCGAGCGCCGCTCGGGACTGGCCCGAGACTCCGTGGCCCGGCTCGGCGGCCTGCGCAGCCCGGTCCACCTCGAGGTGTTCGCCTCTCCCACCTGACTGGACTGCACGACAGCGGTGGCGCTGTCCACGCGCATGGCCATCGAGAGCGATCGCGTCCGAACCGACGTGATCATGGTCAATCTCTTCCCCTACCTGGCCATCCGGCATCAGGTCGACGACGTCCCCAGCACGGTGGTCAACGGCCGCGACAAGCTCGTGGGCCCGCTCGACGAGGCCCGGTACCTGGACCAGATCCTGACTGCTGCCGCCCGGGGGGGCGGCTGACGGCCCCCGGCCGCCGTGCTATCATCGCCGGCACCATGGCATCGCGGCTGCGGGAGCTCGTCGGACGCGCAATGATCGATCCCGATTTCGTGATCGAACTGCAACAAACACCCGAGACCGTCCTGGCGCGTTACGAGCTGAGCGAGGAGGAGCGGGAGGCGATTCTGGCGGCCCTGGTCCGTCTGACGCAGACCCCGCCCCGGCAGCGTGAGCAGGCCCTGCGGTCCGTACTCCTCCGTCGTCTGGCCACCTGACGGGCGCGGGCAGGGTGCCGAGCCCGGCCGCTACCGGCGCGTTCCTCAAGACCGTCCGCCTGTTCAAGGAGTTCACCGACCCCGAGCTCCTGGCCCTGGCCTCCCGCCTCCACGAGCGCACCCTCCGCAAGGGCCAGGTGCTGTTTCGCGAGGGCGACGGCGGGGAGGAGATGTTCGTGATGCGCAGCGGTACCGTGGTCATCTCCAAGGCCGTCACCGGTCGCGTCGAGCAGGTGCTGGGCCGGGAGACCAGCGGGAGCTTCTTCGGCGAGATGAGCCTCTTCGACCGGGCGCCACGCTCGGCCACCGTGCAGGCCGAGACGGAGGCGGTGCTGCTCGTGCTGGATCGCGAGAATCTCAAGATCCTCATCGAGGTCAACCCGCGTGCCGCCGCCGCGTTCTTCCAGGCGCTGGTGCACGTCTTCATCGACCGGCTCCGGGCCTCGGGTAACCTGGTGGCCGAAGTGACCCGCTGGGGCCTGGAGGCGACCGGGCTCGACGTGGAGGCCCGATGAGCCCGGGCCGCGCCTCGTCGCGAGCCAAGCTCGAGCTCCTCGTCCGCCGGGACGACGACACCTTCGACGTCCGCCAGGTCAGCAGCGCCGCCGGCTGGCTGGGGCTGCGGCCCCAGCGCCTGGCCGCCGAGACGTGGGAGCTGGCCGTCGTCAACTCGCCGGTGGACCACCAGCGGCGCTTCGTCCTCAAGAACACCCGCAGCGATCGCTACGTGATGCTGTCGGAGCCGGAGCGGTTCCTGTGGGAGCAGATGGACGGTACCACCTCGCTCCAGGACATGGCCACGGCCTACGTGCTGCGCTACGGCGCCTTCGACTTCGAGCTCATTCCTGTGCTCATCGGCAAGCTGCAGCGGGCCCGGCTGCTGACGCTGGAGCCGGTGTCGGCCCTGCGGCGGGTGCTGGCGCGCAACCGGCGGCGGCGGCTGGTTCACGGGGTCGAGCAGGCCCTGACCGTGCTGGAGCGCGTCAACGTGTCGAGCCGCGATGTGCACCCGTTCTTCGAGCGCCTCTATCGCTGGGGCGGCTTCCTGCTCTTCACTCGCGCCGCCTTGCTCCTGTGTCTGGCCCTGGGGATGGTCGGGGTGGTGACCGGGGTCCGGCTGTGGGGGGAGGCCGATGCGGTGGCCCGCGGGCTGGGGGCCAATCCCGTCGCCGCGCTCCTGTCCGTGAAGCTGCTCTTCTTCGCCACCCTCATGCTGCACCAGCTCGTCCACGCGCTCGCTCTCGTCCACTACGGGCGCCGGGTACGCGAGTTCGGGTTCACGTTCCTGCACGGCTTCGTGCCCACGTTCTACGTGGACGTGACCGACATCTTCATGGCCAGCCGGCGGGCCCGGATCGTGACCGCGTTCTCTGGCACCCTGGTGCACCTCGTGCTGGGCGCGCTGTGGTTCCTGGTGGCGATCGTCTCGCCGCCGGGATTCCTGCAGGCCTTCGCCGCGACCTCGGGGATGATCCAGTGGCAGGCCTTCTTCGTGGCCCTCTACCCCTGCTGCTTCATCGAGATGGACGGGTATCACATCCTCGTCGACCTGCTCGGCCTGCCTACCCTCCGGCACGACGCGGTCGTCTACGTGGGATCGCTCCTCCGCGGCGCGCCGGTGGCGCGCTGGGGACGGCAAGCCGCCCTCTGGGTGGGGTATGTCGTCCTGTCGACCATCTCCCTGGCGGCCTTCATCGGCTTCAACATCGTGCTCATCGCCCACGCGGTGGCGTGAGATCAGCCAGGAGGGCTCCGACCGCATCCATGATGACGCGTGCGTCGGTCGCGGGGTCCTCGGCGCACGTGGTGGTCAGGCAGGCCCGTTGCTCGTCCTCGGGAAGCGCGGCCAGTCGGGACTGGGCGTGGGTCCGAAGCGCATCGCCCAGGGTCAGGGCGATCTCGGTGAGCCCGGCCAGGGCCACCGCCGCGCGGGCGGCGGGGGTGTCGGCGGCGGCCAGCGCGGCGGCCAGACGGTCGCGTAGCAGCGTGGACACCCGGGCCCGGGTGGCGTCGACCTCGACCAGATCGCCGTCGATCGGCCCCCACTCGACCGCGAGCGCCCGCGCTCGCTCTCGGATGAGCCCGGCCAGGGGAGCCACGCTCTGGGCGGCCACGGCCGCTCCGATCCCGGCCCCGACGGCGCCGTCGAGGCGTCGGACGACCGCCGGCGAAGGCGCTCGCTCCACGACTGCGGTCACCTCGCCGGCCGGAGTTAGCCGGAGGTGATCCTCCAGCACGCCGCCCAATGCCCAGACCGAGCAACGGAGCCCCTCGTCCGCCTCCCACACCCTGCGCGGGGCGTGCCGCACCACGCCCTGCCAGTCGGGTCGGTGGTAGGCGCGGCCGCGCCAGATGACCTTTTCGACGCGTCCGCGAAGCTGCACGTAGACGCCCTCGGTCTCGAATACCCGTTCGTGGGGCGCCGGGATCCAGGCGAGCCGCCCGGCCGTGAACGCGGCCAGCGGGTCGGGGTCGGCCGGCGTGTAGCGGAAGGACTCGAGGAGCGCGAGGAAGAGCTGCTCCGACGGGTACGGCCCGCAGTAGGTGAGGGGCGGACGGTTCTGGTCGAGGGCGAGGGCGGCGATGAGGTTCAGCACGGCGACTCCGCCGCCGGGCGGAAGCTTCCCGGGCTCGGCCAGCGTGGGAATCCGGTCGATCCGGCCCCAGTCGAGCGCCTCCACGACGGTGATGGGCGTGCCGCGGTCCCCGACGCGCGTGGCCCGGGCGATCCGATCGACCAGGCCCCACGGTGGCTGCTCGGCAGCGCGCGGCTCGATGGCGAGCCAGCCGCCGTCGGGGATCCGGAGCCACGCAGCGGTCAGGACGCCCGGGCCCCAGCGAAGAGCGGCGAGCGGTGTGCCCCGGCGGTCGACCTCGAGGATCCGACGTCGGGTGCCATCGGGCGCGGGCGCGTAGGCGAGTGCGGTGCCATGGGGCGCGGTGAGGGGAGTGTGCCGATCATCGTCCACGGCGCGGATGATACAATGCGTGGAGATTGAGGAAGCGCGCGGTGCCGTCGCTCACGCGATGACCTCAGAGCTCCCCTGGCTGTCGGCGCTGGAGCTCGCCGCCCTCGTGCGGACCAAGCAGGTTTCGCCGGTGGAGGTCACCGACGCCGTCCTGGCGCGAATCGAAGCGGTCAACCCCCGCCTGAACGCGTTTTGCCTCGTCGTCCACGATGTCGCCCGCCGGGCCGCCCGCGAGGCGGAGATCGCGGTCATGAAGGGCGAGCCGGTCGGAGCGTTGAGCGGCGTCCCCGTCTCCATCAAGGACGTCATCTTCACGCGAGGGATCCGCACCACCGGAGGCTCGCGGTTGTTCGCCGAGGCGGTTCCCGAGGAGGACGCCGTGGCGGTCGCGCGGCTCCGCGCGGCCGGCGCCGTCCTGCTCGGCAAGACGAACACCTCGGAGTTCGGGCACAAGGCGGTCACCGAGAATCCGATGTTCGGGGTCAGCCGCAACCCCTGGAATCCTGCGCTCACGCCCGGGGGGTCCAGCGGGGGGGCCGGGGCCGCCGTCGCCACCGGGATGGGCCCGATCGGGCTGGGGACCGATGGCGGGGGGTCGATCCGGATCCCGGCGGCGTTTTGCGGGGTGTATGGCTTCAAGCCCTCGTGGGGACGCGTGCCGCAACATCCGAGCTTTCCTGGCTGGGACTACCTGGGATGCACCGGACCGCTCACCCGCGCCGTTCGCGACGCGGCCCTCGCGCTCGACGTGATCGTGGGGGCCGATGACCGCGACCGTCACTCGCTGCCGCGCGACGCGGGCTCGTATGTGACGGCCTGCGACGAGCCGATCAAGGGCCTGCACGTGGCGTGGACGCCCGACCTCGGCTACGCCACGGTCGAGCCGGCCGTGCAGCGGCTGTGCGAGAACGCCGCTGCCGAGTTCGAATCGCTCGGCTGCCACGTGGAGGTGGTGAGCCCGGGCTGGGAAAATCCCGAAGAGGCCTTCAGCACCCTGGTGGCCGCGCAGTTCTACGCCCACTGGTCCGATCAGCTCCCGGCAGCCGAGGCCGTCCTCGATCCCACCCTCGTGAGCTTCATCCGCCGGGGCGGGACCATCACCGCGCGCAACTATGTGCTGGCCGGCGAGCGTGTGAAGGCCTACTGGAGCGAGGTCCACGCCTTTCTCGAGCGCTTCGACCTGCTGCTCACCCCCACGGTGGCGGTGGCGCCGTTTCCGGCCGGGGAACCGCCCCCCCGGGACATCACTGATCAGCGCGTGTCGGTCCTGGGGTGGATGCCCTTCACGTATCCGTTCAATCTCACCGGACAGCCAGCGGCAAGCCTGCCGGCCGGGCTGACCGATGATGGCCGTCCCGTGGGGCTTCAAGTGGTCGGCCGCCGGCACGCTGATCGGGTGGTGCTGGCCGCCTCCGCGGCCTACGAGGCGGCCTGCCCCTGGGCCGACCGTCGCCCGCCGGCGTGAAGGCGCTCGACGGCTCGCGCTCGCTTCGGGTGAACTACAGCGCGCGCTGGGCGCTGGCCTCCCTCGTCCTCGCCGCGATGCTGATCACCGTCGTGTGGCTGGTGATGACGGACTCTCCGATCATCGCCTTCCTCGTTCGCCTCTATCGCGACAAGCAGTTCCTGAAGGAGATCGTGGCGTCCTGGGGCTGGCTCGCTCCCGGGATCTTCGTCGTGATCCAGGCCCTGCAGGTCGTGCTGTCACCGATCCCCGGAGAGATCACCGGTCCGGTGGGCGGCGCGCTGTTCGGCACCTGGTGGGGGCTCTTGTACTCGACGATCGGGCTCACCGTGGGAACCCTGATGTGCTTCGCCATCGGGCGGAAATGGGGCGAGCCGTTCGTTCGGCCCTGGCTCAGCGAGCACAACTGGAGCCGCCTGAACTTCATCGTCGAGGCCGAAGGCGCCATCATCTGCTTTCTGCTCTACCTGATCCCCGGGTTTCCCAAGGACATCATCTCCTACCTGTTCGGCATCAGTCCCTTGCCGTTCTGGATCTTCGCGCTGGTCTCCACGCTGGGGCGTCTGCCCGGAACCTGGATCTCCTCGTACTTCGGCGCCCACGTCGCCGAGCAGCAATACATCTACGCGCTGGCCTTTCTGGCCGTCGTGGTCGCCCTGATCCTGCCCCTCTTCTACTACCGTGACCGGATCATCCACCGGCTGAATCGGAAGCAGCCCCACAAGAAACGGGCTTGACGGGGCGGATCGTCGCGGCTTACACTCAGCGCTCAATGGGCAGCTACTGGCGCCGCTTCGACGCCGCGTTTTACTTCGCCGGGGTCTGCCCGAGCACCCTGACATGAGCTGACAGGGAGCCGCGGGCGGACCCAACGCCCGCGGCGCTGAGCCATTTCGAGGCCGCGGGTCACCCCGCGGCCTTTCGTTTTTGTGGTGAGAAAGGGCGCCGAGGACAGCGTCGCGTCCCGTCGGGACTCGCGCCGGGCGAGGTAACGGGCCGTGCCGGTGATTCCGGCGGGGCATGGGCGGGCGAGAGCCCGGGTGCCCATGCCCTGTTCAAAGGAGGAACCCATGATCATCGTGCTGAAGGCGGGAGCTTCCGAGGCGGACATCGAAGAGGTGGCCCGCCGTGTGCGGGCGCTGGGCTATGTCCCCCACATGATCCGCGGCGAGCTCCGTACCGTCGTCGGGGCGGTCGGCGACGAGCGGGGCAAGGAAGATCTGCTGTCGCTGGAGAATCTCGAATGCGTGGAGGCGGTCCAGCGCATCCTGCAGCCCTACAAGCTCGCCAGCCGGGAGTGCCGGATGGAGGGGACCGTGATCCGGGTCGACGGCGTGGCGATCGGCGGTCCGCGGCTGGTGGTGATGGCCGGGCCCTGCTCGGTGGAGTCGCGAGATCAGGTGCTGGAGGTGGCCGCCAAGGTCAAGCAGGCCGGGGCGGCCATCCTGCGCGGTGGCGCCTTCAAGCCCCGGACCTCCCCCTACGCTTTCCAGGGCCTGGAAGAGGAAGGGCTCAAGCTGCTGGCCGAGGCCAAGCGCGAGACAGGCCTGCCTGTCGTGACCGAGGTGATGGAACCCGACAAGGTGCCGGTCGTCGCCGAGTATGCCGATGTGCTCCAGATCGGCGCCCGCAACATCCAGAACTTCTCGCTGCTCAAGCGTGTGGCCGAAGCGCGCAAGCCCGTGCTGCTCAAGCGGGGGATGGCCACGTCAATCCAGGAGTGGCTGCTGTCGGCCGAATACATCCTGGCCGGCGGCAACCCGAACGTCATCCTGTGCGAGCGGGGCATCCGGACCTTCGAGACAGCGACCCGCTTCACCCTCGACCTCAATGCGATTCCGGTCCTCAAGAAGCTCACCCATCTGCCGGTCCTGGTCGACCCGAGCCATGGCACCGGCCACTGGGAGTATGTGGAGGCCATGGCCCGCGCCGGGGTGGCCGCGGGCGCCGACGGGCTCCTCATCGAAGTTCACCCACGCCCCGCCGAGGCCCTCTCGGACGGCCCCCAGTCGCTCAAGCCCGAGCGCTTCGCGGAGCTGATGGGCGGCCTGCGCAAGGTGGCCCGGGCAGTGGATCGGGACCTTTAACCTATATAATTGTCAGGATGCGCTCCCTCTGGGAGGCAGTATGGCGGCACCCGGCGCGCGGCCTCGCGGCTTCGCTCCTCCTGCACATCGCGGCCATCACGCTGGTGCTCATGACGGCTGTCCCTTCCACGCGGCCCGTGGTCAAGCGGGGCGAGCCGCTCATGGTCGAGTTCCCGGATCTGAAAGAGCCGCCGCCAGCCGGTAACCCGGCCGCCAAGACCGTGGGTGCGCCGGTCCGTCAGCCCCGCCTGGCGCCGCGGGCGCCCGCGCCAGCGCCCCGGATCGCGGCCGCGCCCCCGGCGCCCGTGGTCAAGCCCGTGCCGGAGCGGCCCGTAGAGCCGCCGAGGGTTGCCAGCCAGCCGCCGCCGGCGCCGGCCACGCCGCCCCCTCCGGTGCCGCCGGCGCCCCCGACCCCGCAGGTGGCTGAGCCGACGCTTCCTTCGCCGCCCGTCGCCGAGACGCCCCCGGCCCCACCGGCGCCGCCTGTCGCCCCGGCGCCTGTCGAGCCGCCCAAGCCTGCGCCGGCGGTGGCGACCACACCCGAACCAACTCCGCAGCCGTCGGCGCCGCCAGCGCCAGTCGCGGCCGAGCCCGCCCCGCGCGTGCCGCCCCAGATCGCGGCGGTCACGCCCGCCCCCGTGCCCACTCCAGAGCCGCCGCCCATCGACATCCGCTCGGCGCTGGGCCGAGGCGGCGGCGCCGGCAGCGCCCGTGGTGGTGGCCGCGGCGGCATCGAGGGCGAGCCCATTCCTCTCGACTCCACCGACGCCAAGTTCAGCGACTATCTGGACCGTCTGCGGCGCCGGATCAAGGCCAACTGGGGCTTCCCCTGCATCAGGAGCGCGACAGGGCCCTGCGACTACAAGACGACGTCCCTCATCGTGGAGTTCGGCATCCTCAAGGACGGCCGGCTGCAGTTCGTCGACGTCGTGAAGTCCTCGGGATTCCCGATCTACGACGACTATGCGGTCAACGCCATCAAGCTGGGCTCCCCGTTCCCGGCGGTGCCCCCGGAGATGATCGTGTCGATGAAGCGGGGAAGCACCGGCGTGGCGATCATGGCCCGCTTCAATTACGTCGTCGATACCTCACTCACGAATCTACTACGGTAAAAGGCTTGAAATCTCGGGAGGTTGGCTTGACAGCTCGCGGGAGCCCCATGTAGCATGGGCCCGACTTTTTCCCGTAGGCTCGTAGCTCAGTGGGAGAGCGCCTCTCTGACGCAGAGGAGGTCGGCGGTTCGAAACCGCCCGAGCCTACCAACCACTCTCTTGCCAGGAGTTTATGGCCGAGGCTGAAGAAGAGCGCCACCTCACCCTGACTGGCGAGTTCGACTGCGACCCGTCGCCGCTTTCCACGCTTCGCCACTCCACCTCCCACGTCATGGCGCAAGCGGTGAAGCGTCTGTTCCCTGGCGTGAAGCTGGCGATCGGCCCGGCCATCGAGGACGGCTTCTATTACGACTTCCTGAAGGCCGAGCCCTTCACCCCCGAGGACCTGGAGCGGATCGAGGCGGAGATGCGCGCCATCACCGCGGCCGACTACCCGTTCCAGCGCCGGGAGATGACCCGCCCCGAGGCGATCCGTTTCTTCGGCGGGCGGGACGAGCCCTTCAAGGTGGAAATCCTCGAAGGGATCGACGCGGCGAGGGTGTCGCTCTACGAGCAGGCGGAGTTCATCGATCTCTGCCGCGGCCCCCACGTGGCCTCCACCGGCCAGGTGAAATTCTTCAAGCTTCTGTCGTCCTCGGGCGCCTACTGGCGCGGCAACGAGCGCAATCCCATGCTCCAGCGCGTCTATGGCACCGCCTGGCTCTCCCGGGAGGAGCTCGACCGGCACCTGTGGCGTCTGGAGGAGGCCAAGAAGCGCGATCACCGCAAGCTCGGGCGGGAGCTCGATCTCTTCATCTTCAACGAGGTGTCCCCGGGCGCGCCGTTCTGGCTTCCCCACGGCTGGACGATCGTGCGCGAGCTCGAGCGGTTCGTGCGGGAGCATCTGGATGCGTTGGGGTATCAGGAGATCTCCACGCCCATCCTGGTCAACAAGAAGCTGTGGGAGCAGTCCGGACACTGGGACCACTACGCCGACAACATGTTCCGGCTCACCGTGGACGAGCAGATGTTCGGTCTCAAGCCGATGAACTGCCCCGAGTCCACCATCGTCTACCGGCATGCCCTCCGCTCCTACCGGGACTTGCCCCTGCGCTTCTCGGACATGGGGCGGTTGCACCGCAACGAGCGCTCCGGCACGCTGACCGGTCTCTTCCGGGTCCGCCAGTTCACGCAGGACGACGCCCACATCTACTGCCGGCCCGACCAGCTCCAGGACGAGGTCACCCAGCTCCTCGGGCTGATGCGGCAGTGGCACAAGACGTTCACGCTGGAGCCGTCCTTCAAGCTGGCCACCCGGCCCAAAGACTCGCTGGGGACGGAGGAGCAGTGGAGCACCGCCGAGCGGGCGCTGCACGACGCGCTGAGAGCCAACGGCCTCGCCTACGACCTCAACGCCGGCGACGGCGCCTTCTACGGTCCCAAGATCGACGTGGATGTCGAGGACGTGCTCGGTCGGAAGTGGACGATCGCCACGATCCAGGTGGACCTCACCATGCTCCCCGAGCGCTTCGAGCTGACCTACGTGGACGCCGACGGCCAGGCCAAGCGCCCGGTGGCGATCCACCGGGCCATTCTGGGATCGTTCGAGCGCTTCGTGGGTATCCTCACCGAGCACTATGCGGGAGCGTTCCCCACCTGGCTGGCACCGGTCCAGGCCCGCGTGCTCCCGATCAGCGAGAAGCATCTGGACTACGCCCGGACAGTCCACGCGCGGCTGCAGGCCGCCCGGGTCCGGGCCGAGCTGGACGACCGCAACGAGAAGCTCGGGTATCGCATCCGGGATGCTCAGGTGCGGAAGGTGCCCTACATGATCGTCGTAGGCGAGCGCGAGCGGAGCGACGGGACCGTCAGTCTGCGGCACCGCTCCGGCGACGAGCTCAAGGGTGTCCCTGTGGACCGCCTGCTCGCCGACCTCGGCCGCGAGATCAGCGCGCGGGCTCCCGATCTCACCGTGGGCCGCGCGTGAGCGCATGGCCCTTCACGACCCCGTGACCAGGAGCGACGCCTATTAGCCAAGCCAAAGACATCCGCATCAACGAGGGAATCCGTGTCCGCGAAGTCCGGGTGGTCAGCGCCGAGGGCGAGCAGCTGGGGATCATGCCGATCCAGCAGGCGCTGGAGGTCGCTCGCCAGCGCGAGTTCGACCTGGTCGAGGTGGCGCCCGATGCCCAGCCCCCGGTCTGCCGCATCATGGACTTCGGCAAGTACAAGTACACCCAGGCCCGGCGCCTGAAGGAAGCCCGCAAGAAACAGACCACGATCCAGATCAAAGAAGTGAAGATGGGGCCCAAGACCGAGAAGCACGACTTCGACTTCAAGGTCCGCCACGTGCGGCGCTTCCTGGAGGAGGGTCACAAGGCCAAGGTGACGGTCCGCTTCAAGGGCCGGGAGATGGCCCACACCGAGCTGGGCTGGAAGATGCTCCAGCGGATGGTGGACGCCGTGCAAGACATCGCCTCGGTCGAGAACAATCCGAGAATGGAAGGGCGGATGCTCCACATCATGCTGTCCCCCAGGGCCCAGCACTGAGGGACGCGAGGGAACGCCTGTGCCCAAGATGAAGACCAAGCGAGGCGCCGCCAAGCGCCTGAAGAAGACGGCGTCCGGCACGCTGATCCAGGCCGGCGCCTGGAAGCAGCACAAGCTGGAGGGCAAATCCCCCCGGCGGCGGCGGCACCTGCGCAAGGGGCGGCCCATCGCGAAGTCCGACGAGCGCCGCCTGCGGGTGCTCGTGCCGTATCTGTAGTCGACCGTCGCCGACTGCCGGGCCGGCCAGGCCCGATGCAAAGGAGCAGCAATGCCACGGGCAAAGGGTGGAAGCAAGACGCGCCAGCGGCGCAAGAAGATCCTCAAGCAGGCCAAAGGGTATGTGGGCGGGCGGCGGCGCCTGTACCGCACGGCGGCCGAGACGGTGCTCCGGGCCGGGGCCTTCGCCTACCGGGATCGCCGCCAGAAGAAGCGCCTGGCGCGCGGGCTGTGGATCGTGCGCATCAACGCCGCCTGTCGTCAGCTCGGGTTGTCCTATTCCCGCTTCATGGCCGGACTCAAGAAGGCGGGCATCGGCCTGGACCGCAAGATCCTGGCCGAGCTGGCCGTGAGCGATCCCGCGGCCTTCGCCAAGCTGGCCGAGACGGTCCGAGCCAAGGCCGGCTAGGAGCCGGCCGCGTGGGTCATCCTCGCGTCGACCCCCTCGCGGAGGAAGCGCGCGCGGCCATCGCCCGCGCCGAAACCTCCGCGGACCTGGAGCAGCTGCGCGTGCGCTATCTGGGTCGCCAGGGCCGGCTCACCCTGTTGCTGCGTTCGCTCGGCGCCCTGCCGGAGCGCGAGCGCCCGCTGGTCGGCGCCGCCGCCAACGAAGCCAAGCGGGAGCTGGAGGCGCTGCTCGAGCTGCGCCTGGGGGAGACGCGCGAGGCCGAGCGCCGACAGGAGCGTGCCCGCCAGCGCCTGGACCTCACGCTGCCCGGGCGCCGTCCACCCGTGGGGTCGCGCCATCCCCTGACCCAGATCCAGGATGACATCATCGGGATCTTCGCCGGGCTCGGCTTCTCGGTCGCCGAGGGGCCCGAGGTCGAGGACGACTATCACAACTTCGAAGCCCTCAACATTCCCCGGGACCATCCCGCCCGGGACATGCAGGACACGTTCTACCTGTCCGAGGACACGCTGCTCAGGACCCACACCTCCCCGGTACAGATCCGCACCATGCAGGCCCAGCCGCCGCCGGTGCGGGTGATCTGCCCGGGCCGCGTGTACCGGCGCGACGCCGACATCACCCACTCGCCGATGTTCCACCAGGTCGAGGGCCTGGCCGTCGATCGGGACATCTCGATGGCCGATCTCAAGGGCACGCTCGAGCTCTTCGCCCGTGAGATGTTCGGGCCGCGCTCGAAGATCCGCTTCCGCCCATCGTTCTTTCCGTTCACGGAGCCGTCGGCCGAGGTGGACGTGGTGTGTTTCCTCTGTGGCGGCGCGGGCTGCCGCGTGTGCAAGCAATCGGGCTGGCTGGAGATCCTGGGCTCCGGCATGGTCCACCCCCAGGTCCTGCGCAACGTGGGCTACGATCCGGAAGAGGTGACCGGCTGGGCCTTCGGCATGGGGATCGAGCGCATCGCCATGCTCCGGTACGGCGTGGACGACATCCGGCTCTTCTTCGAGGACGACGTGCGGCTGCTCCGGCAGTTCGCATGAAGATTCCCTACCGCTGGATCCGCGAGTTCGTCGACCTCGACCTCACGGCCGAGCAGGCGGCGGACCGGCTCATCAACGCCGGGGTGGAGGTGGCCAGCGTCAGCCCGCTGGCCCCGCCCGACCTGGCCGGCGTCGTGGTGGGCGAGATCGAGGCCATCGAGCGCGAGCTGGGCGAGAGCCACGGCCACCGCCTGGTGCTCTGCCGCGTCGTCACCGGCCGCGACCGCTTCAGCGTCGTCTGCGGGGCGCCCAACGTGGGCCCGGGTGTCCGGGCCGCCTTCGCGCCGCCCGGGGCGACGCTGCCCGGCGGTCGGCGCGTGGCCGCCGCCCGGATTCATGGCGTGGAATCCCAGGGCATGCTGTGCTCGGAGCGGGAGCTCGGGCTGGGCCCGGAGCACGAGGCCGGCATCCTGCTCGTCGATGCCGACGCCACGCTCGGCGCCGACCTGGTCGCCCACCTCGGACTGGACGACCGCGTGCTGGAGGTCGAGGTCACCCCCAATCGTCCCGACTGCCTCTCGGTGGTGGGGATCGCCCGTGAGCTGGCCGCCCTGACGGGCGCGCCGTTCCGGGGGCCCACCCTGGCCGTGAAGGAATCGGACGAGCCCGCGGAGAGCCTGGCCCGTGTCCGCATCGAGGCCCCCGACCTCTGTTCCCGGTTCACCGCGCGCGTGATCAGCGGGATCCATGTCCGGCCGTCGCCGGCGTGGCTGGCCGCCCGCCTCCGGATCGTCGGGCTCCGGCCGATCAGCAACGTGGTCGATGTCACCAATTACGTGATGTGGGAGCTCGGCCACCCGCTCCACGCCTTCGATCACGCCACGGTGACGGAGGGGACGATCGTCGTGCGACGGGCCCGTGCCGGGGAGCGATTCACCACGCTGGACGGCCAGGTGCGCACTCTCAGCGACTCGATGCTGGTGATCGCCGACCCCCGACGGGCCCTCGGCATCGCCGGCGTGATGGGCGGCGCCGAGAGCGAGGTGACCCCCACCACGACCCGCGTGCTGCTGGAGAGCGCCTACTTCGCGCCGGCCTCGATCAGGCGCACCTCCCGGAGCCTCGGGCTCGCCACCGATGCGGCCTACCGGTTCGAGCGCGGCGCCGACATCGAGGCCCTGGTGGATGCCAGCGATCGGGCGGCCCAGCTCATCGCCGAGGTGGCCGGCGGGACGGTGGCCCGAGGCATGGTCGATGCCTATCCGCAGCCGCAGCCCCGGCCGCGGATCCGCCTGCGCATGGCGCGGGTCAAGCGGGTGCTGGGCGTCGCCGCCCCGCGGGCCGAGGCCGCCCGCATCCTGGTTGCGCTGGGGCTCGGGGTGCGCGAGCAGGAGGACGGGCTGGAGGTCGAGATCCCGAGCTTCCGTCGCGACCTGACCATCGAGGATGACCTCGTGGAGGAGGTCATCCGGGTGTGGGGCTACGACAAGATTCCCTCGACGCTCATGACCGCCCCGCTGCGGCCCGTTCAGCTCCCGGTGAGCCTGCGCCAGGCCGAAACGGTGCGCCGGGCCCTGGTGGGCGCGGGGGTGAACGAGGTGGTGACCTACACCTTCAGCGACCCGGCCTACGACGAGGTCTTGCGGGCGCCGGCGGCGCCGCCAGCGCCCGCGCTCCTCAACCCGCTCAGCCGCGACGCCTCCCTCCTGCGCTATAACCCCCTCGAGGGGGTCCTGGGTGTCGTGGCCACGAATCTGCGCAAGCAGCAGAGCAACGTCCGGGTCTTCGAGATCGGGAAGATCTTTGAGGCCGCACCCGGCCTGCCGCGCGAATCGCGCTGGCTGGCTATCGCCCTGACCGGGGCCCGGGTGCCGCCGGCGTGGTGGGCCCGGCCGGCCGCCGACGGGCGGAGTGAGACGGTGGACATCTATGACGCCAAGGGGCTGGCCGAGCACGTGCTCGAAGCGCTGCGGGTGCCCGCGCCGGTCTCCCGGGCGTTCCTGGCCGGCGGTGTCAAGGGTCTGGAGCCGGACCGCCGCGGCGTGCTGGTCGCGGAAGGCGGCGTGACCGTTGCGGAGTTCGGCGAGGTCGCCGCCGACGCGCGGGCGCTCTTCGACATCGGCGTGCCCGTGTTCGCGGCGCTGTTGCCCCTGGACGAGATCCTGCGATTGACGCCGCCGGCGGTGCGCTACCGGCCGCTGCCGCGCTACCCGGCGGTCCAGCGGGACGTGGCCTTCCTGGTGGGGGCGCTGCGCAGCGTCACCGCCGCCGAGATCGAAGCGCTGATCCGCGCCGAGGCTGGCCCGCTGCTCCGGAACCTCACGCTCTTCGATGTGTTCACCTTCGAGGACGGCCGACGTAATCTGGCCTGGCGCCTCACCCTGCAGGCGGACGATCGGACCCTGACCGATGAAGAGGCCAACCAGATCCAGGAAACGGTGGCTAAACGGATAGCCGACCGATTCAAGATCACCTGGCGAGGTGCCTGATGGCCGACACTCTCCTCGACCGCCTGGCCCTGCTCGAGGACACCGTGCGGCGGGCGGCCGCGACCCTGGACCGCCTGCGTGAGGAGAACGAGACCCTGCGCCGCGAGGTGGCCCGGATGGCGGCCGATCGCAAGCAGACCGCAGCCCAGATCGACGCCATCCTCTCCGACATCAACAAGCTGGACCTGTGACGGTGTGGGGGTGGCGATGAGCGACGTCAAGCGGGTGGAGCTCCCGCTCCTGGGGCAGACGCTGGTCGTGCGGACGGAAGCGACGCCGGAGTACGTGCGCCTGCTGGCCCGTCACCTCGAGCAGCGGGTGGAGGCAGTCCGGCGGGCTGGCGTGCCGGACCACATCAAATCCCTCCTGCTAGCGGCCCTGGAGATCACCGACGAGCTGTTCCGGCTCCGCGACGAGCGGGCTCGAGAGGCGGCCGACGTGGGCGCCCGCCTGGACTCCCTGCAGGGCCTCCTGCAACGGGCGACCCGCTAGGAGGATCCCCGCCTCTGCCGTGTGCCGAGGTGTTTCGGACCTGGCTAGACCAGGTGGGCCCCGTTAGAAGGCCTTCAGGCTTCCCTTGACCTCAGGGCTTGCACACCGGCCCTCGATCACAGCGCCCGTTTGGCAAAATGAGGTCGAAACGTTACCGGCATCACAAACAGCGCAGGGACGCCTCATGTGTACCTGCCCGAGCCCCCTGGAGTCAAGCCGCGCACGCCACTAGGGGCTGGGTATTTGACTCGCCCTGCCCCCCACCCCTATACTTGTCAAGTCTGTCAGGCATTTGCGGCTCACAGTTCACCCTGACGAAGGGATGACATAGACATGGAACCTATTTGGATTGTGGTCCCGATCGTCTCTCTCCTCGCCGTCCTGCTCGGGTACTTCGTGCACAAAGGCCTCAGCGAGCGCAAGCTCGGCGACGCCGACCTGCGGGCCAGGCGAATCGTCGACGACGCCGAGCGCGACGCCGAGGCTCGCCGGCGCAGCGCCGAGCTCGAGGCCAAGGAGACCGTGCTCCGGGCGCGCGCCGAGCTCGACACCCAGGTGCGCCAGCGCGAGCGCGAGCAGCATCAGATCGAGCAGCGTATCCTGGGCAAGGAAGAGCAGCTGGCCCGCAAGCTGGAGGAGATCGAGCGCCGGCTCGCCGACTACACGGCCAAGGACAAGAGCCTGACCCAGCGGGAGCGGGGGCTGGAGGACAAGGAGCATCGGCTGGCCAACGCCCTCGAGGAGCAGCGCCGGCGGCTGGAGAGCATCGCCGGCCTCACCGCCGAGGAGGCCAAACGCCAGCTCGTGGCCCAGATGGAGGAGGAGGCCAAGCGGGAGGCCGCGCTGATCGCCATGCGGCTCGAGGAGCAGGCGCGGGAGACGGCGCGGGAGAAGGCCAAGGAAGTCCTGGCCACCACCATCCAGCGATTGGCCCCGGACTACACCGTCGAGACGTCGGTGTCGGTGGTCGACCTGCCCTCGGACGACATGAAGGGGCGCATCATCGGCCGGGAGGGCCGGAACATCCGGGCTCTGGAAATGTTGACCGGCGTGGACCTCATCGTGGACGACACGCCGGAGGCGGTGCTGATCTCGGCCTACGACCCCTACCGGCGGGAGATCGCCCGGCGGGCCCTCGGCATCCTGATCGTCGACGGTCGCATCCACCCGGCCCGCATCGAGGAGGTCGTGGAGAAGGTCAAGAAGGAGATGGAGCTGCACCTCAAGGAGGAGGGCGAGAAGGCCTGCTTCGAGGTCGGCGTCCACGGCCTGCACCCCGAGCTGATCAAGCTGGTCGGGCGCATGAAGTTCCGCACCTCGTACGGCCAGAACTGCCTGCAGCACTCCAAGGAAGTGGCCTGGCTGTCGGGAATGATGGCCGCCGAGATCAAGGCCGACGTCAAGCTGGCCAAGCGGATGGGCCTGCTCCACGACATCGGCAAGGCCCTCACGCACGAGCAGGAGGGCAGCCACCCCGAGCTCAGCCTGCAAGTCCTGACCAAGTACAACGAGAGCCCGGAGGTCATCAACGCCGCCCTCTGCGGCCACGAGAACGTCGAGCCCCAGACGATCGAGGCCGTCCTGGTGGAGGCGGCCGACGGCATCTCGGCGGCCCGCCCGGGGGCCCGGCGGGACGTGCTGGAGTCGTACATCAAGCGGCTGGCCAAGCTGGAGGAGATCGCGCTGAGCTATCGCGGCGTGGAGATGTGCTACGCCATCCAGGCCGGCCGCGAGCTGCGGGTCCTCACCAAGGCCGACGTCGTCTCGGACCTGGACGCCCACCAGCTGGCCAAGGACATCACCAAGCGCATCGAGGCCGAGATGCAGTATCCGGGACACATCAAAGTCGTCGTCATTCGGGAAACGCGTGCCGTGGAGGTCGCCAAGTAAAAGCATGAAGCCACCCGCACCTAGAGCAGGCCACCCGCGGTCCGAGCCGGCCTCGCGGCCCCCGCTACAATGAACATCCTCATGATTGGCGACGTCTTTGGCGAGCCGGGGCGGGCGGCCCTGGCCACGCTGCTGCCGCGCCTGCGCGAGCAGCACCACGTGGACTTCACGGTGGTGAACGTGGAGAACGCGGCGTCCGGTTTCGGGGTCACGCCCCAGATCGCGCGGGGCATGCTCGAGCAGGGCGTGGACGTGATGACCTCCGGCAATCACATCTGGGACCGCAAGGAGATCGTCGAGTACATCGCCCGGGAGAATCTGCTGCTGCGCCCGGCCAATTACCCGTCCGGCACGCCCGGGGTGGGTCACGTCACGGTGAAAGCCGGGCCCCACCGGGTGACGGTCATCAACCTGATGGGCCGCGTGTTCATGAACCCGATCGACTGCCCGTTCAGGAAGGCCGACGAGATCCTGACCGAGGTGGCCCGGGACACCCGCGTCATCCTCGTCGACATGCACGCCGAGGCCACGTCGGAGTCGGTGGCCATGGGCTGGTACCTGGACGGACGTGTGAGCGCCGTGGTGGGGACGCATCGTCACGTGCAGACGGCTGACGAGCGCATTCTGCCGGGCGGGACGGCCTACATCACCGACCTGGGCATGACGGGGCCCGTCGACTCCGTGATCGGGGTGGACAAGGAGCTGATCCTGCAGCGCTTCCTCACGCAGATGCCGATCCGCTTCGAGCCGGCCAAGGGACCCGCCGCGCTCTGCGGTGTGCTGATCACGATCGATCCCGAGAGCGGCCGCGCCTCGAGCATTCACCGCCTTCGCGTTCCCGCGTGAACCGCGACCGACGTTGATTCTGGACGGTCGGATCGTCGCCGAGAAGGTCCTGGGGGAAGTCCGCGACGGCGTGAGCCGCCTGCGCGCGGCGACCGGGCTGGCCCCCACGCTGGCGGTGGTCCTGGTGGGGGACTTCGCCCCCTCCCGCATCTACGTGGCCACCAAGAAGAAGGCGACCGACACCGTGGGCATCGCCACCCGGGACGCGATCTACCCCGAGGGGCTGTCCCGGGAGGCCTTGCTGCGGACGCTCCGCGAGCTCAACGACGACCGCGGCGTGCACGGCATCCTGCTCCAGCTACCCCTGCCCAAGGGCCTCGACGAGGCCGAGGCGATCGGAGCCATCGCGCCCGACAAGGACGTCGACGGGCTCACGCCGGCGAACCTCGGCCGGCTCCTGGCCGGCGAGCCGGGCCTGGTGCCCTGCACCCCGGCCGGCTGCCTGCGGATCCTCGACCACTACGGCGCGGATCTGCGGGGGGCCGAGGCGGTCGTGGTCGGCCGCTCGCGGCTCGTGGGCAAGCCCCTGGCCCAGCTGCTCCTGGCGCGCCACGCCACGGTCACCATGTGCCACACGCGGACCCGGAACCTCGCCGAGCACACCCGGCGAGCCGATGTCCTCTGCGTGGCGGCCGGCCACCCGGCCACGATCACCGGGGACATGGTCAAGCCTGGCGCCTGGGTTGTGGACGTGGGGATCAACCGCCTGGACACGGGCAAGCTCGTGGGGGACGTGGACTTCGCGTCGGTGGCCGCGCGCGCCCACGCGGTGACGCCGGTGCCGGGCGGCGTTGGTCCCATGACGGTCGCCATGCTGATGCAGAACACGCTGCGCGCCGCCGAGCGCCAGCTCCTGCCGCGCTGACCGCGGGACGGTGGCTGTGTGGGTGCGACCGCGAGGTCAGCATGGCGAGGGGGTCGGAATCGATACAGCCGATGTTAATGCCTTCAATTGGGTGCGTGTGATTCCGTCTAGCGGCGTCGTAGAATCGCCCGATGCGCGTGACCTGGGATGGCCGCAAGGCTGCCGCGAATCTCAGGAAGCACAGAGTCTCCTTCGAGGAGGCGACTACGGCGCTCGCCGATCCCTTGGCAATCACAGGTGCCGACCCCGCGGGCGGCGACACGCCCAGAACGTCAACTCTATGAGGAAGGCTAGATCCCCGAGGAAAAATCAGCTGCGCCGATCATACAAGCGTTCAGACTTTCCCGGTGGCTTTACACGTGGAAAATACGCTCGCTTTCTGGCGAGCGGATCGAACGTCGTCGTGCTCAGCCCCGAGAATGCGGCGGCGTTCCCCACTTCGGACGCTGTGAACGAGGCATTGAACGGCTTACTGCGTGTAGCACAGTCGGCGCGCCTGACAGGCCGTTCGAGCCGGCGGCGTTCAAGGTAGATATGGGGACGGCATGAACTCGCAGCGCGCGGTGTTGACGGTCGGGCAGCTCACCGAGCGGCTGCGCGGGGTGGTCGAGGAGCAGTTCCCGGCCGTCTGGGTGGAAGGCGAGATTTCCAACTTTCGCTTCTATGGCTCGGGCCACGCCTACTTCACGCTGAAGGACGAGACGGCCCAGCTCCGGGCCGTCCTGTTCCGTACGCGGCTGCGCCGGCTCCGCTTCGAGCCGGGCGACGGCCAGCACGTTCTGGCCTTCGGCAGCCTGGAGGTCTACGTCCAGCGCGGCGAGTACCAGCTCGTGGTGGAGCTGCTGGAGCCGCGGGGCCTGGGGGCGCTGCAGCTCGCCTTCGAGCAGCTCAAGGCCCGGCTGGGGGCGGAAGGCCTCTTCGATGCGACGCGCAAGCGACCGCTGCCGCGCTTCCCGCGGAAGATCGGCATCGTGACCTCGCCGAGCGGGGCGGCCATCCGCGACATGTTGAAAATCATCGGCCGGCGCTTCGCTGGCCTGCACATCCTCATCGCGCCCTGCCGGGTCCAGGGTGACGGCGCGGCCAGCGAGATCGTCGAGGGCCTGGCCGCGCTCAACGCCGTGGGCGACGTGGACGTGATCATCGTCGGCCGCGGGGGCGGCTCGCTGGAGGACCTCTGGGCCTTCAACGAGGAGGCGGTGGCGCGCGCCATCGTCGCCTCCAAGGTGCCGGTGATCTCGGCGGTGGGCCACGAGGTGGATGTCACCATCGCCGACTTCGCGGCCGATCTGCGCGCGGCCACGCCGTCGGCCGCCGCCGAGCTGGTGGTGCGCGAGAAGGCGGCCGTGGCCGAATCGCTGGCGCTGGTGCGGTCCCGGATGCGGCGCGCGGTGGCCCGCCCCCTGCGCGACCTGATCCGCCGGGTCGATGAGCTGCAGGGCCGGCTGCATCACGCCGGGCGCGGCGTCCACCGGCGGGCCGCGCACCGCGTGGAGCTCCTGAGCGCGCGCCTGCGCGCGGTCAGCCCGTTCGCGCGACTCCGCGCCGACCGCCACCGGCTGGAGCGCCTGGAGACCCGACTCACCGGGGCCATGCGCCGCCGCCTGGTGGAGCGCCAGCACCGGCTGGCCGGCGCCGCCGGGCGGTTGGACTCGCTGTCGCCGCTGGCCGTGCTCGGCCGCGGCTACAGCCTCACCCGGGCCGCTGACGGGCGGATCGTCCGGGCGGCCCGACAGGTACGGCCGGGAGACCCGCTGAGCGTACTATTGTACGAGGGAAGCCTCGACTGCCGCGTGGAGCGGGCGAGGGAGCGCGATGAGCGACCTCAAGTTTGAGGACGGGCTGGCCCGTCTGGAGCAGATCGTGACGGCGCTGGAGTCCGGCAACCTGCCCCTGGAGGAATCGCTGCGGGTGTTCGAGGAAGGGGTGACCCTGGCCCGCCACTGCGCGAAGTACCTGGACGAGGCCGAGCGGAAGATCGAGATCCTGGCCCGGGACGAGGCAGGCGGGCTCGGCACGCGGCCCTTCACCGAGTGGGAGGGCGAGAACGAGCGGTGAGCAGCTTCGACCTCAAGCACTACCTCGATGAGCGCCGGGCCCTGGTCGACGCGGGGCTGGAGCGGTGGCTGCCGGCCGAGGCGACGCCGCCCCCCGCGGTCCACCGCGCTATGCGCTACAGTGTGCTGGCCGGCGGCAAGCGCCTGCGCCCCATCCTCGTCATCGCGGGGGCCGAGGCCGTGGGCGGCCACGCCGAAGCGGTCCTGCCCACCGCGTGCGCCCTGGAGCTGATCCATACCTACTCGCTGATCCACGACGACCTGCCGGCGATGGACGACGACGACTACCGTCGAGGCCGTCCCACCAGCCACAAGGTCTTCGGCGAGGCCGTCGCCATCCTGGCCGGTGACGCGCTGCTCACGCTGGCCTTCAAGCTCGTCGCCGACAACCTGGCCCTCGTGCCCGACGCCCGGGTGATCTGCGACGTGGTGGCCGAGCTCGCCACCGCGGCCGGCACCGCGGGGATGGTGGGCGGGCAGGTGGTGGACATCGAGTCGGAGGGACGGACGGTCACCGCCGAGACGCTCGACTACATCCACATCCACAAGACGGCCGCGCTCATCCGGGCCTCGCTGCGGGTGGGCGCCCTGCTCGGCGGGGCCCGGCCCGACGTGCTGGAGGCCATCAGCGCGGCCGGCCGCAGCCTGGGCCTGGCCTTCCAGATCGTCGATGATATTCTCGACGTCGAGGGCAGCCTCGAAGAGCTGGGGAAGACGGCGGGCAGCGATCAACGCAAAGGCAAGGCCACCTATCCGGCGCTCCACGGTCTGGATGCGTCCCGGCGTCGGGCCCGGGCCCTCATCGAGGAGACCAAGACGGCGCTGAAGGGACTGGGCCCGCGGGCCGAGCCCATCGGCGCGCTCGCCGACTTCGTGTTCGAGAGGAGATCCTGAGTGTCGGCCATCAGCGGTGTCTTCGCGCGCGAGATCCTCGACTCCCGCGGCTATCCCACCCTCGAGGTCGAGGTCCAGGCGGAGTCCGGCGCCTGGGGTCGGGCCGCCGTCCCTTCGGGCGCCTCCACCGGCAAGCGCGAGGCGCTGGAGCTGCGGGACGGCGACAGCCAGCGCTACCGGGGCAAGGGCGTGCAGCAGGCGACCAAGAATGTCGAGGAGACCATCGCGCCCGAGATCGACGGCATGGAGGTGACCGAGCAGGTCAAGATCGACCAGGCCCTGCTCGAGCTCGATGGCACGCCGAACAAGTCCTCCCTGGGCGCCAACGCCATCCTGGGCGTGTCCCTGGCCGTGGCCCGGGCCGCGGCCGACGACGTGGGCCTGCCGCTCTACGCCTATCTGGGCGGGCCCGGCGCGCGCCTGCTGCCGGTGCCCCTGCTCAACGTGCTCAACGGCGGCGCCCACGCCGACAACGGGATCGACATCCAGGAGTTCATGCTGGTGCCGGCCGGGGCCGAGAACTTCTCCACGGCCCTGCGCATGGGCGCGGAGTGCTTCCACGCCCTCAAGGACCTCCTCAAGGACAAAGGCCTCTCGACCGCCGTGGGTGACGAGGGCGGCTTCGCCCCCGCGCTGGGCTCCAACACCGCGGCCCTGGACCTGTTCATGCAGGCCATCGAGCGGGCCGGCTACCGACCGGGCGAGGACGTGTTCATGGCGCTCGACGTGGCGGCCAGCGAGTTCGCCGAAGCGGGGGGCCGCTACCGCCTCAGCCAGGAGCGGGCCGTGCGCAGCAGCGAGGAGATGATCGCCCTGTACGAGACGCTCTGCGAGCGCTACCCGATCGTCTCCATCGAGGACGGGCTGGGCGAGGACGACTGGGGCGGCTGGGGCGCGCTCACCCGTCGCCTGGGGGCGCGGGTGCAGCTGGTGGGCGACGATCTGTTCGTCACCAACCCCGCCATCATCCAGCAGGGCATCAAGCACGGGATCGCCAACGCCGTGCTGGTCAAGGTGAACCAGGTCGGTACGCTGACCGAGACCATGCAGGCCGTCGAGCTCAGCAAGCGGGCCGGCTACGGCACCATCATCTCGCATCGCTCCGGCGAGACCGAGGATACCTTCGTGGCCGACCTGGCCGTGGCCGCCAATGCCGGGCAGATCAAGACCGGCTCGGTGGCGCGCGGCGAGCGGACCGCCAAGTACAACCAGCTCCTGCGCATCGAGGAGGAGCTCGGGCACGCCGCCTCCTTCCCCGGGCGCAGCCTCTATCACCGGATCAGCCGATGAGCCGCCGGCGGCTGACTATTCTGGGGGTGGGAGCGGTGGCCCTCGTCGTGCTGGCGAGCTGGACCGTTGGCGGGCTGCTGGGCGTGCGGGCCATCCAGCGCGAGATCACCGCCGCCGAGCGCGAGATCGCCACGCTGCGGACCCAGGCCCAGAGCCTGACCCGGACGATCGACCGGCTGCGCAACGATCCCGCCTACATCGAAAAGCTCGTCCGCGAAGAGCACGGCCTCGTGCGCGAGGGCGAGAGCGTCTTGAAGTTCCCACCGAAGGCGCAGTAACCTTTCGGTTCGCGACCCATGGACTGGCTCTGGGCGACGCTCTTCGCCATTTGTTTGTTTTTGAACGGTCGGGCGGCCTTCAAGCTGCTGCTCGACTGGAAGGGGATGGTGACTGTGTGCCGTTGGGTAGAGCGCGCCTATACCCGACGGCATGCGCTCCCCGACGAGGCCACCCTGGAGCGGACGCCGGCCGTCCCCGTCTTCCTGCACGTGGTCCCGGCGTGGGAGGAGCCGCGCATCGCCACCACGCTGCGGGCCCTGCTAGGCTCGCCCTACCCTCACGGCAAGCGGCACGTCGTGGTGGTGACCCGGGAGGACGAGGAGCAGTGGCCCAACCCCGGGATGGAGGTGCCCACGGCCGACCTGGTGCGTCGCCTGCGGGCCGAGCTGCCACCCTACCAGCAGAAGATGCTGTCGGTCATCGCCATGCCCGGCGCCGGGCGCAAGGCCGACCAGCTCAACTGGGCCCTGCGCCCGGCCTTCCTGGGCGCCCTGCTCAACGGCTCCTATGATCCCCGCCGCATCTACGTGGGCGTGAGCGATGCCGACTCCATCCCGGACCCCGACATCTACCGCTGGATCGCTGCCGAGGTGATCGCCGACGGGGGCCACCTGGCCTATCAGGGCGTCACCCTGTCCCTGGCCAACTTCGCCGAGCTCGACCATCGGGGGCGCGTGTGCGCGATGCAGCAGTCGTCGATCTTCGTCCGGGTGTCGATCGCGCGGCTCATCAACGAAGCGCGCCGCGAGGCCCTGTTCGCGGCCCTGGCCGCCCGGCTGCCGCGCCTGGCCCGGCTCCTGCGACCGCTCTTCGAGCTCTTCTTCCGCCGATCGCAGATCTGCCTGGGCCACAACCAGTTCGTGCGGCTGGATCTGCTGCAGGCCCTGGGCGGCTTTCCCACCTCGGGGGCCACCGAGGATTCGACCCTGGGCTACGCCCTGGGTGCGCGGGGCGTCGTGCTCAGGCCGCTCCCCCTGCTCGAGCTGACCGATCTGCCGGAGACGCCGGAAAAGATGGTGCGCCAGAACGCCCGCTGGTACAAAGGCGTTCTGGACGATGCGGCCTTTCTCTGGCGCACATGGTGGGCCGCGCCGACGGCCTACAACGTCGCGCAGGTCATCCGGCACGTCGGCAACAAGGTCGTGGAGTGGCCGATCGCGGCCATCATCTATCCGATCGTGGGCTTCCTGGGCTGGCACCTGGCCTACCGCCTCGACGACCAGCCGGTGCTGGTCGTGCTCGGCGTCGCGCTGCCCACGATGTCGTTGGCGCTCTCGATCTGGGTCGGTGGCTTCGTGACCCAGGATCTCATCGAGGGGTTGACGCCGTACTTCCCGCGCCCGGTCGACGTCACCCGCGCCTCGCTCCGGGCCAAACTCTGGGGCATCTTCCGCTGCCAAACCTACTGGCTGCTGGCCACGCGCGGCGCCTGGCGGGTGCTGTGGACGATCGCCCGCGGCTACCGCTTCGAGCCGCGGAAGACCGACCGCGTCCTGACGTTGTCGGGAGGGCGATGATCCGCACCCTCGCCGCCGGGACGATGCTCGTGGTTGCCGTGCTGAGCGCGGGGTGCGCGGCGGCGATGACCCAGGAGCCCCAGACCGCCGCGGTCGGGCGCGTCGTGGAGATCGACGCCTGGGGTGCCTTCGTCATCGCGGAGTTTCCCGAGGGCCGCCGGCTAATCGCCATGAACCATCGAGAGCTGGCGCTCTACCACATCGGCGGCGAAATCCGTATCGATCAGGCCGGGCGGCCGCTGCCGCCTCGGGCGGCGGGACCATCGTCGCCGCGCGCCACGAGCTGACGCTTCTCGAGCGGCTCCTCCGGCGCGTCGAGTCCACCGGCGCGACGGTCACCGAGGGCTTTCCCCACTACGCCGACCCGGCGACGGGGCGGTGGACCACCTCGCCCGCCGGCGACTGGACGGGCGGCTTCTGGGTGGGCATGTGCTGGCTGGGCGCGCACGTCACCGGCGCCTCCCGCCATCGCGAGTGGGCGCGGGCGTGGGCCGAGCGCCTGCGCCCGCGCGCACTCCGACAGCGTTTTTCGCGGCTTCCTCTTCTACTACGGTGCCCTGCTCGGGGCCGTCCTGCTCGGCGATCAGACGGCGCGCGAGATCGCGCTGGCCGGCGCCCGAGGCTGGGCGGCCTCGTTCAACCCCAGGGCCGGGGCCTTCCCACTGGGGGCCGAGGCCGAGGAGGCCGCCAACGTCGGCCAGGGCGAGGCCAACGTGGACACGGTGCAGGGGGCAGCGCTCCTGGTCTGGGCCGCCCGCGAGGCGGGGGAGCCGGCCTGGGCCGACATGGCGTTGCGCCACGCCCGGCGCCACATCGAGTTCTGCATCCGCGAGGACGGCTCCGTCTGCCAGTCGGCGTCTTTCGATCCCCTGACCGGTCGCATGCTCCGCCGTTACACCCACAAGGGGATCACCGACGACAGCACCTGGGCGCGCGCCCAGGCCTGGGCCATCGTGGGCTACACGCTCATGCACCAGTGGACGGGGGAGTACCAGTTCCTCGAGGTGGCCACCCGCACCGCCGACTGGTGGCTCGCCCACGTGCCCGCCGATCGCGTGGCCTTCTGGGACTTCGACGACCCCGCCATCCCCGACACGAACCGCGACACCTCGGCCACCGCCATCGTTGCCGCCGCGCTGCTCAAGCTCGGCGCGCTGGCTCCGGCCGGGCGCGGACGCGTCTACGCGGAGGCGGGTGCGGCCACCGTGCGGGCGCTGAGCGAGCGCTACCTGGACGAGCGCGGCATCCTGGGCCATGGCTGCTACAACAAGCGCCTGAAGCTGGCGACCGAGCACGAGCTGATCTGGGGGTCGTACTACCTCATGGAGGCGCTCGCCGTGCTCGCGGGGAAGCTCGAGCCGGCGCGGATCTGAGGGACTAGCGTCCCGCGCGGGCCAGGCGCCGGGTGACCGCGTGCAGGCTGATGTCCCGGTCGCGCTGCCCGTTGGCCGAGGCGTAGCCGCGCACCGCCTGCAGCAGCGTCTGGCCGGTGGTGGCGTCCACCCGGCGCGCCAGCTTCACGCCGTCCACCCGCAGGAGGGCGATCTCGGCCAGCGACAGGATCCGGCACCCCCGCTCCAGGTGGCCGCCGAAGGCGCCGCGCCGGTCACACAGCACGATGTGGCAGTGGACGTGGTAGTCGGCGATGACGCCGCTCATGGCGATGATCTCCACGCCGCGGGGCCGGCGCCGGTGGTAGAAGCGCCGGGGCGGGAACTGCGCGCCAACCGCGCCCGTCACCGACACGTCGGTCAGGCTGCCGAAGCCGGTGAGGATGACCCCGTTGCGAATGCGCTCCCGGCGGCAGATCTCGTGCAGGGTGTCCAGGAGGTCGTCGCCGTAGGCGAGCCGCACCACCACGATCCCGCCAGGTCGAGCGCCACGCGCGATCATGCGTTTGGCCGGCGCGGGCGCGCGCCTCATCGCCACTCGTCCACCGACATGGTCTTCTGGTAGGTGCAGCCCATGATGCGCCAGTAGCCGTTGGTCTCGCCCCCCACGACCACCACGTGGATGTCCTCGCGGCGGAACATCGGGACGAGCTCGTGGGGCGCGGCCTTGAGTTTGCTGGCCCACGGCTCCTCGCCGAAGGTGGCACGCGGGTAGAGGTAGTTCTGCACGAGCTGGTAGTCCCAGTACTCGCTGGCCGGCATCCGGGCCGTGTCGTAGAGCCAGTCGATGAGGGCGTCCTTCTTGGTGAAGCCGCCGCGGTCGATGAACTGGCGCGCCGTGATGGGATCGAGCAGCAGCGTGGGCGGGCTGTGGGGGTCCATCCCCCGGAGCATGTTGGCGACGTGCTCGCGCCAGTGCTTCTCGCGCAGGCCCAGCGTGAACGCGGTGGAGCGGCAGCCGTTGAAGACGCTCACCGTGCTGTCGGTGGCCGCGAAGCCGTGCTGGACGTGGAAGGGCTCCCAGGGGCTCCGCTCCTCGTGCTCGGCGAAGGTCGGGTTGCCGTAGGCGTAGGCGTTGCCCTGCGAGCCCATGTAGGTGAGCCCGGGCACCGAGCCCCCCTGGAGATTCTGCGAGAGCAGGCCGTAGGCCCGCCCGATCGTGGCGTTGGCGTGGTTATGGGGCCCCATGGCGCCGATGCCGGCGTTCATGTCGATCTCGCGGCGGATCGGCCCGTTGACGACGGCCATGGTCGCGGCCGAGCTGGTCGTGCTCCCGCGCGCGCTCACGCCGGTGGCGGCCAGAGCCAGGATCACCGGGAAATACTCCGGCCGGGCGCCGGCCATGACCGCGTTCACGGCGACCTTCTCCACCGTGTACTCCCAGGCCTCGCGGAAGTGGGTCGGGCGCATGCGACCCACGATCTCGTCGGGCCGGCGACGGGTCCTGGCCAGCATGGCCGCCACCCGCGCCTCGGTCGGGAGCACGATGGGCAGGCAGTCCGTCCAGTGATTGTCGAGGAACAGGCGCTGCAAGCTCTCCTCGGTGCCCGGCGCCACGAGCCGGGGTGTGGAGCGGTCGAACTCCGCCGGGCCGAGCTTCTCGTCGAGGGGCCGCGTGAGGGCGTCCACGACCTCCTGCATGACCGGGCGGCCGGTGAGGGGATCGGCGCCATCGACGTAGGCGCGCAGCTCGCCAGCGGTCTTGCCCATGACGGGCTGAGGGACGAAGACCTGGCGGAAGGCGGGCATCCCGTTCACCTCGGCCACGGAGCGGACCACCTTGTCGAACTTGTCGGTGTGGATGGCCACGGCGGGGACCCCGTACCGAGCTTCGATCGTCATCGCGTGCGCGGCGACCGCCGGCGCGCAGGTGCTTCAGTGGCCGACGCCGACGACGGCGGCGTCGCCGCGCGCCTTGATCTCCTCCCACGTGGCCGGATCGTCCTTGAGGTAGACGCTCGAGATCGGCTTGAAGACCGTCTTGACGCTGGGCATGTGCTCGGCGAACCACGCCTGGACCTGCTTGAGGAAGACGTCGGAGTCGTCGAAGCGGCAGTCCACCAGGTAGACGGTCTTGCCGCTCAGCGTGGCCAGGCGCGGGGCCAGCGCCTTGCGCGTGACCGTGGGCGCGAAGCCGACCGGGTTCAGGACGGTGAGCATCTCTGCCATCAGGATCCTCCTGTCTTCCGCATAGGCGCGGGTACCATAGCACACCGCTCGGTTGACACGCCTGGGGGCGTCGGGTACCCTTCCGATCGACACCGCGGGGTGGAGCAGCCCGGTAGCTCGTTGGGCTCATAACCCAAAGGTCGCTGGTTCAAATCCAGCCCCCGCAACCAGCAAGCACAAGGGGTTAGCGGTCAGCGCCGCTAGCCCCTTCGTCGTTTTGGACGCGTTTTGGACGTGTTTGGACGTGTTTTGTCGGAAGGCGGGTCGAGAATTACTCGATCACGTGATCCGCCCGTAGCAGCAGCGACGGCGGGATAGTAAGGCCCAATGCCTTGGCGGTCTTGAGGTTGACTGTGAGTTTAAACGTCGTCGGCTGCTCGACCGGGAGGTCTGCCGGTTTGGTGCCCTTCAGGATGCGGTCAATGTATTTCGGAACGCGTCGCACGTGGTCGACGTTCCATTCACCGTACGCCAAGAGCGCGCCCGCCTCAGCCGCCTCGCGCCAAGCGATCACGGTCGCCACGCGGTGATCGAGTGCCAGCTTCGCAAGCCGTGCTCGGGCGGTGAACAACAGCGGCTGGCCGAGAACGAGGGCTGCGGGGAGCCTCTTGCGGGTGAGGGTCGCGAACGCGCCATTGATGTCCTCCGGCGTTCGCACCGCCACATACGTCAGGGTAAGGTTGAGGTTCCGGGCTGCGGCCTCGGCCTCCGGGCGCCACGTGGCGTGCAGTGAGAAGGCTGAGTTTATGAAGACGCCGACGGCAGAAAGCCGGGGAACGGCCTCCTTGAGAAGCTCCAGGTGTTTTCCAATGAATCCCGGGCCTGCGCCGGCACTAATCCCCGTGAGATTTCCGCCTGGCCGAGCAAGGCTCTCGACGAGGCCTGATTCAACAGGATCGGCCACCGCTGCGAAGACGATCGGGATCGTGGTCGTTGCAGCTTTGGCGGCGAGCGCAGCGGGAGTTCCGGACGTGAGAATGAGGTCGGGTTGGAGGCGAACCAACTCAGCGGCGAGCGCGGGGTACCGATTGGTCTGCCCTTGGGAGTAGCGGCGCTCAAAGACGAAGTTCTGACCTTCGATCCAGCCGAGCTCCCGAAGCCCCTGCCCTAGCAAATCCTCGATTACAGGAACGTGCGTAGTCCAGAGCACCCCCACGCGGTAGACCTTCCCCGCCGGCTGCGTCTCGGCGGCGAACGGCACCGCGAACGTGCCAAGTGCGAGGAGCATGAGGAGAGCGGCCCTTCCCGACTTCATGTCAGTCTCCCCGACTCGGGGATGGGACAAGGTGAAGGTAGGCCGTCAGCCGGGAGACTTCAAGGGCCTGCCCGTCTACGTGCTGGTGCTACATGAAAATGTCCGGGGGTGACTGCCACGTGAAAAGGTCCCCCCACTATGGAGACCCTCACCTTGAGCCGGAAGGAACTGCAGCAAATCCAGCCCCCGCAACCAGCAGCCACGAGGGGTTAGCGGTCAGCGCCGCTAGCCCCTTCGTCGTTTTGGACGTGTTTGGACGTGAAAGCGACTCTGGACTTACTCGATGACGTGGTCCGCCCGTAGCAGCAGCGATGGCGGGATGGTGAGGCCGAGTGCCTTGGCGGTCTTGAGGTTGATCACTAGCTCGTACCTCGTCAGCTGCTCGATCAGGACACCGGTTTTCGCCTGGTTGCACGTGTGCACCGAGGAAGCTGGTCGATCAGTCCGATCGCGAAGGTGCCGCCAGGCGATCGGACCGAACACTGGAGTCAGCTCAGCATGCGGATGAAATCGCGGACATCCGTGGTGATGGCCTCCGGCTCCTCCCAGGCGCCGTAGTGTCCCCCGCTGGCGTGATGCCGCTTCTGCCTGAGGTTGTAGTAGCGCTGGACCCAGCGGCGCGGTGCGCTGGCAAACTCCGCCGGTAGCACAGAGATGCCAGTCGGCGCCTCGACCACGGGCATGCGTCCATGCACCGGCGTCCAGGGGTTGTGCGCAGCTTCGTAGTAGTAGCGCGCTGACGTGCCATAGCTCTGCGTGACCCAGTAGATCATGACCGTGGTCAGTAGATCGTCCTTGCTGAAGCGCGTCTCAACGTCGCCGTGACAATCGCTCCAGCTGCGGAGTTTCTCGACTATCCAGGAAAGCAACCCCACTGGCGAATCATTGAGCGCCACCGCGATCGTCTGAGGCTTGGTGCTTTGCAAGGCTGAATAGGCCGACTCGGTGGCGAAGAAGTTCTGCAATCCTGTGGCTATGGACGCCTCGTCGGCGTCATAGTCTTCGGGCGCTGGCGTGCCGCCGCTGAACAGGTCCAGCGGCAGCATCATCGTTAAGTGCACGCCCATCACGCGCTCGGGATAGCGATGCCCCAGATCGGCCGAGATCAGCGCGCCCCAGTCGGCGCCGTGCGCAGCGAATCGAGGATAGCCCAGCTCTTCCATGAGCTTCACCCAAAGCCCGGAAGTGCGCCAGAAATTGACGCCAGGCTTGCGCAGCGGTGTGGAGAATCCGTAGCCAGGCAAGGACGGCACCACCAGGTCGAACGCATCGGCGGGATCGC
>DATBIM010000149.1:0-7936 GCA_036556905.1 Candidatus Methylomirabilota bacterium
CATCTTGACCAGCTTCTGCCCGACCCGGCCGATGTCCTCCCAGGTCCGGGGATAGTCCTTATCGGGGTCCAGGCCGGCCTCCCGGAAGTGCTTCCGGTTGAGGTAGAGGCTGAAGACGGAGGCGATCATGGGGACCGCGTAGAGCTTGCCTTGGTGGATGTACCCGTCGAGCGCGCCCGTCAGGTAGGCCTTCTTCATGTCCTCGAGGTTCTTGTACCCGAGCCACTCGGGCCGGATCGGCGCCAGGACATCCTTCGTCGTGAAGCTGGGCAGCAGAGTGTCGATCACCGTGAACATGTCGGCCGCGGACTTGGTCGAGAGCGCGGCGGATAGCTTCTTGAAGTACGGGGTCATGGCGAAGAACTCGTACTCCACCGGCCTGGTCGGGTTCTTCTTGTTCCAGTCGGCCACGAGCTCCTTGGAGTAGTTGTTGTGGGGCGGGTTGCTGTGCTCCCACCAGGTGATGGACGTCGGCTGGGCGTCCGCCGGCTGTCCCAGGAGCACCGCGGCGACGCTGCACGCTAGACAAACGCTGAGGAACCGCTTCATGGGTCTGCCTCCTCCGTCACGCATGTGTGCTCTCGTCGACCGTCTCCCACCCTCAGCGGGCCGAGGGAAAGCGTGGCGGCCGCTTCTCCCGGATGGCCTGCAAGCCCTCGCGGACGTCCTCACCCATGAACGTCAGCATCTCCAGCGCGATCGACTGGTCGAAGATGGGGCCGGCCATGCGCAGCCAGTTGTTCAGGGACCGCTTGGTCCAGCGGATCGCCTGCTGGCTGCCCTGGGCCAGCTTGTCGGCGACCTCGAGCGCCTTGGGCATGAGCTCGGCCGGCGGCACGCAGAGCGATACCAGCCCGATGCGCTCGGCCTCGCGGCCGTCGATGAAGTCGGAGGTGAGCAGGTAGTACTTGGCCTTGGCCATCCCGCACAGCAACGGCCACACGATGGCGGCGTGGTCGCCCGCCACCACGCCCAGGCGGGTGTGGCCATCGGTGAAGCGCACGTGCTCGGCGATGATGCTGACGTCGGCCAACAGGGCCACCACCAGCCCGGCCCCCACCGCCACCCCGTTGATGGCCGAGACGATCGGCTTGTCGAGGTTGATCATGTTGTAGACGATGTCCGAGGCCTCCCGCACCGTGCGGGCCAGCCGCCGGGGGTCGGTGGCGTTGGCCTCCACCATGTCCAGATCACCGCCGGCGGAGAAGGCGCGCCCGGCGCCGGTGACGACCGCCACCCGGGTGTCGGGGTCGGCGTCGATGGTCAACCAGATCTGGGTGAGCTCCCAGTGCAGCCGGTCGTTGGTGGCGTTGAGCACCTCCGGGCGGTTGATGGTGATGAGCAGCACGCCGTTCTTGCGGTGCTCGAAGAGCAGATGCTTGTACTCGGCGTAGTCCATGGGCTCTCTCCCCGGCCCCTTCTACACCGCGAGACCGCGATTGACAAGGTCCGGGCGCCAAGGATAATGGGCCAACTTTTCCGCTCCTCGAGCCTCCAGGAGGACCCTATGGGCCGACGTGTCGCGCTCGGAATCGCCCTGGTCGCCCTCATCACGACGTCGGTCGGAGTGCCGCCGGCCGTCGGGCAGACGCCCAAGCGAGGTGGGATCCTGAGAATTGCCGACCGGGAGGCTCCGAGCCTCGATCCTCACCTTTCCGTCAGCTTCATCACACACACGTGGGTGAGCATGGTCTACAGCCACCTGGTGAGATTCCCCTACGGGCCCGAGCAAAAGCACACTGCCGACTTCTCGATCCTGCCCGACCTCGCCGAGAAGTGGGAATACAAGAACCCGACGACCCTCGTGTTCAGTCTCCGCAAGGGCGTCAAGTTCCACAACAAGCCGCCCGTCAACGGGCGCGAGGTGACGGCCGACGACGTCAAGTACTCGCTCGATCGCTTCATGGCCAAATCGGGCTTCAAATCGCGCTTCGACCAGGTGCAGGCCATCGAGGCCGTGGACCGTCACACCGTCCGCATCACGCTCAAGGAGCCCTACGCACCGTTCCTGAACCACCTGGCCAGCCCCTCGTATGCGGTCATCCTGCCCCGGGAGGTGGAGCAGAAGCACAAGGACTTCAACCATCCCGACGCGGTCATCGGCACCGGGCCCTTCGTCCTCAAGTCCTACGAGCGAGGAGTACGGGTCGTCTTCGAGCGGAACCCCGATTACTTCATGAAGGGGATGCCTTACCTCGACGGGGCGGTGATCGAGATCACCCCCGATGCCGCCGCCCGGCTCAGCGTGCTGCGGGCCGGCAAGGTGGACCTCGGACACATGTGGGGCTGGCTCTCGCCCGAGGACGGCAAGTCGGTCAAGAAGACGAATCCGGAGATGGTGATCACGCCGACCGGGGTCATCGGCCAGGGCAAGATCTACATGCGCACCGACCAGCCGCCCTTCAATGACATTCGCGTGCGCCGGGCCCTCTCGCTCGCCATCGATCGCAAGGCCTGGAACGACGCGCTGCTGTTCGGCGAGGGATGCGTCGACAGCGGGCCGGTGCCGTGCGCCATGAAAGACTGGAAGCTCGATTCCGCCACGCTCGATCCGAGCAAAGCCAAATATCTCGTGGGCTACGACCCGGCCGAGGCCAAGGCCCTGCTGGCCCAGGCCGGCCTGGGCCGTGGCCTCACCGTGCCCATGTTCCACTGGCCCGGCTACGCGCCCCCCTGGCGGAACTACTATGAGCTGGCCGCCGACAATCTGGGCAAGATCGGCGTGACGGCCGAGCTCAAGCCCGAGGAGTACGGGAAATACATCTCGACCACCTACCTCGGCAAGTACGAGAAGATGGCCATGGGACCGGTGACGCCCTTCACCGAAGTGGACGACTTCCTGTATGGGGTGTTCTTCCCCGAGCAGTCGAACAACCGGAGCCACGTGGCCGACGCCGAGCTGAACAAGCTGCTCGTCGCCCAGCGTCGCGAGCTCGATCCGGCCAAGCGGCGCGACATCATCTACGACATCCAGCGCCACCTCGCCGACAAGGCGTACTACGTGTACGTGCCGAACCCGCCCCAGTACATCACCCATCCGCCCCATGTCAAAGGGTTCAAGCACCACGATGGCTATGGCCTGGGCATGCGGCTGGCCTACACGTGGCTGGACCGGTGAGCCCCCGGCGCTGACGGGCGGCTGATCCCATGCGCCAGTACGTGCTGCGGCGCCTGGCCCTGGCTGTGCCCACGCTGTTCCTCGTCAGCGTCCTCGTCTTCCTGCTCATGCAGCTCATGCCAGGCGACGTCGTCACCCGGATGGTGGAGGGCCACGCCTACGCCCCCACCCTGGAGGCGTTGCGCAAGGATCTCGGCCTCGATCGGCCCCTGCACGTCCAGTACCTCGAGTGGATCGGCGGCATCCTCCTGCGGGGCGACTTCGGGCGCTCGTACTGGACGCGCCAGCCGATCTGGGACGAGTTCGTCCGGCGCTTCCCGGTGACGCTGGAGCTGGCCCTGCTCACCATCCTGATCTCCGTGATCATCGGCGTCGTGGTGGGCATCGTCTCGGCCGTGCGCCAGGACACCGCCGCCGACTACGTGGGGCGGATCCTGGCCATCCTGGCGCTCTCGGTGCCGTACTTCGGCCTGGCCGTGCTGGTGGTCGTGCTGCCGTCCATCTACTTCAAGTGGACGCCGGTGTGGACCTACGTGGCCTTCACCACCGATCCCCTGGAGAACCTCAAGATCATGCTCGTCCCGGCCCTGGTCTTCGGGGTCACCCGGGCCGGCCCCATCATGCGGATCACCCGCTCGGCCCTGCTCGACGTGCTGCGCCAGGACTACATCCGGACCGCCTGGTCCAAGGGGTTGAACGAGCGGGCCATCGTCCTGCGCCACGCCCTCAAGAACGCGCTGATCCCGGTGATCAGCCTGGTCGGGCTGCAGACGCCGCTCTACATCGGCGGCTCGGTGATCATCGAGGCCATCTTCCGGCTGCCCGGCGTGGGCCTCTTCTTCTTCGAAGCCCTCACCCGGCTCGATTACCCGGTGGTGCAGTCGGTGAACCTGATCGTGGCGGCCATGGTCGTCGGCCTGAATCTGCTCATCGACCTGTCCTACGCCGTCCTGGACCCGCGGATCCGGTATCGCTGACATGGCGACGGTAACGCCCTCCGTCGCCCTCGACCTGGGCGCCCGACCCCCAGCGCGGGCGTGGTACCTCGACGTGTGGGTGCAGATGGTGCGCCGCAAACCCCTGGGCACCATCGGCGGCGCGATCGTCTTCGTCATGCTCCTGGGCGCCGTGCTGGCCGATGTCCTCACTCCGTATGGCTTCGCCGAGACGAGCCTGCGGGAGCGGTTCGTCTTCATGAGCGCGGGCCACTGGCTGGGCACCGATCAGCTCGGCCGCGATCTCCTCACCCGCCTGCTCTACGGGGCGCGCATCTCCCTCTACGTGGGGTTCGGCGCGGTGGCCCTGGGCTGCGGACTGGCCACCCTGATCGGCGTGTTCTCCGGTTACTTCGGCGGCCGGGTCGATCTCCTCGTCCAGCGCTGCGTGGACGCCTGGATGGCCTTCCCGCCGCTCCTGCTGCTGATGTCGATCATGTCGCTGGTGGGCCCGAGCGTCCTGAACATCACGGTGGTGCTGGGCGTGGCCTTCGGCATCCAGAATTCCCGCATCATCCGGGCCGGCGCGCTGGCGATCAAGGAGCACACCTACATCGAAGGGGCCCGGGCCGCCGGCGCCGGCCACGTGCGCATCACCGCCAGCCACATCCTGCCAAACGTGTTTCCGACGATCATCGTGGTGGCGACGACGGGGCTGTCCACGGTCATTCTGACCGAGGCCAGCCTGTCGTTCCTGGGGCTCGGGATTCCCCCGCCCTATCCGACCTGGGGGGGCATGCTCTCGCTGGCCGGTCTGGACCACATGTACCAGGCGCCCTGGATGGCGATCTGGCCGGCCGTGGCGCTCTCCCTGGCCGTCTTCGGCTTCAACATGCTCGGCGACGGTCTGCGCGACCTGCTCGATCCGCGTCAGAAGGGCGGCTGACGGACTACTTCTTGCCCTGGGCTCGGCGGGCGGCGCGGATGGGCTCGGCGCGAGCCGGCTCGGCGCGCCTGGGCGTGACCTTGGCGGGGGGTTTGCGCTTGGCCAGGCTCTCTTTGAGGGCCTCCATGAGGTCGACCACCTGCGCGCGGGGGGCGGCCGGGGGGGCCATCGTCACTTCCTGGCCCTCCGCTTTGCGGGTCACCAGATCCAGGACGCGCTGCCGGTACTCGTCTACGTACTGCTCGGGTTTGAAGGCGTCGTTGGTCAGGCCATCGATGAGCTGCTGGGCCAGCTCCATCTCGCCGCTCCGGATCTTGGCCGACTGGCCCTTATCGATCTCGCCGAAGTCGCGCACCTCGTCGGCGAAGTACATGGTGTGCAGCAGCAGCCCGTCCTGGGCCGAGCGGATCAGCACGAGGCTCTCCTTGCCCCGCATGACGAACTTGGCCAGGGCCACCCGACCCCCCTTGGCCATGGCGTCGGCTAGCAGCCGGTAGGCCTTCTCCCCGCCCTTGTCGGGCCCCAGATAGTAGGTCCGCTCGAAGTAGATGGGATCGACCTTCTCCAGAGGCACGAACTCTGCGATGTCGATCATCCGGGAGGCTTCACCTTCCAGGCTCTTCAGCTCCTGGTCGGCGACGCGCACGTACTGGTCCTTGGCGAACTCATACCCCCGCACCAGCTCGCCACGCTCGACGACGACGTTGCAGGTGGGACAGAACCACTGCTGGCGCACCCGCGAGCCGCACTTGGCGTGGAGCATGTTGAAGGAGACGCCAGCCGGCGAGGTGGCCGTGTACATCTTCACGGGGATGGTGACCAGACCGAAGGAGATCGCGCCGGAGCCGATCGCATGCGGCGGCATGGTCGAAACGATATCACGCCGGGGCGCGCGAGTGTTCAGCTCTCCGTGCGCCAACCGGTAGGGTCGGCCGGCGCGGCGAGGGGCGACGGGTTGAAGTATCCTGCCCCCATGGCCGGCGCGCGGGACACCCTGGCGGAGTACGCGAAGAAGCGCGACGCCGCGCGCACGCCCGAGCCCTTCAGCGAACCCCGCACCACCTCGGGCACCCTCTTCGTCGTGCAGAAGCACGCGGCCCGGCGTCTGCACTACGACCTTCGTCTCGAGCGGGGCGGCACGCTCGAGAGCTGGGCCGTACCCAAAGGCCCGTCGCTCCGGCCGGGGGACAAGCGGCTGGCCGTTCACGTCGAGGACCACCCGGTGGAGTACGCCGACTTCGAAGGCGTCATCCCGGCCGGCAACTACGGCGCCGGCGCCGTGATCGTATGGGACCGCGGCTGGTATCGGCTCCTCAAGGAGAGCGCGGGCAAGCTGGAGGTCGAGTTCTTCGGCTACAAGATGCGGGGCGTCTGGACGCTGGCCCGCATGAGCGGCAAGGAACGCGACTGGCTGCTCCTCAAGAAAGTCGATGCCTTCGCCGGCGAGGACGATCTGACCGCACGCTTCCCCGAGTCGGTGCTGTCCGGGCTCACCGTCGAGGAGGTCCGGGACGGGCCCGCGCGACTGGGCACGCTGCGGGCCCGGCTGCAGCGCGCCGGCGCGCCTCATCGTGACGTGAAGCCGCGGTCCACGCCCGTCATGCTGGCCACGCTGGTCGATCGGCCCTTCTCCCGCCCGGGCTGGCTCTTCGAGCCCAAGTACGACGGCGTGCGCGTGCTCGCCTTCCGGGAGGGCACCCGGGTGGAGCTCTACATGCGGAGCGGCCAGGAGGTGACCGGACGCTACCCCGAGCTGGTGGTCGCGCTCCGGGCGCTGCCGCTCGAGCGATTCCTCATCGACGGCGAGATCGTGGCCCTGGACGAGAATGCTCGCCCCTCGTTCCAGCGGCTGCAGGCGCGCATGGGGCTCACGCGTCCGGCCGACGTCGAGCGGGCCCGGGCCGTGGTGCCCGTCAGCGGCGTGTTCTTCGATGCCCTGGCCCTGGACGGGCGCGATCTCCGAGCGCTGCCCCTGAGCGAACGCAAGGCCTGCCTGGCCCTGCTGGTGCCGGCCCGCGGGGTGCTGGGCTACGGCGACCACGTGGCCGAGCGCGGCGAGGCGTTCTTCGAGGCGTGCTGCGCCCAGCGCCTGGAGGGCGTGGTGGCCAAGAAGGCCGACAGCCCGTACGGGGGCGGACGCAGTCGGGACTGGCTCAAGATCAAGTGCCAGCTGCGCCAGGAGTTCGTGATCGGCGGGTACACCGATCCCCAGGGCTCGCGCGGCTACTTCGGGGCCCTGCACCTCGGCCTGTACGAAACGGACCGCCTCGTGTACGTCTCCAAGGTGGGCACCGGCTTCGACGGCAAGACGCTCAAGCAGCTGTGGGATCGGCTGATCCCGTTGGCGCGGCCGACGTCGCCCTTCGCGACCGGCACGCCGGTCGGCCGCGGTCACCACTGGGTGGAGCCCGAGCTCGTCTGTGAGGTCCGCTTCACCGAGTGGACCGACGACGGCGGCCTGCGCCACCCCACCTTCCTCGGGCTGCGGGACGACAAGCGCGCCCGAGAATGCCGGCGGGAGATCCCCCTTTCCGTCGGAGGGGCCGAGGCTCGCGGCGGATCCGCCCCCCAACCGGCCCCGCGCTCGCCAGATCCCCCCGGCGACGCCGATGGCGTCCGCGTGGCGATCACCAATCCCGGGAAGGTGTTCTGGCCCGACGAGGGACTGACGAAGGCCGACCTCGTCGCGTACTACGAGTCGGTGGCGCCGTGGCTCCTGCCGTATCTGCGGGACCGGCCCCTGGTCCTCACGCGCTACCCCGATGGGATCGGGGGCAAGTCCTTCTATCAGAAGGACGCGCCGGGCTTCGCCCCCTCGTGGATCCGCACTGTCCGCATCCGGGCTGAGGAAGTGAAGCGCGACATCGATTACCTGGTCGTGGACGACGTGGAGACTCTGCGTTGGGTCATCAACCTGGGCACGATCCCGCTGCACGT
>DATBIM010000150.1:0-2761 GCA_036556905.1 Candidatus Methylomirabilota bacterium
CACCTGATGACCTACACCGGCGTGACGCTGGTCGCCGTGCTGGCGTTCGGGGTGCTCGCCTGGGAGACGTGGCAGGCCCGCCGAGGGCTCCAGGGACCCGACGCCATCCAGGTGATGGGGCTCACCGGGACCCGGGGCTTCCATCTCGCGTGGTGGGGCATGGCCATCACCATCCTGGCCGCGCCCATCGACGACCTGTGGCACCGGCTCTTCGGCATCGACGTGACGCTGTGGAGCCCCCCGCACCTCCTCGGCATCGTCGGCGCCCAGGTCAACACGCTCGGCTGCCTGGCCATCGCGTTGGAGCTGTGGAGGGGCCGCCGGCGGCTCGGCGCGCTGCTCGTCGCCAGTCTCCTGCTCCTCGGCGCCTTCCAGATCACCGTCGATCCGGCCATCCACACGGCGTTCCGGCAGGGGGGCGTCTTCTTCTTCACCTGGGCGATTCTGGGCGCCCTGGCCTTCAGCTTCACGTTCGTGCTGGCGGCCCGGCTCACCGGCCTGCGCAGCGCCCCGCTGCTAGCCGCGCTGGGAGCCCTGGCCCTTCACTGGATCGGCCTGGAGGTGAGCGACGTGGGCTTCGCGCTCGTCCAGCCCACGCCCGCGATCGCTGAGGCGATCGCCGCCGATCCCGACTCGCCCATCGCCCTGGCCCACGAGATGGCGCGGCGGAACGGGACGACCACGGCGGGCCGGGCGACCGCCCTGCGCTATCTGCCGGTCCTGCCGGCCACCCTGCTCACGCTGATCGACGCCCGGCGACGGTGGGTGAGTGCGGTCGTAGCCCTGGCGCTGGGCCTCATGGCCGTCTCGGGATGGCTGTTCGCGCGGCTGCCCGCGCTGAGCCACGCCCTGCCGTCGGTGCTGGATGTCGCCGTGGCCGTCCCGCTGGCCGTGGTGGCCGCCCTCGCCGGCGGCGCCGCCGCGGTCGGCCTGGCTCGCGTGCTCGAGCCTCACCCCTCGACCCGGCCGGCCTGAGCCGGCCCCAGGAGAGCAGCATGGACTTCGCATATTCGGCGCGCACCCGGATGTACATGGAGCAGCTCACGGACTTCATCGGAAAGTACGTCTACCCGAACGAGCAGACCTTCGTGGACCAGCTCAGCTCCGGTCCCTCCCGCTGGCAGGTGCCGCCAATCCTGGAAGAGTTGAAGGCCAAGGCGCGCGAGCGGGGCCTGTGGAACCTCTTCCTGCCCGAGAGCGAGCACGGCGCCGGGCTCGGCAACGTCGAATACGCGCCGCTCTGCGAGATCATGGGGCGCTCGCCCATCGCCCCCGAGATCTTCAACTGCGCCGCCCCCGACACCGGCAACATGGAGGTCCTGGTCCGCTACGGCACCGCGGAGCAAAAGGCGCAGTGGCTGCAGCCGCTGCTGGAAGGGAAGATCCGCTCGGCCTTCGCCATGACCGAGCCCAAGGTGGCCTCCTCGGACGCCACCAACATCGAGTCGTCGATCGTCCGGGACGGCGATCACTACGTCGTCAACGGCCACAAGTGGTGGACCTCGGGAATCGGGGACCCGCGCTGCCGGGTGCTCATCTTCATGGGCAAGACCGACCCCCGGAACCCCGACCGCTACAAGCAGCAGTCGATGATCCTGGTCCCCCGCGACGCGCCAGGGATCAAGGTCGTGCGCATGCTGACGGTCTTCGGCTACGACGACGCGCCCCATGGCCACGGCGAGGTGCTCTTCGAGAACGTCCGGGTACCCGCCGCCAACATGTTGCTGGGCGAGGGCCGCGGCTTCGAGATCGCCCAGGGCCGGCTGGGGCCGGGCCGCATCCATCACTGCATGCGGCAGATCGGTGTGGCCGAGCGAGCGCTGGAGCTCATGTGCAAGCGGGCCCACGAGCGGGTGGCTTTCGGCAAGCGGCTGAGCGAGAACGACATCAGCCTGGAGCGCATCGCCCAGTCGCGCATCGAGATCGACCAGGCCCGGCTGCTCGTGCTGCACGCCGCCTGGCTCATGGACACCGTGGGCAACAAGGCCGCCCGCCAGGCCATCGCCGAGATCAAGGTCGCGGTGCCCAACATGACCCTGCGCGTGGTGGACCGGGCCATGCAGCTGCACGGGGGCGGCGGCGTCAGCCAGGCCTTCCCGCTGGCCTTCTGGTGGGCCCACTCGCGCACGCTCCGCTTCGCCGACGGGCCCGACGAGGTCCACCGGCGTCAGATCGGCCGGCTCGAGCTCCGCAAGGTGGGCGCAGCCACACCTGCCTAGGGCAGGCCACCCTCGGTTCGAGGCGACTGCCAAGCCGTCGTTACGACACTTACGGCGTGAGCGCGGCCAGCAGGGGCGCCAGCGGCGCGTCGCCGGCCAGCCCGTCCACGGCCTGGACGATCCCCGCGGCTCGCTCGGGGGCCAGGGCCAGCCCGGCGTTGCCGCGAAACTTGGCCTCCACGTCCCTCCGCGTAAGGGGATCGTCGGGTCCCCCGCGCGGCCGATCGCGGCGCTCCCGGACGACCCGGCCTCCGGCCAGCGTGATCTCGACGTCGCCGACGAATTGGCGAGGGTAGTCGATCGCCGGGTCGAGCTCGTACGTGACTCGCCGCGCGACATCGAGCACGTGAGGATCCTGGACCGCCTCGTCCGTGAACTCGGCCAGCCCGGCCCGACCCGTGACGAGGATCACGGCGATCAGATAGGGCAGGCTGAACTTGGCGGCGTAGCCGTTGGGGGGCGCGTGCTTGGCGGCCAGAGGCTCCCAGAGACGGGGCACCGGGCCAGCCGCGGTGCGGCAGCGAACGGCGGTGACGTCCGCG
>DATBIM010000151.1:0-5392 GCA_036556905.1 Candidatus Methylomirabilota bacterium
CCCCCCCCCCCCCCCCGCCCGCACCCCCCCCCCCCGCGCCGCGCGACTACTGTGACGCCGTCGGCTTGGTCTTGCCGCCGCTCTTCTCGTAGGCTTCGACCGCGCGCTTGAGATCGCGGTATTCCGAGCACGAGAACATGCACAGGGAGTCGAGCGTCCGCAGGTGCTCCTTGGCCTTTGCGAGGTTGTCGAGCACGAGGTAGGCCTCGCCGATGTACTCGTGGGCGCCCCGGTGCTTGGGATCGAGGCGGAGCGCCTCCTGGTAGTGCCTGAAGACCACGTCCATGTCGGGGTTGGCGCCGTTGCGCACCGCGTAGGCCAGCAGATTGTGATAGTCGGCGTTGCGTGGGTCCCGCGCGACGGCCTTCTGCATGACCTGCGCGGCACCCGGCCAGTCCTTGGCAGCGATGCGGGCGCGGGCGGCGGTGAGGTCGGGGTCGGCGGGCCCCCACGACGGTTCCGGGGTGTCAGCCGCCACCGCGATCGCGGCCAGCGTCAGCGGGATCAGGAAGGCACGGATCAGGTGCGTGATCATGTCAGGACTCCCTCCGATCACCATTCTGCCATCGCTTCACCGCCGGCAACACCTCCCGGCCGAAGAGCTCGACCGTGCGCGCGGGGTCCGAGGCCAGGCTGACCGTGAACATGAGGTTCCGGGCCCCGGCCTCCAGCGCGGCACGGACCTGGACCACGCAGTCGTCAGGGGTCCCGGCCACGGCCAGGCGCCGGCGCAGGTAGTCGAAGAGGCCGAGGCGCTTCGTGAGATCCGGATCCATCCGGGAGCGATGCGTCGTGTACTGCTCCCGCAGCTCGCGAATCGCGTCCACCAGCGCGGCGGGAACCCCACGCTGCGCCGGCGCGGGACCCAGGATGTAGGCCGCGACGAATCCGAGAATATTGCCCAGCGTATCGAGAGCGACCTCGCGGCGCTCACTCACGTCGAGGCAGGCGATCCACCAGACATCGAGCCCTTCCGTGGACCGTCCGGCGGCGCGGGCGCCCTCGTCCAGCAAGCCGCGGGCCTGCTCCACGTGGGCGCGCTCGAGGCCGAAGTTGATGAAGGCGCCATCCGCGACCGCGCCCGCGGCCCGGAGCGCGCCGGGCCCGGAGCCGGCCGCGTACACGGGGACGCGCCGGCCGAGCGTGGGAAGCCGGGTCGAGCTCCCCTCGAGCGCCGCGCGGTCGCCGCTCAGGAGCGTCCGCAGAAAGGTCAGGCCGCGCCGGAAGGCCTCCGGCGACGAAGGCGCGCCTCCGATGTTGCCCACCCCGCTGTGCCCGGTGCCCACGCCGAGGATCAGGCGACCGCCGCAGAGCGCATCCGTCGCCGCCGCGGCTCCGGCCGTGATGGCCGGATGACGGGTGACCAGATTGGTCACGCAGGTCGCCAGCGGCACCCGTTCCGTCCGCAGGGCAGCCAGCGCGAGCGCGACCCACACGTCCATGGCATTGCCGGGCGTGTCGGCGATTCCCACCAGGTCCCAGCCCAGGCGCTCCCCCAGGGACGCCATGCGAGCCGTGTACTCGGGTGAGAACGGCCAGAAGAAAAACCCGAACCGGGGAGGCGCCGTCACCGCGCGGGGGCGAACGCGCCCATCTCAACCGTAGGGCCGGCCGGCGAGCTCGTAGGCCTGGTCGATGAGGCGCGCCACCCGGGCGCAGTCGTGAACGCTGATCGGCGGTGGGGCGCCACGCCGCCAGTGGTCCAGGGCGTCGCGCAGGGCCGTCAGGGCCAGGGGCTCCCGGGGCGCCCCGGGCAAGGTTTCTTCACCGTGGGCCGTCATCAGTCGCAACGTATGGCCGGTGAGGATCAGGATGGCGTCGCGGCCGGCGATCTTCCACTCCCCGTCGGTCCCCTCGCCCGGGAATGTGTTGCCCACCTCGATGGTCCCCAGAACGCCGCCCGCCGAACGCAGCAGGACGGAGGCGTAGTCCTCCACCGGCTGGCCCAGCGCCCGCCAGCTGAGCTGCGCGCCGGTCACCGTCGCCTCCTCGCCGGTCAGGTGCAGGAAGAGATCGAGCCCGTGGGGGCCGAGGTTCCGCAGGCATCCGCCACCGGTGACCTTGGGATCCAGCATCCACGGCGCGTCCCAGGCCGGATAGCGCGCGGAGGTGGGGCGGTTCTGGCGGATGTAGATGTGCGAGAGCGGACCGAACCGTCCCTCGGCGAGCAGCTGGCGGGCGTGGGCCACGAAGGGCTGATAGCGCTGGTGGAGGGGGACGGCCACGAACGCCCTGGTGGCCGCCGCCTTGTCGGCGACGCGCGCCACCTCATCGGCATTGACTCCCATGGGCTTCTCCATCAGGAAGGGATAGCCGTGGTCCAGCAGGTAGTGGGCGGTCTCGGCCATGGTGTTGTGGGGTCCCAGCGCAATCACGAAGTTGGGGTGCGTGCGGGCCAGCATCTCCCGGTAGTCGGTGAAGACGGGCGGATGGCCCAGGGCCGCCGCCCGCTTGGCGGCGATGGCCGAGCTGGTGTCGTGCAGGCCGACGAGCGCCATGTCGGCGATGCTGCCCAGGTGCCGCAGATAGGCAGAATCGTACAGCGAGTGCCAGTGGCTGACGCCGATCGCCGCGATGCGGGTCGTCTCGCTCATCGCTTCTTGAGGCGCACCTCCTCCAGCGGCGCCGACCACGGATAGGGATCGATCAGCATCAACGCCGGATCCTCCACGCGCGGGCCCAGGCCGCTCGGCCACATGTACTCGTAGATGGGCCCGAACCGGACTCGCTCGTGGAGGAGCCGCTGGATCTGATGCAGCAGGGCCTCGCGCTTCTTGCGATCGGTCTCCCGGGCCTGCTGCTTGTACAGCGCGTCGATGTCGGCATCGCCCCCGCGGGCGTAGGCGCCGTCACTGGGGACGAACTCCGACATCCGCGAGGCGGCGTTGCCGTACAGCGCGCTGATGCACACGCACACCCCGCGCACCTGCTTGCCCCGCCACGCCGAGATGAAGGCCGCGCGCTCCATCGTCCGAATCTTGGTACGAATCCCCACCGCCCCGAAGTACCCGGCGACCGCCTCGCCCATCGAGAAGTACGGCGGGAACGGGTGGAGGTCTCCGGCATCGAAGCCGTTGGGATACCCGGCCTCGGCCAGGAGTTTCTTGGCCCGGGCGGGATCGTAGGGATAGGGCTCGATGGACAGGGCGAACTCGAAATTCCGGGGAATGAGGCTGCCCGTCAGCTTCGAGGCCCCCAGGTTCTCGGCCTGGTCGATGGCCGCGCGGTCGATGGCGTAGTTGGCGGCCAGCCGCACGCGCCGGTCGTGCCAGGGCGACTTGGCATCCCACTGATCGAAGAATTCCAACCAGAAGATGCCGATCCCCCCCGAAAACGCCAGCCGGAGGTTGGGATCTCGCTTCACCTCCTGGGCCTGAGGCGCATCCAGCAGGTAGGCGACGTCCACTTCCCCCTTCTTCAGCATAGCCATGCGAGTCGTGGCCTCCGGCACGCTCTTGAAGACGAGGCGCTTGACGTGGGGCATCTTGCGCCAGTAGCCCTCGAAGGCCTCCATCACCAGCTCGACCCCCGGGGTATGGCTGACGAAGCGGTAGGGGCCGAGCCCGATGGGATGCTTCTTGAACCCGTCGTCACCGACTTTCTCCACGTACTTCTTGGGGACGATCCAGCCCGCGCCGCTCACCAGCGTGCCATAGAAGGTCATGAAGTCGGGCCAGGGCTCGTGCAGGACGAAGCGGACGCGATGGGCACCGGCCACCGCCACCTCGCGGACCTTTTCCTTGAGCACCTTCGCTCCCTTGGCCCGCTCGAAGCTGAACTTCACGTCCTCGGCCGTGAAGGCATCGCCGTTATGGAACTTCACCCCCTCGCGCAACTTGAACTCGTAGACCTTCTGGTCGGCGCTCATTGTCCAGGACTGGGCCAGGCTGGGCGTCATGAGGTTGCCGGGCATGGGTTTCACGAGGGCATCGTGGAGGGCGTAGAGCACCCAGAAGGGCGTGAGAAAGCCCGTCACCTCGGCCGGATCGAACCAGAGGGGCGACAGGGTCACGTAGAGCGCCCAGCGCATCTCGCCTTCCGGCTTGGCCTGAGCCGCGGCTTCTCCGAGCAGACCAACGACGAGCACGGCACACAGCACGAGGACAAGTCCGCAGATCAGACCCCTTCTGCCATTCATGCCTTCCCTCCGATGTCTGATGAACCCTACCCCAGGACGGCGACGCCGGCGTTGGCGATCTGTTCGTCTTCGTGGGACTGCACGCCCGAGACGCCGATCGCGCCCACGCACTCACCCTGGTACATCAGGGGTACCCCGCCCTGAATCGGCAGGTTCTCCGGGAATCGCAGAAACGACGGACGCTCCTTGACGCGGTCCTCCCAGAACTTGGTCGGCCGTCGGGTGACAGCGGCCGTGCGGGCCTTGCTGGTCGCCACCTCGGCGCTCATCGGCCCGGCGCCATCGAGACGCTCGAGATACAGCAAGTAGCCGGCATCGTCCACGACCGCGATCGTAACGTTCCACTTGTTCTTCGCCGCCTCGGTTCGGCAAGCGGTCACCATCTTCTGGACGTCGGCAGCGGTCAGCGCGGGCCTGTTGCGCATAGGGCCTCCTCTCGGGTGCGAAGCGGCAGCATTGTACGGCAGGCGCGCGCGGCCGGCCCGTGCTTGTTGACACCTCGGCCCCCGCCGCCTAGCATCCGGAAGGCCCAGGGGACGTGGACCAGCGCGAAGGCAGGAGCCGCCGATGACGACGTCGCCAGCGAAGGACACGCTGCTCGCCACCTTGAACAGGGTCGTGCAAGACACCCTCGCCTATTTCGAGGGACCGGGTCGGACGACCACGGCCCGCGTGGACCGCTGGCAGGCCCGCGACGTGCTCATGCACTTCCTGTATTTCCACGACGCCACGGCGTGGGGCATCCAGTCGGTGGCGATGGGGGGGCCGGCCTGGCCGGTGCCCGCCGATGCCGATACTGTGAACGAGGTCTGCCGCCGGCTGCACGAGCACGAGAGCGTGGACGAGCTGCTGGCGCAAGTGCGCCAGGCCCACGCCCGACTGGTACGCGCCGTCACCGGCGCCCCCGACCTCGACCGCCCCTGCTTTCGTCGGTCGAATGGGGAAACGATGACGGGACGGCAGCGCCTGGAGCTGTTGGCCCGGCACTGGACCGAGCACGTCCGCGAGCTGCAGCAGGCGGCCGGGGCCCGCTAGAGAGAAAGGGCCGTGATGGAAGAGCGCGTCGGCTTCGTCTCCGATGGCCTGAAGCTCGCTGGTGTGGTGCACCGCCCTGAGGGCCTGGCTCCGCGCGAGCGCCGGGCTGCCCTGCTCGTGCTCCACGGGTTCGGCAGCAACAAGGACGGCGGGGTGGCCCTGGCCGTGGCCAGGCTGCTGGCGGGCTGGGGATACGTGGCGCTTCGCTTCGACATGCGC
>DATBIM010000152.1:0-41709 GCA_036556905.1 Candidatus Methylomirabilota bacterium
ATCGGCGGCAAGACCGCGATCGACCACCCCACGGCGAAGAACCTCATCGGCGTCTTTTACCAGCCGCGGCTGGTCCTGATCGACCCGTCCACCGCCGTCACGCTGCCCGAGCGCGACTTCCGCTCCGGGCTGGCCGAGATCGTCAAGCACGGCATCGTGCTCGACGCCGAGTATTTCGCCGACCTCGAACGGAGCGTGCCCGAGATCCGGGCTCGTGACGGCCACACCCTCGAACGGATCATCGGCGGATCGTGCCGGCTCAAGGCCCGCGTGATCGAGCGCGACCCCGAGGAGAAGAGCGAGCTGCGGTTCGCGCTCAATTACGGCCACACGATCGGCCACGCCCTGGAGGTCGCCACCGCCTTCGGCCGGTGGACGCACGGGGAGGCCGTGGCGCTGGGGATCGTCGCCGAAGCGCGGCTGGCCGCCCGTCTGGGGATCGCCGGCGCCGAGACCGTGGACCGCCAGGCCCGGCTGCTTTCCGCGCTCGGGTTGCCCGTGCGCGCGACCGACGTCGACGTGGACGCGGTGCTCGCGGCCACCCGCCGCGACAAGAAGGCCCGTGACGGCCGGGTCCCCTTCGTGCTGGCGCCGGCCATCGGCGCGTTCCGTGTCGTGTACGACGTGGGGATCGACGACGTCCGCGCCGTCCTGGCCGGGCGCGACTGACCCGTCATGGCCGAACCCAGCGCCGAACGCGCCGCCGAGGACCCCGCGCTCACCGCCGCCATCCGGCGTCAGCAGGAGCGGGTCCAGCGCGATCCGGCTTCGCTGGCGTTCGCCCAGCTCGCCGATCTCTACCGCAAGGCGGGGCGCACGGGCGAGGCGATCGCGCTGTGTCGCGAGGGGCTGGCCCGCTTCCCGCACTACACCGCCGCCCGCCTGATCCTCGCCAAGGCTCACCACGCGGAAGGCGACTTCGAGCGCGCGCTCGCCGAGCTGACGGCGATCCTCGAGCTGAGCCCCCGGGACGTGCAGTCCCATCGCCTCGCGGCGGAGATCCACCGCCGCTGCGGGCGGCTCGATCAGGCCCTGACCCATCTCGACGCCGCCGTCGCGCTCGACCCCGGCGACCGGGAGTCCCGCTCGCTGCTCGGCCTGCTCCGCGCGAGCGGTCCGGGCGAGGCCAGCGGGCTCCGCCGGGTCCTGGCCGACGACACGTTCGTGACGCTGGCCTTCGGCTCCTTGTGCCTCGAGCAGGGCCTGGTGGACGAGGCGGCGTCGGTCTTCACCCGGCTACTGCGCAAGGATCCCGAACATCCCGAGGCACGCGAGCGGCTCGAGCAGACGCTGCGCGCCCGCCTGCGACGGAGAGGGTAGATCGCGATGCAAGTGTCGACTGCGGAGTTCAAGAAGGGCCTCAAGATCGTCTTCGACGACCAGCCGTACCAGATCGTCGACTTCCAGCACGTCAAGCCGGGCAAGGGCGGCGCCTTCGTGCGCACCAAGCTCAAGCACATGCGGCGCGGCAGTGTCATCGACAACACCTTCCGTTCTGGTGAGAAGGTGGAGCTCGTCGATTTCGACGAAAAAACGATGCAGTTCCTTTACCGCGACGACCGTTTTCACTTCATGGATCTGGAATCCTACGAGCAGGTCGCGCTGGGCGAGGACGAGGTGAGCGAGGCCCGCGCCTACCTCAAGGAGAACATGGAGGTGGAGGTGCTCTACATCGACGGTGCGCCGGTCGCCATCGAGTTACCCAACTTCGTGGAGCTGACCATCGTCAAGACGGATCCCGGCGTGCGGGGGGACACCGCGCAGGGCGGGTCGAAGCCGGCCCGGCTGGAGACCGGGGCCGTCATTCAGGTCCCGCTCTTCCTCAATGAGGGCGACGTCGTCAAGGTCGACACGCGGAGTGGCGTGTACCTGGGACGCGTGGCGACGGCAGGCTGATGGCGTCCCGCGGTCCGGCCGCGCAGAGTCAGGCTGCTGTCACCGAACTGGCGCGCCAGCTCGCCACCCTGTTGAAGGACCTGGACCTGACCGAGATCGAAGCGAGCATCGGAGAGCTCCGGGTGCGGTTACAACGCGGCCGGGCTGCCCCGATCCCGTCCGCCGCGCCGGGGGCGCCCGCTGAGATCACCCCGTCGACTCCGATTGTCGATTCGACCGCCGCGGCCAAGCTCATCACCATCGAGGCGCCAATGGTCGGGACCTTCTACCGCGCCTCGTCCCCTACCGCCGAGCCCTACGTCCGCGAAGGGGACGTCGTCAAGGAAGGCCAGATCCTTTGCATCATCGAGGCGATGAAGCTCATGAACGAGATCGAGTCCAAGGCGAGCGGTCGCATCGTCAAGATCCTCGTCGAGAACGGCCAGCCGGTGGAGTATGGCCAGCCGCTCGCGCTGATCGATCCGGCGGGCTGACTTCATGCCGCGGCCAACCCTCCTCGGGGTCACCGCGGGCGGCCTGATGGTCGCGCTGCTCACCGGGGGAGCTATCTGGGGGCTGCGCGGTTCCCACGTCGTCGAGACGCCCGTGGCCACCGCATCCGTGTCCAGAGCGGGGGTGTCGGCGCTGCGCCAGGAGGCGATCCGGCTGTATGCCGACGGTCAGTTCCCCCTGGCTTGTGACCACTTCCACCGCGCTGCTGACGGGGATCCCACCAGCACGGCACTCCGTCAAGACCTCGCCCGCTGCTTCGAGGGCTGGGGCTGGCAGACCCTGCGGGGTGGTCGGCCTCATGAGGCGACCCTGCTCTTCCGTGTTGGGCTGAGGTCGATCCCGGACGATCCGGGGCTTCTCCGGGGCCTCGGCGTGGCGAGCATTCACGAGGGTCGGATTCAGGACGCGGTGGGCCCGCTTGAGCGGTTGGCCGAGCGTGGCGATGCGGATGCCGAAGTCCAGGTACTCCTGGCCCGACTCTACCACCAACGAGACGAGCCCGAGTCGGCCGTCCGCCACCTGCGCGCCGTGCTCCAGCGGACGCCCGAGCATCCGGCTGCGCGGGAACTGTTGGACAAAGTCGAACGTGAACACCACGTCGAGGGCCACTTCGATCGTCTGGCGACGGCGCATTTCGTGATCAAGGGCCGTCGGGGACAACACATCATCGCCCGGCGCGCCCTGCTCGCGTCGCTGGATGCCGCCTGGGAACGCGTAGGGGCGGAGCTCGGGTACCGCCCGGCCGAGCGCCTGACCGTGGTGCTGTATGCCGTCGGGGAGTTCCGGGCGGTGGCGGGCTTGCATAGCTGGGTCAGTGGGCTGTTCGACGGGAAGATCCGCCTCCCCCTCTCGGGGACCCCGCCGGCCTCGACGCTCGAGCGGCTGGTCACGCACGAGTATGCGCATGCGGCGATCCATGAGCTGTCCCGGGGCCGCGCGCCCCGCTGGCTGCACGAGGGATTGGCCCAGTTCCTGGAGGGGGCGAGCGCCGATCCCACCTTGCGCGTGCCCGGGCACCTGACCCTGGCGGGGCTGGAGGCGCTGGTCAGTGACGCCGACCCCGTGCGGGCCCGGGCAGGATACCGGATCGCGCTCTGGGTGACCGAGGATCTCGCGCGGCGGGGTGGCCTATCGGGGCTGCGTGCCTTGCTTGACCGACTGGGGGCCGGAGACTCCGTGGCGGTGGCGATGGTCCGGGTTTACGGCCTCCGTGCGGCCGAATTGGAATCCCAGTGGCGCAATCTGCTCGGAAGTTGAACGTCGTGGGAACCCTCGCCCGGGAGGCGCAGCCCACTGGGCTGCGCCGTGTACCTAGCTGAATGTTCCACAAGATTCTCATCGCCAACCGAGGTGAGATCGCGGTAAGGATCATCCGGACTTGCCGGGAGCTCGGGGTTCGCACCGTGGTGGCCCACTCCACCGCCGATGCCCAGTCGCTGCCGGTCAGGCTCGCCGACGAATCGATCTGCATCGGCCCCAACGACCCACGCTCCAGCTATCTGAACATCGCTTCCATCATCTCGGCGGCCGCCATCACCGACAGCGAGGCCATTCACCCCGGGTACGGTTTCCTGGCTGAGAATCCAAGCTTCGCCGACATCTGTCGGACCTGCGGCATCACCTTCATCGGTCCGTCTCCCGAAGCCATCCGGCTCATGGGTGACAAGGCCCAGGCCCGTCAGATCGCCAAGCAAGCTGGAGTGCCGGTAGTTCCGGGAAGTGAGGAGCCTCTCCGAGACGCCAACCAGGCCCAGGAGATCGCCGACGTCATCGGTTATCCCGTCATTTTCAAGGCGGCGGCTGGCGGGGGCGGCCGGGGCATGCGCATCGTGCGGGATCGCGAGGGAGTGGCCCAGGCCTTCGCCGCCTGCCAGTCGGAGGCGGCTGCGGCCTTCGGCTCCTCCGAGATCTATAGCGAGAAGTACATCGAGGAAGCCCGGCACGTGGAGGTGCAGGTGCTGGGCGACCAGCACGGCATTCGCCTGCACCTCGGTGAACGGGACTGCACGGTGCAGCGGCGGCACCAGAAGCTGATCGAAGAATCGCCAGCGCCCCGGCTCAGCCTTGACACCCGGAGCGGCCTGCACCGGGCCGGGCTGCTGGCGGCCGGGGCGGTGAACTACGTGAACGCGGGGACCGTCGAGTTCCTGGTCGATCCCGAGGAGCGCTTCTACTTCATCGAAATGAACACACGCATCCAGGTCGAGCACCCGGTGACCGAGATGATCACGGGCATCGATCTCGTCCGGGAGCAGATCCGGATCGCATCCGGCGAGGCCCTGGGCTACCGGCAGGATGATGTGAATTTCGATGGGCACGCCATCGAGTGCCGGATCAACGCCGAGGATCCCGAGACCTTCGCCCCCAGCGCCGGGCGGGTGACAGCCTGGATCCCACCCGGCGGCTTCGGCGTCCGCGTCGACAGTCACCTGATGGTGCCCTACGCGGTCCCCCCCTTCTACGATTCACTCATCGCCAAGATCATCGTCCACGCGAAGGATCGCGAGGAGGCCGTCGAGCGGATGCGGCGAGCGCTCGCCGAGACGAGCGTGGAGGGCGTGAAGACCTCGATCCCCTTTCAGCTCAAGGTCCTCGCGGACCCCGCCTTCGTGGAGGGACGTTTCACCAGCGCAGACAGCCGTCGGTTACACCCCTGACATGGATCCGAGCCTCTACGTCATCCTCGACCGGACCGCGGCGCGGGGCCGCGATCTCACCGAGATCCTGGAATCCACCATCGCCGGCGGCTGTCGGATGGTGCAACTACGCGAGAAGGAATGGCCCTCGGGGCGGCTCCTGGCCCTGGCCGACCGGCTGCGAGCTCGCTGTCGCGAGGCGCGGGTGACCTTCGTGGTCAACGACCGGCTGGACCTGGCTCTGGCGTTGGCCGCCGACGGGGTGCACCTCGGCCAGGAGGACCTGCCGCCCCGCGTGGCCCGCCCGCTTCTGCGACCGGGGATGCTGCTCGGGGTCTCCACCCATAGCGTGGAACAGGCCCGCGCCGCCCAGGCTGCGGGCGCCGACTATGTGGCGGTGGGCGCGATGTTCCCGACCGCCACCAAGCCGGACTTCGAGCTCGTCGGGCCCGATCTCGTCCGGAAACTGCGAGCCGAGATCCGAGCTCCCCTCATCGGCATTGGCGGCATCACCCCCGACAACGTCGGCGAGGTCATCCGGGCCGGCGCCGCTGGGGTCGCGGTGATTTCCGCCGTGTGCGCTGCGGACGACCCGGAACGCGCCACTCGGCGCTTCCTCGAAGCCATTCGCATGGCTCGTGCCTTGACCCCCGATGCCCGCCCGCTATAATGGCGCGCACATCCAGCCCCACCTCAGGCAGGAGGGATATCCGATGACGCATCTGATCCGATCCCTGCTCGCGCTGACATTGGTATGCGGCGTGGCGCTGATCCCGGCGAATGCCCCCCTGGAGGCACAAGGCAAGGGCACCATCAAGATCGCGACTCAGAGCCCATTGAGCGGCGGTCAGGCAGCCCTGGGTGAAGGGATCAAGCTCGGCGCTCAGCTGGCCGTCGAGACGTTGCGGGGCAACCTCCAGAAGATGGGTTTCAAGGTCGAGTTCGTCCCCTACGACGACCAGGCCAAGCCCGACGTCGGCGTTTCCAACGCCAAGAACATCATCGCCGACAAGGAAATCCTGGCCGTCATCGGTCACCTGAACTCGGGGGTGGCTATCCCGTCATCCGAGGTCTACAAAGACGTGACCCTGGCCATGATCTCGCCGGCCAACACCAACCCTACGGTCACCGATCGCAACTACGCGAACGTCAACCGCATCTGCGGTCGCGACGACGTGCAGGGCGTGGTGGGCTCGGAATTCGCCAAGGGCCTGAAGGTGAAATCAGTCTACATCCTCCACGACAAGACGACCTACGGGCAGGGCGTCGCCGAGTTCTTCCGGGACGACGCGAAGAAGAAAGGCCTCACCGTCCTCGGCTTCGAGGGCACGGAAGAGAAGTCGAACTTCGATCCCATCGTCACCCCCCTCAAGGCCAAGAATCCGGACCTCGTCTACTTCGGGGGGATCTACGATCAGGCGGCGCCGTTCTTCAAGCAGACGCGGGAGAAAGGCGTGAAGGCGATGTTCCTCGGCCCCGACGGCATGGACTCCTCGGATCTCACCAAGATCGCCGGGAAGGCCGTCGTCGGCATGTACTACACCTCGGCGGCGGGACCGGCCTCGGCCCTGCCCAAGGCCAAGCAGTTCGTGGGGGACTTCAAGAAGAAATTCGGCAAGAACCCCGAGCCGTATGCGGCCGAGGCCTACGATTCGGCCGTGATCGCGCTGAAAGCCATCGAGATGGCCGCCAAGGGCGGCAAGCTCCCCACCCGCGAGGATGTGTCGGCGGCGGTCCGCAAGGTGAAGCACAGCGGCGTCACCGGCGACATCGAATTCGACGGCAAAGGTGATCGCAAGAAGGCGCTGTATTTCGTGCTTCAAGTGGCCAGCGACGATCCCCAAAAGTGGGGCGACAACAAGATCGTCAAGCAGCTTGCCATCGCGCCGCCGACCGCCGCCAAGAAGTAAGCGATCGGGGAGGACGACGTCGGGCGCGGGCGGGGCATCCGCGAGCGCAGTGGCCGGCTCGGTCGACGGGGTCCGCCCGCCCCGCGTTGAGTGATGCTGGACTGGCCCCTCCTGATCGGCATCCTGCCGCAGGTCGTTCTCGACGGCATCATCCTCGGGTTCATGTACGCCCTCATCGCGCTCGGCTACACCATGGTCTATGGTGTTCTGGAGTTCATCAACTTCGCCCACTCCGAGATCTTCATCGTGGGCGCCTTCGTCGGCGTGGAAATCATGCTGGGGCTCAAGAGCGCAGGCCTGCTGGAGGCGCTCCCCTGGCCGCTGATCCTGCTCCTGGTTCTCGCTGCCGGAATGGCCGCCAGCGGAGCCCTGGCGGTGGTCGCCGAGCGTGTGGCCTACCGGCCGCTGCGGGGCGCCCCCCGGCTGATCCCGCTGATTTCGGCCATCGGCATCTCCTTCTTCCTTCAGGATTTCATCCGCCTGGTCGAGTCGCTCTGGCGTAATGCCTTCAACCTGGTCTACCCCACGATCGAGCCCCTGAACCATCGCTTCGAGCTAACCACGACAATCGACGTGTCGGTGAAGGCCCTGGTGGTCATCGCTGCCGCGCTGGGGATGCTGTGGCTGCTGCACGCCCTCGTCAACCGTACTCGGGTCGGCACCGCCATCCGTGCCGTGGCCGAGGATCAGGCGGCGGCCAGCTTGATGGGCATCAACGTCAACCGCATCATCTCGCTGACCTTTCTGATCGGTGGGGCCATGGGTGGCGCCGCCGGCGTGCTGTTCGGCGTCCAGTACGGGCTGATCAATCCCTACACGGGCTTCATTCCGGGACTCAAGGCCTTCACGGCGGCGGTGCTCGGGGGCATCGGGAACATCCCCGGCGCCATGCTCGGAGGGCTCGTCCTGGGGCTCCTAGAGGCCTTCGCGGCGTCCTACCTGTCGCTCCTCACCGGCGGAGCCTTTGGCGCCGAGTACAAGGACATCTTCGCGTTCTCGATGCTGATCTTGATTCTCATCTTCCGGCCCCGGGGTCTCCTGGGCGAGGTGGTACGGGAGCGCGCGTGATCCTTCACGCGATCCTCACTGTCGCTGCCGTCACCGTGTCCAGCCTGGCCGTGGCGGTGTTCCCCCGCTCGGTGCTGGCGTTCCTCCTCTTCCAGGGCTCACTGCTCTTCGTGTATCTGGCCCGCATTCCGACCTGGCTGCGCGCGACGCTGCTGGGCGTCGCCCTGCTCGTACTCATGCCGCTCATCGGTGCCTACAACGGCTATTACCTGGAGGTGGCCACGCAGGTCGGAATTTTCGTGGCCCTGGCCCTCGGCCTCAACATCGTGGTCGGGCTGGCCGGGCTCCTCGACCTCGGATACGTGGCCTTCTTCGCCGTCGGCGCCTACACCTGGGCCATCTTCGGCTCGCCCCACGCCAACGTCATCTTCGGGGGCGGGTTTCCGCTCGACCCCGTCTGGTTCTATGTGTTCTTGCTCTTCGGCCTCCTGGTCGCGGCGGGGACCGGCATTCTGCTCGGGTTGCCCGTGCTCCGGCTGCACGGTGACTACCTGGCGATTGTCACCCTGGGCTTCGGCGAAGTCATCCGGGTGCTGGCCAACAACCTCGACAAACCCGTCAACATCACCAACGGCCCCAAGGGCATCACCCCCATCGAACGCCCGCCCACGCTGCTGGGCGTCTCCTACGGTGAGTACTTCTACTTCCTGGTTCTGCTCATCGTAGGCGTGGTGATCCTCGTCAACCGCCGCCTGGAAGACTCCCACGTGGGGCGGGCCTGGGAGGCGATCCGCGAAGACGAGCTGGCGGCCCGGGCCATGGGCGTGCCACTCGTCCGCATGAAGCTCCTGGCCTTTGCCTGCGGGGCCTCCTTCGCCGGGATCATGGGCGTCGTGTTCTCGGCCAAGCAGGTGTTCATCAATCCCGAGTCCTTCACATTTCTCGAGTCGATCGGCGTGCTGGCCATGGTCATCCTGGGCGGCATGGGATCAATCCCCGGCGCGGTGCTGGGGGCCACGGCGGTGACGGTCCTCAATCTGCAGGTGCTCAAAGGCCTGTCGCTGTGGCTCAACGAACTCAAGAATGCCGAAGTGATCGTGCTTGGCTACAACCTGGCCAACCTCCCCACGCAGTTCGAGCCGGCGAAGTACGAGCGGATGATCTTTGGCATGATCCTGGTGCTCATGATGATCTTCCGGCCGCAAGGAATCCTGCCCGCCCGGCGACGGCAGCGCGAGTTGGCCGAGCTCGCGACCCCCAATCCCCGACACGTGGTGGCGACGCCGCCGTGAGCGCGCTCCTCGACGTGCGTGGTGTCAGCAAGCGGTTCGGTGGCCTCACCGCGGTCAACCGTGTGGATTTCGGCCTGGAGGCCGGGATCGCATCCATCATCGGGCCCAACGGCGCCGGCAAGACGACGTTGTTCAACATTCTCACCGGGCTCTATGCGCCGGACGAAGGTAGCATCGTCTTCCGCGGGCGACCCCTGGTCGGGCTCCGCCCCGATCAGATCGCGGCCCTGGGCATTTGCCGCACATTTCAGAACATCCGGCTCTTCGCCAACATGACCGTGATCGAGAACGTGCTGGTCGGCATGCACACCCGCGTGGACCTGGGGCTGCGGGACATCTTGCTCCGGGGGCCAAAGTTCCTGAGAGAGGAGGGCCGCCTGTGGACCTCGGCCGCTGCCCTCCTGGAACGCGTCGGTCTGCGGGCCAGCGCCAATGAGGTCAGTCGCAACCTGCCCTACGGCGATCAGCGGCGCCTGGAGATCGCCCGCGCCCTGGCGTCCCAACCGACACTCCTGCTCCTCGACGAGCCTTCGGCCGGCATGACGCAGGGCGAGGCGGCCGCATTGATGGCGCTCCTCCGCCAGCTCGTCGGCGAGCTGGCGCTGACGATCCTGCTCATCGAGCACAATATGCGGGTCGTCATGGAGGTCTCCGATCGCGTTACCGTGCTCGACCACGGCGAGAAGATCGCCGAGGGCCGACCCGCGGAGGTGCAGGCCGATCCCCGAGTGATCGAAGCCTACCTGGGCCGAGGGTCCGGAGACCGCACCGGGAGGACCCGTGCTCAGCGTTGAGGACCTCCACGTGTTCTACGGCGAGATCCACGCGCTCAAGGGCGTGGCCCTGGAGGTCGGGCGTGGCGAGATCGTGGCGATCCTCGGCAACAACGGAGCGGGCAAGACGACGACGCTCAAGACGATCTCCGGGCTCCTGGCCCCCCGCCAGGGCCGCGTCGTGCTCGACGGTGCGCCGCTGGCCGGGGTGCCCGCCCACGACGTGGTGCTGCGGGGCATCGCCCACGTGCCCGAAGGCCGGCGCATCTTCAACCGTCTGACGGTACGAGAGAACCTCATGATGGGAGCCTACCTGCGCCGCGACGCCGCTGTGCTCGCCGACCTCGAGCGGGTGTTCGCGCTGTTTCCCCGGCTGCATGAACGACTGGGCCAGGTAGCGGGTACGCTGTCGGGCGGAGAGCAGCAGATGCTGGCCATCGGCCGCGCCTTGATGGCGAGCCCCCGCCTGCTGCTGCTCGACGAGCCCAGCATGGGTCTGGCCCCCGTGCTGGTAGAACAGATCTTCGCAACGATCGTCGACATCAACCGTCAGGGCATCACGATCCTCCTGGTCGAGCAGAACGCGGCGATGGCCCTCAGCGTCGCCCACCGCGGGTACGTTCTGGAATTAGGAGCGGTCGCGCTGACGGGAACCGCCGAGGCCCTGGTGGAAGACCCGGCCGTGCGCCGAGCCTACCTCGGCGACTGACCGCGAAGGGGAGACCACCATGCTGGGGCAGGGGCTGACCTGGGAGGAGACCACCGTGGGGGCCGTGTACCGGACGCTCGCCCGCACGGTATCCGAGACCGACATCGTGAACTTCGTGAACCTCTGCGGCTTCAGCGAGCCGCTCTTCATGGACATGGAGTATGTCGCGCGGGAGTCGGTCTTCGGCCGCCGGGTAGCGCCGGGCGCCCTGACCTTCGCGCTGTCGGAGGGCCTGATCATGCAGACCGGCCTCATCCACGGGACCGGCATGGCCTGGCTGGGAGGCGAAATCCGGCTGGTGGCACCCGTGCTCAACGGCGACACCATCCACGTCGAGGTCGAGATCGTCGACAAACGAGAAACCAGGAAGCCCGACCGAGGGATCGTCACCTACCAGCATCGCGTGCTGAACCAGCGGGGTGAGCTGGTTCTGGAAGGCCGCGTCCAGCGGATGATTCGTCGCCGCGAGATGGCCTCCGGGTCCGCTGCCGCCCCCTGACCCCGTGCTCGTCCTGTCGCGCGGCGACCTCGAGCGGCTCCTACCGCCCGCCGACGTCATCGAGGCCATGGCAGCCGTGTTCCGGCTGCGCGCGGAGGGCCAGGCGGTGGCTCCCCCCCGGATCGGGGTGCCCATCAGCGGCAGCGGCGTCCTGCTCGTGATGCCGGGCACGATCTCAGAGCGGGGGGCGCCGACGATGGCCGGGGCCAAGCTCGTCTCCGTTCAGCCATCGAACCGGGACCGCGGCCACCCTACGATTCACGCAGGCTACGTGCTGGTGGACGGAGCGACCGGCCAGCCCCTGGCCTACCTGGAAGGCACGTACCTCACCGCCATTCGCACCGGGGCCACTTCTGCTCTCGCCGCCCGTCTGCTGGCCCGCCCCGAGGCCCGGCGTGTCGCCTGCTTCGGGGCCGGTGTCCAGGCCGGCTTCCAGCTCGCCTGCCTGGCCACGGTGCGGTCGCTGGAGCGAGTGGCTGTCGTGGGTCGCGATCCCGGGCGAGCCCGGGCGTTTGCCGTGGCCGTGGCCAAGCGGCTGCCCGTGCCCGTGGAGGTGATCGACGACGCTCACGTGGCCGTGAGGGAAGCCGACATCGTGACCTGCGCCACGACGTCGGCCACACCGGTCGTCTTCGGTGCCGATCTCCGGCCCGGCACTCATCTCGACCTGGTCGGCGCCTTCCGGCCCGATGCCCGCGAAGCCGACACCGAAGCGCTACGCCGCGCGCGGCTGGTCGTCGACACCTACGAGGGCGCGCTGGCCGGAGCGGGAGATGTGATCATTCCGCTCCGGGAGGGGGCGTTCGATCGGTCGCACGTGAGCGCCGAGCTGTCAGAGGTGCTGACGGGTGCCAAGCCGGGACGCACACGTGCCGACGAGATCACGATCTTCAAGTCGGTCGGCTGGGCGCTCGAAGATCTCGCGGCGGCCCGGCTCGCGTACAATCGAGCCCGGAGCGCCGGACTGGGCACGGAGGTTTTCCTGTGAGCATCGGTCGAGTCGTCCAGATCAACGTCTCTCCGGGTGGAGTCCCCAAGCTGCCGGTGGCCGCCGTGCGCGTCACGCTGGCTGGCCCGGCCGGCGACGGGCACCGCGACCTGGAGCATCACGGGGGTCCGGAACGGGCCGTATGCCTCTACGCTCTGGAAGCCATCGAGATACTGCAGGCCGAAGGGCATCCGATCGTTCCGGGGAGCATCGGAGAGAACCTGACCATCCAGGGCCTGGACTGGACGACGATCGTGCCCGGCACCATCCTCGGCGTGGGCGAGCAGGTGCTCCTCCAGGTGACCCGCTACACCAGCCCCTGTGTCAACATTCGCCCCGCCTTCCTCGATGGCGACTACTCGCGTGTCTCCCAGAAGCGCAACCCCGGCTGGAGCCGTGTCTACGCGCGCGTCCTCAGCGAGGGTACCGTTCGGCCGGGCGACGCCGTGCGCGTGCTGCCGCCCGCCGAAGCGGACGCCGGGCTGGCCCCTGGCCCTCGGTGAGGGCCAGCGCCGACGTCGTCATCGTCGGGGGTGGAGTTACCGGGACCTCGATCGCGTTCCACCTGGCCCGGGTGGGAGTCCGTGAGGTCCTCGTGCTCGAGCGCCGGTTCCTGGCGGCCGGCGGCACCGGCCGCTCGGTCGGCATCATCCGCCAGCTCTACCCAACGGCCGAGACGACGAGCATGGTCCGGCGGTCCCTGGATGTCTATCGCCATTTCGACGAGGCCGTGGGCGGCGATTCTGGTTACGTCGGCTGTGGAGCGCTCATCGGCGTGGCCGCGAGCATGCGACCTCAGCTCGAGGCGACCCTGGCGCTCCAGCGGCCCCTCGGCGTGCGGGCGGAGCTCCTCACGCCTGCCGAAGCGGTGCGGATCGAACCCCGCATCGATCCCTCGTCGCTGGTCGGCGTGGTGTACGAGCCTGACTCGGGTTATGCCGATCCCTCTGCGGTGACCCTGGCCTATGCGGCGGCCGCCCGCCGGCTGGGCGTGGTCGTCGAGCAAGGCGTCGAAGTGACGAAGATCCTCACGCATGCCGATCGGGTCACCGGGGTCGCGACGGCCGCCGGCGAGGTGATCGCGGCACCGGTGGTGGTGAATGCCGCTGGCTTGTGGTCGCCCCGGGTGGCGTCGCCGATCGGAGTCGAGCTGCCCATCGTCATCGGCCGCCATCCCGTGTTCATCGTGGAGCGTGACCCCGATTTTGGCCCACCCCACCCCGTGTTCCTGGACCTCGCGGGCGGCACGTATGTGCGCCCGGAGACCGGCGGGCTCACGTTGACCGGCTCCCTCACCGACGACGAAACTCGGCATCCGATGGATCCCGATCTCCTGGGCAGCGAGGCGGGATTCGCCGAGGCGGCGCAGGCGCTCGAGCGGACGAGCCGCGCCCTGCCTCGTCTCGCCGAGGCCCGCTACCGTCAGGGCTATGCCGGCGCCTTCGACATCACGCCGGACTGGATGCCGATCCTCGACCAATCGCCGCTCGGCGGCTTCTGGATCGCGGCTGGCCTGAGCGGTCACGGCTTCAAGCTGGCGCCCGCCATCGGCGAGCTGATGGCGGCGCTCATCACCGGCGCACGGTCCCCGGTGAGCCCGGTTCCGTTCCGATTCGACCGCTTCGCGGCCCCCCGCGCGGGCACGTTCGTGTCATCCTACCTGGCGTGACGGTGTAGACTGCCCTCGTGACGGCTCGCCTGGGCGTTGACATCGGCGGCACGTTCACCGATCTCGTCATCGTCGACGAGGTCACCAGTACCCTCACCGTCGGCAAAGTCCTGACCACCCCCAAGGACCCCGCCCACGGTGTGGAGGCAGGCATCCGCGGCTTGCTGGAGGAAGCCCACCTGGGCGCGGGCGGTGTCCGGGCCGTCATCCACGGCACCACGCTCGCGACCAACGCGCTGATCGAGCGCAAAGGCGCGCGCACCGCGCTCCTGACCACGGCGGGCTTCCGCGACGCGCTGGAGATCCGGCATGAGGGCCGCTACGACATGTACGACCTCTTTATCGATCCGCCGCCCCCGCTCGTGCCCCGCCATCTCCGGCTCGAGGTGCCCGAACGCACCCTGGCCGACGGGTCTATCCACTGCGCGCTCGACGAGGCGGCTGCCCGCCGCGTCGTCAATGGGCTGGTCACCGACGGTGTCGAAGCGGTCGCGATTTGCCTGCTGCACTCTTATGTGAACCCCACTCACGAACGGCGGCTGGCCGCGCTGGTCACCGAGGTCGCGCCCACCCTCCCGGTGTCCTGTTCGTCCGACGTGGTGCCGGAGATCCGAGAATACGAGCGGGCCTCTACAACCGCGGCCAACGTATACGTGATGCCGCTCATGGCGCGGTACCTCGAGGATCTGGAGCGGAGGCTGGCCGAGCGCGGCATCCCCGGCCAGCTCTACATCATGCAGTCCTCGGGCGGGATCGCCTTGCCCGCCGAGGCCAGGCGGCTGCCCATTCGCCTCGTGGAGTCGGGCCCGGCGGCGGGCGCCCTCGCCGCGGCCCAGGCCGCCCGCGAGCGAGGAGAATCGCGGCTGCTCTCCTTCGACATGGGAGGGACCACTGCCAAAGCCTGCGTGATCGACGGCGGAGCGCCGCTGGTGGCCCGGGAATTCGAGGTGGCCCGCGCCGATCGCTTCAAGAAGGGCTCCGGCCTGCCCGTCCGCGTGCCCGTCATCGAGCTAATTGAGATCGGCGCCGGCGGCGGATCGATCGCCCGGGTGGACCACATGGGGCTCCTGAAAGTCGGTCCGGACAGCGCGGGGGCCGACCCCGGGCCGGCCTGCTACAACCTGGGGGGCCGGCTGCCCACCGTGACCGATGCCGATCTCCTGCTGGGTTATCTGGACGCGGAGTTCTTCCTCGGCGGCCGCATGCCGCTCGCCCGCGAGGCGGCCGAGCGGGCCATCGACGAGCACGTCGCTCGCCCCCTGGGCAGCACCGTCGTCCAGGCGGCGTGGGGGATCCACCGGGTCGTCAACGAGAACATGGCCGCCGCTGCTCGCATCCACGGCATCGAGCGAGGCAAAGACCTGCGGCAGTACCCGCTCTTCGCCTTCGGAGGCGCCGGTCCGGTGCACTGCTGGCAGGTGGCCCGCATCCTCAAGGTCCCCCGAATCCTGCTGCCTCACGGGGCTGGCGCCATGTCGGCCTACGGACTGCTGGCCGCCCCGCTGGCCTTCGACTTCGTTCGCACACGACGACAGCGCCTGGATACCGCCGACTGGCCCGGCATCAACGCCCTCTACGCCGAAATGGAGGCGCAGGGGCGATCCCTGCTCGCGCGAGCAAGCGTGGCCCCCGAGGACGTGAGGGTAACCCGGCTGGCCGAGATGCGGTATCTGGGCCAGGGGCACGAGGTAGAGGCGGCGATCCCCCCGGGTGCGTTAGCGGAGGCCAGTCTGCCCGCCATCACGGCAGCCTTCGAGGCGGCCTACCGCGCCCTCTACCATCGGCTCCCACAGGGGGTGCCGATCGAGGTGCTCAACTGGCGCGTGACAATGGCGGGTCCCCGACCCCAGGTGCGGCTGGGCTCCGCGGGTCGCGGGGCAGCCGCCACGCCGGGGGCCGCGATCAAGGCGGCGCGTCCGGCCTACTTCGCCGAAGCCGAAGGGTTCGTGACCACCCCGGTCTATGACCGCTATCGGCTCGGTCCGGGCGACTCGTTCAGCGGGCCGGCGATCGTCGAGGAGCGCGAGTCGACTGCGGTCATCGGCCCCGGCGCGCGCTGCCGCGTCGACGACGGTCTGGCCCTCGTCGTGGATCTGGCATGACGCTCGACCCCATCACCCTGGAGATCTGCTGGAACCGCCTCGTCGGCGTGGTCAACGAGCAGGCCACCGCGTTGCAGCGGACGTCGTTCACCTCGATCGTGCGCGAAGCCGGCGACCTCTCGGCCGGCGTTTTCGATCGCCGCGGCTACATGGTCGCTCAGGCCGTGACCGGGACGCCTGGCCATATCAACTCCATGGCCCTGGCCATGAAGCACTTCCTGGCCGCTTGCCCGCTGCCGACGCTGCGTCCCGGCGACGTGCTGATCACGAACGACCCCTGGAAGACCTCCGGCCACCTGAACGACGTCACCATCTGCACGCCGGTGTTCCGCGGCGAGGACTGCGTGGCGTTTTTCGCGTCCACCTGCCACACCGCCGACATCGGGGGTCACGTCCTGTCGGCCGAGGCCCGCGAAGTCTACGAGGAAGGGCTGTTCATCCCGATCCTCAAACTCTATGAGGCCGGCCAGCCGAACAACACGCTCATGGCCATGATCCAGGCTAACGTACGCGTGCCGGACATGGTGCTGGGCGACTTCCATGCGCAGATCGCCGGCGGGGCGGTGGGGGCCGAGCGGCTGCTGGAGTTCATGGCCGAGTTCGGGATCGATCGCCTGGAACCCCTCGCCGACGAAATCATCACGCGCACCGAGCGCGCCATGCGCGAGGCGATCCGGCGGCTGCGGTCGGGCAGCTACGAGTACGCCATCACCTCCGATGGATTCGACGAGCCCATCACCATCCGCGTGCGCTGCGAGGTGCGCGGGGACGAGCTCGGGATCGACTATGCCGGCTCTTCGCCAGCGAGCCGCCGTGGCATCAACGTCGCGATGAACTACACGGAGGCCTACACCACGTACGGCGTGAAGGTCATCGTCAGCCCGGACGTGCCGAACAACGAGGGCGCCTTTCGGCCCCTGCGCATCACCGCCCCCGAGGACTCCGTCCTCAACGCCCGGCCCCCGGTCGCGGTGGCGGCCCGGCACGTCATCGGACACTTCTTGCCTCATGTCATCGCGGGGGCGCTGGGCCAGGCCGTGCCGGATCGGGTCATGGCGGAAGGCTCGGCCAATATCTGGGGAATCCAGGTGGCCGGACGGGACTGGGACGGCCGGCCGTTCACCCACGTCTTCTTCTCCTCCGGGGGCACCGGGGCCCGCGCCGTGAAGGACGGCCTCAATGCCACTGCGTTTCCCTCGGGGGTGCTGGGAACACCGGTGGAGATCCTGGAATCCATCACCCCCCTGCTCGTAGAGCGCAAAGAGCTGCGCGCCGGCTCCGGAGGGCTCGGCAGGTTTCGCGGCGGCCTCGGCCAGACGATCGCCTTCCGGGTGAGGAGTCGCGAGCCGTTCACGTGCTCCGTGCTGGGCGACCGCACTCGCACCCCGGCCGGGGGGTTCCTCGGGGGCCAACCCGGCGCGCTGGGTGAGGTCCTCATCGACGGTGTCCGCCCCGACAACCCCAAGCAGGAGCATCTCGTGGCTCCCCACGCCCTTGTCGAGGTGAGGCTACCTGGAGGAGGCGGCTACGGCCCTGTGGAGGAGCGAGATCCCGATCTCGTCGCGCGCGACCGCCTCGAAGGCTACTGACGGCACGGTCAGATCTTGCCGTACTCCTTGAGGCGTCGGTAGATGGTGCGGCGTGAGATCCCCAGCGCCCGGGCCGCCTCCTCCTTGTCGTTGTTGTGGACGGCCAGCGCCCTCAGGATCAGCTCCTTCTCCACCTCGGCCAGCGTGGGCACGTTCTTCGTGTCGGCAGCCGGGGTCAGACTGGGCCGGGCCGACAGGCTGGGGAGATCAGCCAGGGTGATGTGCTCGCGGGTGCCCATGGCGTACGCCCGTTCGATCAAGTTCTCGAGCTCCCGTACGTTGCCGGGAAAGTCGTAGGTGGCCAGCGCGGCGAGCGCATCGGGCGTGATACCACGGACGTCACGGCGGAAGCGCTTGTTGAACCGGCGGATGAAGTGGTTCACCAGGGCCGGCATGTCTTCGCGCCGCTCCCGCAGCGGCGCCAGGGTGATGCGGATGACGTTGAGGCGGTAGAAGAGGTCCTGTCGGAAGATTCCCGTCTTCATGGCCTGCTCAAGGTTCCGGTTGGTCGCCGCGATCACGCGGACGTCTACGGGAAAGGCCTTGGTCGAGCCCACCGGGCGTACCTGCATCTCCTGCAGGACGCGCAGCAGCTTCACCTGGAGCTCGGGCGGCAGCTCGGCGATCTCGTCCAGGAAGATCGTCCCTTCGTTGGCCCCCCGAAAGAGCCCGAGGGCATCCGACACCGCGCCGGAGAACGCCCCCCGGACATGGCCGAAGAACTCGGACTCCAGCAGGTCGCGGGGGATGGCGCTACAGTTCACAGGAATAAAGGGCCCTTTGGACCGAGCAGAAAGGCGGTGGATGGCGGCCGCCACCAGCTCCTTGCCGGTGCCGCTCTCGCCTTCCACCAGTACCGGCGAGTCGGTCACGGCAACCTTGCCGATCACGTCCTTCACGCGCTGCATGGCCGGGGAGCTGCCGATCAGCTCGCTGACGGTCAGCTCTTCACCCAGCCGCATGCGGAGGGTTTGCACCTCGCCGCGGAGGAAGCGCCGCTCCATGAGCCGCTGCATCAGGTGGCGAAGCTCGTCGAGGATGAGCGGCTTGGACAGGTAGTCGTAGGCGCCTTCCTTGAGCGCCTCGACAGCCGAGGCGATCGTCGGATAGCCGGTCATGATGACGACCTCCATCGACTCGTCCCGCTTCTTGAGCTCGCGGAGCAAGTCGATGCCGCTCATGTCCGGCATGCGAACGTCGGTGAGGGCAGCGTCGAACACCTGGGTGCGCAGGGCGGCCAGGGCCTCGGAGGCGGTGTTGGCGGCAGTGACCTGGTAGCCCCACTGGGAGAGAGCTTCGTCGAGTAGCATCAGGATCGATTTTTCGTCGTCGACGACGAGAACACGCGGTGATTGCAACGACATCGTACAGCGAATGTAGCATGAGCACGTGCCAAAGTGACAGTGATTCCTGATCAATAATCCTGCCCCCGCCCTTGCGCCGGGAGGGCCGGTATGTTAGCGTGAGTGTTGACTTTTTATTGAGGAGACCTGCCGATGAATGAGTCCGCGACCGTCCACCTCACCGAGCAGAACTTCGACGAGACGCTGGTAGCGGCCACAGGCACCCTGATGGTGGACTTCTGGGCGGAATGGTGTGCCCCCTGTCGCGCGATCGCTCCGGTGCTGGAGGAACTCGCTCGAGAGTCGGGCGGCCGGATAACGCTGGCAAAGGTGAACGTCGACGAGAACCCGGGGCTCGCGGCCCGCTACGGAATTCGTTCGATCCCGACCGTTCTGCTCGTCAAGGAAGGCAAGGTCGTGGATCAGGTGATCGGTGCCGTGCCCAAGAGCCAGCTCCAGAAGAAGCTGGCCTCGCTGGCCTGAGCCCAGGCTCGAGGCGTTGCAGGTATTAGTACCGGCGGCATAGTCGCCCCGTCGTTCTCACCCACCCGTGACGAGTTTCGCGCGCTGGCGGGTCAGGGGAACCTCGTCCCCGTCTTCGCCGAGCTCCCGGCGGATCTCGACACCCCGCTGTCCGCCTATCTGAGGCTCCGGGCCGGCCCCTACGCGTTTCTGCTCGAATCCGTGGAGGGCGGAGAGAAGTGGGCTCGCTACTCGTTCCTGGGGACCGACCCCCTCATGATCCTCAGCGCCAAGAACGGGCGGATCACGCTGCTCCGGGCCGGGGCTCGCGCCGTCGAGCGGCTGCCCGACGGGAATCCCCTCGAGGCGTTGCGTAGCCTGCTCGGCCGGTTCCAGCCGGTGAGCGTGCCGGGGCTACCGCGCTTTCAGGGGGGCGCTGTGGGCTACCTCGCCTACGACATGGCCCGCCATATGGAGCGGTTGCCTGCCACGACCGAGGACGACCTCAAGCTGCCCGACACGGTCTTCATGTTCACCGACACACTGCTGGTGTTCGACAACCTGCGCCACCGTCTGCTCGTCATCGCCAATGCCCATCTCGAGGAGCGGAACGACGCGGCCATCGATCAGGCCTACGACCGGGCGACGGCGCGCATCGCGGCGACGATCGCGAAGCTAGGCCGCCCGGTGCGGCCCCCCGCGCCGCTCAACCTGGCCCCGGCCGGCCCCCTGCTGGCCCTGGGCGAGGAGGGCTTCAGCTCCACGATGCAGGAGCACGAGTACATGGACGGGGTGCGCCGGGCCAAGGAGTACATCGCGGCTGGTGATGCCTATCAGATCGTCCTCTCGCGCCGGCTGGATTGCCCGCTCCCCGCAGACCCCTTCACGGTGTATCGGGCGCTCAGGACCATCAACCCGTCGCCTTACCTCTTCTACCTCCGCCTGGGCAAGACGACGGTCGTCGGGTCCTCGCCCGAGGTTCTGGTGCGTCTCGAGGGGAACCGGGTCGAGGTGCGCCCCATCGCCGGCACCAGCCCCCGGGGCGCCACGGAGGCCCAGGATCGGTCGATCTCCGAAGCCCTGCTGGCCGACCCCAAGGAGCGGGCCGAGCACGTCATGCTGGTCGATCTTGGACGCAACGACGTGGGCCGGGTCTCGGTGCTGGGCTCGGTGAAAGTGACGGAGTTCATGGCGATCGAGCGGTATTCCCACGTGATGCATCTGGTCAGCCACGTCGTCGGCCAGCTCCGCCCCGGTGCCGACGCCCTCGACGTGTTGCAGGCGTGCTTCCCCGCCGGCACGCTGACCGGCGCCCCGAAGATCAGGGCCATGGAGATCATCGACACGCTGGAGCCGACCCAGCGCGGCCCCTATGGCGGGGCCGTCGGCTACATCTCCTATTCGGGCAACCTCGACTCCTGCATCACGATTCGGACAATCGTCTGCCATGGGAACCGCGCCTCCGTTCAGGTCGGCGCCGGTATCGTGGCCGATTCCGATCCCAAGACCGAATGGCTGGAGACGTGCTCCAAGGCCCGGGGCCTGGTGCTCGCGCTGCGCATGGCCGCCACGACCCGCCGATGATTGGGACTGCGAGAATCGAGGCGAGGCGGTGATCGTGGCCGTGCGAGCCGTAGCCGAAGGCGAGGCGAGCCTGTGATCGTGGTCGTGCGAGCCGCAGCCGGAAGGCGAGGCGAGCCTGTGATCGTGGTCGTGCGAGCCGCAGCCGGAAGGCGAGGCGAGCCGGTGATCGTGGTCGTGCGAGCCGCAGCCGAAGGCGAGGCGAGCCGGTGATCGTGGTCGTGCGAGCCGCAGGCGAGGCGAGCCTGTGATCCTAGTCATCGACAACTACGACTCGTTCACCTGGAACCTGGTCCAGTATCTCGGTGAGCTCGGGGCCAGCCTCAAGGTCGTCCGTAACGACGAGATGGACGTCGAAGGGATCATCGCGCTCCAACCGGAGGGCGTCGTGATCTCTCCCGGGCCGGGCACGCCGGATCAGGCCGGGGTGTCCATCGAGGTCATCCGCCGGCTAGGAGCCTCCACTCCGGTGCTGGGGGTCTGCCTGGGGCATCAAGCGATCGGCCGTGCGTTCGGGGCGACAGTGGATCGAGCCCAGCGTCAGATGCACGGCAAGACCTCGGCGATCCACCACGACGGCAAGGGGGTCTTCCAGGGTCTTCCCTCTCCATTCGAGGCCACGCGTTATCACTCACTCGCGATCCTCCGGGACACGGTGCCGGCGGACCTGGAGGTGAGCGCCTGGACGGACGACGGGGAGATCATGGGAGTGCGGCACCGGCACTACCCCATCGAGGGGGTCCAGTTCCATCCAGAGTCGATCCTGACGACCGAGGGCAAGCGGCTGCTGGGAAACTTCCTCAGCCGGCGATGAGGCGACGAGCCTCCGGACCGGCCCCACGCTCGCCGGCGGGCCACCTCACTGAAAGCGCCCTGATCCGCACGGTCCGGCGCCTGGCGGCCGGGGGGGAAGGGGTCGAGGTGGGCATCGGCGACGATTGTGCCGTACTGGTGCCGACCGCCGGCGCCAGGCTCGTGGCCACCACTGATCTCCTGATCGAAGACGTGCACTTCCGCCGGCGCTACACGGAGCCTGCCGACCTCGGTTGGAAGTCACTCGCGGTCAATCTCTCCGACATCGCCGCCATGGGCGCTCGCCCGCGCTGGGCCCTGGTGGCACTGGCCTGTCCAGGCGACACGGCAATGGATGAAGTCGAGGCCTTCTATACCGGAGCCCTGGCCCTGGGGGGAGAGCACGGGGTGGCCATCGTGGGCGGTGACACCTCGGACTCGCCGACCGGCTGGTTCGTCAACGTGAGTGTCCTGGGCGAGACGCTGCGGGCCCCGAAGCTCCGCTCGGGGGCGAAGGTAGGCGACGTGGTGGCCGTCACCGGCCCGTTGGGCCGAGCCGCGGCCGGCCTGGCCGTGCTCGAGCGTCCCAAGGCGCCCGCTGGCGTTTCGGCCGAGGCGCTCGCCCGATTGACCTCGACCCACCTTCGGCCCAGGCCCCGCGTCGCGGAGGGAGGCTGGTTGGGCACTGCAGAAGGCGTCACCGCCATGATCGACGTTTCCGACGGCGTGGCCACCGATCTGGGCCACATTGCCGAGGAGAGCGAGGTGGGAGCCCGGGTGGAGATCGACCGCCTGCCCATCGACGACGACACGCGGGTGGTCGCCCGGGCACTGGGCGCCGATCCTGTGGCCTGGGCCACCAGCGGCGGCGAGGACTACGAGCTCCTGCTGACCTGCACGCGGGCCGCGCTGCCCCGTGTGGCCGAGGGGCTCGAGCGGACGTCGGGGACGCACCTGATCCCGATCGGAGAGATCGTGGGGGGCGGCGGGGTCGCGTTCATCGACGCGCGTGGGCGCGCGAGCGGGGCGGCACGCGGGTTCGAACACTTCGTGACGGGGCGCCGGCGTGGGTGAGGGCATCGTGCTCAAGCTCCTGTTGCTTGGCGTGCTGGTCGCCAGCTCGGCGATCCTGACCGGCGCCGAAGCGGCGTACTTCTCGCTCGGGCGAGCTCGTCTAAGGCATCTGCCCGGGGCGGACACCGGCGATGTCAACCGCGCACCACTCATCGACCGCCCCCACGACTTGCTGGTCACCCTGCTGATCGGGATCACCGTGGTCAACATCGCAGCGGCGGCCCTGGCCGCCACCCTGGCCGAACACCTGTTCGGTCCACGCTGGGGGCTCGGCGTCGAAATTCTCGTGATGATCCTGCTCCTCACGACCTTCGGTGAGGTCCTGCCCATGACGCTCGCTGTGAAGTACCCCGAGCGCTTCCTCGCCTTCGCCCGGTGGCCGGTGGCCTGGCTGGAGCGGGCCCTGAGACCGGTCGGGGCCGGGCTGGCGGGACTCAGCACCCTCACCGTGCGGCTCATCAGGCGCGACCGGGAGGCCCGGCCCGAGCTGACCGCAGAGGAGTTGCGCACGCTGGTCGACGTCGGCGCCAGCGAGGGCGTGGTGGAGCGGGGCGAGCGAGAGATGATCCACAAGGTCTTCGAGCTCGAGGACACGCTCGTCCGCTCGATCATGGTCCCCCGCACCGATATGTTCTGCCTCGACGTGGCGACGCCGCGGGGAGAGATCCTGCCCGCCTTGCGGGAGAACCTCCATTCCCGGGTGCCCGTGTTCGAAGGCACCATCGATGTCATCGTCGGCATCCTCTACACGAAGGATCTGCTGCCCTACGCCGACGGCCTCCCCACCGACTTCGACCTGCGAGCCCACCTGCACCCACCCTACTTCGTGCCCGAGACCAAGCGGGCCGACGCCCTCCTCCAGGAGCTCCAGGCCAAGAAGATCCACCTGGGCATCGTCGTCGACGAGTACGGAGGCACGGCCGGCCTGGTAGCGCTGGAGGATCTGCTGGAGGAGCTGGTCGGCGAGATCGCCGACGAGTTCGACGAGCCGGAGCGGCTGATCCAGCGTGTCGACGCCACCACGTACCGGGTGGCCGGAAAGCTGCCCATCGAGGAGCTGAACGCGGTAACCGGGCTGGCGATCTCCAATCGGGCCTACGACACCGTGGGGGGGTGGGTGCTGGACCTGTTCGGACGCGTCCCCCGCAAGGCCGAGCGGCTGCAGACTCCCGAGCTCACTCTCACCGTGGAAAAGGTCGAGCGCACGCGCGTCGTGGAGGTTCTGGTGAGCCTCGGCAGTTCTCACGAGGGGGAAGCGGCCGCATGAGCCTGCTCTGGATCCCCGTGATCTGCCTGGTCGCCACGATGTTCTTCTCGGCGGCCGAGATGGCTTTCATCGCGGCCAACCGTGTGCGGCTTCGTCATCTGGCCGAAGAGGGCCACGCCGGCGCCGCCGAGTACCTGGAAGCGTTCCGGAGCCCGGAGCGGACGCTGGCTACCGCCATGATGGGAGTCACCATCGCTCACGTGGTGGCCTCGTCGGCGGGAACCTTCGCGCTCTTGCCGGAGCTGGGTGGCCTGGCCCCCCTGGTCGTCACCTCCGTGCTGACCCCGATCATGCTCGTGTTCGGCGAAATCATCCCCAAGGCCGTGGCCCGGGAATGGGCGACCCCGCTGGTCCTGAAGCTCTACCGGCTGCTGACCTGGACCGCAGTCCTGCTGGCGCCATTCGTGGTGTTCGCTCACACCGTCGTCGGCTGGCTCCTTCGAGCCGTCGGGGCCGGGCGGCCCGATTCGCGGCACTTCGTCTCCCGGGAGGAGCTGAAGGCGCTCCTCAGCATGGAGCCGGGCGAGGCGGATGTGACCACACAGGAAGCCGAGATGATCGACAAGATCTTCGACCTCGGCGACACCACCGTCAGGGAGATCATGGTGCCCCTGGTGGAGGTGGCGATGCTTCCGGTCACCGCCACTCCCCGGGATGCCGTGGCGCTCATCCAGCAGCGCGGTTTCTCCCGCGTGCCTGTTTATGGTCAGCGGGAGACCAACATCGTCGGCGTGGTGGCGGCGATGGACCTCCTGAGACGGAGCCCCACGGCTCGAACCCTGGACGAGCTGATGCGCCAACCGTACTATGTGCCGGAAACCAAACGCATCGACGATCTGCTCCGCGAGCTCCAGCGGGGTCGGATCCATCTGGCTGTGGTGGTGGACGAGTACGGGGGCAGCACGGGCATCGTGACGCTCGAGGACATCCTGGAAGAGATTGTCGGCGAGATCCACGACGAGCACGACCGGGCGGCCGCCCCGATCGAGCGATTGCCCGACGGCAGCTACTGGGTCGCGGCCCGTATCAACATCGATGAGCTGAACGAGGCGCTCGACTGGGATGTGCCCAAGCGCGACTACGAGACCGTGGCGGGACTGGTCCTGGCCACCCTGGGCCGGATCCCCCGTCGGGGCGAACAGTTCCAGGTCTCCGGGTACGCCATCACTGTCCTCGAGGCGGACGCGCGACGAGTCACCGCGGTCAAGATCGCTCCCCGGAGCGGTCCGCCGGCGACTTTGGAGGGGGCACGGTCGTCGCACCCCGCGTGAACGGGGGAGGTTTGGAGGGGGGCGCGCCTCGTGCCCCCTTCCAACTACAAGGAGGCCCATTCATGGCTGGTAAGACCGTGGAGTTTGCGTCGAATGGCAGCAAGACGTCCGGGTACCTGGCGACGCCGGCGACGGGCAAGGGGCCCGGCGTCCTCGTGCTCCAGGAGTGGTGGGGGCTCGTGCGGCACATCAAGAACGTCTGCGACCGCTTCGCGGCCGAGGGCTTCACTGCCCTGGCTCCCGATCTCTACCACGGCCAGACAGCCTCCGAGCCCGACTCGGCCGGCAAGCTCTTTATGGCCCTCAACATCGCGCAGACCGAGAAGGATCTGCGTGGCGCCACCACCGCCTTGCTTCAGCACTCCTCGACCAAGACGATCGGGGTCGTGGGATTCTGCATGGGGGGGCAGTTGGCGCTGTTCGCCGCGACCCTCAATCCGTCCGTCGGGGCTTGCGTCGATTTCTACGGCATCCACCCCAACGTCACGCCCGACTACACCAAGCTCGCGGGCCCTGTGCTGGGGCTATTCGCCGAGAAGGATCAGTTCGTGACGCCGCAGGCGGCGAAAGAGGTCGATGCGGCAATCAAGAAGGCCGGGAAGCGGTCGGACATCCATGTTTATCCGAACGTCGACCACGCGTTCTTCAACGACGAACGGTCCGACGTTTACAACAAGGCGGCGGCTGACGACGCCTGGCGCCGCACGCTGGTGTTCTTCCGCCAGCACGTAAAGTAATAGCTAGGCGGACGCGGCGGCTCTTTCCTTCTTCTTGCCTCGTCCGGCAGCCTGGGTCCGGCCTTTGGGCGCCTTCCCCTTCCGATCGCCCTTATCCTTGCCACGGTCGGCTGGGGTGTCCACCCGATCGACCAGTTCCAGGAACACGAGCGGCGCGGCATCGCCGCGGCGAACGCCGTTCTTGATGATTCGGGTGTAACCGCCATGGCGATCTGAGAAGCGAGCCGCAATGGTGTCGAAAAGACGGGCGACGACTTCCGAGTCGGGCACCATCGCCAGCGCCTGACGCCGGGCGTGCAGGCTTTCCTGCTTGGCCAGCGTGACGATGCGATCGGCCAACGGCCGGATCGCCTTGGCCTTCGTCTCGGTGGTCGTGATCCGCTCGTGTCGAAACAGCGCTACCAGGAGGTTTCTGATCAGGGCCAGGCGGTGCGCGGTCACCCGGCCGAGCCGGTATCGATGGTGGCGATGCCTCATCGGACCACGCCTCCCCGCCCGAGCGTCCCCAGGATGCCTGGATCGATGCGCATCCCCAGCGACAACCCCAGTCCCGCCAGCGCGCTCTTGATCTCGTCGATGGACTTCTCGCCAAGGTTCTTGACTTGCTCGAGGTCGGCCTCGGTCTTCTGGGCGAGATCGGCGACCAGGTGGATCTCCGCGTTCTTCAGGGCGTTGACCGCCCGGGCGGCGAGCGGGAGTTCCTCGAGGGTCTTGGCCAGGGCATCCCGGAGATACTCCTCGCCCGACCCGCCCTCCGTCTCGGCTTCCTCCTCGCCGGTACGGATGGTCAAGGGGCTGAAGTGCCCCCTCAGGAAGGCGGCGGCCCGCTCCAGCGCGTCGTCGGGGCTGACCGAACCGTTCGTCCAGATCTCCAGCACGAGCTTCTCGTAGTCGGTGATCTTGCCCAGCCGGGACATCTCCACGCCGTAGGCCACCCTGGTGATGGGCGAGTACGCGGCGTCCAGGGCCAGGGCGCCCGCCGGCGGGGCCGAAGCCTTGTGGTCAGCCGCCTCGTACCCGCGCCCCACGCCGATGCCGATCTCCAGGCTCAGCCGGGCGCCGGCATCCAGCGTGAGCAGGTGCACCTCAGGGTTGACGACCTCCAGATCGGTCTCCGGAACGTCGGCTCCCGTGACGGTCTTGGGTCCCGTGAAGTCCAGGCGGAGCACCTGGGGTACGCCCGAGGGGACCTGGACGGCCAGCTTCTTGAAGTTCATGAGCACGTCCGCTGTGCTCTCCACCACCCCAGGTATCTTGGCGTCGGCGCTCCTCACTCCTTCGATCTTGATCCAGGCAACGGCCGCGCCCGGGACGATGGCGAGCAGGGTCCGACGTAGCGCATTGCCCACCGTGAGGGCGTAGCCCTTCTCGAACGGCTCGGACACCAGCCGTCCATAGCGCTCACTCAGGATCTCCCACTCAACCTTCCGTGGCTTCTGAAACGGAATGCGTGGCATGACGACTCCTGCTACTTGCTGTAGAGCTCGACAATGAGCTGCTCGGACACGGGAATCTGGATGTCCTCCCGCAGTGGCAGGCTGCGCACTACCCCCCGTCGCGCCTCCGGCTGGAGCTCCAACCACTGGGGGATCTGCCCCCGGCCCGCGTTGACGTTGTCGTCGACCCGGGCGGCGTGCTTCGAGGTCGACCGTAGCTCGACGGTGTCCCCGACCTTGACCAGGTACGAGGGGATGGAAACCTTGCGGCCGTTCACCTGAAAATGCCCGTGTGCCACCATCTGACGGGACTCCCGGCGGGAGGCGGCGAAGCCTAGGCGGTAGACGACGTTGTCCAGCCGGAGCTCCAGCAGCTTGAGGAGATTCTCCCCGGTGGCGCCCTTCTGCCGCTCGGCCGACTCGAAGTAACGGCGGAACTGTTGCTCGAGCAAGCCGTAGATCCGCTTGGCCTTCTGCTTCTCGCGGAGCTGGACCCCGAACGGCGTCAGCTTGCCGCGGTTCAGACCGTGCTGGCCCGGCGGATAATTGCGCCGCTCGATGGCGCACTTGTCGGTGAAGCAGCGGGCGCCCTTGAGAAAGAGCTTCATGCCCTCTCGCCGGCACAGGCGGCACTTGGCATCACGGTAGCGGGCCATCGCGCCTCCTAGACCCGCCGCCGTTTGGGCGGGCGGCAGCCGTCGTGAGGGATTGGCGTCACGTCGCGGATAGAGGTGATCTCCAGGCCCACCGCCTGGAGCGACCGGATTGCCGCCTCCCGGCCAGCCCCCGGTCCCTTCACGCATACCTCGACCTGTTTCAACCCGTACTCCATTGCCTTGCGGGCAGCCTGCTCGGCCGCGGTCTGCGCGGCAAACGGCGTGGACTTCCGGGAGCCCTTGAACCCGGCGCTCCCGGCGCTGGACCAGGCTACGACGTTGCCGGTCTTGTCCGTCAGGGTCACGATCGTGTTGTTGAACGTCGCCTGGATGTGGGCGACGCCGGTGCGGACCTCGCGCCGTTCCCGCTTCTTGCCACCCTTCTTGCGCGGCGCCGGCTTGGTCGGCTGGTCGGCCATCGGTTATGCTCCCGTCTTTCTGGCCGCCGGTGCCGCCGGAGCGGCCGGCGCGGCCGCGGCCGGCTTCTTCTTCACCATGACACCCTTGCGCGGGCCCTTCCGGGTACGCGCATTGGTGTGGGTCCGCTGTCCCCGCACCGGCAACCCCTTGCGATGGCGGATGCCACGGTAGGCGCCGATGTCCATGAGCCGCTTGACGTTCATGGCAATCTCGCGGCGCAGATCGCCCTCGACCTTCAGCTCCCGCTCGATGATCTCGCGCACGCGGGCGGTCTCTTCCTCCGTCCATGCCTTCACGCGCTTGTTGGGATCGACCCGCGCCTGCTCGAACACCTTGAGCGACGTCGGGCGTCCGACCCCATAGAGGTACGTGAGGGCAACCTCGCCCCGCTTCTCCCGCGGCAGGTCAACGCCGGCTACTCGTGCCATCTCTTCTTCTCCTCGCTTCTCATCCCTGCCGCTGTTTGTGGCGAGGGTTCTTGCAGATCACGCGCGTGACGCCCTGCCGTCGGACGATCTTACAGTGCTCGCAGCGCGTCTTTACCGATGGTCTCACCTTCATCGCGTTGTCGACCTCGCGCTACTTGAACCGGTACGTGATACGGCCTCGGGTGAGGTCGTAGGGCGACAGCTCGACCTTCACCCGATCTCCGGGCAGGATGCGGATGAAGTTCATCCGCATCTTGCCGCTGACGTGGGCGAGCACCCGGTGCCCGTTGTCCAGCTCCACGCGAAACATGGCATTGGGCAGGGGCTCGACCACCGTCCCCTCCACCTCGATGGCGTCTTCTTTGGCCATCTCAGCCCTGCCCGTTGCCCGGGCGGCTGGTCAGCACCGACGGCCCCCGTTCGGTGATGGCCACGGTGTGCTCGAAGTGCGCGGCCAGGCTGCCGTCCGCGGTGACCGCGGTCCACCCGTCCTCCAGGATACGTACGTCCCAGCTCCCCATCGTCACCATAGGCTCGATGGCCAGCACCATGCCCGGCTTGAGCTGGGGGCCCCGACCCGGCTCCCCGAAGTTGGGCACCTGGGGTTCCTCGTGCAGCGCCCGCCCGATGCCATGGCCGACGAAGGCGCGGACCACACCGAGGCCGTGAGCTTCGACATGCTGCTGCACGGCGTGCGAGACATCGGAGAGCCGTCGGCCCGGCCGACACTGCTCGACGGCGAGCTCTAGACTCTGTCGGGTGACGTCGAGGAGACGCCCTACGGGGGAGGGGACTTCCCCGATGGCCATGGTGAAGGCACAGTCGGCGTAGTAGCCGTCGACGATGCAGCCCAGGTCCAGACCGACGATATCACCTTCCCGGAGGTGCCGCTGAGCCGAAGGAATGCCGTGAACGATCTCCTCGTTGATGGAGACGCACACCGTCGCCGGAAACCCGCGGTAGCCCTTGAAGGCCGGCTGGGCGCCCCGGCGCGCGATGAAGGCCTCGACATTCTCGTCGATCTCCAGCGTCGACATCCCGCTCTTGACGCTGGACCGCAGATGCTCCATGAGGTCGGCCAGGATCTGGCCGCCCTGGCGCATGATCTCGATCTCTCGAGCCGACTTCAGCACGATCACCGTCGGACAGCCTCCACCGCCTGGCGGATGCTGTCGCGGATGGACTCGATGGCGCCCTCACCAGCCACCCGCGTCAGCAGCCCGAGACGCCGGTAGTAATCGAGGAGCGGGGTCGTCTGCTCGGTATACACCCGCAGGCGGGTCCGTACCGTCGCTTCCCGATCGTCCTCTCGCTGGGTCAGCGCGCTTCCACAACGATCGCACACCCCGGCCCGGCGGGGGGGCGCGCCCTCGACGTGATAGGTGGCCTGGCACGCCGGACAGGAGCGCCGGCCGGTCAGCCGGCGCAGCAACTCGGGCTCCGACACCTCGAAGAAGATGGCCCGATCGAGCCGGTGGCCCAGCTCGTCGAGGAGACGGGCCAGGGCCTCGGCCTGGGGAATCGTCCGGGGAAACCCATCCAGGACGAACCCCCGCTTGGCGTCTGGCTGAGCCAGCCGCTCGGCGATGAGCCCGATGATCACGTCGTCGGGCACCAACGCGCCCCGTTCCATGTACGCGCGGGCTTGCCGACCCAGCGGCGCACCTGTGCTCACCGCCTCGCGCAGCATGTCCCCGGTCGCGATCTGGGGCACCCCCCACTCCCGCGCCAGCTCCCGCGCCTGCGTCCCTTTGCCGGCACCCGGCGGACCCAGGAAGACCAGGCGCACCTAGGTCCTCCCGAACGCGCCCGAGCGGGAGCGCGAGCGCTTGAGGAAGCCCTCGTAGTTGCGCATCAGGAGGTGGGATTCCATCTGGCGCACAGTGTCCAGCGCCACGCCGACCACGATGAGCAGGCTCGTGCCTCCGAAGTAGAAGGGGACGTTGAACCAGCGGATCATGAAGTCTGGCAGCACCGAGATAGTGGCCAGGAAGAGGGCGCCGGGCAGGGTGATCCGCGTCAGCACGTGATCGATGTACTCGGCCGTCTTCTTGCCCGGCCGCACCCCGGGAATGAACCCGCCGTATTTCTTCATGTTGTCGGCCAGGTCGACCGGGTTGAAGACGATCGCCGTGTAGAAATAGGCGAAGAACACGATGAGACCCATGTAGAGGACGGTATAGGTGAATCGCCCCGGGCTCATGGCATCCGCGATCGTCTGCATCCAGGGATGGGGCATGAAGTTCGTGAGGGTGGCAGGAAACAGGATGAGGGATGAGGCGAAGATGACCGGGATGACTCCGGCCGTATTGATCCGGAGGGGGATGTGCGTGGACTGTCCCCCGTACACCCGCCGCCCGACGACCCTCCGGGCATACTGCACCGGGATCTTTCGTTGTCCCTCCTGCATGAGCACGACCGCCGCCGTCACCGCCAGCATGAGCGCGCAGAGGCCGAGGAACACGAACAGCTTCATCTCGCCGGTGGTGATGAGCGTGTAGGACGCCGCGATGGCCGAAGGTAGCCGGACGACGATACCGGCGAAGATGATGAGGGAGATCCCGTTGCCGATGCCCTTCTCGGAGATCTGCTCGCCGATCCACATGATCAGCGCCGTGCCCGCGGTGAGGGTGAGGGTGGTCAGGAGCCGGAAGCCCCAGCCAGGGTACGGCACGATAGGAGCGCCGGTCGGAGTGGGCATCCGCTCCAGACCGTAAGCAATTCCGAGGGCCTGGACGGCGCTGAGCACGATGGTGCCGTAACGAGTGTACTGGGTGATCTTCTTGCGACCGGCCTCTCCCTCCTTGGCCAGCCGTTCCAGGGTGGGGATCACCACGGTGAGCAGTTGCAGGATGATCGAGGCCGAGATGTAGGGCATGATCCCCAGCGCGAAGATCGACAGCCGGCGCAGGTTCCCGCCCGAGAAGAGATCGACCATCCCCAGCAGCCCTTGCTGCATCTGGTCGAAGAACTGGGCCAGCACGTGCCCGTCGATTCCCGGTGTCGGCACGTGGGCGCCGAGCCGATAGGCGATCAGCAGCCCGGCGGTGATCAGCAGCCGGCGCTTGAGCTCCGGGATCTTGAAGACGTTCTGGAAGCTCTGCAGGCCTTCGATCACGGTGTCCCCGCTCCCGGAGTAATGAGCTCCACTCGGCCCCCCCGCCCCTCGATCTTGCCACGCGCCGACGCGCTGACCGCATGCACCCGGAGCGTCAGCGCATGGAGCACGTCGCCCATGCCCAGGACCTTGACCCGATCCCGGTGGGCCGGCTTGATGAGGCCGGCCTGGGCCAGACCGTCCGGATCCACCGTGGAGCCGGCCGTGAAGCCGGCCAGGGATTTGAGGTTGACGACGGCGTACTCCTCCTTGCCCCCGTAGGGCAGGAAGCCACGTTTGGGCAGCCGCCGGTAGAGCGGCATCTGTCCGCCTTCGAAGCCGCCGGTCTTGCCGCCTCCCGACCGCGCCTTATGGCCCTTGTGGCCCCGGGTCGACGTCTTGCCGTGCCCGGAGCCCGGCCCGCGGCCGATCCGTTTTCTCGGCTTCCTGGCGCCTGGGGCCGGACGTAGCTCCTCAAGCCTCATGGGTCACCTGCAGCACGTGCGGCACTTTCGCGATCATCCCCTGGATCGTCGGGGTGTCCGCCTGGATGACCACGTGGTTGATCCGGCGCAGGCCCAGGGCCCGCACCGTGGCCTCCTGCTTGGGCGAGAGCCCGATGATGCTGCGCGTGAGCCGGAGCCTAACCTTCTTTGCCGCCACCGGCGTTCTCCTCCCCGGCGCCGCTGCCGTCGCCCCGCCTGCGGACGGCATGCAAGTCCTGGATGCGCCTGAGCTTGCGGAGCGCATCCATGGTCGCCTTGAGGACATTGTGGGGGTTGTTCGAGCCCAGGGTCTTCGTGAGGATGTCCTGCACGCCCACCGCTTCCAGGATCGGCCGCACCGCTCCGCCCGCGATGACACCGGTGCCGGGTACGGCCGGCTTGAGGAATACCCGGCCCGCCCCGAAGTGTCCGGTGATCTCGCAGGGAATCGTGGTCTCCCGGAGGGGGACGAAGATCAGATCCTTCTTGGCGTGCTCCACCGCCTTGCGGATCGCCTCGGGCACCTCATGGGCTTTGCCCAGACCCACGCCGACGTGACCACGGCCATCGCCCACCACGACCAGCGCCGTGAAGGAGAAGCGCCGTCCACCCTTGACGACCTTGGCCACCCGGTTGATGGACACCACCCGGTCCGCCAGCTCGAGCACGCTCGCATCGATCCTCGGTTCCGCCACCAGTTTCTCCTCGAAGCCCTCTCCGACCTAGAACACCAACCCACCGGCACGGGCCGCATCGGCCAGCGCCTTGACGCGTCCGTGGTACTGGGCGCCACCTCGATCGAACACCACCCGCTCGATCCCTTGGGCCCGGGCCCGTTCGGCCAGCGCCTGACCCACGGCTCGGGCGGCGGCGACGTTGCCGCCGCTGGGATGCTGGGCCCGGAAAGCCTTGCTCCGACTGTCAGCGGCCACCAGCGTCCGACCGGCGCCATCGTCGATCAGCTGGGCATAGATATGGTTCAGGCTTCGGTATACCGCCAGACGCGGTCGCTCGGCGCTGCCGCTGACGTTGCGGCGCAGCCGCAGGTGCCTGATGTCACGGGCGGCACGACGATCCTTGGTGATCACTTGGCACCCGCCTTCTTGCCGACCTTACGCCGCACCACCTCCCCGGCATACCGAATGCCCTTGCCCTTGTAGGGGTCGGGATTGCGGAGGGCCCGGAGCTTGGCGGCGGTCTGCCCCACCAGAGCCTTGTCGGGGCCCCGCACGGTGATGAGTGTTTGCTTGTCGATTTCCGCGGTGATCGTTTCCGGCAGGGGAAAGATCACCGGGTGCGAATAACCGAGGGCAAGCTGGATGTTCCGGCCCTGCATCTGGGCCCGATAGCCGATACCGATGATCTCCAGCTTCTTCTCGAACCCGGCCTGGACTCCCCGCACCATGTTGGCCAGCAGGGCCCGGGTGAGCCCGTGGAGCGCGCGGACCCGCCGATCGTCGCCCGCTCGGGTGATCACCACCCGGCCGTCGTCGACCTGGGCCCGAAGCCCTGAGGGCACGGGCTGGGCAAGCTTGCCCTTGGGGCCCTCGGCCCGGACGACGTCGCCGTCGATCTGCACCTTCACGCCCTGGGGGATCGGAATGGGTTGCTTGCCGATGCGTGACATGGTGCCCTCCCTACCACACGTAGGCGAGCACTTCGCCACCGACCTTGTGGCTACGCGCGTCGCGATCGGTCAGGAGGCCACGTGATGTCGACACGATCGTCACGCCCATGCCGGCCAGGATGGTCGGGATCCGGTCGTGGGTGACGTAGACGCGGCGGCCCGGGCTGGATACGCGGACGAGTCCCGAAATCATCTGTTCGTTGGCTGGCCCGTACTTGAGGTAGACGCGCAGCGTGCCCTGCTTGGTATCGTCGAGCACCCGGAAGTTCTTGATGAATCCCTCGGTCTTGAGGATCTCGGCGATCCGGACTTTCAACCGAGAGGCCGGGATGTCGACCTTCTCATGCTCGGCGCGGCTGGCATTACGGATGCGGGTGAGCAGGTCGGCGACGGGATCGCTCTTCATCGGCGCCTCACCAGCTGGCCTTGATCACGCCCGGGATCTCGCCCTTGAGCGCCAGCTCCCGGAAGCAGAGACGGCACATCTGGAACTTCCGCAGATACCCGCGCGGCCGCCCACACAGCTTGCAACGACGGTAGGCCCGCGTGCGAAACCGGGGCGGTTGCTGGGATTTCATGATGAGCGCGGTCTTGGCCATGCTGCCCTACTCCCTGAACGGCATTCCGAGCTGGCCGAGGAGCGCCCGGGCTTCCTCGTCGGTTCGCGCCGTCGTCACAATGTTGATGTCCATGCCCCGCACTTTATCGACCTTGTCGTAGACGATCTCCGGGAAGATGAGCTGCTCGCGGAGCCCCAGAGCGTAATTGCCGCGGCCGTCGAATCCCTTGGGGGGCACACCCTTGAAGTCGCGGACGCGGGGCAGGGCCACGTTGACCAGCCGGTCCAGGAACTCGTACATCCGGGCTCCGCGCAGGGTGACCTTGGCGCCGATGGGAACGCCGGCCCGCAGCTTGAAGTTCGCGATGGACTTCTTGGCCCGCGTCACCACTGGCTTCTGTCCGCTGATGGCGAGCAGATCAGTCGTGGCGAAGTCCAGGGCCTTGGCGTTCTCCCGGCCCTCGCCCACACCCATGTTGATCACGATCTTCTCCACCCGCGGCACCTCGAACGGGTTGGTGTAGCCGCGTTCCTTCATGAGGGCAGGCACGACCGACGTCCGGAACCGCTCGCGGAGCCGGGGCGGGACCTGCCCCGTTCCGCGGGGCCGGGTCTTGGCCACCGGGGCGGCGGGCTCGCCCTTCCGGGGCTGCTGGGGCCGGGCCGGTCGCGGGGCCGGGGCCTTCTGAGCTGGAGGCTTGGGGGCCGGAGCCTTCTCTGCCATCGCTACCCCTTGTCCATGGGCTCGCCGCACCGCTTGCAGACGCGCAGGCGCCGACCGTCGGCGAGGATGCTGACGCCCGAGCGGGCCGGTTTGTCGCACCGACCGCACACGAGCAGCACGTTCGAGAGCGCCAGTGCACCCTCCCGTTCGATGATGCCCCCCTGGCGGAGCTTCTGGGTCGGTCGCTGGTGGCGCTTGACCATGTTCACCTTCTCCACCACCACCCGCCCCTTGTCCCGGAGCACGCGCATGACCTTGCCGCGCTTGCCCCGCTCCTTGCCCGAGATGACCGCAACCACATCGCCCCGTCGCACATGCACGCCCGGCATCAGATGACCTCCGGCGCCAGGGAAATGATCTTGGTGAACTGACGCTCCCGCAGCTCGCGAGCGACCGGCCCGAAGATCCGTGTGCCTACCGGGTTCTCGTCGGGCTTGATGAGGACCACGGCGTTGCGATCGAAGCGGATGTAGGAGCCATCCTTGCGGCGGACTTCCTTGACCGTCCGCACCACCACCGCTCGCGCCACCTCGCCCTTCTTGACGGTACCGTCCGGCGAGGCCTCCTTGACGGCCACGATAACGGTGTCGCCGATGGAGGCGTAGCGCTTGTTGCCGCCGCCCATGACCCGGATGCACTGCACCTTCTTGGCTCCGGAGTTGTCGGCGACCTCGAGCATAGACCGCGGCTGGATCATTGATCGGAGCGCTTACCCGGCTTGAGCCGCAGGTGGCCTGTTCGAGGCACGAGTGGCCGCGTCCGCCCGGGCTTGAGCCGCAGGTGCCACCAGCGTCGGTGCGGTTCCGCTCACCTTTACGATCTGGCGAATCCGCCAGCGCTTGTCCCTGGACAGGGGCCGCGTCTCCTCGATCAACACGCGATCACCGACCCGGCTCGTGTTGGCTTCATCGTGCACCTTGAGTCGCTTGGTGCTCCGCACCACCCGCTCGTAGCGGGAATGCCGGTGGACGCGCTCGATCTGCACCACGCGTGTCTTCTGCATCTTGTCGCTGATGACCACGGCTTCCCGGGTCTTCCGCTCGCTCACCGCTCTAGCCTTTCTCGCCCCGACTGGGGCCACGGCGCCGGCGGGTGGCCGTGCCGCCGCGTGGAGCACGGCGCTTGGTTTCGGACTTCCCGGTGGCCTCGCCCCGGTCGGGACTGGCCCCGACCGTCACCACGCCGGGCACTCCCCGCTCGCGGAGAATGGTATGGGCCCGGGCCAGATCGCGCCGGGCCTGGCCGATCCGGGACGGGTTCTTGGCCATTCCCATGGCGAGCTGGAACCGCACGTTGAAGACCTCTTCGCTCAGCTCCCGCGCGCGCTGACGGATCTCGTCGTCGCTCAGGTCGCGCCACTTGACTGCCTTCATCGGTCGCCCTCAGAAGCCCCGAGTCCGCATGACGAACTTCGTAGCGATGCCCATCTTCTGTCCGGCCGTCCGAAACGCCTCCCGGGCGGCCTCCTGATTGACGCCCTCCATCTCATAGAGGATCCGTCCGGGCTTCACGACAGCCACCCACTCCTCGGGGTTGCCCTTCCCCTTGCCCATGCGGGTCTCGGCCGGCTTCTTGGTCACCGGCTTGTCGGGAAACACGCGGATCCAGATCTTACCGCCCCGCTTGAGGCTGCGCGTGAGGGCGACCCGAGCCGCCTCGATCTGGCGGTTGGTGACCCAGCCGGGCTCGAGGGCCTTGAGGCCGTACTCGCCGAACGCGAGGCTCGCGCCGCGCTGGGCCTTGCCCCGCATCCGGCCCCGTTGGGCCTTGCGATACTTCACGCGCTTGGGCATCAGCATGGCGGCTGGCTCACACCTCGGCCGGGGCCTTGGCCAGGACCTCGCCCTTGAAGACCCAGACCTTCACGCCGATGGTGCCGTAGGTCGTGTGGGCGGTGGCCAGGCCGTAGTCGATGTCGGCCCGAATGGTGTGCAGGGGCACGCGCCCGTCCCGATACCACTCGCGCCTCGCGATCTCGCTTCCCCCCAGCCGGCCCGCGCAGGCGATCCGGATGCCGTCGGCGCCCAGGCGTAACGCCGAGGTCACCGCCTTCTTCATGGCCCGGCGAAAGGCGACCCGCTTCTGCAGCTGGAGGGCGACGTTCTCCGAGACGAGCTGGGCATCCAGCTCCGGGTGGATGACCTCCTCGATGTTGAGGTAGATCTCCTTGGCCGTCCGGGCCTGCAGCTCGTTCTTCAACCGCTCGACCTCGGCGCCTTTGCGGCCGATGATGATCCCCGGCCGCGCGGTGGCCACGGTGATTCGCGCCCGGTTGCCCGAGCGCTCGATGTCGATCCGGGAGATGCCGGCATGGTAGAGCTGATCTTTGATGTGACGTCGGATCTTCACGTCCTCGTGCAGGAGCTTGGCGTAGTCCTTGGTGGCGAACCACCGCGAGGACCACGTACGCGTCGAGCCCAGGCGGAAGCCGATCGGGTGTGTTTTCTGACCCATCGCCTCTAATCCTTCCCCTTCCCGGTACGCTTGCCCGCGGCCCGGCGCTGGCCGGGCTCCCCGGCGGGTCGCGCTCGGCCGGCCGGCCGGCGCGCTCGGGACGCTGCCGGTTTGGCGGCCGGCGCCGTGGCGGTCCCCGCCGCCGGGGGCCGGGGTCGTTCCGGCCGTGCCGCGGGGATGTTCACGCCATTGGTCTCGTCGCTCACACCGATCGTGAGATGGCTCGTCCGGTGCTTGATGAAGAAGGCGCGGCCCATGGCCCGGGGCTGCACCCGTTTCATCGACGGCCCGTCGTCGGCGATGGCCCGACTCACCCGCAAGGCGTTCAGGTCGCGGACCTGATGATTGTGCTCGGCGTTGGCCACGGCCGAGCGCAGCACCTTCTCGATCAGGCGGGCGGCCGCCCGCGGCGTGAACTGCAGCGTGGCCAGGGCTTCGGCCACCGGCTTGTGGCGGATCTGGTCGAGGACCTGACGGGCCTTCCGTGCCGACACGCGAATGAAGCGAGCTCGGGCGACAGTCTGCACGAGGCTAGGTCTTCCCGGTCGGCGACGCGGCCGCCTTCTCGGCGGTTCCGTGGGCCTTGAACGTCCGGGTCAGCGCGAACTCACCGAGCCGGTGTCCCACCATGTTCTCGGTGACATACACCGGGATGAATTTCTTGCCGTTGTGCACGGCCAGGGTGTGACCGAGGAACTCGGGCGCGATCGTCGACCGCCGCGACCACGTCTTCAGCACCTTCTTCTGGCGGGTGCGGTTCAGCTCCTCGATGCGCTCGAGCAGCTTCTCCTCGATGTACGGCCCCTTCTTCAGCGAGCGTCCCATGTCGGCTCCTACCTCTTCCGCCGCGTCACGATGTCGCGGTCCGAGGGCCTGGCCCCTCGCCGGGTCTTGTAGCCTTTGGTCGGTTTCCCCCACGGCGTCATCGGGTGGTTTCCCTTCCCCTTGCCCTCGCCCCCACCCATCGGATGATCGACCGGGTTCATGACGGTGCCGCGGACGGTGGGTCGAAAGCCCAGCCAGCGCGTGCGCCCGGCCTTGCCCACGGAGACGTTCTCATGGTCCAGATTGCCCACCTGACCCACGGTGGCCATGCATTCGAGCGATACCATGCGGACTTCGCCCGAGGGCATCTTCAGCGTGGCGCGGTCGGCCTCCTTGGCCAGCAACTGGGCCTGGGCCCCCGCGCTCCGACAGAGCTGGCCACCGCGCCCGGGCTGCAATTCGACGTTGTGCACGAGGGTGCCCACCGGGATATTCCGTAGCGGCAACGCGTTGCCGGGCAGGATGTCGGCCTGAGGACCGGACATCACGGAGTCACCGACTTTGAGCCCGAGCGCCGCCACGATATAGCGTTTCTCACCGTCGCGGTAGTGGAGCAAGGCCAGGCGTGCCGACCGGTTCGGATCGTACTCGATGGCGGCGACCCGGGCCGGAATGCCGATCTTCTCCCGGCGGAAGTCGACCTGCCGCAGCATGCGCTTGTGACCGCGGCCGCGGTGCCGCACGGTGATGCGGCCGTAGCTGTTGCGACCGCTGGTGCGCCGCTTGGGTACGAGCAGGCTCTTCTCCGGCTCCTGCCTGGTGATCTCCTCGCGGGTGACGTGGGTGAGGTAGCGGCGGGCCGGTGAAGTGGGTTTGAGGGTCCGGATACCCATCCCTCAAGCTCCCTCGACCAGCTCGATCTTGTGCCCGGGCGCCAGCTGTACCACGGCCTTCTTCCAGTCGGGCCGGTGGCCCTGGTGGCGTCCCATACGCTTGAGCTTGCCCTCGTAGGACGAGGTGCGCACATCGGCGACCTTGACGTTGAAGACCGCTTCCACCGCGGCACGGATCTCGACCTTGTTGGCGTCCGGGCGCACCCGGAACGTCACCACGTTGTGCTCCTCCTTCTGCCGCATGCTCTTCTCGGTCATGATCGGGCGCAGGATGATCTGGCGCGCATTCCGGGTCATGAGAGCGCCGCCTCGAGGGCCAACAACGCCCCCCGCTCGAACACCGCCCGTCGAGCACGCAGGAGCTGATAGACCGACACCTGAGCCGGCGTCTGCACCGTCAGCCAGGCCACGTTGCGCGCCGCCCGCGCCAGCCCCTCGCTCAGCCGCTCCACCACGAGCAGTGTGGGGAGCGCGCTCACCCCGAGCTCGGCGAGCCCGCTCACCAGCGCCTTCGTCTTGCCGCTGGCCGCGTCCACCGTTTCCGTCACGCTCACCTCGCCGGCGGCGATCTTGGCCGCCACCGCCGCCCGCAGCGCCTGCCGCCGCATCGTCCGCGGCATCTGCTGCGCGTAGCTGCGCGGCGTCGGACCGAAGGGCTTGCCGCCGCCCTTCCAGTTCGGCGCCCGGATGGAGCCCTGGCGGGCGCGGCCGGTGCCCTTCTGCCGCCACGGCTTGCGCCCGCCCCCCGAGACCTCGCTGCGCCCCTTGGTGTCATGCGTGCCCGCACGGCGATCGTTGAGCTCACGGGTCACCGCCTGGTGCAGCAGCGGAATCCGGATCTCCACGCCGAAGACGTCGGGCTTCAGCTCGAGCCGGCTCGCTGCCTTACCCTTGACCCCGAGCACCTCGACGCTTGGCATTACGGGCGCTCCGCCACGGCCCGCTGCTGAGCCCTGGTCGTCTTCACGCTCTTGCGGATCAGCACGAGGCTCCCATTGGCCCCGGGCACGGCGCCCTCGATCAAGACCAGGCCGTGCTCGGCCATGACCCGGGCCACCTTGAGGTTCAGGACCGTGCGGCGCTCACCGCCCATCCGCCCCGGCATGCGGTGGCCCGGCCACACCCGGGAGGGATCGGAGGAAGCCCCGATCGAGCCCGGGGCCCGATGAAACATCGAGCCATGGCTGGCGTCGCCGCCAGACCAGCCGTGACGCTTCACGCCGCCCTGGAACCCCTTGCCCTTGCTGATGCCGACCACGTCCACCAGCTCGCCGGGCTTGAACAGGTCGGCGGTCACCGTCTGGCCGACCTGGTATCCCTGGAGCATCTCGGGCTTCTCGAGCCGGATCTCCCGGACCACCCGCATGGACTCCAGGCCGGCCTTCTTGAACTGCCCGGCCACCGGCCTGGACACGTTCTTCTTCGTGGGCTCGAAGCCGAACTGGATAGCGTCATAGCCGTGCGTCTGTCGTGTCCGGACACCCAGCACGGTACACGGCCCGGCCTGGATCACCGTCACCGAACGATGGTTGCCATCGTCTCCGAAGACCTGGGTCATCCCGACTTTCCGCCCGATCAGCCCCTCTTTGCGCGCCATGGGCCGGATCCCCTAGAGCTTGATCTCGACATCGACGCCGGCGGGCAGGTCGAGCTTCATCAGCGAGTCGACCGTCTGCGGCGTGGGATCCACAATGTCGATGAGCCGTTTGTGCGTACGCATCTCGAACTGCTCGCGCGATGTCTTGTCCACGTGCGGGGAACGCAGCACCGTCCACCGGTTGATGATCGTGGGGAGCAGCACCGGGCCGGAAATCCGCGCCCCCGTCCGGCGAACGGTCTCCACGATTTCCTTCACCGAACGGTCCAGCAGGTGATGGTCATAGGCCTTGAGCCGGATACGGATCTTCTGGTCGGCCGACAGCGTGGCCATGATGCTACTCGAGGACCTCGGTCACCACGCCCGCCCCCACCGTGCGGCCCCCCTCCCGAATGGCAAACCGCAACTCCTTCTCCATCGCCACCGGCGTGATCAGCTCGATCGTCCCCGCAATGTTGTCCCCCGGCATCACCATCTC
>DATBIM010000153.1:0-19687 GCA_036556905.1 Candidatus Methylomirabilota bacterium
ATCACCGGCTTGGGGAAGCGCTCGATGCGGCGGAGCACGCCATTGCCGAAACGGATGAAGGCGTCCACGCTGCCGCCCGCGAAGGCCGAGCCGAGGTCGGCACCGGCGCAGAAGATCCGCTCGCCGCTGCCGGTGATGATCACGGCCCGGACCGTCTCGTCGTGCTCCACCGATGCCAGCGCCTCGTTGAGCTCCTGCATCAGGCGCTCGCTGATGGCGTTGGCCGGCGGCCGGTTGAGCGTGATCACCACGAAGCTCTCCTCGCGCGCCAGGAGCAGGGTTTCAAACGCCATCGCGACAGACTCCGCGCAGGAAGACCGCCGCCACCGGCTCGGCGGCATCGCTGAGCCGATAGGCCCGCTTGCCCAGTACCCAGGAGGTGGCCACCTGATCCATGGCTCCGAAGAGCATCTTCGTCGCCATCTTGACGGGCAGGTCGGGGCGGAACTGCCCCGCCGCGATGCCCTCGTGCAGGACCCCGCCGATCAGGTCGAAGTACGCCGACACCTCGTGGGCCGAGGCCCCGCGGAAGAACTTCTGCCCCTGGCGCAGCTCGACCTGCACGACCTCGGCCAGGTGGGGATCCCCCTCGAGCACGTTGAAGTGCAGGGCGATCAGGCGGCGGATCTTGGCCACGGCGTCGGGCTCATCGGCGATCCGGCGGCGGACCTGGGCCACCCACTCGGCCATCTTCTCCCGGAACAGCGTGACCAGGATGTCGTCCTTGGTCTTGAAGTACAGGTAGATCGTGCCGCTGGCGATACCCGCCTCGCGAGCGATGTCGCTCACGCGGGAGTTGTAGTAGCCGCTGCGGGCGAACACGCGGATCGCCGCGTCGATGATCTGCTGAGGCTTGCCCGGATCGCGCATGGTCGATCAGGATGAACCGCGGTTCATTGTAGAGGTCGCCCCCACAAAGGTCAAACCCGCGTGGTAGCATCCTCCGCATGAAGATCAAGTACCGCTTGGGCGTCATGCCAGGGGGCTGGCCGGCCGGGGTGTCCGGGGCCGACGCCTTCTGGCGCTTCGTAGACCTGTGTGAGCGGACCGAGGTCGACTCGTTGTGGTTCAACGAGCGCCTGACCGCGCCGGCGCCGGTGCTGGAGCCGATCGCGGCCATGGCGGCGGTCGCCGCGCGCACGCGCCGCCTCAAGTTCGGCCCCAGCGTGCTGATCACGCCGTTTCGCACGCCGGTGCTGCTGGCCCGCGAGCTGGCCACCATCGACTTCCTCTCGGCCGGCCGGCTGCTGCCCGCCTTCGGCGTGGGCGTGGAGCAGGAGCGGGAGTTCCGCGCCGCCGGCGTGCCCTTCAAGGAGCGGGGACGGCGTACCGACGAGGCCATCGGCATCATGCGGCGCTGCTGGTCCGAGGACGAGGTCAGCCACGCCGGCGAGTTCTGGCAGCTCGATCGCATCACCGTCCTGCCCAGGCCCGTTCAGCAGCCGCTGCCCGTCTGGATCGGCGGCAATAGCGAGGCCGCCATGCGGCGAGCCGGCCGGCTCGGCGACGGATGGATCCCGTCGTTCATCACCCCGGAGCAGTTCCGGGTGGGTGTGGAGAAGACTCAGGCCTTTGCCGCCGAGGCCGGGCGTGACGTGCCCGCCGACCACTTCGGCACCCTCGTCTACTACTGCTTCGCCGCCGACCGGGCGACCGCGACGGCGATGGCCGCGCCGTTTGTCCCCCGAAACCGGGCCGACGACACCACGTTAGCGCGATGCACCGCCTTCGGCCCCCCCGCCCTGCTGGACGAGCGGCTGGAAGAGTACGTACGGGGTGGCGGCTCGAAGTTCGTGCTGCGGCCGATGTGCCCGCCGGACCGGGTGCTCGAGCAGGTCCAGCAGCTGGCCGAGGAGGTCATTCCGGCGTTTCACGCGCGCTAGGAATCCGTCGCGGTCACGAGGATCTCGGCCAGCAGGGCGGGGTCGATATTGCCGCCCGAGAGAATCACGCCGACCCTGGCCCCGGCCGGCAGCCGCAGCCGGCCGCCGAGCGTGGCCGCGGCGCTGACGGCGCCGGTAGGCTCGACAACCACTTTCAGGTTCACCGCGAGCGAGCGCACGGCCGTGCGGATCTCATCGTCGGTCACCAGGGCGATGTCGCTCAGGTTGGCCTGGAGAATCGGGAACGTGAGCGCACCGGGGGTCGTGATCCGGATGCCGTCGGCGATGGTCGGTGGGGGCGGGATGGTCACGCGCTCACCTTTGTGAAGCGACAGGTACGTGTCGTTGGCCGTGTCGGCCTCGACGCCGAAGATCGCCATGCCCGGCCGTAGCGCCCGGCCGGCCGTGCTGCAGCCGGCCATGAGCCCGCCACCGCCGATCGGCGCCACCAGGGCGTCGAGGTCCGGGATCTCCTCGAGCAACTCGAGCGCGGCGGTGCCCTGGCCCGCCATGATCGCGTAGTCGTCGAACGGTGGCACGAGCACCCGCCCCGTTTCCTCGGCCAGACGCCGTGCGATGGCCTCACGGTCTTCGCGCAGGCGATCGTAGGTCACGATCTGCGCCCCATACGTGCGCGTGGCGTCCACCTTCGGGGCGGGCGCGTCGGTGGGCATCACGATGACCGCCGTGGTGGACACGGTGCGGGCGGCCAGGGCCACGCCCTGGGCGTGGTTCCCCGAGGAAAAGGCCAGCACGCCTCGGCGGCGCTCCGCCGGCGAGAGCATGAGCAGCCGGTTCAGGGCGCCGCGGATCTTGAAGGAGCCCGCCATCTGCAAGTTTTCGCACTTGAAGAACAGCCGCAGGTGAGAGGCGTGATCCCAGGCTTCGGAGGTCAGCACCGGGGTGCGCACGATCCGTCCGGCCAGCCGGTGAGCGGCAGCCCGCACGTCCTCGAGCGTGAGCGGGCTCACAGGGCGCGATTATCTGCCGGAGACCAGGCGCCGGCAAGACCGGGCTTGGGTATACTCGGGGCCATGCTCTCCCCGGCGGCTCGCCTGGCCCTGCTCCTCCTGCTCGCCGGCTGCTCGGTGATCTCGGTGGACCTCACGCCACCGATCAAGGCGCTGGAGGAAGCGACCGTCGAGGGGCGGGGCAACGCCAAGATCCTGCTGCTCGACATCTCGGGCGTCCTCAGCGATGAGGCGGTGACGCCGGTCCTCACCCTCGGCTCGCCTCCCGCGCGGGTCCCGTTGCTCGTCCGCATCCGCGAAGAGCTCAAGAAGGCGGAGGACGACTCGAAGGTGCGGGCCCTGGTGGTTCGCATCAACAGCCCGGGCGGGACCGTGACCGCCTCCGACATCGTGTACCGCGAGCTCGAGCTCTTTCGGCAGCGCGCCAAGATCCCCGTGGTGGCCGCGCTCATGGACGTGGCCGCCTCCGGCGGGTACTACGTCGCGCTGGCCGCCGACACGATCGTCGCGCACCCGACCACGGTGACGGGCTCGATCGGGACCATCATGGTGAACGTCAACGCCGAGGGCCTCATGCAGAAGATCGGGGTGGCGGCGACCACCATCAAGTCGGGCGAGCACAAGGACATGGGCAGCCCCTTCCGCACGCTCACCGACGAAGAGCGGAAGATCTTTCAGGGGGTGATCGACGACCTGCACCGCCAGTTCGTGGCCAAGGTGGTCGAGCGTCGCCGCCTGGCCGCTGATGCCGCCCGGCGTCTCGCCGATGGTCGAGTCTTCACCGCGGAGCAAGCCCTGACCCACGGTCTCATCGACCGCGTGGGGTACATGCCCGACGCACTGGACCTGGCCCGGCAGGCGGCCGGAGTGAGCGAAGCGAAGGTCGTCGTCTACCGCCGCCCCCGCCAGTACCGCGCCACCTACTACGCGCGAGCCGAAGGCGCCGGGGGCGGGCTGGAAGCCAGCGTGTCCCAGCTCGCGGCGCTGGCCGCGCCCGGTCCCCGCTTCCTCTATCTCTGGTGGCCGTGAGCCCCCGGGCCGGGCCGGCGTAAACGCCGGACCGGGGTGGTCCGTCTCACCCTCCAGAATGTCGAATGTCGATGGAGGTGCCTTCGCGATGAGAGCCACCGTCCTCGTCCAGGCCGCCGCGCTGCTGGCCGTCATCACCACCCTGGGGGCGGCCCCGGCAGTCCTGGCCGCCGAGCCCCCGCAGACGCACGCTCGCCATCACGCCTGGGAACAGCGGCTGCAGCAGCGGCTGGGGCTCACCGACCAGCAGGTGCAAGCGATCCGGGAGATTCGCGCGCGTGACGCCGACGCCCGCAGGCAGCACGGGCAGGCGATGCGCACGGCGCAGGCCGAGCTCCGTCGTCTCGTGCTGATCGAGGCCGACCAGGCCACCGTTGCGGCCAAGCAAGCCGAGGTTCAGCAGCTACTGGCGGCGGGGGTGGAGCGACGTGTGAAGATGCTGCAGGAGATCACCCCGGTGCTCACGCCGGAGCAGCGCGAAGCGCTGGCCCAGCTCGGCGAGCAGCGCGGCCGTCACCACCACCGGAGTCAGCCCCCGCGCTCCTGACCGGGCAAGCTCGAGCGCTCGCCGCCGGCGGCGGACTCGCCTTCGCCGGCGGCATACCCCTCGCAGGCCAGCACAGGCAGGCGTGGGTACTTGGGAAACCGTGGATCGCGCGCGCTGAGGGCGCACCGCCAGAACGTCGAGCCGCGGTGCGAGGTCGCGCTCCGCGCGTGCCGGCACCGCGCGCACAGCCCGGCCGGCGGCCCGGCGGAGCCGGTCACCGGGGGACGACCAGGTCGAGGTAGTGCTTGACGATCCGGGCCGTGGCCCCCCAGATCGTCTCGCCCTCCCACTCGTAGAAGTACACGGGGCGGCTGACGCCACCGCGTTCCCAGTGCTCCACGCGGAAGCGCCGCTGATCGGTCAGCGCCGACCAGGGCACCTCGATGACCCGCTCGATCTCCTCGCCGTCCGGTTGCCAGGCGATCGTCTCACGCACGAGCCCGACCACCGGGGTGACGATGAACTGGGTGGCCACGGTCTCGATGTCGTCCAGCACGCCCAGGGCCTCGACCGCCCGACGCGGCAGCCCGATTTCTTCCTCACACTCGCGTAGCGCCGCATCGAGGAAGGAGCCGTCACCAGGATCGACGACGCCGCCGGGAAACGAGATCTGCCCCTTGTGGTGGCCGACGCGGTCCGTGCGCTTGGCGAAGACCAGGTAGGGCTCGCCGCGGTCGACGATCGGCACGAGCACAGCCGCCGGCACGAGGGCGCCGGGCGGCGCCACCCGGCGGTCCCGACCCTGCAGCCGCGCGCGGGTGCGGCCGACGAGCTCGATCGTGGTCATCCCGCCTCGCTCACCTGGCCTTGAACATCGGCGCCCGCTTTTCCGCGAACGCGCGAGGCCCCTCGGCGGCGTCCTCCGTGCCACGCAGGGTGCCTGACAGGAACGCCTCCAGGCGCAGCCCGTCGGGCAGCGGCAGCGAGAGGCCGCGGATCACCGCCTCCTTGGCGGCGCGCAAGGCCAGCGGCCCCCGTTCGCACAGCGTCGCCGCCATCGCCCGGGCGGCCGGCATCAGCTCCGGCAACGACACCACGCGGTTGACCAGCCCGATCCGGTAGGCTTCTCCAGCATCTATCTGCTCTGCGGTCAGGATCATCTCCATGGCTCGGCTGAGCCCGACGGCGCGGGGCAGCCGCTGGGTACCCCCTGCCCCCGGCATGATGGCCCAGCGCACCTCGGTGAGGCCGAAGCGGGCGTGCGAGGCGGCGATGCGGATATCGCAGGCCAGGGCCTGCTCCAGGCCGCCGGCCAGGCAGAACCCGTTGATCGCGGCAATCATGGGCTTGAAGATCTCGAGCCCGCGGGTGATGCCCCCGAGCCCATAGCCGCCGTGGGCCGACGGGTCGTAGCCCCGCCCCCCCGCGAACGCCGCCGGAATCATCTTCTTGAGGTCGGCCCCGGCGGAAAAGGCCCGCTCGCCGGCTCCGGTGAGGATCGCCACCCACGCCGACTCGTCGTCCCGGAACCGTGTCCAGGCCTCGACGAGGGCCTGATGGGTCTCGGGATCGATCGCGTTCATGGCCTCCGGGCGGTTGATCGTGATGGTGACGATCCTGTCCTTTTGCTCGTAGAGAACGCTCGCCGACCGGCCGGCCGTCATCGAGCGCGCCGCTTCGGCCTGGTGGCCGGACGCCGGGCCGATGCCCGCCGGGCGGCGGGTCGGCGCCCGGCGGGCCGGGGCCGCAGGTACCGCTCGTTCCGACGTCCGACATCGCCGCGAATCACCGGCCCGGCCTCGACCAGCCGGATCCAGTCATCGAGGTCGCGCGCGAGCTCGCGGTAGCAGTTGTCCCGGTAGGCTCTGAGCGCGCGGAGCGCCGCGGGATCCTTCCAGGGCTTGAGGACGAAGGGCGCGTCGGGATCACGCGGGTCGAACGGGGCGGGGGTCGCCAGCGACAGCACGACGTACCGGCGCGTCAGCTCGGCCATGGCACCCTCCGCCGTCCGGGGCTAGGGCTGGCCGAGGACGGCCACCGCGGAGACCGCCCCAGGACCGCCCAGGTTGTGGGCCAGCCCGACGCGCGCGTCTTTCACCTGCATGCGGCCGGCGCGGCCGAGGAGCTGGTCGTGGATGTTGGCGATCATGCGCACGCCCGACGAGCCGATCGGATGACCACACGACTTGAGCCCGCCCGACGTGTTCACGGGCAGATCGCCCCCCAGCCGGGTGGCCCCGGTGGTGGCGAGCTTCCAGCCCTCGCCCGGTCGGGCCAGGCCCAGATCCTCGTAGTTGATGATCTCGGTGATGGTGAAGCAGTCGTGGCACTCGGCGACATCGATCTCCCGGGCGGGATCCGTGATGCCGGCCATCCGGTACGCGGCCCTGGCCGCCTCCTGCGTCGCGCGGAAGGAGGTGAAGCCCCACGCGGGATCGAACTGGGTGTTCCAGTACCCGGCGGTGACCGCGTAGGCGATGCCGCGCAGCACCGTGTAGCGTTCGGCCAGGCTGGGGGCCAGATCGGCGCGGGTCAGGATCAGGGCGGCCGCGCCATCGGTGGTCGGGCAGCAGTCGAAGAGACCGAGCGGCTCGGCCACCTTGGGGGCTCGAGCGTACTGCTCGGCGGTGATCTCCTTCTGGAAGTGCGCCTTGGGATTGAGCGAGCCATGGTAGTGATTCTTCATCGCCACCGCGCAGAGCGCCTCCTCGGAGGCCCCATACTCACGGAAGTAGCGGGTGGCGAGCAGGGCGAACATTCCCGGCGCCGTCCGTCCCTTGCTCAGCACGGGATGACCGCGGGTCACCGCCTGGGCCACCAGGCTGCCCCGCGAGGGCACCTCGCGCATCTTCTCGGCGCCCACGGCCAGGACCAGATCGTACTCGCCGGAGGCCACGGCGAGCGCGGCGTTGCGGACGGCTTCGATTCCGGTCGCGCAGTACGCGGCCACCCGGGTGACTGGGATCGGGGCCAGGTTCAGGGGATCGGACACGAAGGCGCCGGAGTTGCCCTCGAAGCCGTAGAGCATCGGCTCGTAGCAGCCCAGCCAGGCCGCCTGCAGCCGGGCCCGCTCCACGCGCGCGTCGGCGAGAGCCAGCGAGACCGCCTCGTAGATCATGTCGGTGAGACTCTGGTGGAAATTCTCCCCGTACTTGATCACGCCGCTGCCGATGATCGCCACCTGGCCACCCAATCCCATCGCCGCCTCCGTGCCGTCGGGCGTCCTCAGCCTACCAACTCGCGGGGACAGAGCGCAATGCGTGGTGGCGGTCCCCGGGCGGGCGCCGAGCGGGTCGGCCCGCGTCCTCGCCCGACTCAGGCGAAGGCCGGCATGACTTCGCGCACGAACAACGCCAGCGAGGCCCGGGCGTCCTCGCGAGGGATGCCCGGCGTCGAGATGCGGCAGATGAGGTGGGCGAGGCCCAGCTCTCGCTGGAAGCGCTCGAGCTGACGAATGCAGCTCTCCGGGTCGCCGAGGATGATCCGATCTTCGCTCAAGCGCTCGATCGTGAGCTCGCCAGCGGGACGCTTGACGACGGGGTGCGGCCACCGAAAGTAGGTCGCCTCGAAGGACCGGATGAACGCCGCCCCGGCGACCGCCCGGGCGCGTTCCGAGCTCTCGGCCACGTAGACATACCGCATGAGGGCCACCTCGCCGCTCTCGGGAGCGCGGCCGGCCGCGACCCGAGCCTGCCGGTACAGACGCACGCAGGCCGCCAGCTCATCCAGCTTCGCCGACGGCCCTCCCAGCCACGCGTCACCCAGGCGCGCCGCCCGCTGGATGGCCGGCTCGACCCAGCCGGCGAACCAGATCGGCGGCCGCGGGCGTTGCACCGGCCGCGGCGCCACCGTGGCGTTCGTCACCCGATAGTGGCGGCCCTCATGGGTGACCTTCTCCTCCGACCAGAGCCGCTGGATCAGCCCCGTGGCCTCGGTCATCCGGCTCCCGCGCTCCTTCAGCGACACGCCGAAGGCGGCGAACTCCTCGGGAGCATAGCCGGCGCCCACGCCAAGGGTCAGACGCCCGCCCGAGATGACATCGACCATCGCCGCTTCCTCGGCCACGGCCAGCGGGTGGTAGAGGGGCAGCAGCAGCACCCCCGTCCCCAGACGAACTCGTCGCGTCCGGCTGGCGATGGCGGCCAGCCCGATGAGCGGGCTCGGATAGAGCAGCGGGTTGTTGTGGTGCTCCCCCAGCCACACCGAATCGAACCCGGCGGCCTCGGCGCGCTCGCACTCCCGAATCGTCTCCTCGAAATCGCCGCCGGCCTGGAGCGGGCTCAGTCCCAGTTTCATTGAAGAGTCTTCCCTCCCGTCGACGGCGCGCTCGCCGGCCCCACCCCGCGCGCCAGGAGAACAGCGCAGCCGGCAACGACGAGCAGGCTGACGGCGCCGAGCGCGGCGTTGGGCCCGGCGCCCTCGACATTGACGCCGAACACCGTCAGCAGCGTGAAGAGCGAGTTGTTGACGACGTGGCAGGCGACGGCCGGCAGCGCGCTGCCGGCCCGCTCGGTGACGTAGCCGAGCCAGAGCCCCAGGGCGAACGCGACCGAGCCGTGAACCACCTCCAGGTGGAAGAGCGCGAACCCCAGGCTGGCGGCCACCACCGCCCCGGCGGGGGACAGATGCGGGCGCAGGCCCGTCTGCAGATAGCCCCGGAAGAACACCTCCTCCGCCGCGCCGGCGATGACACCGATCACGAGCACCGCCAGGAACAGCTCCGCCCCCGCCGCGCCCTCCAGCGCGCGCCGGATGAGCGCCATGGTGCCGCGATTGGCCAGGCCGAGCAAGGCCAGCGCGGAATCGAGGGCCTGACCCAGCGCCAGGGTGCCCAGGATCATCAACCCGAGGGACATGCCCGTCTCCCGGCCGGGCACGAGCCGAAGCCCGGCGGCGTCGAGCGGTCGCGTGACGAGGACGATCGTCAGCAGGAGCGCGGTGGCCGAGGCGAGCCCGCCGGCCAGCAGCGCCGGCAGCCCCCGGGTCAGCTCGGCGTCCGAGACATCCGGGTACATCTCCCGGACCAGCAGCAGCGCCATCAGGCTGAGCGCGACGATGCTGACGAAGGCGAGCAGATAGGCGGCGACGATCGATCGCAGGCTGCGCTCGGGCATCGAGCGCGACTCTAGCAGTCCAGCGGGTGACCCGACAACAGCGCGACGGGCGCCCTCCGGCGCCGGTGCGACGCTTGACGGGTCGCAAGCTCCTCGATCAGGCGCGGGATGACGCGCCGCCGCACCCAGATCTCACCTGCCTCGACCAGCTGCACCGCTTTCCCGATGAGCTCGGTCGCGGTGCTCCGCGGGCAGAAGCCACACGCCCCCGCCCGGAGGGCTCGGATCGCCAGGGCGTCATCGTCGACATCGGCCAGGACAACGACCTTGGCCAGCGCGCTCAGCGTCGACACCATCCCGAGGGCGTCGGTGTCCGGCTCCACGCCGACGTCGAACAAGATGACCGACGGCCGCAGCGCGGCGACGTCGTGGTAGAGCCCGGGCCGAGCCGCGACCTCGAAGATCGCCTGGGACTGGCGCCCGGCGCCAAGACGCTCGAGCAGGCGGTGGCGGAGCTCGGGGTCGGCACCGGCAATGACGAGGCTGCCTGTGGCGGCGTTGCTGGGGGCTGAGCCATTGGTCATCATGGACACTCTGGGAAGGCAACGGTGAGGCCAAGTGTGGCGCCCGCAGAAACAGCTACTTATGCCGGGCGTTGGGACGTTGGTCGAGGAGAAACCCCCAGGGCCGGGGGAAAACCTCCCTGGCGACCGTTCAGCGCACCGGCGGCAGGCCGAGCTTGCCCGCGATCAGCTCCCGCAGCCGGTACTTCTGGATCTTGCCGCTCGGGGTCATGGGGAACTCGCTCACCAGCTCCAGCCGCTCGGGAAATTTGTGGCGGGCCAGCGCCTGGGCTTCCAGGAACTCGACGAGCTCCGGCAGGGCGAGCGTCTGTCCCGGCCGGGGGACGACGAACGCGCACGCGCGCTCGACGAGCCGCGGGTCGGGCATGGCCACCACGGCCACGGACTGGATCTTGGGGTGCGCGAAGAGCAGATTCTCGACTTCGGCCACCGAGATGTTCTCGCCACCGCGGATGATGAGGTCCTTGGATCGACCGGTGATGGAGACATAGCCGTCGGCGTCGAGCAGGGCGCGGTCTCCGGTCTTGAACCAGCCGTCGGCGGTGTGCGCCTCCCGCGTGAACTCGGGCCGCTTCCAGTACCCCACGAACTGCGAATGGCCGCGCACGAGCAGGTCACCCTCGGTCTTGGCCGGGACCGGGCGGCCCCCGCCGTCGACCACGCAGAGCTCCATGCCCGGCAGGGCACGGCCATCCGTGCCGAAGACCTTCTCCTCGGGATCGTCGAGCCCGTTGCAGGTTACCAGACCGTTTTCGCTCATCCCCCACCCGGCCGAGATGGCGCAGCCCAGGCGCCGGCGCCCGTCCTGCACGAGCTTGCGGGGGATGGCCGCGCCGGCCGAGATGAACAGGCGCAGGGACGAGATGTCGCGACGCTCGAGGGAGGGCGTCGCGACGAAGTCTTGCAAGAACGGCGTCGCGCCCATCGTGTACGTCACCCGCTCGGCCTCGACGAGCCGCACGGCCTCCTCGGCATTCCAGACGTCGAGCCAGACGCCCGTCCCGCCCCGCAGCAGGGTCAGGCAGTAGCCGTAGAGGTAACCGGTCTGGTGACCGAAGGTCGACGACATGAGCACCACATCGTGCTCATCGAAGCGCAAGCGCTCGATCAGCGGGTAGATGATGGCCAGTGTCGTGTTCGAGGTGTGCATGACGCCTTTGGGCTCGCCGGTGGTCCCCGAGGTGAAGATGACCTCGGTGACCCGGCTGGGATCGGTGCCGGCCAGCGGCCGGCGATCGGCCCGGCGCTCCCAGGCCTCCTCGCTCAGACCCGTGAACGGCCGCATACCGGCGCCCGGCTGGCCGCGCGCCACGAAGATCTCGCGCAGGGCCGGCAGGGCGGGGCGGAGACCCGCCACCATCTCTACGTAGTCGAAGTTGCGGAACCGCGCCGGGACGACCAGCGCCTGGGCCTCGAGCCTGGCCAGGATGAAGCGCAGCTCGCTGGCGCGATAGGTAGGCGGGATCGGGTTCAGGATGGCGCCCAGCCGGACGCAGGCCAGCGCGACCACGACCCACTCGTTCCAGTTGGGAAGCTGACAGGAGATCACCGATCCCGGCCCCAGGCCCGAGGCCTGCAGGCCGTACGCCACACGCTCGACCCGACGCGCCAGCTCGGCCCAGGATAGCCGGCCGCTTCCATCGACGATCGCCGTCCTGTCCGACCGCTCGCGGGCCCACCGATCCAGGTAGGTATCCAGCGTCTCGTTGCGCCACCACCCGGCCGCGATCATGGCCCGGGCGCGCGCTTCGCTGAGTGCAGTGTCGTCCGGGAACGGTACGGCGTCGGTCACGATGGGGGCGATCATGGCGCTGGCCGCCGCAGATCGTCAAGCGCGCCGAGCCCGTCGCTTTGCAACCGGGGGCCGCTGCCGTATGGTAGGAGCGCACCGTCCGATCCTCGCCGTGAAGGAGCCTGACACCGATGTCGCCGGCGCCCCGCTTCATCGGCAGCGAGGTCAAGCGTCTCGAGGATCCCCGGCTCATCCGCGGTCAGGCGCAATACGTCGACGATCTCACGCTGCCCGGGCTGGCCCATGCCTGGGTGGTGCGCTCGCCCCACGCGCACGCGCGCATCGTGCGCCTCGACGCGGCCGAGGCCGAGAAGCGGCCGGGCGTGCTCATGGTGCTCACCGCGCGCGATCTCCGCGACGTGATCGCGGCCAAGCCGCTGATCCTGGCGCCGCCCAACACCACGAATCCACCGCGCCTGCCCCTGGCCGACGATCGGGTCCGCTTCGTGGGCGATCCCGTGGCCTTCGTGGTGGCGGTCGACCGGGCCACGGCGCGCGACGGAGCCGATCTCGTCCAGGTCGAGTACGATCCGCTCACGCCCGTCGTGGACCCCCAGGCGGCCACGGAACCGCAGGCCCCGCAGCTCTACCCCGAGGCCCCCGGCAACCTCGCCTACCAGCACGCCTGGTCCACCGGTGACGTGACGGCGGCGTTCGCGGCCGCCCACTGCGTGGTGCGTGGCCGCTTCGTCAATCAGCGTCTGGCCGCGCTGCCCCTGGAGCCTCGTGGGTGCCTGGCCCACTGGCAGGCCGGCGCGCTCACGTTCTGGATCGCGACCCAGGGCGCCCACAAGACCCGGTCGCTGCTGGCCGAGAGCCTCGGCGTGGCCGAGCACCTCATCCGCGTCATCGCCCCCGAGGTCGGCGGCGGCTTCGGCGTGAAATTCGGCCTCTACGACGAGGAGCTCTTGACCGCGTTCGCGGCCCGCCGCCTCGGTCGCCCGGTAAAGTGGATCGAGACGCGCAGCGAGAGCATGATGGCCACCGTCCACGGGCGGGGCCAGGTCCACACCGCGGAGCTGGCGGTGGGCCGGGACGGCCGATTCCTCGGGCTGCGCATCGAGGGTCTCGGCGACATGGGCGCGCACCTCGAGGCCTTCACCTGCCTGCCCCCGCTCCTGTGCGGGCGCCTCATCACCGGCGCCTACCGCATCCCGGCGGCGGCGTACCGCACCCGGGGCGTCTTCACGACCACGTCCCCGACCGGCCCCTACCGCGGCGCGGGCCGACCCGAGGCCTCCTACATGATCGAGCGCCTCGCGGATCTCGCCGCGCGCGAGCTCGGGCTCGACCCGGTGGAGATCCGGCGTCGGAATCTGATCGCCGACGAGGACTTCCCGTTCCGGTCCCCGTCGGGGCTCACCTATGATTCCGGACGCTACCGCCTCACCCTGGACCGGGCCCTCGCCCTCCTCGGCTACGATCGGGTCCGCGCCGAGCAAACCGCGCTCCGGCAGCAGGGCCGGTACCTGGGCATCGGCGTGTCCACCTTCGTCGAAACGGCGAGCACGGGACCCTCCCGCACCGGCGCCATCGCCGGCCACGAGTATGGCGCCGTCCGGGTAGAGCCATCGGGACGAGTCACCGTCCTCACCGGAACCTCGCCCCACGGCCAGGGCACGGCCACCACCTTCGCTCAGATCGTGGCCGATACGTTGGGGGTGACACCCGAGGATGTCACCGTGATCCACGGCGATACCGCCGCCGTCCCCCAGGGCTTCGGCACCGGCGGCAGCCGCGCCGCCTCCGTCGGCGGGACCGCGGTGCTCCTGGCCACGCGGACGGTGAAGGACAAGGCTCGTCGCATCGCCGCCCACCTGCTGGAAGCGGCCGAGACCGACGTGGAGATGGACGATGGTCGCTTCCACGTTCGGGGATTCCCCACCCGCGCGCTGGGGCTGGCCGAGGTCGCTCGGGCCGCCCATCGGGGCCAGCAGATCCCGGCCGACATGGAGCCGGGGCTCGAGGCCGCTCGCGTGTACGATCCGCCGGACTTCACGATCCCCTTCGGGGTCTATCTGGCTGTCGTCGAGGTGTTGCCCCCGACCGGCGAGGTCAGACTGCAGCGCTTCGTCGGCGTGGACGACGTGGGCACCGTCATCAACCCGCTGCTGCTGGAGGGCCAGCTCCACGGGGGAATCGCGCAGGGCGTGGCCCAGGCGCTGTGGGAGGAGATCGTCTACGACGAGTCGGGGCAGCTCCTCTCGGGCAGCCTGATGGACTACGCGGCGCCCCGGGCCGACCGGCTGCCGTCTTTGGAGCTGGACCGCACGGTGACGCCCACGCCGGTGAACCCGCTGGGCGCCAAGGGTGTGGGCGAGGCCGGCTGCGTGGGCGCGCCCCAGGCGATCGTCAACGCCGTGGTGGACGCGCTATCGCCCTTCGGGGTGACCCACGTCGACATGCCGCTGCGTCCGGAGAAGCTCTGGCGCTTGATCCACCGGGAGGAGCCGGGGCCGTCGCTCCGCGCCCGGCGCTGAAGGCCGGCTCACATCATCGTGTAGCCGCCGCTGACCGAGATCGTCTGCCCGGTGATGAAGCCGGCGGCGTCGGAGGCCAGGAAGAGGACGGCCCCGGTGATGTCCTCGGGGCGGGCCACGCGCCGCAAGGGGTAGACCTTGGCGATCCGCGCCCGCATCTCGTCGGTCATCCACGCGCGGTTCTCGGTCTGGGCCCACATGCTGAGCCCACCAACCTCCTCGTCACCGGCCGGCATCGTCATCCCCGGGCAGACGACATTGAGCCGGATGCCGTGCTTGCCCACCTCCCGGGCCACAGACTTGGACAATGCGATCACGCCGGCCTTGCAGGCGGCGTACACACCCTCCCGGAATTCTCCGATCCGCCCGGCGTCGGACCCCATGCTGACGATGGCGCCCGCCCGCCGGGCGATCATGCCGTCCAGGACCGCGCGGGTGCAGTTGATCATCCCCCACAGGTTGAGCTGGATCTCCTTGTCCCACTCGTCACGGGTCTTCTCCACGAAGAGCGCGTCTCGGGTCCAGCCCACGTTGTTCACGAGCACGTGGACGCCCCCGAAGCGCTCCTCGGCGGTGCGCACCATCCCCTGCACCGCCGCCCAGCTGGTGACGTCGGTGGGCGCCAGCAGCGCCTTGGCGCCGAGCCGCTCGGCCTCCCCCACCACCTTCTGGCCCTGGGCCGCGTCGACCTCGGCGATCACGACGTTGGCGCGCTCGCGGGCGAAGGCCAGGCTGATGGCGCGACCGATGTTCGAGCCGCCTCCGGTGACGATCACGGTCTTGCCGGCGAGGTTCAGATCCATGCCAGTCCTCGGGTAAGGGGTGAGGGATCGCTCAGGGCACGCTCTCGCGACCCATGAGCTCGCGGGCGACGATGAGCTTCATCACTTCGGCGGTCCCGTCGCCGATCTCCAGCCCGATGACGTCACGCAAGCGCTGCTCGAAGGGCAGCTCGTCGGTGTAGCCGTAGTGGCCGTGCAGGAGCAGGCACTGGTGGATCGTGTCCACGGCCAGCCGGGGTGCCCACCACTTCACCATCGCCGACTCCTTGGTGTGGCGCTCGCCCCGGTCGGCCAGCCACAGAGCCCGGTAGCAGAGCAGGCGCGCGGCCTCCATCAGGGTCGCAGCCTCAGCGATGGGAAAGGAGACTCCCTCGAACTGCACGATGGCTCGCCCGAAGGCCCGGCGCTCCTTGACGTACGCCATCGTCTCTTCGAGTGAAGTCTGAGCAGCGCCCAGGCAAGCCAGCGCGATGAGTACGCGGTTGAAGTCGAAGCCCCGCATCACCTGATAGAACCCGGTGCCCTCCTCGCCCAGCCGGTGCGACAGGGGGATCCGGACGTGATCGAATGACAACACCGCGCGGCCGACGGCGCGGGCGCCGAGGTCACGCAGCGCGCTGCGCGACACCCCGGGCAGGTCGAGAGGGACCAGGAACGCCGTGACGCCGCGGGCCCGGGCGGCGGGGTTCGTCGTGGCGAACAGCATGATCGCATCGGCGGCCAGCCCCAGGCTGATTCCCGATTTCTCGCCGGTGATGAGGTACTCCTCGCCCTCGCGCACCGCGCGGCAGGCGAGGTTGGCGGCGTCCGAGCCCACCGAGGGCTCGGTCAGGCCGATGGCGAGAACGGCCTCGCCCCGGACCATGGGAGGCAGCCAGCGCTGACGGACCTCGTCGGTGGCATTCCGGCCGATGATCTCTCCGCCCAGGCAGGCCAGCTGCACTCCGTAGGTGCAGCTGAAGTCTCCCCGGGCCACCTCTTCGATGGCGATGCCGGTCGTCACCAGGTCCGCCGCCTGGCCCCCGAACTCTGGCGGGACGCGGAGTCCGAAGAGGCCGAGCTCCCCCAGCTGTCGCCAGACGTCCCGGGGAAACTCCCCGCTCCGGTCCCAGCGCTGGGAGCGCGGGGCCAGCTCCTTGCGGGCGAAGGCCCGCAGCGCCCGGCTCAACTCCTCCTGCTCTGGCGTGAACGCGAAGTTCATAATTCCTGGCGCGACGTTACGGGCGAGCCACGCCTTGGCGTCGCGCCGCCAATGATACCCTGGCCATATGCTGGCTGCTGTCCTGGCTCTCGTTGTCGTCCTCGCCGCCTGCGCCGGGCCGGCCGGCGATGCCGAGGGCCCCGGTGCGGTGCCGGCCGCGGATTTCTCCCCGGGCCAGATCCGCAACCCGGCCGTGGTGCTGCGCATCGTGGTCGGTCCTGGTGAGTTCGGCGCGCAGGAGCGGTCGTCCCTGTCCGCCTCCTACGAAGGCACGCTGCTGGAAGCCCTCGATGCGCGCGCCATCCCACCGCGGGATGCCCAGCGCGTCAGCCAGATCGACCGGCTGGCCGCGGCGGTGCGCGCCCGAGAAGTGGGGGCCGATCACGCGCTGCTGGTCGATGTCCGCGTGGAGAAGCTCGAGACCTACTTCTGCCGCGAGGGCCGCCGCCCGTTCCGGGCGCCGGTCACGATGTGGGTGCAGACGGCCGAAGTCGTACGGGCCAGCGACGGCGTTTCTCGCCTGACCCTAGCCGGTCCCGCCCTCACCGTGATGGATCTCGAGCCCGACTGTGAGAGCCCGCGCGAGTCCCGCCGCCGCTCGGGCGGTGAGACAGTGCGCGAAGGCGTCAACCGGCTGCTGAAACGTCTTCTGGGGTCCTGACGGCCCGGCTCCGGATCGCGCGGACGGACCGGCCCTCGCCGTCGGTGACCTCGAATTCCTCGGCCAGTCCCACGTCGATGAGCTGCTGGACGAGAGCCTCGCGCTCCGGTCCCACCGGCGGCAGCAGGTGCGAGCGCCACCGCATGACGAAGTAACCTCGCCCCACATGGGGCAACCGGGCCTCCGCGCGCTGTAACTCGGCCAACGCTCGGTCCAGGATCGGCAGCGCGGGGGGTCGGAGGGGACGGGCCACGCTGATGCGGGCCCGCTCGGCGCGGAACGCGCCGAGCCCTTCGCTCAGGTGGATCTGGCCGAAGCAGCGCACGCGCAGGTCCTTCGAGAGCTCTTCGGCCGACCAGGTGGCCACCCACACCTGCTTGCCCAGCGCATTCACGGCCTCCACCGCCGGCACGAAGTCGTCGTCACCCGACACCAGCACCGCGGCCTCGTAGGCGCCGTTGGCCGCGTAGTGGATCAGGTCGGCTACCAGGCGCGTGTCGACGCGCTTCTCCGTCGTGTACTCGTACTCGGTGCCGCAGGTGAAGCACCGACCGGACCGGCGGACGCGTGGCTCGCGCTTGACGAAGTAGCCGGGGCGCAGCTCGAGGCCCTTGAGGAAGCCCTCGACGAGCGGCGGCGCGTCGGGGGACAGCCCCACGTAATAGTAGGCGCCGCCGAAGAGCGCGGTCGGTCCACCCACGGCTTGGGTGATCCACAGGGCCAGGCGATCGTAGTCGACCCGGAGGGACTCGTCGAAGCGGAGCAACGAGCGGTAGAAGTTCTGCCCGTCAAAGAAAATGCATACCTTCATGTGTCGCTCCCAGACAATGCCTCGTACGCCATGCCGGACGGTGTCGAAGTATAGGCCGATCGTCGGGGGTCGGCAACCCTCCCCTAGTTCGCCGAGAGCGAAGCGCGCAGCACGGTCGCGAACGACCCTACGAGAGCCAGCGCCAGAATCAGGGTCAGCACGTTCATCAGGGTTTGAAAGCGCTTCTCGTCCATGGGCCTCCCGGCCGTCGGCTGATGGTGGACGATACTGGACTTGAACCAGTGACCTCTGGCATGTGAGGCCAGCGCTCTGCCAACTGAGCTAATCGTCCTCGGCCGGGAAGTTACACACTTAGAAGACGCTCGTCAAGCGGAAGTCCACCGACTGTGCCCCAAAAATGTGCCCGCCGAGACACAGACGATAAACGCGCGATGGCGGCCTGCGGAGTGATGGCCATTTCGGCGCTGGCGATCATTCCCCTGGCGCTGATGTTCTTTTTCTTCCAGCGAGCGTTCATCCAGGGAATCGCACTGGCCGGGCTCAAGGACGAGAGCGCGCGGAAATGGATCCTGGGTCTCCGGTCATGTGTCGACGGATCTAAACGCGACAGGACTTGACGGAACGGGCGCGACGCTTCACTATGCGCGCCCTATGCTGGACGCCGATACGCGGGCGGTGCTCTTCCTCTGCTGTGAGAACCATGTCATCCCCTGCCCCCGGTGCGGCCAGTCGAGCCCGGTGCACGCGCTGGTCCGCACGCCGGCCGCCGCCGAGTGGTACGGGTGCCCCCGCTGTCGGGGCGACGCCACCGCCGCGGTCGAGGCCCACACCGGAACCTGTCACTATTTTCTGACTCGAAAGCCGCTGGGAAAGGTCGGGCGTCAGGAGCTTCGCCGGGCCGCCGGCGAGTCTGCGTAGGTCCCGATGCTACGGTCAACCGGGCTGCTGATCGCGGCCCTCCCCCTTCTGCTCGGGGTGTCCGCGATGCTCCCGACTCCCGGCATCACCTCCCGCAGCGACCCCGACGGCCCGCTCCACATGGGCAGCAGCGTCTTCTTCGAGTCCCACGACTGCTCGGGCCCGCCGTTTCTGGAGCGCGGGGAAGAGCTCCCGGAGTCCCTCTTGCCCGCCGTCGCCATACTGGGACCAACCCGGCGTGTGTTCATCCAGGTGCCGGGCGCCGAGATCCTGCCGGTGGCGCCAGGGTCCGTGCTGGTAGACGCGGCCACGTGCTGGTCTCTGGGGCAGCCGAGCTTCGGCCCGGTCCTGGCCGTCCAGGGCTTCCACGCCGTGGAGCTCGCGCCCCTGCTCGCACCGCGGTCCCGTCGGGCTCAGGGCATCCCGCTCTGACCGAGACGGACCACCATCTCGAGCAGCAGCGGCACGAACATCATCGCGACGAAGAACAGGGTCGCCACCCAGATCAGAAACTGCAGGGTGTTCTTGCCGCCCATTGCCCCTCCCGGTGCTCCGCCCTGACACAGTGTAGTCGAGCGAAGGGACGCGCTGCCGGGGTAGGATAGCTCCGCGATGGCGCGCGTGCTGATCCTCACCGCGAGCTACGGCTCCGGTCACAACGCCGCCGCCCGCAGTCTCGCCTCCGCCTTCCACCGCGCGGGCGCCTCTGCGACCGTGGTGGATCATTTCCGCGATCTCGTCCACCCCGTCTTCGCGCGCGCCACGCGGGGACTGTATCACTGGGTGCTGCGCCGCGCCCCCAACCTCTGGGGCGCGGCCTACGCCGTCGGCGATCGGCTGACCAGCAACTCGCCCCTGACGTTCGGGGCCACCCGCCTGGGCGGGGCGGGGCTGGCCGCGCTCCTCGAGCGTGAGGCGCCCGACGCCGTGGTCACGGTCCACGCCACCCCCGCCGTGGTGATGGCGGCGCTGGCCGCGCGGGGCACGCGAACGCCACCCCACACGACCGTCGTGACGGACTTCGTCGCCCACAGCCAGTGGATCGCCCACGGGGTGGACCGTTACTGCGTGGC
>DATBIM010000154.1:0-8843 GCA_036556905.1 Candidatus Methylomirabilota bacterium
CGTCCTCGGCAGTCACCGGAGCGGCCCCGGCCTGGAGTTCGTGGTGCGCGAAGCGCGCGGGGCCTACCTGTGGGACACCAACGGCCGTCGCTACATCGACTATCTGCTGGGCTCCGGCCCGATGCTCCTCGGGCACGCTCATCCGGCTGTCGTGGACGCCGTCCGCGAGCAGGTGGGCCGCGGCAGCACCTACATGCTCCTCAACGAGCCGATCATCGCGCTGGCCGAGGAGCTGGTCCGGGCGGTGGCGTGCTGCGAGCAAGTGCGCTTCACCTCCAGCGGCAGCGAGGCCACCTTCTTCGCCCTGCGCGTGGCGCGGGCCTATCGCGGGCGCGACAAGGTCCTCAAGTTCGAGGGTGGGTGGCACGGCACCCATGACTACGGCGCCATCAGCGTCAGCACGCGCTCACCCAAGGCGTTTCCGGCGCCGACCTTCGACTCCGGCGGCGTGCCGCACGCAGTAGGCGAGACCGTCCTGGTGGCTCCCTACAACGACCTGGCCACGACCGAGGCGATCATCGCCACCCATCACCACGAGCTGGCCGCGGTGATCGTCGAGCCCTACCAGCGCACCATCGTGCCGGCTCCGGGCTTCCTGCCCGGGCTCCGGGACGTGACACGCCGGTACGAGGTGCCGTTGATCTTCGACGAGATCGTCACCGGGTTCCGGCTGGCCTACGGTGGCGCCCAGGAGTACTACGGGGTGATCCCTGATCTGGCCACGTTCGGCAAGGTCCTCGCCGGAGGCTTTCCGCTGGGGGCGGTGTGCGGGCGGACCGAGATCATGCGCCACTTCGACCCCGCTCTGGAAGGCACCCCCGACTACGTCTGGCAGAGCGGCACCCTCAACGGCAATCCCATCGCGGCTGTCGCGGGCCTGGCCACGCTGGCGGAAATGAGGAAGCCGGGGACATACGAACGGTTGCATCGGATGGGAGCCCGCCTGCGTGACGGTCTGGCTGCGGCGGCCCGGCGCCACGGGCTGCCCGCGCGAGTGAGCGGCGAGCCGCCGGTATTCGACATCCTGTTCATCGACCGGGACATCGTCGATTACCGGACCACCCTGATGGCCGACCGCGAGCGCATCCGGCGCTTCAACGACGAGTGCCTGCGGCGCGGCGTGGTGAAAGCCGTCAACAAGATCTACGTTTCCCTGGCCCTGACCGACGCCGATGTGGAGACCACGCTCGGCGTCTTCGATCAGGCGCTGGCTGCGGTGGCGAAGGCCTGACGTCGGACGGCCGGGCACTTGACGTCCACCGACGATCGGGGTACACGACGAGTACGGCAGGGGTAGCTTCCCCGGCCGTTGTGGCAGCAACTCCCAACCCAGAGGAGCGGGTATGGAGAGCACGCCACCGGGCTCAGGGACCGCGTCGCCCGGCGCCTGATCGCAGCACCGAGCGGCGCCATCGGACCCCGTTGAACCGGTCCCGGTTCTTGCCGGGACGCGCAGCGTGAGCTGCGCACGACTCGAGGGGACGCCGTGGGCGAGCGCCGTCTCGCCCACGCCCCCTCCCGAGCGGTGAAGACTGATCTCTTCGCCGTCGTCTCCGGTGTCGACCGGGCCTCGGTTGCGGGTGCGATTCCCCCCGATTGCCGGCGCGACGTCGAGCCGGCGCCTGCTGCTGTCCGCGTCGGGCCGGACACGATCGTAGAGGCCGGGCCGTGGCGGCCGCGCCGCGCGACTCGGCACCTGCTGCCCGCCTTCAGCGCCCTCTCCCCGATCGACTACAGCGTGCGCTTCGAGCTCTCTGTGCTCGCCGGGGGTGCGTGGTCACCGTGGGTCGGCACGGTTACGATCGGCTCCGCCAGCTTTGCTCCCCTGGCCGCCGAGGCCCCGGGTCTCCGTGCCGATGTCGACGTCCTCACGGCGTCGCCGCCGGCCGAGCAGGTGCGGATGCGTCTGCGCCTGCGGGCGGACGACACCGCGAGCCTCCTGGCAGCGCCCTGGCTCCTCACCCTGTCGGCCTGTGATCTTGCGGCTGCGGAGCCGGCTGTCGCCTCCGACGCCTCCGCCCGGCTCGCCGTTCCCGCGCTCAGCCAGATGCGCGAGGGCGGCGCCCTGGGCGCCCGCGTCTGCTCGCCGACCAGCGTGGCCATGGTGCTCGCCTACCTGGGAGCCCCCGACTCGGTGGCGCGCCTGGCTGCCGAGATGTTTCATCCCGGCCTCGATATCTATGGGGTGTGGCCAGCCGGTATCTGCGCGGCGGGCCGGCGCGGCGTGCTCGGCTACTTGCTGCGCTTTCCCGACTGGGCCGGAGCGCGCTGGTGTCTCGATCACGGCCAGCCCATCGTCGCCTCCGTCCGCTACGCGGCGGGCGAGCTGGCAGGGGCGGCCGTCGGGGAAACGCCGGGTCACCTGCTCGTGCTTGCCGGCTACGAGGGCGAGGACGTGCTGGTGAACGACCCGGCGGCGCCGGACACCGCCACGGTTCCCCGGCGCTATCGCCTGGCCCAGCTCACTCGCGTGTGGCTCGAGCGCGCCGGCGTCGGCTACGTGCTCTTCCGGCCGTGAGTGGGGCGCCGGGACAGCGTCCCGCGGAGTCGCGACTCTCAGTGAGTGGGACGGCGCTCGGCGCGGGGGGTTCCGGCGGGGCACGGGCGTGGCGACAGCCCGGGTGCCCGTGCCCAGTCTAAAGATGCGTCAGGTGTTCGCGCTCGGGGGGCGCCTCACGCCGCAGGCGCCGGGCGAGCAACTGCCGCGCGACGTGCCGGCCGCCCAGGCCGAAGGCCAGCGCCAGGGCGAAGACGAGGCCGCCGAACGTGATGCCGAAGGCGACCAGCACCATTTCCTTGCCGATCCCCATGTGCGTGAGCGCGGTCGCGCCGGCGAAGAGCAGCACAGCCCAGTGCGCGGCGCGAGCGAGCACCCGGGCCTCGGGCAGCCCGGCATTCACCAAGGCGATCAGGAGGCCCTGGCTCAGGAAATTAGCCACCAGCCACCCCACGATCAGGATGAGCACGGCGGTGAACAGGGGCGGCAGGAAGGAGAACACGAACGCGGTCGCCCCACCGGTGGCCGGACCTCGGAGCGCATCGACGCCGAGGCTGGCGAACAGGATGAAGATCCCCCAGAACACGATCATGCCCAGCACTTCGGCCGGGGTGCGGAGCAGCCCGGCCCGGCGCAGCGCTGGAGCCGCGCCCCAGCGCTCCATGTGGCCGTCGAAACCCACGGCTCGGGCCAGCCGTGTCAGCACCACCCGGACGATCAAGCCCAGGATCAGCCCGAGCGCGATCAGCGTGATCATGACCAGCAACCCGGGCAGGACCACGGCGAGCCGCTCCCCCAGGTCGATCAGCGCCGTCCAGACTCCGCGGCCCCAGCCGGTCTCCATGCCAGTTTCCCCCTAGACCATACACCCGGTACAATCGCCGGGAAATGGTGAGTCGGCCCCTCCTGCTGGTCCTCGGGCTGGGCGTGGTGCTGGCAGGCTGCGGCAGCGCCGAGCGCGAGTGGCTGAAGCCCGATCAGCCCTACACCGCCGCGGAGTTTCGGCGTGACATGTCCGCGTGCTCGGCGGACGGCAAGGTCGACGAGGCCTGCATGAAGAGCCGCGGCTGGATCAGCGTGAGCCCGCCCAAGGCCGACAAGACTACTCCAAGCGCGCCCACGCGGACGCCGGCGCCGGGGGGTCGCTACTGAGTCCGATGCGATTTGGACTGTTCTCGAGCCTGACGAATACGGGATGGCCCCAGGTGCTGGCCCTCTGGCGCCACATCGAGGCCACGGGCTGGGACCTGGCGTGCGTGACCGACCACTTCATGCCCAACACGAAGGAGCGGGTCGGCGAGGTGCTGGAGTGCTGGTCCACCCTGTCGGCGCTGGCGGCGCTGGTGCCGCGGCTGGGTGTCGGCACGATCGTGGTCGGCAATACCTATCGCCACCCCGCGATCGTCGCCAAGATGGCCGCCAACGTGGACATCGTCTCGGGCGGCCGGCTGCTCCTGGGGATGGGAGCGGCCTGGCAGCAAAACGAGCACGAGGCCTACGGCCTGCCGTTCGGCACCGTCGGGGAGCGTCTCGCGCGTCTGGATGAGGCCTGCCAGGTCATCAAGTTGCTGTGGACGCAGGATCGGACCACGTTCGAAGGTCGGTACTACCAGCTACAGGATGCGCCGTGCATGCCCAAGCCCGTGCAACGTCCCCATCCCGAGCTCATGATCGGCGGCGGGGGCGAGCGGGTGACGCTGCGGCTCGTGGCCAGGCACGCCGACCACTGGAACGTCTGGGGTGGTCCGGCGACCCTGGCCCACAAGGGTAAGATTCTCGACCAGCACTGCGCCGAGCTCGGACGGGACGCCAAAGTCCTTCGGCGCTCGGCGAACATGCCGCTGCTGATCAGCGACAATCGCGACGAGGTGGCCCGGCTCGCCGCCGCCGTGAGCCGGCGGATGGGGTTCTCCGACCCCCTGACCAGTGATCTCGTGCTCGCCGGTCCGGTAACGGCAGTGCGCGACAAGCTCGCTCGGCTTCGCGAGGCTGGGGTAGAGACGCTCTTCGTGCCCAGCATGTTCCTGCCCCAGGATCCGCGGCCGGTCCTCGATCGCTTCATGAGCGAGGTAGCCCCAGCCTTCCGCTGACGGGGCGCGCTCACCGGCGACGGCCTCGGCGAGCGCCAGCACCACGACCATCAGCGCGGCCATCAGCAGAGCAGCCAGGACCACTTCGGTGTGGTACCGCGTCAACGCCGGCCTCGCTTGCCCTGCCCTCATGGCTTCCTCCATCGTCGGTCTCACGTTCGAACGATGGTCTGTTACGCACGTCCAGTGCCACGCGGAAATGCCGGCAAAGACGCGGATTTAGCACTGGTGGACCGGCGGTTGGCGCCGGTGATGGTGGTGGAACGTTGAGCAATTAGGGGGGGGCGGCAGTACCATGCCCCCATGGATCCCCTGGCCCAACTGCTCGGGAAAAGTCCCGAGATCGTAGCCGTCCGGGAGCAGGTGCGGGGGCTCCTCAAGCGCCAGGCCGACGCTCGTCGGCTGCCTCCGATCCTGATCCAGGGAGAGACCGGGACCGGCAAAGGGCTCGTGGCGCGGGCGATGCACGCGGCCAGCGTGCGCGCCAGCGGGCCGTTCGTGGACGTCAACTGTGCCGCGATCCCGGAAACCCTGCTCGAGGCCGAGATGTTCGGTGTCGAGCGTGGCGCCTTCACCGATGCCCGACAGTCCAGGCCCGGCCTCTTCCAGCTCGCGCACCGGGGCACCATCTTCCTCGACGAGATCGGGCTCTTGCCCGAGGCGCTCCAGGCCAAGCTCCTCAAGGTGATCGAGGAACGGCAGGTCCGGCGCCTGGGCGGGACCCGGAGCGAGCCGGTCGACGTGTGGGTGGTTGCAGCGACCAACGAGGACCTGGCCGCGATCACGTCAGCCCGTCGGTTCCGCGCCGATCTCTACCATCGGCTCGCGGTGGTGACCCTCTCGCTGCCGGCGCTGCGCGAGCGCCGCGACGACGTGCTGCTGCTGGCCGAGCACTTCCTGGCCCGCGCGTGCGCCGACTATGGCCTGCCTGCCAAGACACTGTCTGCCGACGCGCGGGAAGCCCTGGTGCGCTACTCCTGGCCCGGGAATATCCGCGAGCTGAGCAACGTCATGGAGCGGGTTGTGCTGCTCGGCGGAAGCGAGCAGGTCACCGCGGCCGCTCTGGGGCTGTCGGAGAGCGCGCCGGCCCCGACGCCCGCCCGGGCAGCCGCGCCCGCGACGCTGGAAGCTGCCGTCGATGAGGTCGAGCGGGCGCACTTGCTGGACGCCCTCGGCGCGACCAGCTGGAACGTGAGCCAGGCCGCCGCGCGGCTCGGAATCTCGCGCAATACCCTGCGCTATCGCATCGAGAAGCACGGCCTGCGGCCGGGAGCGCCGGCGCCGCCGCGGCGCGGCCGGCGCCCGGCCGCCGCGCGCGAGGTGACGCCGCTGGCACCGACGGCCGTCGCCCCCGTTGCCGTTGGCCGGGCCCGGCGTCGTCTCACGCTGCTGCGCGCCGTGCTGCTGGCTCCCGCCAGCGCGGAGATCTCGGCGCTGAGCCGCCGCACGCTCGCCCTGTTGGGTGACAAGGCGCGCGTCTTCGGAGGCCGGATCGAGGAAGTGACCGCGACTGGGATCGTCGCCGTGTTCGGGCTGGAGCCGGTCGAGGATGCTCCGACCCGAGCCGCGCACGCCGCTATCGCCGTGCTCACCGGGGTGGAACGGGTCCGGCGCGACGAGGCCCGGCAACTTCAAGTGAAAGTGGCGATCCACGTCGATGAGTTCCTGGTCAACCAGGGCCCGGGGTCGGCGGTCGAGCTGGAGGCCCGGCCGGACGCCTGGGCATTTCTCGACGCCCTGCTGGAGGGCGCCGGAGCGGGGGACATCGTCGTGAGCGAGGCGGCGGCGCCGTTCCTGCGCCGCGGATTCGACCTGACACCGACGAGAGAGGGGCAGGCGTTCCGACTGGGGGCCGGCGAACGCGCCGGCCTCGGGCTCCGGCGGCGGCTGGCGGCCTTCGTGGGTCGCCAGCACGAGCTCGAGTTGCTCCGCAGCCGCTTCGGCTCGGCGGCCAGTGGCCGAGGCCAGGTGGTCGGCATCGCCGGGGATGCCGGCATCGGCAAGTCGCGCCTGCTCCTGGAGCTTCGCCACAGCCTGATCGGTCAGGAGGTGGACTACCTCCAGGGTCAATGTCTGTCCTACGGCCGGGCCACTCCGTATCTCCCGGTGCTCGACATGCTGCGGATCACCTGCCGGATCGCGCGCACCGACACGCCCGAGGTGGCGGGAGAGAAGGTGCACGCCGTCTTGCACCGCCTGGGCATGGACCCCCGGGAGCACGCGCCCTATCTGCTTCATCTCCTGGGGCTCAAGGATGGCGACGATCAGGTCGCCGAGCTGAGCCCCGAAGTGTTCAAGGCGCGGATCTTCGCGGCCCTGCGCGAGCTGACTCTCCGCCGAAGCCAGCGGCGCCCGCTGGTGCTGGTCCTGGAGGACCTGCACTGGATCGATCAGTCGTCGGAGGAGCTGTTCTCCTCGATGGTGGAGATCATACCCAGCGCCCGCATCCTGCTCGTCGCCACGTACCGCCCTGGGTACCGTCCGGCCTGGATCGACAAGTCGTACGCCATGCAGATGGCGCTGCAGCCCCTGCCCCCCGGAGAGAGCCTGAGCTTCGTGCGCGCGCTGCTGGGCGCGTACGAGCTGAGCGACGCCGTCGTGCAGGCCATCCTGGCCAAGGCCGAGGGCAACCCGTTCTTCCTCGAGGAGCTGGCCCGGAGTGTCCGCGAACAGCACGTGACGTCCCCGCCGCTGGCCGTGCCCGACACGGTGCAGGAGGTCTTGCAGGCCCGGATCGACCGCCTGCCTCCGTCACAACGGCAGCTGCTGCAGACGGCGGCCGTCGTCGGCAAGGACGTCCCCGTCTCGCTGCTGGAGGCCGTGGCCGGGTCCTCCGCGGAGGATCTCGGATCGGGCCTGGCCGGTCTCCGGGCCGCGGAGTTTCTCTACGACACGAGCGTCGGCCCCGAGGGCGAGCATACCTTCAAGCACACGCTCACCCACGAAGTGGCCTACGAAAGCCTGGACCCCGGATCGCGCCGGTCGCTGCATGCGCGCATCGTGCAGGTGATGGAGGATCTCTACCCCCAGCCGCGGCTCGAGCAGGTCCAGCGCATGGCGCACCACGCCTACCACGGCGGCCTGTGGGCCAAGGCCGCCCAGTACCTGCGCCGGGCGGGCGGACAGGCGGCCGTGGCCTGCGCTCATCGCGAGGCGGTGGCCTGTCTGGAGAACGCCCTGGCGGCGCTCGCGCACCTGCCGGAAACGCGACAGACTCGCGAGGCAGTGGTTGACATCACGTTCGAGCTGCGGAACTCCCTGCTGCCGCTCGGCGAGTTCGCTGCGATCTTCGAGAAGCTGGAGCGAGTGCGGCCGATCGCGGAAGCGCTGGGGGACCAGCAGCGGCCGGCATGGCTGAACGTGTACCTGACCGACTACTTCCGGCAAATCGGCGACTATGGTCGGGCGGTGGAGTCCGGGCGCCGGGCCATGGCCCAGGCCGAGGAAGTCGGCGAGCCGCCGCTCCTGGTAGCCTCCCGAACATACATGGGCCACGTTAACCATGCCCGCGGTGACTACCGGGGCGCATCGGAGCTCCTGGCCCGCAACGTCGGCCTGCTCACCGGCGACCTGGCCCGCCAGCGCATGGGATTCCCGTATCTGCCGGCCGTGCACTCGCGCAGCTGGCTTGCACTCTGCCTGGCCGAGCTGGGAGACTTTGCGCGAGCCATCGCCGTCGCTCAGGAAGCCGTCGGGATCGCTGAGGCGGCCGACGACGCGGTCAGTCTGGTCCTCGGATACTGGGCACTGGGCCGGGCGTATCTGCAGAAGGGTGAGCTGGCCCGCGCCCTGCCCATCCTGGAACGGGGCCTGGAGGTCAGCGAAGCGCGAGGAATTCCCTACTGGTCGCCGGCGACCGCCTCGGAGCTGGGCTGGGGTTATGCTCTTTCGGGGCGCGTGAGCGACGCTATCGTTCTTCTGAAGAAGGCCGTGTCACAGCACGCGTCGATGCGGAGAACGGCCGGACAGTCGAGAGGGCTGTCGGCCCTGGGCCGTGTCTACTTGATGGCCGGCGTCACCGCGGAGGCGCGCAGCGCCGCGGTGCAGGCCTTGGCGCTCGCGCGCGAGCACCACGAGCGCGGCAACGAGGCCTATGCCTTGCACCTGCTGGGCGAGATCGAGTCACGCCAGGACTCTCCGGGCGAGCTCGTGGCCGCCGAGTCGGCGTACCGCGCCGCACTGGCCGTGGCCCAGGAGCTGGAGATGCGGCCGCTGGCCGCTTATTGTCGGCTCGGGCTCGGCCTGCTCCTGGCCCG
>DATBIM010000155.1:0-17469 GCA_036556905.1 Candidatus Methylomirabilota bacterium
CGGGAAAGATCGTCACCTCCACGGTGCCGTTCATGTCCTCCAGGGTCACGAACGCCATGCGGTTGCCGCTCTTGGTGGACGTCTCCTTGAGCGCGGTCACCTGGCCGAACAGGAGCACGCGGCTGCCCGGGCCCTTGCCGGTCAAATCCGCGGTGGCCGTGATACCGAGCGATTCGACGACGGATCCGTAGCGGGCCAGTGGGTGACCAGAGATGTAGAAGCCGAGCACCTCCTTCTCGAAGGCCAGCCGCTCATCGGCATCCCACTCGGGCACCACGGCCAGGGGTTCGGGCCTGGGCGCGCTCGGCGCGGCGGGCAGCAGATCGAAGAAGGAGGCCTGGCCCTCCACCCGCTCGCGCTGACGGCGCTGCCCGGCCTCCAGGGCGGCGTCGACGGTCGTCATGAGGTGGGCGCGGGACAGCCCCAACGAGTCGAATGCCCCCGCCTTGATGAGGCTCTCCAGCACCCGCCGGTTGACGAGTCGGAGATCCACGCGCGTGCAGAAGTCCTCCAGACCCTGGAAGGGTCCGTCCGTGTTGCGGGTGGCCAGGATCGATTCCATGGCCGCCTCGCCGACGTTCTTGATGGCGGCCAACCCGAAGCGGATCGCCTGGCCGGACACGCTGAACGTCACCTGGGAGACGTTGACATCGGGGGGCTCCACCCGGATCCCCATGGCCCGGCACTCGTCGATGTACTTCACGATCTTGTCGGTGTCGCCCATTTCCGAGGTGAGCAGCGCGGCCATGAACTCCACCGGATAGTTGGCCTTGCAGTAGGCCGTGTGGTAGGCCACCAGGCCGTAGGCGCCGGCATGGGACTTGTTGAAGCCATAGCCCGCGAATTTCTCCATCAGCTCCCAGACCCGCTCGGCCTTGGCCGCCGACGTGCCCCGCTCCCGGCACCCGGCGATGAACTTGTCGCGTTGCTGGCCCATGAGGTCGCGGTCCTTCTTGCCCATGGCCCGGCGCAGCGTGTCCGCCTCCCCCATGGTGAAGCCCGCCATCTCGGAGGCGATCTGCATGATCTGCTCCTGGTACACCATGATCCCGTACGTCTCCCGGGTATACGTCTCCATGGCCGGGTGCTCGTAGGTGATCTTGGCCCGCCCGTGCCGCCGGTTGATGAAGTCCGGGATCAGCTCCATCGGCCCCGGCCGATACAGCGAGACGATGGCGATGACGTCCTCCAGGCGCTCGGGCCGGAGCCCGCGCAGCGCGTCGCGCATGCCCGCCGACTCCAGCTGGAAGACGCCGAACGTCTTGGCCTCGCCCAGCAGCTCGTAGGTCGCGGCGTCGTCGAGGGGCACCTGGTCGAAGTCGAGCTCGATGCCCCGGGACTCACGGATGAGCTTGACGGTGTTGGCGAGCACGGTCAGGGTACGGAGCCCCAGGAAATCCATCTTGAGCAAGCCGAGCTTCTCGATCGGCCCCATGGCGTAGCCGGTGATGAGCTCGGGGCGCTTGGGATCCTTGTAGAGCGGGATGTGCTCGTCCAGCGGGTCGTCGGAGATCACGACGGCCGAGGCGTGAACGGAGGCGTGCCGCGTTCCCCCTTCCAGGGCCCGGGCGATCTCCCAGAGCTCCTTCACCTGGGTCTGGGTGCGGACTATCTCGGCCAGCGGGGGCGACTTCTGGTAGGCCTCGTCGAGGGTGATGTTCAGGGGAAAGGCGGGCACCAGCTTGGCGATGCGGTCCACGTCGGCGTACGTCATGCCCAGGACCCGCCCGACGTCGCGGATGGCGGCCTTGGCGCCCAGGGTGCCGAAGGTGATGATGTGGGCCACGCGATCCCGGCCGTACTTCGCGGCCACGTAGTGGATCACCTCGTCACGCCGGTCGTCGGCGAAGTCGATGTCCATATCGGGCATGGACACCCGCTCGGGGTTCAGGAATCGCTCGAAGAGCAGGCCGTAGCGGAGGGGATCGATGTTGGTGATTCCCAGGCAATAGGCCACGAGGGATCCGGCCGAGGACCCTCGGCCGGGCCCCACCGCGATTCCTTGCTCGCGGGCCCAGCGAATGAAGTCCCAGACCACCAGGAAGTAGCCGGCGAAGCCCATCTTCTCGATGATGCCGATCTCGTGGTGCAGCCGGGCCTCCACGGCATCGCCCGGGGCGGGCCCGTAGCGTCGGGTCAGCCCCTGCCGGGCCAGGTGCTCGAGGTAGCTGTTCAGCGTGTGGCCCTCGGGCACCAGGCAGCGCGGCAGGTGGAACGAGCCGAACTCGAGCGTAAGGTTGCACCGCTCGGCCACCGCCAGCGTGTTGCGGCAGGCCTGGGGCAGCTCGGCGAAGACCTGGGCCATCTCCTCGGCGGACTTCACGTAGAACTCAGCCGTGGAGAAGCGCCACCGCTTGGGATCGAGCAACGTGGAACCGGTCTGGATGCAGAGCAGCGCTTCGTGGGCCCGGGCGTGGCCAGCCTCCAGATAATGCGAGTCGTTGGTGCCCACGATCGGCGCGCCCAGGGCTCGGGCGATGGCCAGGGTCTCCGCCGTCACCCGGGCCTGCTCCTCGAGCCCGTGGGCCTGAACCTCCATGAAGTAGTTATCCTTGCCGAAGACCTCGCCGTACCAGCCGGCCACCGTCTTCGCCCGGTCCACGTCACCGGCGGTGATGAGGCGGGAGACCTCGGAATTGAGGCACCCCGAGAGCACGAGGAGCCCGTCGGCGTGAGCGGCCAGTAGCTCCTTGTCGACGCGGGGCTTGTAGTAGAAGCCCTCGAGATAGGCCTGGGAGACGAGCTTGATGAGGTTCTTGTAGCCGGTCAGGTTCCGGACCAGGACCGTCAGGTGGTTGGCGCCCTCGTAGCCGCCGTCCTGCGAGCCACGCTCCCGGCGGCTGCCCGGGGCCACATAGAGCTCGCAGCCCAGGATGGGCTTCAGGCCGACCTTCTGGGCGGCCAGGTAGAAGTCGACGGCGCCGAACAGGTTGCCGTGATCGGTGAGGGCCAGCGCCGGGAACCTGAGCTCCTTGGCTCGGGCGACCAGCTTCTCGAGTTGCGCGGCGCCGTCGAGCAGGCTGTACTCGGAGTGGACGTGGAGATGGACGAACTCGCTGTGCTGCATCAGGACCTCATGGTCGAGCCACCGACGTGTCGGCTCGGCCGGCGGACGACCTCACCCTATTCCCACTCGATCGTGGAGGGCGGCTTGGAGGACACGTCGAACACCACCCGGTTCACACCCTTGACCTCGTTGGTGATACGGCTGGAGATGCGCCCGAGCAGATCGTAGGGCAGCCGCGCCCAGTCGGCCGTCATGGCATCCTGGCTCATCACCGCGCGGAGCGCGATCACGTGGGCATAGGTCCGGAAGTCGCCCATCACCCCGACCGTCCGCACAGGCAGCAGGATCGCGAACGCCTGCCAGAGCTCCCGTTCCAGGCCGGCGCTCCGGACCTCCTCCTGCACGATCGCATCGGCCTCGCGGAGCACGGCCAGCCGCTCGGGCGTCACCTCGCCCAGCACCCGAATGGCCAGGCCGGGCCCGGGGAACGGCTGCCGCCACACGATCTCCGTGGGCAGGCCGAGGAGCTCCCCCACCCGCCGCACCTCGTCCTTGAACAACTCGCGCAACGGCTCGAGCAAGCGGAACTGCATCGTGGTCGGCAGACCGCCGACATTGTGGTGCGTCTTGATGGTCGCCGAGGGCCCCTTGAATGAGACGGACTCGATCACGTCGGGATAGAGCGTGCCCTGGGCCAGCCAGGGGATGTGGCCCAGGCGCCGGGCTTCGTCCTCGAAGACAGCGATGAACTCGGCGCCGATCCGCTTGCGCTTGATCTCGGGATCGCTGACGCCGCGCAGGACGTCCAGGAAGCGTCGGGAAGCGTCCACGTGGGCGAGGGGGATCTTGAACGTATCGCGGAAGGTGTGCACCACCGAGCTGGCCTCGCCCTTTCGGAGCAGTCCGTTGTCCACGAACATGCACGTGAGCTGCTCGCCGATCGCCCGGTGCACGAGCACCGCCACCACCGAGGAATCCACTCCCCCGCTGAGCGCGCACAGCACCCGTTCCTCGCCCACCCTGGCCCGGATGGACTCCACGGCTGTGTCGATGAACGAGGCCATCGACCACGTACGTTTGGCCCCGCACACCTCGAGGAAGTTCTCAAGGATCTTCCGGCCCTGGGGGGTATGGGCCACCTCGGGGTGAAACTGCACCGCATAGAGACCCCGCTCCTCGTCGGCCATGGCCGCCACCGGGCAGTTCGCGGTGGCGCCCAGCGCGGTGAACCCCTTCGGGGGCTTGAGGACAGTGTCGCCGTGGCTCATCCACACGCTGAGCCGGCCATCCCGCTCCGGCTCGACACCCGCGAACAGCCGGCTCCCCCCGCCGCCCAGTGTGACCTCGGCCGCCCCGTATTCGCGCCGTTCGGCCGGGACCACGTGGCCGCCCAGCAGATAGCCCATGGCCTGCATCCCGTAGCAGATGCCCAGGACCGGCACTCCGAGGTCGAACAGGGCCCGAGCGGGGAGCGGAGCGCCCTCCTCGTAGACGCTGGAAGGCCCGCCGGACAGGATCAAGCCGCGATACCCGGCGGCCTTGATGGCGGCCAGCGGCTGGCTGCACGGCACGATCTCGGAGTACACCCCGAGGTCACGGATGCGGCGCGCGATGAGCTGTGAGTACTGCGCGCCGAAATCGACGACTGCGATCCTGTCCCCCGTCTCCACCGCTCCCTCCCGACGGGGTTTACCGCGCGCGCCCGATCTTCTGAGCCTGCTGGAAGACCTTACCCTCGGTCTTGATCGCCGGCGCGATAATCAGCTCCGTCTGCTGCAGCTCCCGGATGGTGCGAGCCCCGACCGAGCCCATGCAGGTGCGAATCGCCCCGACGAGGTTGAGGGTGCCGTCCTCCGTGAAGGCCGGGCCGAACAGGATCTGTTCCAGCGGCCCGGCGACGCCCACGCGGATCCGCGTGCCCCGGGGCAGGTTCTGGTGCGGGGTGGCCATGCCCCAGTGGAAGCCCCGCCCCGGCGCCTCCACCGCCCGCGCGAAGGCCGAGCCGATCATCACGGCATCGGCGCCGGCTGCGAAGGCCTTGCACACGTCGCCGCCGGTGGACATGCCGCCGTCGGTGACGATCGGCACGTAGCGGCCGGTCTGCTTGTAGTAGAAGTCGCGGGCGGCCGCTGAGTCGGCGGTGGCGGTGACCTGGGGGACCCCGAGCCCGAGCACCTCTCGGCTCGTGCAGGCGGCTCCGGGGCCCACGCCGATCAGCAGAGCGTCGACGCCGCACTCCATGAGCTCCAGACACGCCTCGTAGGTCACGCAGTTACCGATGACGAGCGGAATCGCCAGCTGACGCTTGAGCCGGCGAAAGTCGACCGGCGTGTATTCGGTGGCCAGATGGCGCGCCGTGGTGACCGTGGACTGCACGACGAAGACATCGGCCCCCGCCTCCTGGGCGATCTGGGCGAAGCGCTCGGCCCGCTGAGGGATCGAGGAGACAGCGACGGGGCTGCCCGCTTTCTTGATGTCCTGGATGCGGCGGTGAATCAATTCGTCCTTGATGGGCTCGCTGTAGATCGACTGGATGATCCGGGTCGCCTCCTCCTGGCTGGCCGAGACGATGCGCTCGATGACGTCGCCCGGATTGTCGTACCGCGAGAAGACGCCCTCGAGGTTCAGGACCGCCAGGCCTCCCAGTCGCCCCATCTCCATCGCCAGCCCGGGCCCCACGACACCGTCCATCGCCGCAGCGATGATCGGCAACTCGAAGCGCCGCCCACAGAGCTCCCAGGAAATGTCCACCTCGCTCGGATTGACCGTGACCGGTCCCGGCACAAGCGCGATGTCGTCGAACCCATAGGCCACCCTCGCCTTGCGCCCTCGGCCGACCCACATCCCCATCCGACGCCCCCTTCCTTCCTGGTTGAGAGATCTGGCCCCTGCGCCCCGTATATAGGGATCGCCAGCCGGTCCTATACTAGATTTGGTGCAGTATAGCCACCTCGGCGCGGTGTGTCAATGAACGCCCCCGGCACGCTCCCATATCAAGCGGAGTCCCTCCAGCTTGAGGTCAGCGTTGACGTGCTGGATCGAGCGGCTGACGCCGGAAATGAGGGCAACCAGCCCTCCGGTGGCGGCCACTGTGGCCTGCACTCCCATTTCCTGGCGCATCCGCTCGACCAGACCGTCCACCAGGCCCGCCCAACCGTAGACCACCCCGGACTGGATGTTGGTCGTCGTGTCACGCCCGATCGCCTGGGGCGGGCACACCAGCTCGACGCGGGCCAGGCGGGCTGCCCGGGTCAGCAACGCGTCGACCGAGATGCCGAGGCCCGGGGCGATCGCGCCGCCGATGAACTCCCCCCGGGCATTGACGCAGCTGAAGGTTGTCGCCGTGCCGAAATCGACGACGATCAGGGAAGGACCATAGAGCGCGGTCCCCCCGACGGCAGCCAGAATCCGGTCCGGCCCCACCTCTTTCGGGTTGGCCACGGCCAGCACCACCCCGGTGTTGACGCCAGGCTCGACGAAGAATGGCGTGCGCCCGAAATACTTCTCGGCCATCCACTCGAGCGTCTGCTGGACCGGGGGCACCACGTTCGAGATGGCGATGGCGGTGATGTCCTGGGCGGCGATCCCCCGTGTTCGCAGCAGCATCTCGATGAAGACGCCGTACTCATCAGCGGTCTGCTCCCGCCGACTGGTCAACCGCCACGAGACGCGGAGGTGGGGCCCGTCGAATACGCCGACGGTGGTGTTGGTGTTGCCGACGTCAGCCACGAGCAGCATGTCAGGCCTCCAGCGCGCCCGCCAGTACCCGACGGCGAACACCGCCGGTGTCGAGGACCAGGGCCCCCTCGGCGTCGAGATCGAGGGCCACCCCGCGGGTGCCGTCCACGGTCACCGTCCGGCCGATCGTGTCACTGAGCTCGAGCCAGCGCTGCCGCACGACGTCGAACCCCGCAGCCTCCAGGCGCTGGCACCACGCGTCGAACCTCTCGAGCAGCGCGGTCAGCACCGCCTCCCGGTCGACGGCCAGCCCGGTCTCGATGGCCACCGATGTCGCCCGATCCCGCAGGGACGGCGGGAACTGACGCTGGCCGAGGTTGATGCCGATCCCCAGGATAGTGGTCACGGGAGCCCGCCCCAGGCGAGTCTCCAGCAGGATGCCGGCGATCTTCCGGGGACCGACCATGACGTCGTTGGGCCATTTGAGCCGAGGCTCGACAGACGCCACCGTGGCGAGGGCCTCGGCCACCGCCACCGCGGCGACGTACGAGAGGGTGGGCAGGCGGGCCGGCTCCAGGTGGGGACGGAGCACCAGGGACATCAGCAGGCTCGCGCCCGGCTCGTCCTCCCAGCGCGCCCCCCGCCGCCCGCGGCCGGCGCTCTGGTGCTCGGCGATGACGACCGTACGATCCGGAGCGCCCTGCTCGGCCAGCTCGAGGGCCACTGACTGGGTCGAGACAACGCTCCGCAGGCGTACGACGGGCGGTTTCACCCTCGGCCTTCGGCGATAGAGGCCCGGCTGGCCTGCAGCTTGGCCAGGAGCCGACGCTGCTCGTCCAGCCGCTCACGCTCCTTGGCCACGACGTCGGCGGGCGCCCGCTCGACGAAGTCCGGACGCCCCAGCTTGGCCTCGAGGAACGCGATCTGCTCGCTGGCCCGCCGGATCTCCTTGTCGAGACGGAGGCGCTCGCCGGCGAAGTCCACGACTCCGCCGAGCATCACGTAGAGCTCGGAGGGCCCCACGATGGCCAGGGCCGAGCCGGGCGGCCGCGACGCGCGCGGGTCCAGGGTAAGCCGGCAGCGGGCCAGGGCCTCGACGAGCGAGCGATGCGCGTGCAGCACGTCCCCGTGCTCGGGGGCCGGGCGCAGCAGGACGTCCAGCATGGCTCCCGGCGTGATCCGCATCTCACCCCGGATATTGCGGACCGCCGTGATGGCCTGGACGAGCACGGCCATCTCCCGCTCGGCGTCGGGCGCCACGGCCGCGGCCACCGGGCGGGGGTACGAGGCCACCATGATCGACTCACCCTCGTGGGGCAGGCGCTGCCATACCTCCTCGGTGATGAACGGCATGAACGGGTGCAGCAGGCGCAGCGTCGTCTCCAGCACCGTCACCAGCGTGTGCTGCACGCGATTGCGCTCTCCGGGACTGCCGGCCCGATAGAGCGATCCCTTGGCGATCTCCAGATACCAGTCGCAGAAGTCATTCCACAGGAAATGGTAGATGGCCCCGGCGGCGTCGTTGAACCGGTAGGCGTCCAGCCCCTCGCGGACGGACGCGATAGTGGATTGGAGCCGGCTGTGGATCCAGCGCCCGGGCAGTCCCGCCGGGCCGGTGTCCCCGGCCGGATCGTAGCCATCCAGATTGGAGAGCACCAGGCGGGCCGCGTTCCAGAGCTTGTTGGCGAAGTTGCGGTAGCCCTCCACCCGCTCGTCGCTGATCCGGATGTCGCGACCCTGGGCCGCCACGGCCGCCAGCGTGAACCGGAACGCGTCGGTGCCGTACTTGGTCATGAGCGCCAGCGGGTCGACGACGTTGCCCCGGGATTTCGACATCTTCTGCCCCTCGGCGTCGCGGACGAGCGCGTGGAGGTAGACGTCGCGGAACGGCTCCTGCTTGGTGAGGTGCAGGCCCAGCATCGCCATGCGCGCGACCCAGAAGAAGATGATGTCGAAGCCGGTGACGAGGACGGAGGTCGGGTAGTACGTCCGCAGCTCCGCGGTCTCGTCCGGCCACCCGAGCGTCGAGAACGGCCACAGCCCCGACGAGAACCAGGTGTCGAGCACGTCGGGATCCTGGCGGAGAATGCCGCCGCACTGCGGGCACGCGCTGAGGTCGGTGCGGGAGACATGCACGGAGCCGTCCCGGTCGCAGTACCAGGCGGGGATGCGATGCCCCCACCAGAGCTGTCGCGAGATGCACCAGGGCCGGATGCCCTCCATCCACTGGTCGTAGGTCTTCGTCCAGCCCGCCGGAGTGATCGTGATGCGTCCGTCGTGGGCCGCCGCCAGCGCGACCTCGGCCAGCGGCTTGACGTTGACGTACCACTGCTTGGAGACGAGCGGCTCGACGACGGTCTTGCAGCGGTAGCAGAGGCCGACCGCGTGGCGATAGGGCTCGATGCGCTCGACGAGCCCGAGCGCCTGCATATCGGCCACGATCCGTCGGCGCGTCTCGAAGCGGTCGAGCCCAGCGTACCTGCCGGCGGCCGCGGTCATCTTGCCGTCGAAGCCGATGACCGTACGGATGGGCAGGTTGTGGCGGCGCCCGATCTCAAAGTCGACCGGATCGTGGCCCGGCGTGACCTTGATCACGCCGGTGCCGAACTCGGGATCGACCGCCTCGTCGGCCACGACCCGGACCGAGACGGTCCCGTCGACCGAGGGGATCTCGAGCGTGCGGCCCACGTACTGGGCGTAGCGCGGGTCGTTGGGGTGCACGGCCAGGCCGGTGTCGCCGAGCTTCGTCTCGGGCCGCACGGTGCCGAGTGTGAGTGGCCCGTATTTGATGTAGACGAACTCGGCGTCGCGCTCCTCGCGCTCGACCTCCAGGTCGGCCAGCACGGTCTGGCAGCGCGGGCACCAGTTGACGATGTAGTCGTCGCGGTAGATCAGGCCCTCGTCATAGAGGCGCACGAACGCCTCCCGCACCGCCCGCGACAGCCCCTCATCCATCGTGAAGCGCAGGCGGCTCCAGTCGCAGGAGGCGCCGAGGCGCTTGAGCTGGCGGATGATGGTGCCGCCCGACTCCTCCTTCCACGCCCACGCCCGCTCGAGGAACGCTTCCCGCCCGAGATCGTGGCGCGTCTTGCCCTCGGCCTCCAGCTGGCGCTCCAGGATCACGTGGACCGCGATGGAGGCGTGGTCAGTGCCGGGGACCCACAGCGTGTTGAAGCCGTCCATCCGTTTGGTGCGAATGAGGATGTCCTGCAGGGTGTTGTCGAGCGCGTGCCCGACGTGCAGCGAGCCGGTGACGTTGGGCGGCGGGATGACGATGCAGTAGGCCGGCTTCGGTGAGGCCGGGTCGGCGCGGAAGTAGTTGCGTCGCTCCCATTCCGGATACCAGCGGGCCTCCACGGCGACGGGATCGTAGCGGTCAGCGATGGGGGCCGGGGCCGGTGTCATGAGAGGCCGCTCATTCTAGCACCGGCGCCGCCGCCGCCAACCGCCACTGGCCCCCGCTGCGCCGGAACACCAGCGTCCAGGGCCCCTGATCGCCGGCGGTCGCCGCCACCGAGACGGTCACCGGCTCGGGGCCGTCGGGGGCATCGCAGGCTGCCGCGCGCTCGAGCGACGCGGGTAGCTGCTCGCGCACCTTCTGGTTGGGCACCAGCGTAGCCAGCCGGGTCCGGTCGCCCGAGGCCAGCGCTTCCACGAGACTGGCCACGGTCTGGTGCAACGCACGGTGCCAGGCATTGTGTTGCCGGACGCTGACCCGCACGAACCGGTCGGCGCCGGGTGCTGGCCGGAAGACGTCCTCCTGCTCCGTCTGGTCCTGACAGCCGGGCGTCCAGCCGGGATAGTGCAGCTCGTAGCGGATCCACACCTCGGCCCCGCGCACGCGCCACTGGCGGGCCATCAGGCCGTCGGGAAACACCTCCGCCGTGCTCCAGACCAGCGCCACGTCCTCGCCCCGCTGGCGGACGAGATCCACCCGGAGCGTACGTGTGCCTCGTCCTGTCGCCACACCTTCCCAGACGAGGAGAACCGCGATCTGGCCGTTCGTCCCGGACAGCGGGTACAGCGTGGGGCGGCCCTGCCGCTGATGCGCGGTCACGAGGCGGACTTCACCGCCCTGGGTACCGTAGACGCGGACGGCGCTGCCTCCCGGTCCCTCGCTGAGCTGGAAGGCGCCGAACGTCAAGCCGCCCACGCGATGCAGCCGGAGCCAGGCGCCGCCCCAGACCTCGGCGAAGCCGTCCAGGCGCTCCTGCAGGAACGCCGGCGTGGCGAAGACACTGCCGCTGGCCAGGCTGTCCACGACCTCCTCGTCGAGCAAGGCGTAGATCTCGCGGTAAGCCTCGGCGGCCCGCTCGGCGTCGGCCAGCTCGGCCAGGCTCAGGCGGGCGGCGGCCAGCGCGCGGAAGCGATCGAGACGATCGGAAGGGTTCTGGGCGTCCAGCCGAGACGCGGCGAGGCACGCCAGCACGACGCCGGTCAGGCAAAGGAGCCTCCGCCCCACTTCGCTATGGTACAACAGGCCGATGCCGCTTCCCGGCACGGCCGTCCTCGACCGTTACCTCCTGCGGGAGCTGGTGGCGCCGTTCACGCTAGGCGTGACCCTCTTCACGTTCTTCCTCATCATCGACCGGCTGTATCAGCTCACCGAACTGGTCATCACTCGGGGCGTGCCCTTCCACCTGGTGCTTCAGCTCCTGGTCTTCATGCTGCCGTCGTTCCTGACCTACACGCTGCCCATGGCGCTGCTGGTCGCCGTGCTCCTGGCCGGCGCCCGCATGGCCGGCGATCTCGAAGTGGTGGCCTGCAAGGCCGCCGGGCTGAGCCTGTGGCGTCTCTTCCGTCCCGTGATGGTGGCCGGCCTGATCGTGGCCCTGGCCACGGCGGCCCTGACCCTCGTCCTCACCCCCGCCGCCAACCGTCTCTTCCAGAAGCAGCTCTTCGTGATCTTACAGTCCCGGGCGGTGAGCGCCCTCACCGAGCGGGTCTTCAACATGAGCTTCGCCGACGTGATGATCTACGTGGAGGACATCAGCGCGTCCCAGGTCGGTCTGCGCGGCGTCATCGTGTCCGACGAGCGCGATCCCGCGATCAGCCGCATCATCACCGCCCGCGAGGGACGTCTGATCACCGACGAGCCCAACCGGCGCATCACCCTTCGCCTCATCGATGGCGCCGTCAACGAAGCCGACGTGGTGCCGGCCACCCCGGAGGCCACCGTCAACGAGGGGGCTCCCGCCCGGGGAGCGGCCGGGGCCAAGCGCTATCGCTATACGGCCTTCGCCGTCTACGACATGACGCTGTCCCTGGAGTCGTCCCTCAAGAGCATCGCGCGCCTGGAGAAGCCCGAGCGCGATCTGGGAACTGCGGAGTTGCGCCAGCGGGTAGCCGCGCTCAGTCACGATCCCCAGAACCGGCTGCCCTTCGAGAGCGAGCTGCACAAGCGCCAGGCCCTGCCGGTGGCGGCCCTGGTCTTCGCTCTGGTGGCCTTTCCCCTGGCCGTGCGATCGCACCGGGGCGGACGGAGCATCGCCTTCATCGCGACCCTGGCGATCCTGCTCGTCTACTACCTCACCCTGACCACGCTCGAGAGCCTGGCCCTCCGCCAACGCCTGCCCCTGTGGCTTGCGATCTGGGCGCCCAACTTGCTGTTCACCCTCGTCGGCGGCGTCATGATGATGGTCACGGCCCGGGAGCTGCGGGCCCCTCGCCTGCGTCGGCTCTGGCAGCTCACCGCGTTCCTCTGGGAGTCGCTGCCCCGCCCGCGCACCGGCCGCAGCGCGCGCCCGACCGGCGGGGGCCTCGACACGACGTTCATCATCGACCGCTACTTGCTGCGCCAGTTTTTCGGGTTCGTGGCCATGGGGCTGGCCGTGGCCATCGCCCTGATCATCGTCGTCGACCTCGTGAGCACGCTGGACCGCTATCTGCGGGTCAAGCCGCCCCTGATCCACATCGCCGAGCACTTCCTCTTTCTCATCCCCATTGCCCTGCACCAGGGGCTTCCCGTGGTGATGCTGGTGGCCACCATCTTCCTGTTCCTCACGCTGAACCGCTGGCACGAGCTCACCGCGCTCAAGGCCGCCGGCATGAGCCTGTACCGGATCAGCGCGCCGGTGCTGGCCACCGGGCTCCTCGTCTCCGTCGGTGCCGGGCTGTTCCAGGAGTTCCTGCTTCCCATCTTGAGCGCCGGGCGTGAGGAGGTCGATCGCGTCAAGATCCGCGGTCAGCTGCCCCGCCACCTGCAGAGCCGGACCCGCCTCTGGCTGCGCAGCGCCGAACGCCGCTTCTACCGGGTCGAGCTGCTGAACCCGGTCAGCCAGGACCTGTACGGGATCACCATCCTGGAGGTCGACGCCGATTTTCGGCTCGTCAGCCGCACCGACGCGCGACATGCTCACTGGAGTCCGGCCGGCTGGGAGTTCCTGGATGGCGCCTTCCGCGAGCTCGATAACGCGGGGCAGGTGACGACCCTGCCTTTCGCACGGACGGCCGTCGAGCTCGAGGAAACCATCCAGGATTTTACGGACGTGCAGAAACGGCCCACCGAGATGAGCTACCGGGAGCTGCGGGACTACGTGGCCAAGCTCGAGGCGGCCGGGTTTCAGGTCACGAAGTATCTGGTGGGCATGTACGCGAAGCTCTCAGGACCGCTGGAGAGCCTGATCATGATCCTCGTCGCCATCCCCTTCGCCCTGCAGGCCCCGCGGGGGGGACGCCTCTACGGCACCGGGCTAGCCATCGCCATCATGGCCGGTTACCTGGTGGTCGACCGCTCGGCCCGCGCGCTGGGTCAGGCCGAACTGCTACCGCCGCTGCTGGCCGCCTGGACGGCCAACGTGATCTTCCTCGGGGTCGGCACGGCGCTCTTCCTGCGCTGCCGGACATGAACAGGGCACGGGCACCCGGGCTGTCGCCACGCCCGTGCCCCGCCGCAATCACCCGTTTAGGACCTTCTCCGGCGCGATCAGAGTCCTGACTTTCTCTACCGGGAGGACTCGCTCAGCGAGCGGAGGGTCTCCTCCAGGCGCTTCTGCTCCGCGCCGTACTGCGTCCAGTCGCCCCGGCGCAGCGCCTCCTGCCCGCGCTGCCAGATCTCCCAGGCCCGTCGGGCCAGGGGCCCCGCGCCGGCGACCGGCTCACGCGCGGCCTGGGCCGCGGCCGGCGCCCCGACCGCCGCGCGGCCGCCGAAGAGCCGGGCCAGCGCCTGCTCGAGCGTGGGCTCCATGGCGATCTGATTGCCGTGAGCGACGACGACCCGTCGCAGCTCGGGCAGGGCGCCCTGCTCGGAGGCGGCCAGGTAGATGGGCTGGACGTAGATCAGGGACTGGTCGATGGGGATCGCCAGCAAGGACCCGCGGATGACGTTGGAGCCCCGCTGGCTCCACAGGGTGAGCTGCTGGGAGATGTCGGCATCCTGATCGATGCGGGCGTCGATCTGGCGAGGCCCGTAGACCAGCTTCTGCTTGGGGAAGTTGTACACGATGAGCCGCCCGTAGTTCGGGGGGTCCGAGCGGGCGGCCAGCCAGGCGATCATGTTGTCGCGGCGGCTCGGGTTGAACAGGGTGAGCAGGACGAACTCTTCCTTCTTCTCGCCCAGGAGGCGGAGGATCGTGAAATAGGGCTCGATCTCCCGCTCACGCCCTTCCACGGTTCGCCGCGGGATCGTCCACATGTCCTCCTTGTTGTAGAAGACCTGGGGATCCTCCATGTGGTAGACGGCGTACATCCGGGCCTGCAGGGCGAAGAAGTCCTCCGGATACCGAATGTGCTGGCGCACGTCGTCGGGCATCTCGTCGAGGGGACGCAGGAGCCCGGGGAAGGCCCGCCCGTAGGCCTGCACGATGGGATCGGTGGCGTCGGCAAGGTAGAAGGTGACCGTACCATGGTAGGCGTCCACCACGGCCTTGACCGAATTGCGGATGTAGTTGCCGACCCCGCGGACCGGCTCGGAGTACGGGTAGCGGTCCGTGATCGTGTAGCCATCGACGATCCAGGCCAGGCGTCCGTCCCCGGTGATCACCAGGTAGGGATCGCGATCGTACCGGAAGAACGGTGCGATCAGACGGATCCGCTGGGCGACCGGCCGGTGCATGAGGATGCGGCTGTCGGACGTGAGGTCGTCGGACAGAAGGATCTTGACCTCGCCGAAGCGCGCGGCGAAGGCCAGCTTGCGGAAGAACGAGGACAGGAGAATGCCACCCCGCCCCTGATAGGTCGTGTACACGTTCTGGTCGCCGGCCGGGTAATCGAGCTCCTGGGAGCGGGTCCGGACCAGCACGTAGTCGTTGGCGATCTCGCCGAAATAGATCTCGGGGCGGGTGATCGAGGGGAACCCCTGGCTGCGCGGAGGAATGTCCTTGACGAGGAAGTCGGGCAGGCCCTCCGGGGTCACCCGGTTCACCGGTCCCACCACCCCGCCGTACCCGTGCGTGAAGGTGAGGTGCTCGTTGATCCAGCTCCGGGCCGCCTGCAGGTGCGGGTAGCTGAGCTCGCGAGCCGAGAGCATCACCTGTCGGTACTCGCCGTTGAGGGAGTAGCGGTCGACGTCCACGTCCGTGAACTTGTAGTAGGTTCGGATCTCCTGCAGCTGACCGTACGTCCGGAGCAGGGGGCCGTGGTCCCAGAGTCGGATGTTCTTGATGGTGGAGGCGTTGCGCTGCAGGGCTCCGGGGTCCAGCGTCTCGTCGGCGGGGAACTCACGCTCGACGATGCGGTCGAGCCCATAGGCCTGTCGGGTCATGCGGATGTTGTGGATGATGTACGGCCGCTCGGCCTCGAGCTCGTTGGGCACGACGCGGAATCGCTGCAGCACGTAGGGGTAGACGCCGAGCCCGAGCACCCATACCGCGACCAGCGCCGCCAGGGCCACCGCGACCAGACGCAATCCGGGCCGGGTGAGCTGGGCCAGGCAGGTGACGGCGGCCACCAGGGCCAGCACCGTCAGCACCCCGAGGGCCGGGAGCGAGGCGTTGACATCCGTGTAGGTGGCGCCGTAGACGACGCCGCGCGGCGAATAGACCAGATCGAAGCGGTCCAGCCAGAAGCCCACGCCGATGAGCGCGAGCAGGAGCGCCCCCAGCACGAGCAAATGCGCCCGCGCGCCGGCGGCTAACCGGGGCCCCCGCGCCGTGAGGACGAGGCTACGCTGCAGGACATAGATCGCCAGCGTCAAGACCAGCGTGCCTACGACCAGTGTCGTGCCCCATCCGGCCAACCGCCGCCAGAACGGTAGTGTGAAGACGAAGAACGCCAGATCGCGGTTGAACAGGGGGTCGGCAGTGCCGAAGGGGACGGCGTTGAGGTAGCCGAGCACCGTTTCCCACTGGGCGCTGGCCCGCAATCCGGACATGAAGGAGATCAGGGCCAGCACCACGGGCAGGAAGCGCCGGATGAGCGGCTCGATCACCACCCGCCCCGGAAGCCCCAGCTGGTCCTCCAGCTCCCACAGCACGTCGGGCCGCGCCGTCCGCGCGGCGAAGGTGAGGTTGACGTAGAGGAAGATCAGGACGCCCACGGCCACCGCCGTGAACAGTCCGCCCCGGTACGACAGCATGGTGAGAAATACCTGGCTGTAGCCGACCTCCTGGAACCACAGCCAGTCGGTGTAGAGCGGCACCAGCTGCCCGAGAAAGGCAAAGGCAACCAGCAGCAGCCCGAAGATGAGCGTCGTACGGGAACGGCCCATCGGGGAGGCTCGCCTCAGGTCCCCTGCCGCCAGGACGCCAAATACGATTCTTGATGCGAGGTGAGCTCGTCGAGCTCCACCCCCAGGGAGGCCAGCTTGAGCCGGGCGATCTCGCGATCGATCTCCCGGGGCACGCCCCAGACCCGGCGCTCGAGGGTGCGCCCCCGTTTGACGATGTACTCGGCGGACAACGCCTGGTTGGCGAAGCTCATGTCCATGACCGCCGCGGGATGACCTTCGGCGGCGGCCAGGTTGATGAGCCGTCCCTCACCCAGCACATAGATGCGGCGGCCGCCGGCCAGGGCGTACTCTTCCACGAACGGCCGGACTGTTCGGCGGCTCTGGGCGAGGCCGCTCAGGGCCTCCAGGTCGATCTCGACGTTGAAGTGCCCGGAGTTGGCCAGGATCGCACCATCCTTCATGCGGACGAAGTGCTCCTTGCCGATGACCGACGTGTTGCCCGTCACGGTGACGAAGATGTCCCCGAGCTCGGCGGCCCGCCGCATGGGCAGCACGGGAAAGCCGTCCATCACCGCCTCCAGAGCACGCAGGGGCTCGACTTCCGTGACCAGCACGTGAGCCCCCATTCCCTTGGCCCGGGCGGCCACACCCCGGCCGCACATGCCGTAGCCGGCCACCACCACCGTCCGCCCGGCCAGCAGAATGTTGGTGGCCCGGAGCAGGCCGTCGATCGTAGATTGCCCGGTGCCGTAGCGATTGTCGAAGAGGTGCTTGGTATCGGCGTCGTTCACGGCGACGACGGGAAACGCCAGCACGCCTTCCCGCTCCATGGAGCGCAGGCGGATGACGCCGGTGGTCGTCTCCTCCGTGCCCCCGATGACCTCGGGAACCAGATCCTTGCGGGCCCCGTGGAGCTGGGAGATCAGATCGGCGCCGTCGTCCATCGTCACCTGGGGGCGCGTCCGGAGCACGGCTTCCAGGTGCGTGTAGTACGTCGCGTTGTCCTCACCCTTGTGGGCGAACACCGGGACGTCGTACTCCTTCACCAGGGCCGCCGCCGTGTCGTCCTGTGTGGACAGCGGATTCGACGCACAGAGCGCGACCAGGGCGCCACCGGCCTTCAGCGTCAGCATCAGCACCGCCGTCTCCGTCGTCACGTGCAGGCAGGCGCCGAGCC
>DATBIM010000156.1:0-131238 GCA_036556905.1 Candidatus Methylomirabilota bacterium
AGCAACGCCTCGCCGACTCCAAGTAACAGCACCTCGCGAGACAGCAACCGTCGTGGCACCGCGCGTGAATGGGGCTGCGTGAATGGGGGTGGTTTGGAGGGGGGCGCGTCTCGCGCCCCCCTCCAAGCTGATGAAGCTCACGCCGCGCGGCCGCTCTCTTCGGTCAGCGAGGTGATGACGTAGGTGCCGCTCTTCTCGTCGCGCTCCAGGGTGACGATCTTGTTCTTGGCGGCGTCCTCGAGCAGCTTGGAGAAGGTGGAGTACCCATAGTACGACTCGTTGAAGGCCGGGTTCTTGCGGATCATGGTTTGCTTGACCATCGACCCCCACAGGGTTTCCTTGTTCTCGCGCATGAGCGCCTGGATGGCGTCGATGAGCTGGGCGATCGCCTCGGCCTTCTTTTCGGGCAGGCCCCGCAGGAGGTTCGTCTTCTTGGTGTCGCGGATGAGATCCTCGTAGAAGATGAACTCGTCGCAGTTGGCCACCAGGAGATCGGACGACGACGACTTGACCCCGAGCCCGATCACGTAACGATCGTTCTCGCGAAGCTTGGAGACCAGGGGCGAGAAATCCGAGTCCCCCGAGACCAGGGCGAAGGCGTCGATGTGAGACTTCCCGTAGGCGAGGTCCAGCGCGTCCACCACCATGCGAATGTCGGCCGAGTTCTTGCCGCTGTAGCGGCTCTGGGGCACGTCGATCAGCTCGATGGCCCACTCGTGGAAGGGGCGCTTGTACTCGGTGAAGCGGTTCCAGTCGGCGTAGGCGCGGCGGACGATGATCTTGCCCTTCTCCAGCAGCCGCTCCAGGACCAGCTTGATCTCGAACTGCTTGTACTGCGCTTCCTTCACACCGCGGGCGATGTTCTCGAAGTCGATGAACAGCGCCAGCTTGCGTTCCCCGTTCATGCTTCGTCCTCTCTCCGGTGACCGCCGGCGGGGCGCCGGCAACCCCGACCAACGGCCGACGACGTGGCTATTGTATAGTGTGATCGCGCATGGCACGGCTGATTTTCGAGATGTGGAGGATGCGCAGGATGAAGAACGTCGATCCCGCGGTGGCTTCGCGGATCCCGCCGGGGCAGACCCTGACCGTGAAGTGGCCGGTGCTCACCTATGGGCTCACGCCGCGTAGCGACCTCACCCGCTGGACGTTCCGCTGCTTCGGCCTGGTACAGGAGGAGGTGGCTTGGACCTGGGATCAGCTCCTCGCCCTGCCCCGCGTCCGGCTCACCTCGGACGTGCATTGCGTGACCCGCTGGTCGAAGCTCGACAACGAGTGGGAGGGCGTGTCCATCAGGGAGATCATGAGCCGCGTCCGCCTCAAGCCCGAGGCGAAGTACGTCATGGTCCACGCCGATCCCGACTACACCACGAATCTGGCCCTGGAGGATCTGGTCCAGGACGACGTGCTGCTCGCGCTGCGGCATAACGGCCACGACCTCCCGCCCGACCACGGCGGGCCCTGTCGCCTCGTCGTGCCGCGTCTCTACTTCTGGAAGAGCGCCAAGTGGATCCGGGGATTTGAGTTCCTGGACGTGAACGCTCCCGGGTTCTGGGAGCAGAACGGCTATCACATGCGCGGCGACCCCTGGCCCGAGGAGCGCTACGCCGACCAGGAGACGCGCGCGATGCAGACGATGCGCGCCGAGGCTGCGCGCAAGCGGCGCGAATCGCGCTAGGCCGGCCGCGCCCCGCGGTGGCGACGGCGTCCCCAGCCTAGGTCGGCACGCGGCTCACCTGCTAGGATCGACCCGATGGCGCACGACCACCGGGAGACTGCCGCCGGCCGCTCGCGCCGCCGGCTCGTGGCCGTGCTCGTCCTCACCGGTACCTTCGTGCTCGTGGAGATCGCCGGCGCGCTGTGGACGGGGAGCCTGGCCCTGGCCGCCGATGCCGGTCACATGCTCACCGATCTGGGGGGGCTGGCCCTGGCGCTCTTCGCCGCCTGGATCGCCGCCCGGCCGCCCACGCCGGCCAAGACGTTCGGGTACTACCGGGTCGAGATCCTGGCCGCGCTGGTCAACGCCCTGGTGCTGTTGCTGGTGGCCGGGGTGATCCTGATCGAAGCGTATCGGAGGATCCTGGCGCCCCCCGTGATCCTGGGCGGCCCCATGCTGGCCATCGCCGCCCTGGGCCTCGGCGTGAACCTGTTCTCGGCGTGGCTGCTGCGGGCCGGCGCCGCCGAGAGCCTGAACGTCCGGGCGGCGTACCTGGAGGTGCTGGCCGATGCGCTGGCCTCGGTCGGGGTCCTGATCGCCGCGCTGGTGGTGATCCTCAGCGGCTGGACGCTGGTGGATCCTCTCACCAGCGCGGCGATTGCCGTGTTCATCGTGCCCCGCACCTGGCACCTGCTCGCGCAGGCCGTCAACGTCCTGCTCGAAGGCACCCCGGCCCACCTGCAGCTTGGCGAGATCGCCGCCGCCATGGCGCGAGTGGCCGGGGTGCGGCGCATCCACGACCTGCACGTCTGGACGTTGACCTCGGGGCGCGACGCCATGAGCGCGCACGTGGTGGTGGACGATCTCGCCGAGAGTTCCCGCTTGCTCGACGAGCTGCACGCGCTGCTCCACGTCCGCTTCGGCATCGATCACACCACGATCCAGCTCGAGAAAGCGCCGCCGGCGGTGCTGCAGATCAAGACGCCGAGCCCCTGAGGCCGGGCCGCGGCGGCCCCCGCCGAGCGAGCCTCAGCGGTGTCCCGGCGCCCGGCCGAGGGAGCGCCGGGGCAGCCGGTCGGCGATGAACCGACGAAGCCGGCCGCGCCCGGCGGTAGCGACGCCCCCAGCGCAGCGCGAGGAAGCGGTAGCCACAGGCCTGGCAGCGGAACGGGTAGACATAGCCGAGGCTCAGGAGGCGCTCGGACTCCCGCTCCGCTGGGACCGGCGCACGACGCGTCCCCGGCACTTCGGGCAGCTCAGGTCCTCGCCGCCCTCGGTTCCCTCCGACCGCGGCGAGCTCAGGACTGGACCACGGTGACCACGAGCCCGATCGCGGCCAGGACGTTGCCCACCCGGACACACTCCGTCTCGGGTCCGATCTTGACGACGGCCTTGCCGCTGTTGTGCACGCGCCAGGCGATGTCCCAGCCTTCCGCCTCGGTGCAGCCGATGGCCTTTTGCAGTTGCTTGACCACCTGTTCGAACGTGTGACAGTTGCAGTTGTGAAGGATCGTCATCCAGGGTGGCGCCGCCGCCCCCTCGACGGTTTCCTCGACGTCCTCGGCCGGGAGTGTGTGCTCGGCCATGGTCGTGCGACCCCCTGACCTCGCGAACGAGGCCATTTGCTTCCTGGGGAGTTTACAATGGATGCGATGTCGCTGGACGAGCCAGTCCTACAGTTGCAGCAACTGGTCGATCGTCTGGCTCGGCGCTTGCGGCTCGGTTCTGCGCCCGAGGCCGGTCCTCGCCGGCGCTTCCTCATCGTGCAGATCGACGGGTTGTCCCGATCCGTGCTCGAGCAGGCCCTGGCCGAGGGCCGCATGCCCTTCCTGAGAAGGCTGCTGGAACGCCACCGTCACCGGCTCCGTCCCATGTGCGTGGGGCTGCCCAGCTCTACGCCGGCGTTTCAGATGGCCCTGATGTACGGCGTGAGGCCTGATATCCCCGGCTTTCACTACCACGACAAGCGCCAGCGGAGAGACATCTACTTTCCCCGCGGCGGCGACGCCGCGATGGTCGAGGCCACCCATGCCCGCGGCCGACTGGGCATCCTGGCCGGTGGCAGCGCCTATGGCTGCGTCTTCACGGGTGGCGCCGTCAACAATCTGTTCAGCTTTGCCATGATGAAGCGACCCAGCGGCGCCGGCCTCCTGCGGGCGGTCTCGGCCTTCGTCGTCCTCATCTGGGTGGTCATCAAGTGTCTGGCCCTGACCATTGTGGAGATCGTGCGGGCGCTGCTGCGCCTGGTGGCCGACCCCGTGGGGGAGGGCGCGCGAGGCTGGAAGTGGCTCGGTCTGAAGATCACGATGTCCGTCTGGTTACGGGAGCTCTTCACGCTGGTGACCTCGCGGGACCTCTACGCCGGTGTCCCGGCCATCTACGTCAACTACCTGGACTACGACGTGTTCGCCCACTCCTTCGGGCCGCGGCACCGGCGGTCGCTGCACGCGCTCCGGCGGGTGGACCGCTCGATCCATCAGCTGTGGCGGGTGGCTCGCCGCGTCCCCGGGCATCGCTACGACCTGTACGTGCTCTCCGACCATGGGCAGACCCCCTCGGTGCCCTACCAGAAGATCTCCGGGGGTCGCCCCTTCGAGCGGGTGTTCTTCGAGGATCTCCTGCCTGCCGGCGTCGTGGAGATCAGCCCGGCCCATCCCGACCACCGCCGCCTGGCCAGCGGCATCAAGGCCTTGCGGCAGGGGCGGGCGCCCGGAATGTTCCAACGGTTCGTGAACTACCTCGAGAAGGATTTTCCCTGGATGCTGAGGCAGACTCCCGAAGTGCGCGAGCAAGCGGGCGTGCGCGTCATCGCCGCCGGTCCCAACGCCTTCGTCTACTTTCTCGACGACGATCAGCCGCTCGGCCTGGAGCAGATCGAGCAGCGGTTCCCGGGGCTGGCCGACGAGCTGTCCCGCGGCCGCGGCATCGGGTTCGTGCTGGCCCGGTCGTCGGCGGGCCCAGTCTGCCTGTGGCGGGGCAAGCGCTACGTCGTGGCCGACGAGGCCACGGGTCCCCTCCTCGGCCGGGAGGACGGAGCTCTCGTGACCCAGGGGATCCGGGACCTGATGGCCATGCCCAGCGCCGGTGACCTCGTGATCTACGGCAACGACTCGCCCGACGGGACCATCTCCTACGTGCCGGAGGTGGGGGCCCATGCCGGGCCATCCGCTGACGAGCTCCACACCTTCATCGTCAGTCCGCCCGACCGGTCGCCGTCGCTGCCCATCACGCATCCCCGAGAGCTCTACTCCCACTTCGTGATGTACCGCGAGGGCTGACGCGTGCAACTCGTCGTGGCCAGCTACAACATTCACCGCGGCGTCGGACTCGATCGCCGCCTGGACATCGATCGCATCGCCGACGTCATCCACGAGATCTCGCCGGATCTGATCGGCCTGCAGGAGGTCATCCGGCAGCCCGGGATGGGCTGGGCCGACCAGGCCGCCCATCTGGCCGAGCGCCTGGGGCTGACGCTGGTGATGGGAGTGACGCGACCGTACGAGGACGGGACCTTCGGCAACGCGGTCCTCACCCGGCTGCCGGTGCTCGGGTGGGCCGGCTGCGATTTGTCGTGCAACGCGCGGGAGCCCCGGGCCTGCCTGCGCGTGGACCTGGGCGCCAACGGTCGCACGCTCCACGTCTTCAACTGCCACTTCGGCCTGAGCCTGCGCGAGCGCCGAGATCAACTCACGCTCCTGGCCGACTTCATCCGAGCTTCCTCCCGGCTGGAGGGGCCGCGCATCCTGCTGGGCGACTTCAACGAGTGGCACCGGGGGCCGGTGACCCGGGGCCTGCGCCGCGAGTTCTCCTCGCCCATGCGGCGGATGCGGCGAACCCATCCGGCGTTCTTTCCGCTCTTCAGGCTCGACCGGATCTACTGGGACGTGGAGCTCGAGGGGGAAACGTTCCAGGTGCATCGCAGCCGCCGGGCCCGGGTGGCTTCCGACCATCTGCCGGTGGTGGCGCGGCTGAGGGTTCGACCGAAGCCCTACACGGAGTATGGATACGTCGGACCCGAGGAGCTTCCGCCCCCGGAGTAAATCTAGCCGCGGGTGGCGCCGATCGCCGCGACGTAGAAGCCGGGGAACTCGTCGCGGATGTGGATGAGGTCGGGCAGGAGCCGCACGTCCACGAAGCCGCTCGCCTCGATGGCCCCCGTCCACTGCTCCGGCGTGAGGAACCCGCCGTTCGGGCGGTGGGGCGGGCGGAGCCGGGAAGTCCGAAATGTCTCCATGAGATTGAACACGAACTCGGGGTAGATCGGCTGCCCGGCGCGTGGCCGCACGCACTCCGAGACGATGAGACGTCCGCCGGGTGCGAGCGCATCCCGGACCTCGGACAGAGTCGCCTCGAGGTCGTGGGCGACGTGCAGAGTGTTCACGGCGTACACGGCGATGAGGCTCCCGGGCGCCACGCCCTGCCCGGCCAGGGGCTGGTCCATATCGAGCCGACCAAACGTCAGAAACGCGGCGTCCGGGAATCGGGACTGTAGCGCGCGCTGGCCACGCCGGAGGAAATGCGGCACCGGCTCGGTGAAGCGATACTCGCGGATCTCGTTCAGGCGGCTGGCGCCTTGCAGCCGCTCGAGGAGCGCAATGGTGCCGCTGGCGAGGCCCCCGCCGAGCTCGAGGATCGCTCCGCCGCCCGCCGGCAGCCACGCTTCCACCGCCACGGCGCCGACGCGGTTGTTGATGGCGTAGAGGCCGTTGTCGTTCGAGAAATACGCCAGCCAGAGGGGGAATCGGGCGGGTGAGAACAGGATCTCCTCGCCGCTACGCTCGCCGCGCAGGAAGAGGGGATAATCGCGGGCGACGGCCTCGGCCAGGACGTAGGAGGGGAGCCACGAGGCGTCGTGGGCCCGCTGCTCCCGGCTCACCTCGGCGGGATCGAGATCGGGCAGGGCTTGCCGGAGCTGAAACCGTTCCTGGCCGTCGACGACCTTCGACTCGACGAGCCCTCGGGCGGCGAGGTGCCGGAGTAGCCAGTCCACGGCTGTCAGGGACCCTCCCGTAGTGAAGCCGGCCCGGGCGGCGATCTCGGATGCGCCGCCGGACTCTCCGGCCGCCTGCGCCAGACCGGCGTTGCGCGCGACCTGGATCGTCAGCCGGTGGACGTATTCCTCGTAGAGGCTCGCCGAGCGGCAGAAGGAAGCGTCGAACAGTGGCACCAGCTCGGCGGGCAGGACGCGGCCGAGCGCGGTAGCCGTGCCAGCGGCGTCCGCCGCACTGCTCAGAGCCCGATCCACCATGCTCATGGGTCTATTCACCGAACGGGTTCCACATATTGAAGAAATTGAACCAATGAGTCGGATGCTCACGGACGACCTCCTCGAGGTGAGCCACCCAACCGACCAGGGCATCGCGCTCGTCACCCGGGCGGATGCGGAGGGGCTCCGGCACGATGACGTGGTATCGATAATCGTCGCCGAGGATGCAAAAGGCCGGCGCGACGGGCACCCCGACGGCGGCGGCGAGCAGGAAGGGGCCCAGGGGAAAGGGGGCGGGCTGCCCGAAGAACGGCACGAGCGCATCGCCCCGAGTGCCGAGCGCCCGGTCGCCTTGCAGGGCCACGACCTCACCGCGGCGGAGGGCGGCCACCAGCGTCAGCGAGACCGTCGGTCGGGAGCGGGTGACGAAGTGAACGCCGTCGCCATTGCGCCGCAGCCAGCGCTCCAGCTCCTGGCCTTCCTCCGGGGCCACCACTACGTGGGTGGCTCGCGCGGCGCGGCGCGCCAGCAGTCGACCGGCGAGCTCCCAGTTGCCCACGTGCGCGGTCAGCGAGATCAACCCGCCGCTGAGGGCGACGACGCGGTCGGCCCCGCTCACCGAGCCCACCAGCGCCGCCAGCCGGTCCGGGGGCTGGCGATTTGTGGAGACGAGGTCGCTGAAGCACATGGCGAACTCGCGAAAGACCCCGCGCGTAAGCGTGTCGAGCCGGGGCCCGGTCGCCCCCGTCACTCTGCCCAGCGTGGCGCGCACCACGCCCCGCTCGACGACGAGCAGTCGCGAGGCGAGCGAGCCCAGCCCCCGGGCCAGACGCAGGCGCAGGGGGCGTGGCAGGCGGCCCAGCGCCGCCGCCAGGCGGTACAGCTCGGCGCGATTGTACGGATGCGAGTACCAGCGGGGCCCCGCGGCGGTGGCAGCCGCCCGCTCACCGGGAGGGGCAATCACGGTCCTCCGACACCCCCCGCAGGCAGCCGCTTGCGGCCGACGTATTCGCTGAGCAGTCCGAAGCGGACGGTCGTGTTCACGACCTGGAATCCGGCATCGGCCATCGCCGTGACGATCGTGTCGGCGGGCACCAGATGCTCGACGGTGTCCCAGCAGTACCGCATGAGGGTCTGCGCTTCGCGGCGGTTGGACAGCAGGCGGGCGACCAGGGGCCCCAGGTGGTTCACGTGAAACCGCCCCAATCCGCGGCCGAGCCGGGAACGGGGACGGGCGAAGTCCAGAATCAGCAGGGTGCCGCCGGGCCGCAGGACCCGGAAGTATTCGCCGAAGGTGTGCTTGAGATCGGAGACGTGGCGCAGCGCATAGCCCATGCTGACGAAGTCGAACTCGCCCTCCCGGAACGGCAGCTGTTCGGCGATGCCCTGGACCAGGGGGATCCGCAGCTTCCGTCTCGCCTCGGCCAGCATCCCGGAGCTGGGGTCGAGGCCGACCACGCGACCCGACGGGCCCACGATGCTGGCCGCCGCGCCGGCCACGGCCCCGGTCCCCACGGCGACGTCGAGCAGGCGGGCTCCCGCGCGGAGCCCGGTGCGGTGCAGGATCCAGCGCCGGTACCAGACGCCCCAGCCGAAGGCCATGATTCCGTTGATGCGGTCGTAGTGCTTCGCGGTTCCGTCGAACATCACGGTGAGGAACCGGCGGCGCTGGGCCTCGTCTTCGTAGTAGCCGGGCAGGATAGGATGGGGCTTCATTCGGGGAGCGGCTCAGTCCTTCCCGATCGCCCCGGCCAGGTCGAGGACGGCGCCCAACAGCGTGTTGGCGCCGTGCTCGATGTCGTCCATCGGCGTGAACTCCTCCTCACAGTGGCTGCGGCCGTCGCGGGAGGGCACGAAGATCATTCCGGCCGGCCCGATGGTGGCCATGTACTGGGCGTCGTGGCCGGCGCCGGAACGGATCCGCCGGTAGCGGGCGCCGGCGGCCCTGGCCGCCCGCTCCACCGCATCGACCACGCCGGGGTCGAACGGCGTATAGGGCACTCGCCAGTAGTGCTCGAGCTCCCCGCGCACGCCTTCACGGTCGCAGGCGTCCTGCACCACGCGCTCGAGCATGGGCCGCGCGCGGTCCAGCGTGGCGTCACGGGGATCGCGAATGTCGATCGAGAGCACCACGCGCCCGGGGATGGCGTTGACGATGTTGGGTTGCACGACGAGGTTGCCCACGGTCGTCACGGTGTCGCCGCCCAGCTCTCGGGCGATGCGGCGGACGCCACCGATCACCTCCGCGGCGGCCACCAGGGCGTCGTGACGAATCCGCATCGGCGTGGGTCCGGCGTGGTCCTGGACACCGTGGATCGTCAGGCGCGACCACGAGATGGCCACGATGCCTTCCACCACTCCCACCGAGAGGCCCTCCTCCTCGAGCAACGGGCCCTGTTCGATGTGGAGCTCGAGATAGGCTCGCAACGGCCGGGCCACGCAGGGCTCCGATCCCAGGTAGCCGATCCGCTCCAGCTCGTCCACGAGGCGGAGGCCGTCCTTGTCCCGCGCGTTATAGGCGTCCTCCAGCGGGATCTTGCCCGCCATCACGCCGCTGGCGATCATGGCCGGCTGGAAGCGCGCGCCCTCCTCGTTGGTGAAAATGCTCAGCATGAGCGGATGGCGCGTCCGCACGCCGTGGTCGTCGAGGGCCCGGATCACCTCCAGCCCGCACAGCACGCCCAGCTGGCCGTCGTACTTGCCGCCGGTGGGCACGGAGTCCACGTGCGAGCCCACCATCACGGCCGGCAGGGCGTCGGTGCCGGGACGCTCGCCGAAGATGTTGCCCATCTGGTCGACGCGGACGCGCAGCCGGGCCTCCCGCATCCAGGTGACCATCTGGTCGCGGGCCCGCTTGTCATCGTCGCTGAGCGCCAGACGGCTGAGACCACCGCGGGGGGTCTCGCCGATCCGCCCCAACGCTTGAAAGGATTGCTCAAGGCGGCTCCGATCGATCTTCATCAGACAGTCCTATAGCGCAACCGGGCCCCGGCGTCCAGAATGGCCCTTGGGCACCACGAGGTCACCGAAGCGCTCGGTCAGGTGCTGGTCGTGCTCGCGGGCGGTCAGGGCCGCGGCGATCGCATCGCGCTCGTCCTGGTCGAGGCGGACGGGCACGCCGGTCAGGGGCAGGCGCCGCAGCGCGGCCCGGGACCAGGCCGTTCGCGGTGCCCAGCGCCGGGGGCCGTACCAGCGCGTCCAGGAGGCGGTGGGGAAGCACTCGATCGCCGTCAGCCCCGCCGCCCCCAGGCCGCGATACAGGGCGAAGCCGTTGAGGATCCACTCGTAGTACCGGCTCGACCTCAAGGCCAGCCGGTCCGGCGTGAAGCGCAGTCCGCAAATCCTGGCGCGGGCGAACTCCCGCTCGCAGGGACGCGACCGTTCGCCATCGGGGGCCGGACGCAGCGGACTATCGACGGCGACGAGGCGTGGCTGCCACGATGCCAACAGACGCACCGCCTCGGCCGCGCGGCGGCAGCGCTCGGGCCCGCCGACCAGGCCGCGCGAGTCGATCACCGCCACGTGAAAGCCCTTGGCGGCTGCCCCCACGTCCACGCCGGCCCACCGTCGCCGGCCCGTGGTCATAGCCCCAGGTACGCCCGCTTGAGGCGCTCGTCACCGAGCAGGTCCCGGGCCGGGCCATCGAGCACCAGGCGTCCGCTCTCCAGCACGCAGGCACGGTGGGCGACGGTGAGAGCCTGGCGCACATTCTGTTCTACCAGGAGCACGGTCACCCCGTCGGCGTTGATCGTGCGGACCGTCTCGAAGATCTGCCGGACCAGCAGGGGCGCCAGGCCGAGCGTCGGCTCGTCGAGCATGAGGAGGCGGGGTCGGGCCATCAGGGCCCGGCCGATGGCGCACATCTGCTGCTCGCCACCGGAGAGTGAGCCGGCCAGTTGATCACGCCGCTCGGCCAGGATGGGGAACAGGCCGAAGACATACTCCAGCGCGCGGCCGCGCTCGGCCCGGGCCCGTTCCGGGTGAGCACCGAGCAGGAGATTCTCCATCACTGTCATGAAGGGGAACAGCCGGCGGCCTTCCGGGACCTGCACGATACCGAGGTCGACCCGGCGATGAGCGGCCACCTGGGCCAGATCGTCCCCGGCGAAGAGCACGCGGCCTCGCTGGGGGGACAGCAGCCCCGAGATCACCCGGATCGTGGTCGTCTTGCCGGCCGCGTTGGCACCTACCAGCGCGACGATCTCCCGATCGCGCACTTCCAGCGACACGCCGAAGAGGGCCTGCAGGTCATCGTAGAACGCGTCGATGGCGTCAAGCTTGAGCAAGCACAAACTCCTCGCCGAGATAGGCGTCGATCACCCGGCGGTCGCTGGCCACCTGCGCCGGCGGCCCTTCGGCGATCAGCTCGCCATGGTGCAGCACGGCGATGCGGTGGGCCAGGCGCATCATGGCCGCCATGATGTGCTCGATGACGACCAGGGTGAGCCCCTCGGCGTGGAGGTTCCGAATGAGATCGACCATGGCCGCGAGCTCCACCGGGTTGAGGCCGGCCATCACTTCGTCCAGGAGGAGCAGGCGGGGCCGGGTGGCCAGGGCCCGGGCCACCTCCAGCCGCTTGCGCAGCCCGATGGGCAGCGCCCTGGCCCGGGCCGGCGCATAGGCGGCGAGGCCGCAGGTCTCGACGACCCGCTCGGCGTCGGCCCGGGCAGCCCGCAGGCTGGTCACCTTGGTGAGGGAGCCGATCATCACGTTGTCGAGGACGGACAGGTTGCCGAACGGCTTGACGATCTGGAACGTGCGAGTCAGTCCGTTCTGGCAGATGGCGTGGGGGGGCAGGCCCGTGATGTCATGCTCGTCGAACATGACGCGCCCGGCCTCAGGCCGATAGTAGCCGGCGATGACGTTGAAGAGCGTCGTCTTGCCGGCCCCGTTGGGCCCGATGATGCCGAGGAGATCGCCGGCATTCACATTCAGCGTCACCTCCCGCACGGCGGTCAGGCCCCCGAAGCGCTTGGTAACGGCCTCCAGGCGCAGCATGACGGGTCAGGCGAGCGCGCGCGCGGTTCTGGCGCGCAGGCGGGCAGCCACGCCGGCCAGGCCCTCGGGGACGAAGCGAACGACCAGAATGAGGACGCAGCCGTAGACGACCAGATAGATTCCCGTCAGGCCTGCCTGGACACCGGAGAAGGTGGCACGCAAGTACGTCTCGACGGAGGTGATGAGGATCGAGCCGAGGTAGGGGCCCAGGGCCGTCCCCATGCCGCCGATGATCGTGTGCAGCGCGAAGCGGACGGACAGGTCCACCGAGAAGACGTAGAACGGATCGACGAAACCGACGTATTGAGCCCACAGCGTTCCGCCCACCGAGGTGAGGGCGGCGCTCAGCGTGACCGCGAGGACCTTCAACCGGCGGCTGGGGATGCCGAGGGCCTCGGCGGCGTCCTCGTCCTCGCGCACGCCGGCGAGCCGGTAGCCAAGCCGGGAGCGCTCGAAGTAGAGCTGCACGAAGTAGTAGAGGATGGCCAGGGTCAGGGCCAGGTACACCCAGGCTACGTGGCTGAGCCCGAGCGTCCACAACCCCGGGCGGAAGGGCACGGGAATGCCCTCCGAGCCGGCCGTGAACCCTCGCCAGCGGCTGGCCACGATCAGGAGCACCTGGGAGAAGGCGATCGTCGACAGGGCGAAGTACGGGCCGCGGAGACGGTTGGAGAGATAGCCGATGACGGCGCCGGCCGCGAGCGAGACGGCGATCCCGACCAGCATCCCCAGCCAGGGGCTCTGCTGCCAGCGCGTGGACAGGAGCGCCGCCGAATAGGCGCCGAGGCCGAAGAAGGCCGAGTGACCGAGCGAGACCTGACCGGCATAGCCGCTGGCCACGTTCCAGGCGGCAGAGATGGCCCCCCACAAGAGGATCAGGATGACCGCGTCGAGGAAGAAGGCATCACGGACGACCAGCGGGATGAGCGCGGCGGTAGTGAAGAGGAGCCCGGCGCCCCACCGCCATCCGAGCAGGACCCGCATCAGGCGCCCAGCGTCTCGGCGCCCCGCTGGCCGAAGAGCCCGGCCGGCCGGAGCAAGAGGACCGCGATGAAGAGGATGAAATACAGCACTTCCTTCCACGCGGTGCCGATGAAATAGGAGCCGACGACTTCGACGAGGGCCACGATCAGGCTCCCGAAGAGCGCGCCCACCATGTCGCCGAGCCCGCCGAGGACCACCACCACGTAGGCGAGCAAGACGAACTGCAGGCCGGCGGTGGGGTACACCGCGTACAGCGGGGCCACCAGGACGCCGGCCACGCCCACGGCGGCGATGCCGATGGTCCAGGTGAGGCGATAGACGCGATCGGCATCGATGCCCATGAGTGTGGCCGCTTCCCGGTCCTGAGCCGTGGCCCGCATGACCCGCCCGGTGTGGGTCCACCGCATGAAGGCGAACAGGCCGATGGTCAGGGCCAGGGCGACCAGGAAAGCGACCACCTGAGAAAGGTTGAAGGCGACGTCGCCGACCCGGAGCACGACGAAGGAATGCCAGGGCCGCACCACGCGGTAGTCGCCCGTCCACAGCACCAGGGCCGCGTTCTGCAACGCGATGCTCAGCCCGACGGTGGTGAAGATCTGGACGTTGTGCGAGGCATGAATGACCCCCCGCATGATGAGGCCGTAACTGGCTAGCCCCACGACGAAGAAGACGGGGAGGGACAGAAACAGAGTGACATAGGGGTCGAGGGACGAGAAGGTGAACGCCCAGAAGGCCAGGTACATGCCGAGCATGAGGAACTCACCGTGGGCGAAATTCACCACGCGCATGATGCCGAAGATCAGGGTGAGGCCCACGGCGATCAGGGCATAGATGCCCCCTAACAGGACGGTGGCGACGCCGAGCTGGGCGAGGACGTCTATTTGCGCTGGTCCCAGGGCCCGAGCGGAATCCACTTGGCCCGGAGGGTCGTGAACTCCTCGGGCCACACCGTGACCAGCTGGCCGCCCTGCCACTGCAGCATGTAGTGCTGGACGCGTTCGTTGGCGTTCTGGCCGTTCTCGGCGAATTTCATGCCCCAGCCGTTGATCCCCGAGCCCACCGGCAAATCCAGGGACATGACCGCGCTGCGAAACTTCTCGAGGTCGTCGCTGCCGGCCCGGTCGAGCACGAGCTTGAGGACCCACAGACCGCCGCCGGCCAGCTGGTGGCCGCCCAGCGGGTAGGAGCCCGTGCGCTTCTGCACGGCGTCACGGAACTCGCGCTCGATCTTCTGGCCCTCGGGTCGGAGCGCCTCCATCCGGAAGCCCGGCCCCGGCTCCAGCAGGGCGAAGACCCCGTTGGCGTCGGCGCCCAACGCCTTGCCGAAATCGGGCGAGCCGTAGCCGGTGGCGCCGGCATGGACCAGCGCTTTGAAGAGGAAGTTCTGCTCGCGGGCCTGTCGCCAGAAGAGCGGGGCGTCGTTAGTGTAGCCGATATGGTGGACGACGTCGGGATTGGCTTGCTTGTACTTCACGATGACGGGCGTGAAGTCGTTGATGGCCGTGAACGAGTAGTACTCAGTGCCCACCTCCTGCATGCCGAACTCTTGCTTGGCCCGCAGCCGCGCCGACTCGGTGACGCCCTGCCCATAGGACGAGTCTTCGGACAAGAAGGCGATCTTGAGCTGATTGGGGCGCAGGTTGAAGCGCGGGGCCAGGTGCTTGGCGATGAACTCGATGTTGTACCAGCCGAAGCCGGTGGCATCGATCTCGGTGCGGAAGACGGTCTTGAGGCCTCGCTTGTTGAAGCGGGGATCGACGCAGGAGGTCTCCCAGTAGATCACGTTGTGGCGGGCCGCCGCCTCGCTGGCCGCTCCGCACAGCCGCGAGGAGAACGTGCCGGTGATGATCTTGACACCCTCGCGCGTGATCAGCCGGTTGGCCTCGGTGGCGGCGGCGGTGGGATCGGGGGCGTCGGCGACGGTGAAGACGAGCCGCTTGCCCATCACGCCGCCCCGCTCGTTGATCATGTCCCGCACGATCTCGTAGCCCTCGAGGTGGCGCTTGCCCTCGGAGGCCAGGGGCCCGGTCAGCGGCTCCAGGACGCCGATCTTGTATTCCCCCGAGAGGGGCTGGGCCTGGATGCCGCTCGACAGCGCGGCCACGGCGATGAGAAGGACGCTGGCAACGGAACCGACGGCACGCTGGCGCATACGTGACCTCCCCGATGGCGAGAGAGAGCGCAGGATGTCGCCTGCCTTCTAACACCGCGTCACCGAAGGTGTCAAGGGACCGCGTGCTAGACTCGTTGACGTGAGCGACGATCCCGGTCCACGGTTCTTGGCGCCACACACCATCCACTTCTGCCCGCTGTGCGGCGGGCCCCTGGGCCGGGAGGCCGTACCGCCCGATCAGCGCGAACAGGCCGTGTGCTCGGCGTGCGATTTCGTCTTCTATCTCAATCCCAAAGTCGTCGCGGGCGCCATCCTCGAGCAGGACGGACGCGTGCTCCTCACCCGCCGCGCCATCAACCCCGGACGCGGCTTGTGGACCTTTCCGGGAGGCTTCGTCGATTTCGGTGAGACGGTGACAGATGCCGCGCTGCGCGAGACCTTCGAAGAGACGGGCCTTCACGTGGAGCTGACCGGCCTGCTGAACGTGTACTCCTACCCCGGCGCGCCGGTGATCATCGTCTACCGGGCGCGGGTGACGGGTGGGACCTTGACGCCCTGCGACGAGAACGACGCCCTGGAGTGGATGAAGCTGTCGGAGATCCCCTGGGAGGCCCTGGCCTTCCCGTCCACGCGGGAAGCGCTGCGGGAGTGGGTGGGGCTCCGCGGCGAGCTGCCGGCCGGCTAGGCGACGGAGGAAAGCCGGGTCGGCAGCTGCAGCGTGGCCCGGCCGGTGACGACTTTCTCGCCCCGCTGGTTCTCGGCCCACACCTCCACCTCGACGACGTGCAGATCCCCCGTGGCCGTCTTGGCCAGCACGCGGGCCCGACACGTCACCGTGTCCTTGAGCCGCACGAGCGCGGCGAAGCGGACGCTCAGCGTGCGCACCGTCCCGGGGCCGGCCCAATCGGTGAGGGCCTGGGCCACGAAGCCCATCGAGAGCATCCCGTGGGCGAACACCCCGCCCATCCCGGCGGCGCGGGCAAACTCCTCGTCCTGGTGGATGGGGTTGAAGTCCCCGGAGGCCCCGGCGTAGCGGGTGAGCTGGATCTGCTGGAGCGGCCCCTTGACGAGGGGCGGACCCTCGGCGCCCACCGCCACGTCTTCGTAGTAAAGCTTGCCGTACTTCACAGCCGCACCACCGTCACCTGGCGCATGGTGGCCACGATGTCGTTGTCCCGATCGGTCACCGTCATCTCCCGCACCACGAAGCCCAGGGGGCCGGTGCGCCCGGGCTTCTCGTAGACATCGACCACCCGCGTCCGGCAGAGCAGGGTCTCGCCCGGCGTGAGGGGACGGAACGACGCGAACTCCTGCTCGCCATGGAGCACACGGGAGATGTCCACGTCGAGATCGCGGAGCAGCGCCGCCGAGTCGGAGGCCTCGTCGCGAAAGGTGACGGGAAAGGTGGGGGGCGCGATGATGTCGCCCCAGGGCGAGGCCCGCCCCACCGCGTCGTCGAGGTAGTGCGCGTTGAGATCGCCGATGGCCTGGGCGAACTCCTTGATCTTCACCCGCTCCAGGGTGACCGCGAAGGGCGGGTACTCCTTGCCGACGATCTCCTTGTTGAGAGCGATGGGCATCAAGTCTGGCCCTTCTTCATGGCCCGCTCCAGGAATGTCTGGATGTCGGAGACCACGAAGCGCTCGTGGCGTCCCTCCGCGATCTTCTCCTTGTCGTCCCAGGCCTCCACCGCGAAGAGGTAGCGCCGACCGTCGGCCTGCAGGAGCGTGGCCCGGGCCCGCACTCGCATGCCGACCGGGGTGGCGGCCAGGTGCCGCATCTCCACCATCGTGCCCACGGTGCCCGCGCCCGGCGGCAGGTGGGGGTGGAGCACCGCTCCGGCGGCGTTCTCCAACAATCCCACCACGAACGGCGTGGCGAAGACGTGGACGCCCCGGTTGCCCATCGCGTCCGCAGTGTGGTCTGGCGTGACCGTGAGGGCGACCTCGGCGCTGGCTCCCGGGTCGAGATGCATGGCGCGCCACTATTACCGCGAGATGAGGAGGAACTGCAAGCCCATGAGCACGAGAAAGACCTCCACCACGGCCAGGAACGCGCGATCGCTCATGCGGTCGAGGAGGCCACGGCCCAGCCAGGCCCCGACGAACATGACGGCGCCCAGTACCAGGCCGACGGCGACTGTCTCCCAGGTCATCAGGGCGAAGCCGGCGAAGGCCAGGCCCCGGGCCACGTGCATGCCCAGGGCGCACACGGACTCGGTTCCGATGTAGGCGCCGCGCCGCAGGCCGTAGGCGAGAAAGAACGGAGAGGCCACGGGGCCGGTGGCCACGACGATGCCGGACAGCACCCCGACGAGCGCGCCTACCACCGGGAAGTGGCGAAGCCGTACGGTGACGTTCCGGGTGAGCAGCAAGCGCCGCAGCGGCACCGAGGCGATGAGGAAGGCGCCCATGACCCAGCGCAGCGATTCTCCCGGGGCTCCGGCATAGAAGACGACGCCGAGGGCGGTCGCGGGGACGGCGCCGGCCAGGAAGCGGAGGGCCACGCCGGGGTGCACGTCACGTCGGCTCCACCAGATCCGCGACAGGTTGCCGATGAGCATGGTGACGGTGAGCACCGGCGCGGCGGCGCGGACGCCGACGGCCCAGACGAGCAGGGGCAGCAGGATCAGTCCGGCGCCGAAGCCGGCGACGCCCCCGACGACCGAGCCGAGCACCGCACCGCCGAGCAGAAGAGCCCAGCCGAGGGGGTCAGGCATCGCGCGTCCGCACTCGTGCCATCATACGCGATCGTGGGCAGGGGGCTGGCGGGAGCGGGCGCCTTCGTGGTCTCGCTCGACTCCACCGTGAACATCGCCTTCCCGGCGATGGCGGCGGCCTTCGCCGTCCCGGCCGAACGGGTCCGCTGGGTCGTCATCAGTTACGTGCTCACGTACGCGCTGGTATCGTTCATCGGCGGCGCGGCGGGCGACCGTGTGGGCCACCGTCCGGTGTTCCTGGCCGGGATCGGGTTGAGCGCGCTGGGCTTTCTCGTCTGCGGCACGGCCACGAGCTTCACCATGCTGCTGGCCGGGCGCGTGCTGCAGGGGCTGGCGGGTGGGCTGGTCTACGGCACCGCGCCGGCGCTGGCGACGCTGGCCGCGGGGCCGGAGGCGCGGGGTCAGGCGCTCGGCTTCCTCAATGGAGCCATCGGCCTGGGCTTCGCCATCGGCCCCCTGATTGCGGGTGGAGTCGTGGACCGCGGAGGCTGGGAAGCGGTGTTCCTCCTGCGCGTGCCCCTGGCGGTGACCGTGCTGGCCTGGGCGATCGCGGCCGCTCCCCCAGTCCGGGGGCGTGTGGGCTCGCCGGTCTTGTTCCTGCGCGACGTCGCTCGCGCCAGCGTACTTGGCGCAGGCGCTCTCGCCTTCCTGGCCCAGGCCGGTATCTTCGCCATCTGGCTGCTCGGACCGTTCTATCTGATCGAGCGCCGGGGCCTGGACACGTTCTCGGGAGGCATGCTCTTCATGCTGACCCCATTGGGCACGGCCCTCGCCGCGACTCCGGCGGGCTGGCTCGCGGATCGGCTGGGGCCGTGGGCTCCCATGGCCGCCGGGCTCGGCCTGGAGGCGGCCGGACTGGGCGTGCTCTCCACCGCCGGCCCGGTAACGTCACCTGTCGTTCTGGGACTTGCCCTCGGCGCGGCCGGGCTGGGGCTGGGTCTCTTCCAGGTGCCCAACATGACGGCGTTGATGGCGCAGTTCCCGGCCGGCCAGCAAGGGGTCGCCGGAGGCTTTGCGTTTCTGGCCCGAACACTGGGAACGGTCGCCGGCGTAGCGGTCCTCGCCCAGGTCTTCGCCGCGGTGCGGGTGGCCGCCGGCTTCGACGCCGCCTTCGCGCGGGCTTGTCTGGCGGCCGCCACCGCCGTCGGCCTGGCCGCGCTGGCAGCGCTCATCGTCGGGGTGGCCAGGCCACGGCGGGACCCGAGCGCGTGAGCGGGGGCGCGATGCCGGCGGGGGGCGTCGTCGTCTGGTTGCTTCTGGCGGTGGCCTTCGTGGCGCTTGATCTGAGCGGGATCGCGGAAGGTCTGGCGCTCCCGGTTCCCCTGGTCGTCGCGGCGGTGGTCGCTCGCGTTCTGGAGCACACACGCTGGGCCCGAGATCACGTAACGGGGCTGGCCCTCTCCGTGGCCGCGGTCTGCGCGGCGCTCGCTGCCATCACCTGGGCGTTCGAGCTAGAGCCCTTGGGGCTGGGCCCGGCCGAGATTGCCCTGGCCGCTCTCCTGGTGGCCGTGTTCGCCTCCCTGCTGGCGCCGACGCGGCTCCGCGCCGCGCTGCTCCGCCCGTTGGGACTCGACCCCGCGTCGCCCGTCCACGCCGTGGCCGTCGTGGCCATGCTGCTGACCGTGCTGTCCTCGATCGCGCTGTTCGCGCAGCTGCAGGAGGAGCCCTCGGCGAGCGTGCCGTTTCACGCCACCGACTCGCTGGTCGCGGTGGCCTCCGACCTGGCCCTGGCCCTGGCCGGCATCGGCTTTCTCCTCACGCGCGACGCGCGAGCGGCTCTGGGCCGGCTCGATGTGCGGCCTCTCCGGCCGCGGCAGGTGGGATGGGCGCTGGCCACGGGCCTCCTGCTCAACGTCGCGGTGGCCGCTATGGAGTGGGTCGAGAGCCTGGTGCTCCCCGGGGTTCACGCGCTCGAGGACAGGTTCGACTACGAGTTCATCGGCATTCCCCCCGTGGTGGGTGCGGCCCTGGTGTCGCTGGCCGCCGGGGTGGGCGAGGAGGTCCTGTTTCGCGGGGCGCTCCAGCCCCGACTGGGCATCGGGTTGAGCGCCGCCCTATTCGCGATCCTCCACGTCCAGTACCAGATTCCCGGTATCCTCATGATCTTCGTCGTGGGCGTGGCTCTCGGCCTCGTGAAGCGGCGGACCTCGACGACGTTTACGATCGTCGTGCACGTGGTCTACGATCTGGTAGCGTTCCTGGCCGACATCTCGACCTAGGAGGAGCCGCGATGGAGGTGCTGAGCCCGCTGGGGGTGGCTGACACCCGGCCCCGGCCACTGGCCAAGCGTCCGGCCCGCCTCGCCGGCTGCCGGGTCGCCGTCCTCGACAACTCCAAGCCCAACGCCGACGTGCTGCTGGAACGGCTGGCCGAGCTGCTCGTAGCCCGGGCCGGTGTGGCCGAGGTCCGCCGCTGGCGCAAGCCGGGCAGCTCCCGAGCGGCCGAGGAGATCGACGCGATCGTCGCGGCCGCCGACGTCGTCCTCACCGGCTCGGCGGACTGAGGCTCCTGCACGTCGTGGAGTATCCACGACGCGGCGCAGATCGAGGGGCGGGGAGTCCCCACCGTTGTCCTCGGCACCGACCTGTTCGCCTCGCTGGGCCACAGTGCCGCCGCGGCGCTGGGCCTGCCCGACCTGCCCCTCGTGACCGTCGCCCACCCGATCGGGGGCGTCGATCCCCATGCCGTGGCGGCCCGCGCTGACGGCGTCCTCGACGCCGTCGTGGCGGCGCTGACCCGAGCGCCGGCGCACTCGCCCGCCGCGGCGCCCGGTGCGGTGGCCCTGCTGGCCGCCCCCGATGACATCGACGCCTTTCAGGAATTTGCTCTGGCCGAGGGCTGGGGCGACGGGCTTCCCGTGCTCCCGCCCACTCCTGAGCGAGTCGCGCGTGTGCTGGCCGGCCAGCGTGGCGACCAGGTCGTGGCCACCTTGCCGCCTCGGCGGGGCGTGGCGACGCTCGAGGCCATTGCGGTCAACGCCGCGCTGGCCGGCGCCGGGCCCGAGCAACTGCCCCTGATCGTGGCCGCCGTGCGCGCCGTCGCCGACCCCCGCTTCAACCTGGACGCGATCCAGGCCACCACCCACCCCTGCACGCCGCTGGTGATCGTCAACGGCCCCCTCGCTCGGCGCCTGGGCGTGCACAGCGGAGCCAACGCGCTGGGCCAGGGTCACCGGGCCAATGCGGTCGTGGGCCGCGGGCTGCGGCTCACGCTGCAGAACGTGGGCGGGGCCCGGGCCGGGCAGGGCGACCGCGCCACGCTCGGGCACCCCGGCAAGTTCACGTACTGCGTCGCCGAGAACGAGGCGGAGTCGCCCTGGGAGCCGCTGCACGTGGAGCGCGGCTTCGATGCCGCGGCGAGCTGCGTGACGGTGTGCGGTGCCGAGGCGCCCCACAACGTGAATGACCACGGCTCGACGTCCGCCGAGGCTTTGCTGCTGGCCCTGGCCGGCACCGCGGCGACCACCGGCAACAACAACATCTATCTGGGCGGCGAGCCGCTGATCCTCCTCGGTCCCGAGCACGCGCGGACGATCGCCGGATCGGGCTGGTCCAAGCGCGATCTCAAGCGAGCATTGTTCGACCGCGCGCGGGTGCGCCTGGGGGCCTTCAGCGCGGAGAACCTGGCCCGCTTCGCCACGATCGATCCCGCGCGCTTCCGCGGCCGCTCGCCCGACGACACCGTCACCGTGGCCGTCACGCCGGACGACGTGATGGTGGTGGTGGCGGGGGGGCCCGGCAAGCACTCCGCCATCGTCCCCACGTTCGGCGCGACGCGCGCGGTGACCGTGCCCGTCGAGGCCCCGGGCGACGCGCCGGTTGCGGGGCCCCGCTCGCGGTGATAGCGTGGCCGGCGCGAAAGGGAGGAGCCTCATGGCGATCACGTTGACCTCACCGCGCCACGCCGTGGCGAACCTGGATGACGCTATCGAGTTCTGCTTCCAGCAGGGCTGGAGCGACGGGCTGCCCGTGGTGCCCCCCACCGAGGCCAAGGTGCAGGCCATGCTGGACGCCGCCAAGCTCGATCCCCAGCACCAGGTGGCCTACGTGGAGCACCGGGCGGTATCCATCACCGCCGAGAAGGTGGCGATCAACGCGGTGATGGCCGGTTGCCTGCCCGCGTACATGCCGGTGGTGGTGGCTGCCGTCGAGGCCATCGGGGATCCTCGGTGGTCGTATCATGGCCCGGGCACCTCCACCGCCGGCGCCGGCGTGCTCATGATCGTGAACGGTCCCATTCGCCGTGAGCTCGACATCAACTGCGGCGACAACCTCTTCGGCCCGGGCTGGCGGTCGAATCTGACCATCGGCCGCGCCGTCCGCCTGATCATGCGCAACGTGTGCGGCTCGTGGCCGGGACGGCTCGACCGGGGGACGCTGGGCCATCCCGGCAAGCTCTCCTACGTCATCGGGGAAAACGAGGAGGAGAGCCCGTGGCCGCCGCTCCACGTCGAGCGGGGGCTGCGCCGCGAGCAGAGCGCGGTGACGGTGATGGCGGCGGAGGCGCCGCACCAGATCTACAACCAGCTCTCCAGCACCGCCGAGGGCGTCCTCACCACGCTCAGCGACGCCATGCGGATCTCCGGCAACGTGATGGGGCAGCCGCACTATGCCCTGATCCTCGCCGGCGAGCACATGCGGACGATCGCCGGGAGCGGGTGGGGCAAGGACCAGATCCGGCGCTTCGTGTGGGAGCACACGCAGAACTCCCACGCCCACCTGCGGCGGACCGGTCGTATGGCGGGTCCCGTGCAGCCCGGCGACGAGGACAGGCTGCGACCGCTGGTGGAGAGCCCGGATGATATCCTGGTTGTGGCCGCCGGAGGCCGGGCCGGAAGCTTCTCGGCCTACATCCCCGGCTGGGGCAGCAAACGTTCCTCGCAGGCGGTGACAGTGGTGGTCGGAGGTGAGGTGAGCCGCTCGCCGAGCCGACCCTTCAACGAGGCAAAGGAGGTCAGGCAATGATCGAGATCCTCGACCCTACCACCCCGGCCGCCCGCCAGGCCATCGCCTATGCGCCGCGGCCCGGATCACTCACGGGCAAGCGTGTCGCGTTGATCGAGAACACCAAGTTCAACTCCGATCGGCTGCTCCAGAAGATCGGCGACATCATGGTCAGGGAGTATGGGGCCGCCTCCACCCGGATGTGGCGCAAGAAGAACGCCAGCGTGCCGGCGCACGAGGAGATCATCGCCGAGGTGCGCCGAACCTGCGACGTGGTCGTCGCCGGCATCGGTGATTGAGGGTCCTGCTCGTCGGGCAGTGTGCTCGACGGAATCGTGCTCGAGAAGGCCGGCGTTCCCTCGGCGTCGATCGTGACCGACGTGTTCGAGCGGACGGCCCGGGCCATGGCCGAGCAGTGGGGCCTCCCGACCTACCGGTTCCTCATGATGCCGCACCCCATCGCCAACCTCAGCGAGGCCGAGCTGGACCAGCGAGCTCGCGCGATCGTCTCGGAGGTGGCCAAGCTCCTCCTCCAGGGTCAGGAGTGAGGCCGGCGCGCTGACGCGCACCCGGGATTTTCGGCCGGCCTGGTGGTGCCGGCATCGGCATCTGCAGACCCTCTGGGGGCCGCTCTTTCGCCGGGGCCGGACCCCCCTGCGGCGCGAGCGCCTGGAGATGGTCGATGGCGATTTCGTCGACCTCGACTGGCTCGAGGGTCGGCCAGGGGCTCCCCTGGTGGTGGTGCTTCACGGTCTGGAAGGCTCGATCCGCTCCCACTATGTGGTCGGCCTGCTCCGGGAGGCGGCGGCTCGGGGCTGGCGTGGGGTCGTGCTGAACTTCCGATCGTGCAGCGGCGAGTTGAACCGCCTGCCCCGGTTCTATCACTCGGGCGAGACCTCGGATCTGGACGCGGTGATCGCTCGACTGCTGGAGCGGGAGCCCGCGCTCCGCATCGGCGCCATCGGGGTGTCGCTGGGCGGCAACGTGCTGCTCAAGTGGCTGGGCGAGAGAGAGCTGGACGCGCCCAAGCAGGTCGCGGGCGCCGCGGTGATCTCCGTCCCGTTCGACCTCGCGGCCAGCGCCCGGGCGCTGGACCGCGGCCTGTCCCGTGCCGTCTACACCAAGAGCTTCCTGAGGACCATGAAACGCAAGGTCGAGGCGAAGGCCGAGCGCTTTCCGGGGTTCGTCGACGTGGCGGCGGCCCGCCGGGCCCGCACCTTTGCCGAGTATGACCGCGCCGTCACCGCCCCCCTGAACGGGTTCGCCGACGAGGTGGACTACTGGATGCGGGCCAGCAGCGGCCCCTACCTGCCGAAGATCCGTCGCCCCACGCTCCTGATCAGCGCCATTGACGACCCCCTGGTGCCGGCGGCGTCATTGCCGGATGTCAGCGGCCTGCCCGACGGCGTGATTGCGGAGTTCGTGGACCGGGGCGGTCACGTGGGCTTCATCGAGGGCCGGTGGCCGTGGCGGGCGCGCTCCTGGGCGGAGCGTCGGGCCATGGAGTTCCTGGAAACGGTGTTGGCTGAGGGCTAGTGGGTGAGAACGCGCCGAGGGTCCAGCGCGTCCCGGAGCCCGTCACCGATGTAGTTGATCGACAGCACGGTCAAGAAGATGGCCGTGCCGGGGAACAGCGCCCAGTGTGGGGCGAAGTCGAGATTGTCCTTGGCGTCGAAGAGGATCCGCCCCCAGGTGGGAATGTCAGGTGGAAAGCCCAGCCCGAGGAACGACAGCGTGGACTCGGCGATGATCGCCGTGGCCACGTCCAGCGAGCCGGCCACGATCACCGGGCCCATGGCGTTGGGCAGGATGTGACGCACGACCTCGCGAAGGGGTGGGGCGCCCAGGCCTCGGGCCGCTTCCACGAATTCCTTCTCGCGGAGCGACAGGAACTGGGCGCGGACCAGCCGGGCCACCGGCATCCAGCGGAGCCCGCCGATCACGGCCACGATGAGCACGAACACACCGGCCTCCTGGCCCAGGGTGTTCTTCAGCATGTCGCGGAAGAGGTAGACGATGAGCAGCAGCAGGGGGAGCTGGGGCAACGACAAGAACAGGTCGGTGAGCCGCATCAACAGGTGATCGATCACGCCGCCGAGATAGCCGGAGGCGGCGCCGATGAGCGTGCCGACGGTGATGGCGATGAGCATGGCGGCCACGCCCACGGCCAGCGAGATGCGCCCGCCGTAGAGCATCCGGGCCAGCAGGTCCTGACCCAGATCGTCGGTGCCGAGCGGGTGCGCCCGCGAGGGGCCCTGCAGCTTGGCCCGGAAGTCGATCTCGTCGATCGGCACGCGGTAGAGGAGCGGCCCCACCACCACGGCCATGACCATCACGGCCAGCACCAGCGTTCCCCCCATGGCCAGCCGATGCCGCCGGAAGCGGCGCTGCAAATCGCTCCACAGCGTCTGGCCCGGCGCCGGCCGGGGGAGCGGGGGAGCCCGGACGGTGGCGGGCGACGCCGCGTCGTCGGCCATCAGCGGAACGAGATCCGGGGGTCGAGCCACCCGTAGGCGAGGTCGGCCACCAGGTTGAACAGCACGACCAGGCACGAGAAGACGAAGGTGATGGCCATGATCACCGGCGTGTCATTGGCCAGGATGGCCGAGATCAGCAGGGAGCCGATGCCGGGGACCCGGAAGATCTGCTCCGTCACCACCGCCCCGGTGAAGATCTGGGGCAGCTGCAGCGCCAGCAGCGTGACGACCGGGATGAGGGCGTTGCGGGTGACGTGCTTGAGGATGGTGACGCGCTCGGAGAGCCCTTTGGCCCGCGCGGTGGTGACGTAGTCCAGTCGGATCACATCGAGCACCGCCGAGCGAGTGAAGCGCGTCAGCGAGGCCGCCTGGAAGAGGCCGAGCACGGTCACGGGCATGATCGCTTGCTTGAGGTGCTCCCAGTACCATCGCCACCCGGTCGCCGCGATGTCGGCGTGGTAGATGAAGGGCAGCCAGTCGAGATAGATGCTGAAGAACAGGATGAAGAGCAGGCCGGTGAAGAAGGTCGGCAGGGAGAAGCCGATGAAGGCCAGCGTCGTCGCGATCTGGTCGAAGAAGGAGTAGGGGCGCATGGCCGAGAGCGTCCCCACCGGCAGCGCGATGAGCAACCCTAGCAGCTGGGCCGAGCCCAGGACCACCAGGGTCGTCGGTAGCCTTTGCCAGATCAGGGTGTCGACGTCCACCCGGCTCATGAACGAGAAGCCCCACTCGCCCCGCAGCATCGCCGTGAGCCAGCGCACGTAGCGCAGCGGCAGGGGGTCGTCCAGGCCGAACTTCGCGCGCAGGTTCAACCGGACCTCGGCGGGGACGTTGGGGTTGGTGGCCAGCTCTTCGAAGGGGTCGCCGGGGGCCAGGGCCAGGACCGTGAACAGCACGACGCTGATCCCCAGGAGGGCGGGAATCGCGATCAGGAGCCGGCGGACGAGGTACCTGGACATCTCGCTTGAGCGGGGCCGGGGCGAGCGCCCCGGCCCGGGCCCGTGGCGCTACGCGCGTGACCAGTAGGGCAGATTCCAGACGTCCACGTCCCAGCCGCTCTGGACGACGTCCCGCATACGGTTGGAGATCCCGGCCACGCGCGGACGATAGACGACCGGGATGACCACCACGTGTTGGATGACCAGGTCGTTCATTTTGATGAACAGGGCCGCCCGCTTGACCGGATCCATCTCGGCCTCGGCGGCTTTCCAGAGCTTGTCGTACTCCTCGTTGCGCCAGCGAGTCTTGTTGCGCCCCTGCCACTTGTTGGCCCGGGACGCCACCTCCCAGGAGGTGAACTGGTCCATGAAGCGCTGGGGATCGGGCTCGGTCATCGTGGTCGTGTACATCTGGATGTCGGTGGCGAAGTGATTGTAGGTATCCCAGTTCGCCGCGTCCGACGAGAAGTACACGGAGGCGGTGACAGTCTTGAGCTCCACGTCGATGCCGGCCTTGGCGCAGGCCTGCTTGACGATCTGCTGGTTCTTCTGGCGGGGGGCGTTGATGGAGGTCTGGTACACGAGCTTGAGCCTCTTGCCGTCCTTGGCCCGCATGCCGTCGCCGCCCCGCTTCCAGCCGGCCTGGTCCAGGATCTGGTTGGCCTTGTCGATGCTGAACTCGAAGCGGGTGTTCTTCGAGCGGACCTTCTCGGGGGCGTTGAGGAAGTTGGCCGTGGCCAGCCCGGTGCGCCCATAGATCTGCTCTTGCACCGAGGCCCGGTCCACGAGGAGATTGAGGGCCTGGCGCACCGCGGGGTCGGTGAGGAAGGGATGCTTGCTCTTGGCCGAGGAGCGCTCGCCCTCGACCTCGGTCCACGGGTCGGTATTGTTGAGCTGGATGTGCTCGATGTTGCCGGTGGCGGCGATGTCCACCCGCCCCTTGCCGCCCTGCTCCAGGCGCTTGAGGATGTCGTCCTCCACCTGCAGGTTCCAGGCATAGTCGTATTCCCCGGTCTGGATGACCGCGCGCGCCGCCGAGACAGCGTCGCCACCTCCCTTGATCTCGATCTGGTCGAAGAACGGCCGGTTGGCCACGTGATAATTGGGGTTGATCTCGCCCCGCACGATGTCGCCGGGCTTGAAGTCCACGAACCGGAAGGCCCCGGTGCCGATGGGCTTGAGGTTGGTGGGGGCCTCGCGCGACTTGTCACCCTTGAACGCCGCGAAGAGATGCTTGGGGATGATCATCCCGGTCGCCCCGCAGAAGGGGGCCGACCAGAACGGGCTAGGGTTCTTGAAGACGATCTTGACGGTGTGGCTGTCGAGCTTGTCGATGCGCGCGATGTCCCGGTAGGGGCCGGCCGTGAGCGCGGCCGTCCCCGGATCCATCACGTACTCCCAGTTGAAGACGACGTCGTCGGCGGTGAAGGGCTTGCCGTCGTGCCAGGCGACGTTCTTCCTGAGCCGCCAGGTCACCGACAACCCGTCCTTGGCGACCATCCCGTTCTGGAGGCTGGGCACCTCGGCGGCCAGGGTCGGGACGATGTTGCCGTCCGGGTCATAGGAGCCCAACGGCTCGTAGAATACTCGCGAGGCGATCTGGTCCTTGGTGCCCGTCGCGAAGTGCGGATTGAGCAGCGTGGGCGCCTGCCACAGCAAGATCTTGACCGGCCCCCCGCCGCCCCGCTTGCTCGGGGTGAACCCCGGGGTTTTGGGCTGGGCCTGAGCGATGCCGGCCGAGGCCAGCATCTGGCTCACCATGGGCGCGGTCAACCCCAGCGCCAGCATCGACGTCGTGAAGGCGCGGCGCGAGAGGCGTCCGGCCTTGACCTGTCGCAGCAACTCCTGCAGCGCGTGCTCATCCATGTCCGACCTCCTCGCTTGAGGCAGGCATCATCTCGAGGCGGGCATAATATAGAGGGTGCTCCGATCCATGTCGAGAGTACCGATCTCGCTTGCGCTGGCCACCGTGCTGATCACCGTCGCCACGGGCGTGGCGTATCTCGCCCTGCGCTGGGAGCCGGGGGACGAGACGGCAACCCCGATCGCCGCTCAGCCGCCGCGCGCCGAGCCGACGGCGCCTTCAGCGTCGGCCCCGCCGCCGGCGGACACTCCGTCCCCCCGCCCGGCCAAGCCGCGGCCCGGCCGCCAGCTCGCTCTCGACGCCGCCATGCGCGAGCTCGACCTGATCCAGCCGTCGCGGACGCGCGCCGTGCAGGATTTCACGCTGCCGCTGGTGGGCGGCAAGTCGTTCCGCCTGACCGGCCATCGGGGGCAGATCCTGCTCATCAATTTCTGGGCGACCTGGTGCCCGCCCTGCCTCGAGGAGATGCCGGCGCTGGAGCGCCTGTGGCGTCAGCATCGGGACCACGGCTTCGTCCTGCTCGCCGTGTCGCTGGACACCGATTCCGGGCTCGTGGGTCCCTTCCTGGCCCGGCATCGCCTCACCTTCCCGGTCGCGCTCGACCCCAAGTACGAGGTGGCCAATCTCTACGGCGTGCGGGCGCTGCCCGCGACCTTCGTCGTCGATCGGCTCGGGAACCTGGCCGCGCTGGCGCTGGGACCGCGAACCTGGGACAATGACGCGGCGCATTCCCTGGTGGAGGCTCTGGCGAAATAGGGATGGGACAGTCGGTCGGCGTGGCAGTGGCGTTCAGCGCGGGCCTCTTCTCGTTCTTGTCGCCCTGCGTGCTGCCGCTGTTCCCCTCGTACCTGTCCTTTATCACTGGCATGTCGGTGGCCGACCTCACGGGCGACATCGCCCCCGCTGCGCGCCGGCGCGTGCTCCTGCACGCCCTGACCTTCGTGGCCGGCTTCTCGATGGTCTTCATCTCGCTGGGAGCGACCTTCAGCGCGGCCGGGCAGTTCCTGCTCGAGCATCGTGAGTCGATCCGCCGCCTGGGCGGCGCGCTGATCGTGCTCTTCGGCCTCTACATCGCCGGGGTGTTTCGCCTGGGCCTCTTCGGCCGCACCGCACAGCTCCAGTTCCGTGAGAAGCCGGCGGGTTATGCTGGCTCGCTCCTGGTGGGCATCACCTTCGCGATTGGGTGGACGCCCTGCGTGGGTCCCATCCTGGGGGCGATCCTGTCGTTGGCCGGTACCGCGGAGACGGTGCAGCGGGGTGTGGGCCTCCTCATCGCCTATTCGGCGGGCCTGGGTGTGCCCTTCCTGCTCTCCGCGCTGGCGCTCGGCTCGTTCCTGCGCTTCTTCAAGCGCTACCGCCCGTTCATCCCCGTCGTCGAGCGCGCCGCCGGGGTCCTGCTCGTCGTGGTGGGCGTGCTCGTCTTCACGAATTACTACACGGTCCTCAACGCCTGGGCCATCTCCCTGACGCCCGAGTGGCTGCTCAAGCGGCTCTAGCGCCGCACGTCCGGGTCCGGGTCCCGGCCAGCACGGCCAACCTGGGCCCCGGCTTCGATGCGCTCGGTCTGGCGCTCGCACTCTACAACGAGGTCACCGCGCGGGAGACCGACACCATCAGCGTGACGGTGGAGGGCGAGGGCGCCGGCAAGGTGCCGACCGGTGAAGACAACGTCGTCGCCCGCGCCGTGCGCGCGGTCTACGAGGCGACCGGCCGACGCTTCCCCGGGTGCGCGCTGACCTGCCTGAACCGGATCCCGCTGGCCCGGGGGCTCGGCTCCAGCGCGGCGGCCTGGGTCGGCGGGCTGCTGGCCGGCAACGCCCTGCTGGGCTCGCCGCTCGACCGCGGGGCGGTGCTCACGCTGGCCGCCGGCGCCGAAGGGCATCCCGACAACGTGGCGGCCGCGCTCTACGGGGGGCTGACCGTGGCCTGCCCCGGGCCGGGTGGCACCACCGCCGTGTCCCTCCCGGTGCCCGCGCATCTCCGCTGGGTGGTGCTCATCCCCGAGATGACGAGCGCGACGGCCGAAGCCCGGGCGGTGTTGCCCCCGACGGTGCCCAGGGCCGATGCGGTCTTCAACGTCCAGCGGGTGGCCCTGCTGCTGGCCAGCCTGCAGGCGGATCGCCCGGAAGGTCTTCGCCTCGCGCTGCACGACCGGCTCCACGAGCCCTATCGCCTGTCGCTGTTTTCGTGGATGTCGGATGTGGCCGCCGCGGCCCGCGAGGCCGGCGCGCTGGGATGCGTGCTCAGCGGGGCCGGTCCCTCGCTACTGGCCGTCGTCTCCGGTGACGCGCAGGCCGTCAGCGTGGCGATGGAAACGGCGCTCCGCCGCGCCGGGATCGCTGGCAGGGCCCGCACCCTGGGCGTCGATGGGCAGGGCGCCGTCGTCCACGCCGTCGCGTGACGGCGGCGCGTTCGTCGGGCGCCGGCCTTCCGCCGGAGCCCCGACGGCAGTTCCAGGTCGTCGCGACGGTCTGGCTCATCCTGGCCGCGGCCTACGGCGTCGCCTTCGCCTTCCCGATCTTCTTCGTCGCGCTGCTCGACGAGTTCCGCTGGTCGCGCGCGCTGACGGCCGGGGCCATGTCGATGTCCACGCTGTTGCAGGGCCTCCTGGCTCCCGTCACCGGCATCGTGGTGGACCGCATCGGCCCGCGTCGCGTCATTCTCGCCGGCGTGGGGCTGCTGGGCGCTTCGTCCATCCTCGCCGCCACGATCCGCACGCCCTGGGAGCTCTACCTCTATACCGGCCTGGTGGGCGCCATGGGGATCGTGGCGCTGGGCTGGGTGCCCATGGGTGTGCTGCTCTCTCACTGGGTGACGGAGCGGCGCGGCCGCATGGTCGGTCTGGCGTTTTCCGGCATGGGCGCTGGTATCTTCGTCCTCGGTCCGCTCAGCCAGTGGCTCATCGATCGCCTGGGCTGGCGCGCCGCCAGTCTGGCGCTTGGCGTGGCGGTGCTGATCGTGTTGCTGCCGAGCGCCTGGTGGGGCTGTCGTGTCCCCGAGCGACGGCGGGGCGGGCCGGGCGGATTCCGCCGCGACGAACGGGATGGGGGGCAGGGCGGTGGCGCCGGCCCGCCGCGGCGCGACGGCGAAGCGACGCTGGCGGATGCGTTGCGCACCCGCGCCTTCTGGGCGCTCTTTGCCGCCTACCTGCTGACGCCGCTTGCCGTCTTTCCCGTCTTCACGCATCAGGTTGCGTTCGCCGTGGACGTGGGCTTCCCCCGGCTGCTCGTGGCCTCGATCTTCGGGCTGATGGGTTTGATGTCGAGCCTGGGCCGCCCGCTCTTCGGGGTGGTGGCCGACCGGTTCGGAGGTGCGGTGTCGGCCACGATCTCGTTCGGCTGTACGGCCGGCGGCGCCGTGGCGCTGGTGGCGGCGGAGGTTTGGCCCCACACGGTGTGGCTCGGGATCTACGCGGTGCTCTTCGGACTCGGCTTCGGGGCCCGGGGCCCGATCATCACCGCGATCGCCACCGAGCTGTTCGCAGGCCGGCGCTTCGGGGTGATCTATGGCGTGCTGAACATGGGCAACGGTGTGGGCGCGGCCATCGGGCCCTGGTTCGGCGGGGCGGTGCATGACGCGCTGGGGTCGTACCGGATGGTGTTCCTCTCGTCCATCGTTTTCAGCGCGCTGGCCTCGGCCTGCTTCTGGCTGGCCCGCCGGCGGACACCTTGACGGTCGCGCAGGCGCGATGCTAAGTGAAGCGCGATGAGGCGGCGCCCTGCGCCCCGGCCTGGCCTCCGTCCCGGCGTGCTTCCCTATCAGGCGCTGCGGGCCGGCGTCGCCGCGGGCTGGATCCGCGCCGCCGCTCCGCTCGAGGACCAGCAATTCCAGCCGGCCAGTCTCGACCTGCGTCTGGGCGCCGTGGCCTATCAGCTCCGCGCCAGCTTCCTGCCCTACCGGGAGTCCGTCGAAGCCCGGCTGCGCCAGGAGACTCCGGCAGACAGTGACCTCGTCATCGATCGACTGTCGCTGGAGGCGGGGGCGACGCTCCAGCGGGGCTCGGTCTACCTGGTACCCCTCCTGGAATCGCTGGTGCTGCCGCCGTCCGTGCGCGGACGGTGCAATCCCAAGAGCACCACGGGCCGCCTCGACATCTTTACCCGCGTCATCACCGACGCCGCTCCGCGCTTCGACGAGATTCGCGCCGGCTACGCCGGCCCGCTCTATCTCGAAGTCTCCCCCCAGTCCTTCCCGGTGCGCGTGCAGCGCGGCCAGTCGCTGAACCAGCTGCGGTTGCTGAGCGGCCAGGCGCTGATCTCCGATCCGGGACTGGCCGACGTGTACCGCGCGACGCCGCTCCTCTACGACGATGACGACTGTCCGATTCCGCTCGCGCGGGTTGTCTTCAACGACGGGCTGTGCATGGGGGTGGATCTCTCGGGCCGCCACACCGGGGGCATCATCGGCTACCGGGCGCACCCCAACCCTCCCGCCGTGGATTTGAGCCGGGTTGATTTCTACGATCCGGCCGAGTTCTGGGAACCCATCAAGCGGTCCGGTCGCGACGCCTACATCCTGGAAGCGAACCGGTTCTACATCCTGGTCTCGCGCGAGCGCATCCGGGTGCCCCCCGACTTCGCCGCCGAGATGGTGGTCTACGACGCCGGGGCCGGGGAGATCCGGACCCACTACGCGGGTTTCTTCGATCCCGGCTTCGGCTACGGGGACGGTCGAGTCCTGGGCACCAAGGTGGTGATGGAGGTGCGGGCCCGGGAGGTCCCCTTCCTCCTCTACGACGGCCAGATCTCCTTCAAGGTGCTCTTCGAGCGGCTGGCCAGCCGGCCCGAGCGCGTGTACGGGGTGGGCCTGAACTCCTCCTACCAGCACCAGACCCTGACCCTGAGCAAGCACTTCCGCCGGGCCTGAAAAGAACCGCTGGCCTTCCGCATCTGTTAGAATTGAGCGGGGACGGTGGTATGGGCGTTAGCCACCGACCGACGGAGAGCGCCTATGGCAGAGCAGAAGAAGAAAGAGACGAGGCCCACCAAGCCCTCCGAGGGCGGCGACGGGGCGGCGGCAGGCAGCCCGGAGCTGGCCAAGAAGGGCAAGAAGATCAAGGAAGACATCGACAAGCTCCTCGACGAGATCGATGAGATTCTCGAAGAGAATGCCGAGGAGTTCGTGAAGAGCTACGTGCAGCGGGGAGGCCAGTAGCCGGTGCCCCTGTACGAGTACCGCTGTGCCGGCTGCAATCAGGAGTTCGAACGCTATGTGGCCACGCCGACCGCCGCGGTAACGTGCCCGGCCTGCACAAGCGGGAACGTCAAGCGCAAGCTCTCGCTGTTCGCCTTCAAGGCGGAAGGGGGAGCGATGTCGACCGCCATGCCCTCGGGCGGCTCCTGCTGCGGGGGCGGTTGCTCCTGCCACTGACCGCCCGGCCCTGACGGGCCGACGACCCGATGGATCTTCGCCGGCTCGAGGTCTTCGTGAAAGTCGCCGAGCTGGGGAGCTTCTCGCGCGCCGCCGAGGCGCTCTTTCTCACCCAGCCGACGGTGTCCGAGCATGTGCGCGCTCTCGAGGAGGACCTGGGTGTGCAACTGCTCGATCGCCTGGGCCGGGGAGCCGCCCCCACTCCGGCGGGACAGCTCCTGCTGGGCTACGCCCACCGCATCCTGGCACTCATGCGCGAGGCGCGTCAGGCTGTCGATCGATTCCAGGGCCGTTTGCTCGGAGAGCTCATCGTGGGCGGCAGCACCATCCCCGGCGAGTACATCCTTCCCGCCCTCATCGGCCAGTTCAAGGCCAAGTATCCCGATATCTCCATCAGCCTGCGCGTCGGTTCCAGCCAGCAGATCAGCGAGTGGGTGGAAGAGGGTCGGGTGGAGATCGGTGTCGTCGGGGCTCGTCCGGGCAGCCGGGCGCTGGTCGCCCGCGAGTTGATGGCCGACGAGATGGTGATCGTGGTGCCTCCCGAGCACCCCTGGACCCGACGGCCGAGCGTCGGGCTGGCCGACATCCGCGCGGAACCGCTCCTGCTGCGGGAACGCGGCTCGGGGACGCGGCAAGCGCTGGAGCGCGCGTTGGCCGAGGCGGGGACGGACCTGAGCGCCTTCCGGGTGGCTGGCGAGATGGGGTCCACCCAGGCGGTGAAGCAGGCGGTGCGAGCCGGGATCGGCGTGACATTGCTGTCCAGGCTGGCCGTCGAGGACGAGTGCCGGGCCCGGCTCCTCGTGTGCGTGCGCGTGGAGGGTCTCGACGTTCGCCGGTCGTTCCACCTGGTGACCCATCGCGAACGCAGTCGCTCGCCGCTGGCGCAGGCCTTCCTGGAGTTCATAGAATCCCAGGCCGCCTCGGGGGCATCGCAAGAGCCGTGACGGGCAAAGAGATCCGTCTCACCGCCTACGCCTCCTGCGCGGGCTGAGCGTCCAAGATGGCTCCTGGAGATCTCCAGGAGGTGCTGGCCGTGCTCAGATCCGATCGCCCGACGGCCGCCCACGAGAACCTGCTGGTGGGCCTGGGACGCGCGGACGATGCGGCCGTCTACCGGTTGGCTCCCGATCTGGCTATCGTCGAGACGCTCGACTTCTTTCCGCCGGTCGTCGATGACCCTTATGTGTGGGGTGCCGTCGCCGCGGCCAATGCCATGTCCGACGTCTATGCGATGGGGGGCGAGGTGATGTTCGCCCTGGCCATCGCCGGCTTTCCCCGCGACATGCCCAAGTCGATCATCGCCGATGTCTTCCGGGGCGCCGCGGACAAGGTGGCCGAGGCGGGAGGCGTCGTGGCCGGGGGCCATACCGTCATCGACAACGAGCCCAAGTATGGGCTCTGTGTTACCGGCCGAATCCATCCCGATCGCGTCCTCCTCAAGGGCGGCCTCCGCCCGGGTGACCGTCTGTTCCTGTCCAAGCCCCTGGGCACCGGCGTCATCACCACGGCGGGCAAGGACGATGCGGCTCCGAGCGATATTCTGGCCGGCGCCGTCGCCAGCATGCTGAGGCTCAACCGGGTGGCGGCCCAGGTGGCCATTGCCGGCGGCGCCCGGGGCGCGACCGATGTCACGGGGTTCGGCCTGCTCGGTCACGCCGGCGAGATGGTGGAGGCGTCGGGGGCTGGGATCGAGGTGTCCTCCCGCCGCCTTCCGCTGCTGCCCGGCGCCCTGGCCCTCGCCGAGAAGGGACACTTCAGCGGGGGGATGAAGCGCAACCGCCGCTACGTCGAGGGCGTGTTCGGGCCCCGGCTCACGATCGACGCCGCGGTGGCTCCCGCGCTCGCTTCCCTCATGTTCGAGGCAGAGACCTCCGGGGGGCTGCTCTTCTCCGTCACGCCTGACCGGGCCCAGCGCGTGCTGGCCGACTTTGCCACTCGGGGGGAAACGGGCGTCGAGATCGGCGTCGTCCTCAGCGAGCCGCTGATTCGCGTCGTCCCCTGACCGCCGAGGCGTCTAGGGCAGAAGCCCTCTCACGCGAGCCAGAACGTCATCGGTCGCCCAGTCCAGCTCGCCAACGACAGAGTAGCGGACAAGACCATCCGGACCGACCAGGAAGGTGGCTGGCAGCGTACGCACCCGCCAGGCCTCGATGGCCTCGTGGCGAGGATCGCGCAGCATCGGAAAGTCAACGGGCACGTGCCCCAGAAAGCTATTGATACGGGAGGCCGACTCGCCGTAGTTGACGCCCAGCACCGCGAAGGGCTGGCCGGCCAGCCGCTCGCGGAGCCGTTGGATCGAAGGCATCTCATCGCGGCAGGGCGGGCACCACGTCGCCCAGAAGTTGATCAAGACCACGCGGCCCTGGTACCGGGCGAGCGTATGGGTGGTTCCGCCGAGATCCTTGAGCTCCAGCGGTGGCGTTGGTCCGCGCCAGGGCCGAAACCGATCGACGTTTTCCGCGTCGGCCTGGACCCACAGCGCCAGCACGAGGAGCAGCGCGGCCGTGACGAGGCGCGGGCAGCTCCACCCGGGCGGAAGGCCGGCCGAGGGGTCAGGCACGGACCTCGCGCGCCGCGATCGTGTATTTGAAGTTGTCCGGATCGAGGCTGTCGAGCCGCCCTTCGTCCGTCTCGGCCTGGGGATACATCAGGAAGCCCAGCCTGCTCTTCACGGTCGCGTGCGGCAACGCCAGGTCGTGGGCCATGTTGTACGCCAGCCAGTTGCTCTCCCAGCTCCCGAAGAGCCGCGGGCGCACGGTCTTCAGGAGCGGGTGATCGACCTTGACCCACTCGCTGGTCTCTTCTCGGGCCACCTTGGCGACGTCGGCCGGGTCCATCGCCACCCAGCCGTAGTCGCGGAGGAACACGTCAGCCCGGCAGTGCTGGGCTCGAGTGATGTTGGGGCTATTGGCGCCCAGAGCCTTGTACCCGAACGCCGAAGGGGCGACCCGAATGCCGTAGATGTCCCGGGCCGGCAGCCCCGCGGCTCGGGACAGGGCCACGAACAGGCCGTTGAGATCGGCACATTTGCCTCCGAAGCTCTTCGTCTCCAGCATGGTCTTGACATCGCCGATGCCACAGCCGCGAACCTTGGGCTCACGGTAGGTGTTGCTGACCACCCAGTCATAGATGGCCCGCGCCTTATCGACATCCCCCGACGCGCTCTTGGTGATCGTCAACGCCGTGTCGCGGACGATGCCATCTGTGGGCAGGAGCTCGGTGGGCTGCGTCCAGAACGTCAGTGCTGCCGGGTCCTCTTTAGGGGCGCTCTTGCGGGACCAGTCGACGGCGCGGTCTTGAGTCTTGAACCGACTCACCAGCTCCACCACGGGATGCGGCTCAGCCTGGGCGAACTCGGCATAGAGCATGACGGCGCGGTACTTCGGCTCGGTCAGGAGCTGCGCCGTCCCGGCGTTGCCCGACCACCGGTTGTCGAGGACCTGCTGGTGTTCGTCATTGACCGCCGGCACGGGAAGCCAGACGCGTGTGATGCCCTTGGGCCACTGGATCTCCACGCGGGTGGTGACCTCGAACGTGCGCCACGTACCAGGGCGGGGGTCGAACATTTTCTCGTCGGCGAGGACCCGGGTTCGGGCGCCCGGCAGATCGGAGAACGCCGCGAGGCTTGCGCAAGCCGTCGTTGTCTTGAGGAAGGTTCGTCGATTCACGCGTGAGCTCCTTTTGGTTGGTGGCGGTCGCGTGAGCGGAATGATGCGTCGATTTCGGTGACTTACAAATCGGAAATATAGATAGTTCTTGCCTGATGTTATCGTCGAGCTCGATCCGAGAGAGGGGGAGGGTCCGGGGTCGGCGTCGATTACGGCGAAGGGGGCTGAGTCCGAAGGACTGTCAGCACTCGCTGCTTGAGCTCGGGGGGGATCGAGACATCGCGCAGGCTGCGCGTGGCGCGGATGGTGCCCCGATAGGTGTTCAGAAAGGCTACGCAGGGAGCGCAGCCGTCGATGTGCCACTCCAGCAGCTCAGCGGTCCGGCGGGGCAGGGAGCCGTCGAGATAGTCCGCCAGCAGCTCCGCGATCTGTCGACACTCGATCTCGGAGGGTGCGGCGCCGGCCGGATCTGAAGACCCCCGGGTATCTGACATCTGACCTCATTATAAGGAGATGCCGGACCCCACAGCGGGGATTCTTTGGGCGGCCCCGCGTCTGGACGCGCGCGCGCGATCCACGTATCCTCGGGTGACCATGGCGTCGAGAATCGCCGTACTGACGCCCTTCGCCCTCCCCTCGGTCCGCGGCAATGCCGTGACCGTCGAGCGCATTGTCCGCGGTCTGCGTGAGCACGGCCTGGAGCTCGCGGTATGGGACCTGTCGGTCACCCCCGAGGCCACGATCGAGGGGGCGGTGGAGGCGTTCCGGCCCTGCGTCATCCACGCCTTCCACGCCTTCCGGGCCGGACCGCTGGGACTGCGGCTGGCCCGCCGCATGGAGCTGCCCCTGGTCGTGACGCTGACGGGAACCGACGCCAACCATGACCTGTTCGATCCCCAGCGGGCCTCGATGGTACGGCGCGTGTTGGAGGGGGCCGCCGCCATCGTGGTCTTTCACGGCTCGATCGGCGAACGCATCGCCGCCGCGCTGCCCGATCTGCGGGCACGGCTGGTCATCGTACCGCAGGCAGCGGCGCTGCCGGCGGGTGAGCCCTTCGACCTCGCCGCCCGCTGGCCATTGCCCGCCGGGCGAGTTCTGTTCTTGTTCCCCGCCGGGATCCGCCCGGTGAAGCGTCCGCGCCTGCCGTTGACCCCCCTGGGACGATTGGCGGCGCGCCGTCCGGAGCTGCGGCTTCTCTACGCAGGCCCGGTCCTCGACGCCGAGGAGGGCGAGGCCCTGCGCTCGGCGCTCGTGGGCCGGCCGTGGGCGCGCCACGAGGGCGCCGTGCCGCACGCCCAGATGGCCTCGCTGCTCGCGCAGAGCGATGTCGTGCTGAACTGTTCGATCTCGGAAGGCGGCATGGCGAACTCGGTCCTGGAAGCTCTCGGGGCCGGCCGAGCAGTGCTGGCGGCCGATATCGAAGGCAACCGCTCGCTGATCGAGGACGGCGTGACCGGTCTTCTCTTCCAGGGGGAGGGGGAGCTGGAGGCGCAAGCCGAGCGGCTCGTGGCCGACCCTGCGCTGCGGGCGCGGCTGGGTGCGGTCGGGCGCGCCCGGGTGGCCGCGCTCTATCCACCGGAGCGTGAGATCAGCGGTTACCTCGATATCTATCGGCGCCTTTTGCCGGTCCCGCAGACGTGAGCGATCGGCCGAAGGCCCTTCGCGCCTCGCCGGCATCGGGGCGGTGAGCGCGGCGGCCGGGGGCGAGGCCGGCCCCACCGCTTCTTTTGAGCAGCCACCTTGCCTGAGACGATAGAATCAGGTCAGATCAAAAGGCCGGGGGCGCGGGGCCGCAACCTCCGCGCCCGGAGCGGGGAGGGGTTCGATGACGCAGGAGGCCAGGGTCCAGGAGTTCGTCGCCGGCTTCGGCGCGCTGCGGAGCGAGGTGGAGAAGATCATCGTCGGGCAGCGCGAGATCATCGATCACGTCCTCATCGGGATGTTCGCCGGTGGCCATCTGCTCCTGGAGGGCGTGCCGGGCCTGGGCAAGACGCTCCTCATCAAGACGCTAGCCGAAGGGCTGGAGCTGTCCTTCTCGCGCATCCAGTTCACGCCGGATCTCATGCCGGCCGACATCATCGGCACGAACATCATCGTGGAGGACGCCTCGGGCCGGAAGCACTTCGAGTTCCAGCACGGGCCCATCTTCGCCCATATTCTGTTAGCCGACGAGATCAATCGGGCCACGCCCAAGACGCAGTCGGCCCTGCTGGAGGGGATGCAGGAAGGCTACGTCACCGTGGGCGGGGCCTCCCGGCCGCTGCCGGTCCCGTTCTTCGTCCTGGCCACACAGAATCCCATCGAGATGGAGGGCACCTACCCCTTGCCGGAGGCCCAGCTGGACCGCTTCATGTTCAAGCTGCGCGTGCGCTATCCCGCCATCGACGAGCTCAACGCGATCATCGATCGCACCACCCAGATCCGTCAGGTGGCGGTCCAGCGCGTGATGAGCGGGCCCGGTGTGATCGGTTATAGAGAGCTGATCCGCGAGGTGCCCATCGCCTCTCATGTCCGCGACTTCGCGTCGGCGGTGGTCATGGCTACGCACCCGGAGTGGGAGCACGCCCCCGACATCACCCGGCGCTTCGTCCGCTACGGAGCCAGCCCCCGGGGGGCTCAGGCGCTGGTGCTGGGGGCCAAGGTGCGGGCCTTGTGTCAGGGGCGATTCAATGTGAGCGTGGAGGATCTCAAGGCGCTGGCCGCGCCGGCGCTCCGGCACCGCGTGATCCTGAACTTCGAAGGTGAGGCCGAGGCCGTGGACACCGACACGCTCATCGGCGATATCGTCGCCGGCGTCGAGCAACACGCGACGCAGGGCAAGGAGCTCTTTCTCCGCTGATCGCACCTGGAGGGCCTGATGGCCGATAGGGACGAGCCTCTCCCCGAGCTCGACGCGCTGGTACGCCGCATCGTCAGCCAGGTGCGCTGGCGTCGGGCCGAGCACTTCGCGCTGCGCGGCGTGTTCTGGGGCGCCGTCGCTGGGGTCATCGTCCTGCTCCTGAAAGTTGTGGTCGGCGCCTACTGGGCGTCCGTCCTGGCCGGCGCCTTCGTCGTGGCTGGCCTCCTGGGGGGCGGCTGTTGGGGCCTGGCCCGCCGGGTGGCCCCGCTCGCGGCCGCCCGGCTCGGTGACCGGGCCTTCGGGCTGGAGGACCGTGTGGCCACCGCCCTGGAGTGGGCGGGCCGGGCCGACCGGACACCGCTGGTGGATTCGCTCATCGCCGACGCTCGCACGCGGGCGTCCCGGTTGACCCCACGTCAGATCGTGCCACGGGTACTGCCCCGCGAGGTGAAGTGGCTGCCGGCACCGGCGCTGGCGGCCCTCGTCCTGGTGCTGAGCCCTCCGGTGCCGCTCCCGGCCGGCCGGCTGTTCGACCTGCCGACCGGGGCCGAGGAGGCCGAGTCAACGGACCGATCGGCTGGTGACCTGCTTCAGGAAGACAAGCGGCCGGCGGCGAAGGATCCCCTCCGCCGCCCCGCTCTGGAGGAGCGCGACTACATGCCGCGGACGGCCGGGGGCGGAGCCCCGACCGCGGGAGATCTGAGCGCGATCTTCAAGGACACCTCGCTCGGCAACCAGCGGCCCGACTTCAACAGCTTCCTCAAGAAGGGCGACGAGCGCCTCAAGCTGCTCGAGCAGGTGGACCGCCTGCCCGATCTGCAGTCGGACTTCACGAACAATCAGTACAAGATGGTGTTCCGTAAGTCCAAGGCCCTGCGGGGCGGCCTGCGCCCGGATCAGATCTCGCCGCAGAAGCTGCGCGAGCTGCTCGAGGAGATGGAGCGCCTGGGCCGCAAGGGCGGCAACTGGAGTTCCGACGTGGGCGAGGGCATGGAGGCCCTGGAGTACGGCGACCAGGATCGCGCCATGGACGCCATGGAGAAGGCCCTCAACAAGCTCCGGGCCATGGAGGAAGGAAAGCGCTCGGGCCGGGGGCTTCGCGGTGGTCGCGAGACCGATCGCGACCGGGAGCGTGGCCGGGGCGGATCGAGCGCGGGTGGCGAGGATCCGGATTTCGGTGAGAGCGAAGGGCTGTTGCCCGGCAAGGGCAAGAGCCCTTCGCCGAAGGGCGAGGCCTCCAAGCGCTTGCGCGCCAACCCTTATGACGTGGGCGTGGAGGGCGAGTCCCGGCCGGGCCGCAAAGACGGCTATGACACGAACCTCACCGGGCGCGCCGGCCACACACCCTCCCGCCTCACTTACCTGGGGGTCATCGGCCAGTACCGCAAGGCGATGGAGGATGCGCTGGTCCGCGAACAGGTGCCCCGTGACTACCACGAGCAGATTCGCGACTACTTCCAGTCCCTCGACGAGCGCTGAGCGGTGCCGGCGGCCACCCACCACGGCTTTTTCAGCTCGGAGTTCCTGGCCCAGCTCGAGCGCTTGACCCTGGCCTCCCGCCGCACCTTCCGGGGACGGGTGAAGGGCGAGCGGCGGAGCCCCCGCAGGGGGCAGAGCGTCGAGTTCGCCGACTACCGGCCCTACGGGATCGGAGACGACCTCCGGTACGTCGACTGGAACATCTACGGGCGGCTGGAGCGTCTGCACGTGAAGCTGTTCGTCGACGAAGAGGATCTCTGCGTGCATCTGCTCGTGGACGGGTCGAGCTCTATGGCCTTCGGCCAGCCGACCAAGCTGCGCTACGCGGCCCGGGTGGCGGCGGCGCTCGGCTTCGTGGGGCTGGTGAGCCTGGAGCGCGTGGGCATCGGTGTGCTTCGCGAGAAGGTGAGCGAAGGGTGGGCGCCCACTCGCGGGCGTAACCAGTTCGTGACGCTGGTGGACTTCCTCTCGCGACTCGAGGCCGGGGGGGCCACCAGCCTCAACCGCGGCCTGAGCGACTACGCCGTGCGCGCCCGCGAGCCGGGGCTGGCCATTCTGATCTCCGACCTGCTAGACCCTGCCGGCTTCGAGAGCGGGGTCCGGGCGCTGCTCGAGCGCCGGTTCGAGGTGCACGTGATCCACGTGCTGGCCGCGGAGGAGCTGCACCCCACCCTGGCCGGAGACCTCCGCCTGCACGACAGCGAGACCGACGCGACGCTCGAGATCACCATCGACGGCGAGGCGCTGAGTGGTTATCGGCAGCGGCTCGGGCAGTTCCTGCAGCGGGTGGAGGAGTTCTGCCGTTCTCAGGAGATCGGCTACCGGCGGGTGAGCACCGAGATCCCGGTGGAGGAGTTCGTCCTGTCCCACCTGCGGGGTCTGGTGCTGGGGTGAGGGAGGACCGGTGAGCTTCCTGACCCCTCTGGCCTTTGCCCTGCTCGGGCTGACCCTGCCCCTGGTATTGCTCTACTTCCTCAAGGTGCGACGGCGTCAACAACGGGTACCCAGCCTCCTCTTCTGGGAGGCGACGCTGCACGACCGTCAGGCCTCGGCATTCTTCCAGCGGTTGCAGCGCGATCCCCTCCTCATCCTCCAGATCCTGGCCCTGCTGGCGCTGACGCTGGCCCTGGCCCGGCCGGCCCTCACGGTGACCGGTGACGGTGCTCGCAAGGTGGCGGTGGTTCTGGACGGTTCCGCCTCGATGAAAACGCGCGATGGCGGTGGGTCCCGGTTCGCCGCGGCCAGATCCGAAGCGGCGGCCATGGTGAGTCGGCTGGGTGAGGGGGCCGAGGTGCTGGTGGTGGAGACCGGCGCGCACCCCCGCGTACTGGCGCCGCTCTCGCGGGACCGCGATCGGGCTCTGGCCGCCATCCGTTCGGCACAGGCGCGCGACCTTCCCAATCGCCTGCCCGAGGCGCTGCGGACGGCGCGCGCGCTCGTGGGGGCCGACCCGACGGCCGAGATCTACGTGTACACGGACGGCGCGTTTACGCTGCCGCGGGCGCCGGAGACCACCGACGGCCGGCTCCGCTGGATCGCGGTGGGAGGCGGAGGCCGCAACGTCGGCCTCACCAACCTGGCGGTGCGCAAGAGTTACCAGGGGTCCCCGGAGTACCAGGCCTTCGCCTCCCTGGTGAACTATTCGTCGGACACCCAGACCTTCACGCTCAGGCTGGAGCTCGACGGCACGCTCATCGCCGAGAAGTCCTTGAGCCTGGAGCCCAACATCCGCCGTTCGGTGGTCCTGCCCTTCAGCCACACGGGCGGGGGCACCCTGAAGGCCGGCATCGACGTGCGCGACGACCTGGCTTCGGACAACGTCGCCTACGCCGTGCTGCCGCCGCCCCGCAAGATCCAGGTCTTGCTGGTGAGTCGCGGCAATCTGTTCCTGGAAAAAGTCCTCCGCACCGATCCTCAGGTCGCGCTGGAGGTCCGCACGCCCGATCTGTACCAGGGCGGTATGGCCGAGGCCGACATCGTGATGCTGGATTCGACCGCGCCCGCCCGGGTGGGGCCGGGGCGGTTCTTCTTCGTCAACGTGGTGCCGCCCGACGTGCCGCTGGAGGCGTTGGGCCGTATTGAGCGGCCGACCATCATGGACTGGGACCGGGCCCATCCGATCATGCGGCACGTCGAGCTGGCCAAGGTGGTCATCGAGGACGCGCTGCGCATCCGGCCTCTGGCTCCGGGGCGGCCGCTGGTGGAGGCGATCGGTGGTCCGCTCGTCTACGCCCTCGAGGAGGCGGAGCGCAAGGCCGTCTTCATCGGCTTCGACCTGTTCAAGACCGACTTCCCGCTGCGGGTGGCCTTCCCGCTGATCCTGTCCAACAGCCTGCGCTGGCTCCACCCGGCGGCCCTGGACCAGTCCAGCCTGCAGCTGGCTTCCGGGCAGCCGATCCTGCTGCCGGTCGAGCACGGCGTGAGCTCGGTCACCGTCACCACGCCAGGCGGGCGCAGCACGAAGGCGCAGATCACCCGGGGCGTGGTGAGCTACGCCGAGACCGACGAGGTGGGGATCTATCGCTTCACGACCTCGCGGGGTGAGATGCGAGTGGCCGTCAACCTCGCTGACGCCGAAGAGTCCCACGTGCAGCCCCGGCCGCTGCCGGCGTCCGCGGGCCCGCCCCCGGAGGCCACGGTGCCGGTACCGGTGCAGCGGGAGCTGTGGCAGCTGTTCGTCCTGCTGGCGGTGATCCTGCTCGCCCTGGAAGGCGTGCTCTACTGGCGGCGTCAGAGCGGGCACTGGCCGATGCTGCCCCGGGTTTCCGGTGATCGCTGGGCGCTGGGGCTCCGAGCCGCCCTGCTCGTCGTGCTGTGCTCCACGCTGTTGAAGCCCACGCTGCCGCGGCTCGTCGACCGCCAGAACGTCATCTTCCTTTTCGATCACTCGGACAGCGTGAGCCTGGCCGCGCGAGAGCGCGCCTGGCGGTTCGCCGCGGAATCGATGAAGTCCATGCGTCCCGGTGATCGTGCCGGTGCGGTGGTGTTCGGCGAGGACGCAGTGGTCGATCAGCCGCTGGCCTCGCGGCCCACCCTGGAGCGTCCCCGGAGCCCGGTGGCCCCCCGCGGGACCAACCTGTTCCAGGCGGTCCAGCTGGCCCTGGCCACGCTGCCTCCCGGACACGCCAACCGCATCGTCATGCTGACCGACGGTCGCCAGACGAGCGGCAACGCGCTGGCGGCGGCCCAGGCGGCCAAGGACGCCGGCGCTGACATCTACTACGTGCCGGCGCCGCTCACCTTCGAGCAGGAGGTGGTGGCCGAATCCCTCGTGCTTCCACAGGAGGTGAAGTTCGGCGAGCCGTTCCAGGCCAAAGTGGTGGCGTGGAGCCTCAAGGACACCCAGGGGCGGCTCTCGCTCTTCCGCAACGGAGAGTTCCTGGGCTCCCAGGTAATCCGGCTCAACACGGGCAAGAACGTGTTCAGCTACCGCCAGTCGCTGGACTCCAGCGGGATCCACGTCTACCAGGCGGCCATCGAGGTCGACGGGGACACGATCGAAGACAACAACCGGGCGGTCGGTACGGTGGTCGTGCGAGGTCGGCCGCAGGTGCTGCTGGCCGAGAAGGACCGGAGCCACGCCCAGTCTCTGGTGGCCGCCCTGCGCTCGCAGAACATCGAGGTGACCGTCGTCGAGGCCAACGGGATCCCCAAAGACGTGGCCGGCCTGCAGAAGTACGACGGTCTCATCCTCTCCAACATCTCGTCGCTCAAGCTCACCCGGGTCCAGATGGCGAACATTCGGGACTACGTCCGCGACTACGGGGGCGGCTTGATCATGGTGGGCGGTGAGGAGAGCTTCGGCCTCGGCGGCTACTACCGTACGCCGGTCGAGGAGGCGCTGCCCGTCACCATGGAGGTCAAGCAGAAGGTCGAGATCCCCAGCCTGGCCGTCGTCCTCTCGATCGACCGATCGGGCTCGATGGCCATGTCGACCGGCGACGAGAAGGTCACCAAGCTGGACGTGGCCAAGGAAGCGGCCCACCTCGTCGTCGATCTCCTCGACGAACGCAACGAGGTCGGGGTGCAAAGCTGGGACACCGAGTTCATCTGGGATGCCGCAATCCGGCCCGCTCGCGATCGGTCCGCCGTCCACCATGCCATCGCCACGATCAAGGCGGGTGGGGGAACGGACGGCTATCCGGCGCTCAAGGATACCTACTCGGTGCTCTTCGAGCGCCCGGCGCTCCTCAAGCACGTCATCTTCCTGTCCGACGGCCAGATGACGCGTGGTGACTTCACGGGCCTGCTCCGCCGCATGGCCAAGGACAAGATCACGGTGTCGACGGTGGCCATCGGCAAGGACGCCGATCTGCAGCTCATGGTCGACATCGCCAAGTGGGGGCGAGGTCGCTTCTACTACACCGAGGACTCCCAGACCATCCCCAGGATCTTCACCCTGGAAACCCAGCTGGCCTCCAAGGCCTCGCTGATCGAGCAGCCCTTCCGGCCCCAGCTCACGGCACCTGGCCACGAGGCGATGCAGGACATCGAATGGCGCACGGCCCCGCCGCTGGGAGGCTATGTGGCCACGACGGTCAAAGGGACCGCCGAGCTCGTGCTCATGAGCCATCAGGAAGATCCGGTCCTGGCCACGTGGCGTTACGGGCTCGGGCGAACGGCGGCGTTCACCTCCGACGCCAAAGCCAAGTGGGGCGTCCTCTGGCTGCGCTGGCAGAATTTCAACAAGTTCTGGGCGCAGCTCACTCGCTGGACCCTGCGCAGCTCGACGCGCTCGGATACGGTGGTTCTGGTGGAACGTCGCGATGGCATGGGGGAGGTCGTCGTCGATGCCGTGGACGTCAAAGGGGAGTTCATCAACTTCCTGGACTCCCAGGTCGGGGTGGTGGCGCCCAACCGGGAACGATCGGTCATCGATCTCGAGCAGGTGGCGCCGGGACGGTACCGGGGTCGCTTCCCGGCCTCCCAGGAGGGCGTCTACCTGATCGGCACGGCGCAGCGTCGGAACGAGCGGGTGATCGGCTCTCAATTGGCAGGACTAGTGATACCGTATGCTCAGGAGTTCCGGGACCTCGGGGTGGATGAGACAGCGCTGCGGGAGCTGGCCGAGCTGTCCAACGGTGGCCCGCTGACTCAGCCCGGGGAGATATTCCTGAAGGCGCGCCGCGAGTCCCGGATCCCCGTGGACATGTGGCCCTGGCTTGTTGGCGCTGTGGCGGTCCTTTTGATTCCAGAGATTGCGCTCCGGCGGCTCGGCCCCGGGGCCCTGCGGTGGGGCCGGGCGCTCTTGTCCCGGCGCCCCGCAGGTGAGGGCGATGCACGGCCGGCGCGAGGAGGACATGATGGTGCGTGACCTCCGACGAGGATTGACTCTGTCGCTGACCATCCTGGTCGCGGTCCTGGGGCCGCCGGGCCTGGCCGGTGCCGCCCCTGCCGCTAAACCCCAGGTGGTGCTGGTCATGCCGTTCGACGCCAGCGGGACCGGGGCCGATTGGGCGTGGGTGGGCCAGGCAGTGGCCGAGGTGCTGACCCTGGGCTTGAGCCAGCATCCGGCGTTCGTCCAGATCGACCCGGCTCGGCTTCGGGCCTTCGGACAGCCGGAGGCCTGGGGCGAGAGCGCCGTTGTCCAGGCCGCCCGCTCGTTACGCGCCGACACGGCGCTGTTCGGAACGGTAACCCGCGCCGGCTCCGACTTCACCATTCGGGCCCGGCTGCTCGAGGTCAAGGGCACGGGAGCCGATGTCATCGGGCTCGAGCCGCTGACGTTCCCCGGGGACGAGCTGCTGGCTCAGCTGCCCGGCCTGGTCAGCACCTACGCGCGGACGATGAAAGTCCCGCTGACCGACGCGGAAACCGCCCGCATCGAGAAGGCGGCGCGGCCGACCAACACGCTGAGGGCCTTCGAGCTCTACGCGCGCAGTCAGCAGGCGGCCTACCGCGGCGGCCAGGAGGGCAACGAGAGCGCGGCTGACCTGCTGGCCCGGGCCATCGAGGCCGACCCGAGCTTTGTGGTCGCTCAATACTCCCTAGGCCGGGTGCATCAGGCGCTGGGCAACCGCTGGAAGGCGGCGGCGCAGTATCGGGCCGCCACTCAGCTCGATCCCCTCTACCCCGAGCCCTACAAGGCCCTGGGCGACTTGCTGCTGTTGGCGCCGCGCCGGCTCTTTGACCAAGCCGTGGAAGCCTACCAGAAGGCCATCGAGCGACGCCCGTTCTACGCCGACGCCCACGTGGGACTGGGTGACGCTCTGGCCGCCAAGGGAGATGTGGACGGGGCCATCAACGCCTACCAGCGGGCCCTGACCTTCCACACCGCCAACCCGCGGGTCCATGTGAGCCTCGGCAAGATTTATTACAGCGAGAAGGGGCTCTATTACGAGTCCGTGAATGCTTACAAACGCGCGATCGATCTGGACGCGCGGTCGATCGAGGCCCGGATGGGCCTGGGCGAAGTCTACGAGGAAAAGGGTCTGTACAAGGAAGCGATCGACGAGTACCGGCGGGTGATCGAGACCGAGCCGTTGCACGCGGAGGCCCTCTACAATCTGGCCCTGGTCTACGAGAAGGTGGACCCGCGTGAGGCGATCACCCACTGGGAGCGCTACATCGCGCTGGCCTCGCAGATTCCCGCGCAGAAGGATTGGGTCGACGTCGCCCGCCAGCACCTGCGCAAGCTGCGGAACCAGGTCAAGGACTAGCCAGGAGCTCCTGCAGTCGGGCCTTGTCGAACCCGACGACGACCTGACCGTCCACCACGATCACCGGGATGGACATGCGTCCGGTGAGCCGGATGAGCTCCTCTCGGGCTTCAGCGCTCTCGACCACGTTGACATCCTGGTAGGCGACGTTCTGAGACGAAAGAAACTCTTTCGCCGCGCGGCATGGGCCTCAGGTGGGACTCGAATACACGACGACGACGCGCGCCATGGCCTCCTCCGATTTGTGTCGTCCTGCCGGCCGGCCCCCGTATGATCCTATCTTAGGATGCGCGGGCCGGGTGAGCCGGTTCTCGGCCCCGACCGGGTGAGCGGGAGGCCATGTGGACGAGCTGAGGAAGGATCCGACACGGGGCCGCTGGGTCCTGGTCCGGCCCAAGCCGAGACCAGAGTCGGACGGCGAGTGTCCGTACTGTCCGGGGACGGAAAACCTGACCACGGAGATCGCCGCCTACCGTGAGAACGGCTCGCCACCGGGGGGACCGGGCTGGACCGTGAGGGTGGTGCCGGCCGGCGACCCATACTTCCGCATCGAGCGGGAATTGATTCGAGAGGGCGTCGGCATGTTCGACATGATCACGCCTCGGGGTGCGGGCGAGCTCATCCTGGACTCCCCCCGCCACGACGCCACGCTGGCCACCATGGAGCCGACCCAGATCGAGGCGGTCCTCTGGATGTATCGAGATCGGATCCTCGATCTCAAGCGGGACAGCCAGATCCGCGACATCCTGGTTCTGCGCCACCACAAGAAGCCGGGTGTCCCTCCTCACCATCCCTACTCCCGGGTGACCGCGATTCCCATCGTCTTCGACGAGACCCGGCGCGAGCTGCGAGAGGCGCGCGAATACTATCAGTACAAGCGGCGTTGCCTGTACTGCGACATGGTACGTCAGGAGATCGCCGCCGAGGAGCGCGTGATCAAGTTGACGCCTGCCTTCGTGGCCCTGGTGCCGTACGCCGCCCGGGCTCCGCTGGAGACCTGGATCCTTCCGCGCCAGCACGGCTGCACCTACGAGGAGGCCATGACCCCGCAAACGGTGGGCGATCTGGCCCGCCTGCTCTCCCAGTATTTCCGCACGCTGGCCAAGGGCTTTGCGGACCCTGGGTACGAGATGGTTCTGCACAACGCCCCGAATCTGAAGTCCCGTATCCTCCAGGGGGATTGGGCTACCATCCGGGACGACTACCACTGGCATATCGAGGTGGTGGGCAACCCGGAGCGGACCAATCGGGTGGGCGGGATCTTCGTGAACGAGAAACCCCCGGAGACGACCGCCGCCGAGCTGCGCCAGGTCTGGGAAGGCTAGTCCCGACGAGCTTTTGCTTGACACCAGTCCCGACCGGTGGCAGACTCCGACAGAAATAGTCGCCGATCAAATGAGTCGGTGTTACAGGGGGCGGCGCCGGAATGCTGCGATTCACCAAGCGCGCTGACTACGGACTGATGGCGATCTACTACATCGCCGTGCACGAGGACGGCGGGGCTGTCAGCGCCAAGCGGATCGCGGAAGAATTCGGGATTCCGCCCGAGCTTCTGGCCAAGATCCTCCAGCGGCTGGCCCGCGAGCGACTGATCGTGAGTCAGAACGGCCCCAAGGGGGGGTACGTGCTGAGCCGGCGGCCCAGTGAGGTCACGGTGGGGGAAGTGCTCCGCGCCATCGAAGGCCCGATCAACATCGTGAGTTGTCTCGAGGACTCCGAGTGTCCCCAGATCGAGCGGTGCAACCTGCGGCGTCCGGTTCAGAAGATCCAGGCCGCCATCACGCAACTGCTGGACACGATGAGCCTGGCCGAGCTGGGGGGCCAAGACGTGCCCCTGCTGCTGGCCATCAAGGGATGAGGGTGAGGGGAGCGCATCGATGACCGTGAAGTTTCCCATTTTCCTGGACGCGCAATCGACGACCCCCTGTGATCCCCGGGTGGTCGAGGCCATGTTGCCGTACTTCACCGAGAAATTCGGGCACCCGGCCAGTCGCAACCACCCCTTCGGCTGGGAGGCCGAGGGGGCCTGCGACGCGGCTCGGGCCAGCATCGCGCGACTGATCGGCGCGCGCGATCCCAAGGAAGTGGTGTTCACCTCGGGGGGCACAGAGGCGATCAACCTCGCCCTCAAGGGTGCCGCCGAGATGTACCGGGAGAAGGGGACACACATCGTCACCACCGTCATCGAGCAGCGGGCGGGGATCGACACCTGCAAGCGTCTGGAGCGGCAGGGGTTCCAGGTGACGTATGTGCCGGTGCAGTCCAACGGGCTCGTCGACGTCGAGGAGATCGGCCGGGCCGTCACCAACGCGACGATTCTCATCTCGGTGATGTTCGCCAACAACGAGATCGGGACGATCCAGGACGTCGCCGCCATCGGAAGGCTGGCCAAGGACAGGGGCATCATCTTCCACACCGATGCCACCCAGGCCGTAGGCAAGATCCCGGTCGACGTGGAGGCCATGGGCATCGACCTCCTGTCCTGCACGGCCCACCTCATGTACGGGCCCAAAGGGGTCGGTGCGCTCTACGTCCGCCGCAAGGCGCCGCGGGTCCGCCTGGCCGCGCTCCTCGATGGGGGCGGTCATGAGCGCGGCCTCCGCTCGGGGACGTTGCCGGTTCCCCTCTGCGTCGGCTTCGGCCGGGCGGCCGAGATCTGTCGGGAGGTCATGCCGGAGGAGAGCCAGCGCCTGGGCAAGCTCCGGGACCAGCTTCAAGATTTCATCCTGGCCAACGTGGAGGATGCTTACCTCAACGGTGATCCCGATCGGCGGCTGCCCCACAACCTCAACGTGTCGTTCGCCTACGTGGAGGGAGAGTCGGTGCTGATGGGGCTGAACAAGGAGACCGCGCTCAGCTCGGGCTCGGCCTGCACCTCGTCGACCCTGGAGCCCTCGTACGTGATCGCGGCCCTGGGGGCCAGCGCGGAGCTGGCCCACTCGTCGATCCGGTTCAGCCTGCACCGGTTCACCACCCAGGCTGAGATCGACTGGGTCGGCCGGCGGACGGTGGAGGTTGTCAAACGGCTACGGGACATGTCGCCGCTCTACGAGCTGGCGAAAGAAGGTGTGGATCTGAAGTCCATCCAGTGGAAGGCCGAGTAGGGGGACGGGCCATGGCCTACAGCGAGAAGGTCGTCGACCACTACAACAACCCCCGCAACGTGGGGTCCTTCGGCAAGGACCTGCCGAACGTGGGCACCGGTCTGGTGGGGGCGCCGGAGTGCGGCGATGTCATGAAGCTCCAGATCAAGGTGAACCCCTCCACCGGCGTGATCGAGGACGCGAAGTTCAAGACCTTCGGGTGCGGGAGCGCCATCGCTTCGTCGAGCCTGGCGACCGAGTGGCTCAAGGGCAAGACCCTGGACGAAGCGGCCAAGATCCGTAACACCGAGATCGTGAACGAGCTCAAGCTACCGCCCGTCAAGATCCACTGCTCGGTCCTGGCCGAGGATGCCATCAAGGCGGCCCTGGCCGACTATCAGGCCAAGCACGGCGCGGGGCGGTAAAGTAAGGATTGGGAGGTCGCGTCCGATGGCAGTGGCACTGACCGAAACGGCCGTGAAGCAGGTGAAGGAGCTCAAACAGGCCCAGAACCTGGGCGACGAGGTCTTTCTCCGGATGGGTGTCCGGGGTGGCGGGTGCTCGGGCATGTCATACGCCCTGGAGTTCGACACCGAGAAGACGGCGCATGACCGGGAGTTCGAGATCGACGGCATCAAGGTGATCGTCGACAAGAAGAGCTACCTGTATCTGACTGGCACGACGCTCGACTATGTCCGGGAGGGCCTTACCGGCGGATTTACGTTCGTCAACCCGAACGCCAAGTCGTCCTGTGGGTGCGGGACGTCGTTTTCGGCGTAGCCGGGGCCCGGCGAACGGCGGCAAACGGGCCCCTGGGGGCCCGTTTTATTTTGGCAGCCTGAAGGATGGGGGCCCTGGCGACGATCATGGACTACTTCGAGGTGTTCGGATTGCCCCGCCGTCTGGGGATCGATGCCCAGACGCTGCAGCGCCGGTTCTACGAGCTGTCGCGACGCTACCACCCTGACTTTCACGCGGGCGCGCCGCGCGAGGAGCAGGCGCGGACCCTGGAGGCCTCGGCCCGATTGAACGCGGCCTACCGGGCGTTGCGCGATCCCATCGCCCGGATCGAGTATCTCGTGCAGCTGGAAGAGGGTCGGCAAACCAGGGAAGGCGCGACGGTCAAGCCCCAGGCGCCTGCCGAGCTGCTGGCCGAGATGTTCGAGATCCAGGAGGCGCTGGACGAGACCCGGGCGGGTGACCTGGCCGAGACGGCCCGGGAGACCCTCCGCGCCCAGCGCGAGCGGCTGATGGCGCGGCGGCGGGAGGAGGGCGTGCGCCTCACCGGTCCGCTGGCCGCGGCCTGGGATGCCGCCGGCCCGGGCGAGCGTTCCGCCCTGCTCGAGGAGCTCAAGCGGGCACTGGCCGCCCGCGCCTACCTCCAGACCGTCATCGATGACCTCGCCCAGGCGCTGGGCGACGACGAGGCCCCCTAGCCCATGGGACGGATCGTGGGCATCGATCTGGGCACGACCAACAGCCTGGTCGCTTACGTGGACGAACGCACGGGACTGCCCGAGGCCATTGCCGACGCCGAGGGGCACCGGCTGCTGCCCTCGGTCGTGGCCTTCACGCCGCAGGGGATCCTGGTGGGCGAGGCGGCCCGGCGCTACCTGGTTCGACGGCCGGAGGCGACCGTGTACTCGGTGAAGCGATTCATGGGGCGTAGCTACGAGGACGTCAAGGAGGAGCTACGCTACTTCCCGTTCGCGGTCCGGCCGGCCGACGGGATCGTGCGTCTGCAGGTGGGGGACCGCGAGGTCACTCCGCCCGAAGTGTCGGCGGTCATCCTCAAGACGTTGAAGGAGCGGGCGGAGGGGCATTTCGGCGAGCCGGTCGAGAAGGCGGTCATCACCGTGCCCGCCTACTTCAACGACAGCCAGCGGCAAGCCACCCGCGACGCCGGGCGCATCGCCGGGCTGGAGGTCGCCCGCATCCTGAATGAGCCGACGGCGGCTTCGCTCGCCTATGGCCTCCACCGGCTACGTGAGGGCGTCATCGCCGTCTACGACCTGGGCGGGGGCACCTTCGACATCTCGATTCTGCGCGTCAAGGGCGGCATCTTCGAGGTCCTGGCCACGAACGGCAACACGCACCTCGGCGGCGACGACTTCGATCGCGTGCTCATGCTGTGGCTGCTCGAGGACATCCAGGCCCGTCACCATCGGGACCTGGCCTGCCGGCCAGTCGACCTCGCCCGCGACAACGAGGCCATGCAGGAGCTCAGGCTGGCCGCGGAGGCCGCGAAGATCCGTCTCTCCAGCGAGGAGCGGACCACGCTCATCCTCCCCTTCGAGGACTTCATCTACCGGCGAGAGATCACTCGGGCGGAGCTGGAGCGGCTCCTGGAGCCACTGGCCCAGAAGACCCTGGGGCCCTGCCGTCAGGCGCTGGCCGATGCCGGGCTGGGGCCGGACGGCATCGACGACGTGGTGCTGGTGGGGGGCTCCACCCGGGTCCCTCTGGTGCGGCAGCGGGTGCAGCAGTTGTTCGGCAAGACCCCCCACAGCCAGCTCAATGCCGACGAGGTGGTGGCCCTGGGGGCGGCGGTGCAGGCGCACATCCTGGCGGGCGGCATCAGCGACATGCTGCTGCTCGATGTGACCCCCCTGTCGCTGGGGATCGAGACGCTGGGGGGCATCGTGAGCGTTCTCATCCCCCGCAACACCACCATTCCGACCAGCGCCCGAGAGATGTTCACGACGTCCGCCGATGGCCAGACGGTGGTCGACCTGCACGTGGTGCAGGGCGAGCGGGAGCTGGCCCGAGACTGCCGGTCGCTGGCTCGCTTCGAGCTGCGGGGGATCGATCCGATGCCGGCGGGGATGCCCAAGATCGAGGTGACGTTCCTGATCGACGCCGATGGCATTCTCAAGGTCACGGCCCGCGAGCTCCGCACGGGGAAGGTGGCCGCGATCGACGTCACCCCGACCTACGGCCTGACCGAGGGTGAGATCGAACGCATGGTGGAGGACTCTTTCCAGTATGCCGAGGCCGACGTGGAGGCCCGGATGCTGATCGAGGTCCGCAACGAGGCCGACACGGTGATGACCCATGTTCGTCGCGCCCTCAAGCAGGGTGGGCATCTGGTGACGGAGGCGGAGGGGGCCCACATCACGGCGGTCCTGGAGGAGCTGGCGCGGGTCCGCGAGACGGACGAGCGCGAGCTCATCCGCAGCAAGACGGTGGAGCTCAATCGCGTGACCGAGCGCCTGGCCCAGGTGTTGATGGACGCGGCCCTGCAGGGAGCCCTGGGGACGCGCCGCGCCGCCGAGCTCATGGAGTCGGAGTGATGGCGGTGCACCGGGTGACGTTCCTGCCTCTCAACGCCACCGTGGAGGTCGACGACGAGAAGTACCCCCTGGCCGATCACGGCAAGCCCGGCTCGCTGCTGGATATCGCGCTGGCCCATCACATCCACCTCGACCACAACTGTGGGGGGAGCTGCGCCTGCACCACCTGCCACGTGATCGTGAAGGAAGGCGAGGCGAATCTCTCCCCGATGCAGACCGACGAGGAGGATCGTCTCGACACGGCCGAGGGACTGACCATTCATTCCCGCCTGGGCTGCCAGGCGGTGGTGCGAGGCGACGTGGTTGTGGAGATCCCGAAATGACGGCGAAGATGACGTGGCGGGACGCCGAGGACATTGGCATCGCTCTGGCCGAGCGCTTCCCGGACACCGATCCCCTGACGGTACGGTTCACGGACCTGCACCGCTGGGTGACGGAGTTGCCCGGATTCGCCGACGACCCCAAGGGATCCACCGAGGGTGCCCTCGAGAAAATCCAGATGGCATGGTTGGAGGAGTACCGGAACCGATGATCGGTCCGGCTCGGGGGTGGCGGGGGCTATTCGACCACGGGCGCGACGGCGACGGTTGCGGCGCGCTCGCCCATCGACCCGCCAGGGCTGCCTACGCCAGGGAAACGGGTCTCACAGCCCCCACCACCCCCGAGCCGGGCGACCGTCAGCGCGGTGCGCTCGAGCACGGCCGGCAGGCCGGATCGAACATGCCGGGTTCGGAGCTTCTACCAGGTGAGGACGTGGTCGGCGGCGAAGATCAGCTCGAGCAGCCCGTCGTAGGAGAGATCGTCGGGGACCCGGAGGGCGCGGACCCCGGCGGGCAGGGACGGCCCGGGGGCGCCGTGGAGCAGGGCGACCGTGACCGCATTCCCGTCGGCGAGCTGCTGGCCGATGGTGGCCAGGATCAGCTCGTCCTGGGCGCTGCTCTTCACGAGGTGGAGCTGAGCCGCCATCAGAAGATGAGGGCCCGTTCGGCGCCCCGCACCAGCGCGGCGATGCCCTCGCGACTGACGGCGAGCACCGGGTGCTTGTCGGCATTCCAGGCCGGGTCCGCTGGCACCGCGTCCGCCTCCACGTGGAAGGCCACGCCCAGGGCCCGGAGGGTGGCGCGGAACTTGGCGATCTCGTCACCGTCCACGAGCCCGTCGGTGTCCTCGTCGAGGAGATGGACGGCGGCACCGGTGAGCACGAAGGTCACCGCGTTCTCGCCGGCCACCACACCAGTTCCGATGCGCATGGCTTCGAAGGCCCGGTGGCTGACGCGGGGATCGGCCGAGATGAGAACGACGACCGACTCGTGGCTGGCCACGCCGCGATCAGTTCAGCGCGATGAAGCGATCGGTCGCGTTGATGATGTCGGTCAGGACGACCAGGCCGCAGTAGGTCAGCTCAGGGGAGTCTTCGAGGGGAATGCGGCGCTTCTGGCAGCCGTACGCGCACAGGAAGAGCTTGGCCCCGCGCGCCGGCAGGGCGCGGAGGCGGGGATCGCGCACGGCCCGCACCCCGTCGTCGATCAGGTACAGGTAGAGATCGGTGCCGTGATCGAGCGCGGCGGTCGCCAGCCCCAGCGCGGTCTCGATGTTCGGATGCTCGGGGCCGGTGGAAAGCAGCAGGCCGAACTTTTTTCTGCCCGGGGCCATCGCCGCCCGAGCCTAACATCGGGGCGGCGAGAGGGCAACCGATGAGCCGGCGGGTCTATCTCGATCACAACGCCTCCACGCCCGTTCATCCCGACGTCGTTGACGCGATGCTGCCGTACCTGGGTGAACGGTTCGGGAACCCATCCAGCGTTCATGGCTTCGGCCGGGAGGCCCGCGACGGCGTGGAGCAGGCCCGCGAGCGGGTCGCGAGCCTGCTGGGTGTCTCGCCCGAGGAGATCGTGTTCACCTCGGGCGGTACGGAGTCCGACAACCTCGGGATCAAGGGCCTGGCCGGGGCCGGCCCCCGCGGTCACCTCATCACCTCGCAGATCGAGCATCCCGCCGTGCTCCGCACGTGCCAGGCGCTGGAAGCCGAGGGCTTTGCCGTCACCTACCTGCCGGTGGACGAGCACGGCGTGGTCGATCCTGGCGACGTCAAGCGGGCCATCCGCCCCGACACCCGCGCCATCAGCGTCATGCACGCCAACAGCGAGATCGGCACCGTGCAGCCGGTGGCCGCCATCGGCGCCATCGCCCGCGAGCACGGCATCGCCTTGCACGTGGACGCCGTGCAGACCTTCGGGAAGATTCCCCTGGATCTGACCGCGCTGGCCATCGACGCCATGTCGGTATCCGCCCACAAGATTTATGGCCCCAAAGGGGTGGGTGCCCTCTTCGTCCGCCGGGGGACGCGGATGGTGGGGATCCAGCATGGTGGTGAGCACGAGCGACGGCGGCGGGCCGGCACCGAGAACGTCCCGGGCATCGTGGGCTTCGGCCGGGCCGTGGAGATCCGGTCCCGCGAGATGGGGCCGGAGGCCGAGCGCCTGCGTGCGCTGCGCGACCGGTTAACGGATGGTGTGCGGGCCCGTCTGGACGAGGTCCGGCTCATCGGGCATCCCGGGGAGCGGCTCCCCGGGACGGCGAATCTCGCCTTCCGCCACGTGGAGTCGGAGTCCATCGTCCTCGGGCTGGATCTCAAGGGCGTGGCCGTGTCGGCCGGCACAGCGTGCACCGCCGGCCATGTGGAGCCCTCCCACGTGCTGACGGCGCTGGGGCTGCCGCCGGCGTGGGCGATGGGCGCGGTGCGGTGCTCCCTGGGCCGCTCCACCACGGCCCAGGACATCGACTACGTCATCGAGTGCCTGGAGGCGGTGGTGGGGAAGCTGCGCCGCCTGCTCCCGACAGGGCCCGCATGAGGTACAGTGCGACCGTGATCGACCATTTCCTGAACCCGCGCAATGCCGGGCTCATGCGTGAGCCGGACGCCGTGGGTCAGGGGGAGTACGAGGGTTGCGGTGACCTGGCCCGGTTCTTTCTGCGGGTGCGGGGTGGTCAGGCCACCGAGGTGCGTTTCCAGGCGTACGGTTGTGGCCCCACCATCGCCGCGGCCAGCCTGGCCAGCGAGCTGGTGACGGGGCGCGCCGTCGGTGACCTGCTCCACGTCAAGCCCGAGGAGATCGAGAGGGCGCTGGACGGCCTGCCCGCCGACCGCCGGCATGCCGCCGACGTGGTGACCGAGGCGCTGCGGGCCGCGGCCCGGGACTGGCACCAGCGGGAGGATCAGCGTGTTTGAGGCGATCCGGCAAGACGTGCGAGCGGTACAGGAGCGCGACCCGGCCGCGCGGTCCACGCTGGAGGTCGTGCTCTGCTACCCGGGCGTTCACGTGCTGATGTTCCACCGCCTCGCCCACCGGTTGTGGAACCGCGGGTGGCCGACCACGGCGCGGTGCCTCATGCAGCTGGCGCGATTCCTGACGGGGATCGAGATCCATCCCGCGGCCCGGCTGGGGCCCGGCCTGTTCATCGATCACGGCATGGGCGTGGTCATCGGGGAGACGGCCGAGCTGGGTGAGAACGTCACCCTGCTCCAGGGGGTGACGCTGGGCGGCACCAGCCTCAAGCGGGAGAAACGGCATCCGACCCTCGGCAACAACGTGGTGGTGGGAGCGGGGGCCAAGATCATCGGCGCCTTCAAGATCGGCGATGGCAGCCGCATCGGGGCCGGCTCGGTGGTCGTGCGCGAGGTGCCGCCGAACTCCGTTGTCGTCGGAGTGCCTGGCCGCGTAACATACCGCGACGGCCAGCGGGTCACCGGGGAGATCGATTTGAACCAGACGGACCTTCCCGATCCCGTGGCCAAGGCCATCGAGCAACTCATGGAACGCCTGCGGCTCCTGGAGGCTGAGGTCGAGACCCTGCGCCGGGCCGCGGAGTCGGAGAGGATCAAGTGAGCCAAGGAGGGGACAGACCGGTGACGCCCAAGGACGTCATGACGATGCAAGAGGCTTCTGCGTATCTGGCGATGGACGAGGCCGCGCTGACGCTCCTGGCGAGCCAGCGGCGGATCCCGTGCCTCGAGATGAACGGAACCTGGGTGTTCTCGAAGAAATCGATCGACAAGTGGCGGAGCCAGTCGCCGCGCGCCGGAGGGACAGGAAGATGACAACCCCCCTTGCTGCCATCCTGGTCGCGGTGCTCCTCGGGATCGCGACGCCCGTGCTGGCCCAGACGCCGGGAGTGACCGACACCGAGATCGCCGTGGGCCTGACCACGCCGCTCTCCGGCCCGGCCGCCGCCTGGGGCAATACGGCGGTGGCCATGGAAGCCTGGGCCAGGCATCTGAATGCCCAGGGCGGCATCAACGGCCGCAAGCTGCGCGTGGAGATCAAGGACGACGGGTACAACCCCGGCCGGGCTATGGCCAACCTCAAAGAGATTCACCAGAAAGTCTTCATGAACGTGGGTCTCCTCGGCTCGGCGATCCTCAATGCGGGCAAGGAGTTCCCCCACGAGAACAAGTTTCCTGTCATCTATCCCTACGGCAACCCGATGATCTGGGCCAAGCAACCCCGCGATCGGCTCCGCTACGTCTTCGTGGCCTACACCGATTATGTGGACGAGGGCGACTTCCTGGTGACGCAGGCGGCCACCCGTCTCGGCGCCAAGAAGGTCGCGGTCTTCTACCAGAACGACGAGTACGGCAAGGGCGGGCTGGAAGGCGTCAACCGGGGGCTCAAGGGGCTGGCCGGCAAGGCGACGCTGGCCACGGCGGTGTCCTACGAGATCAGCGATCGCGAGCTGGGGACGCACGCCCTGAAGCTCAAGGACTCGGGTGCCGACACCGTCATCCTCTATCCCACCATCACCCACGGCGCCAACGTGATCAAGGAGATGGCCAAGGCCGGGTACCGACCCAAGCTCGTGGCCTCCTTCCCGCTCGGCGACTACGTGATCATGTACCGACTCCTCGGCGAGCTGTGGGAAGGCGCCCACTTCAATGCCCTCAACGGCGCGGCCCTGGCCGGCGATCCGGCCGGCAAGGCGATCGTCGACATCGTGACCAAGCAGGAGCCCAAGCTCGTCGGCAAGGAGAGCACGGCGCTGGCCGGAGCCCTGGCGATGATCGTGGCCAGCGAGGGGCTCAAGCGCGCGGGTCGGAACCTCACCCGCGAGTCGTTCGTAGAGGCCATGGAGACGGTCAAAAACTTCAACGCCATGGGCGCCAGCCCCGGGATCACCTTCGGGCCCAACCGCCGTCACGGCTTGAACGCGACCCGGATGCTGCGGGCCGTGAAGGCGGCCGACAACTCGTATGTCGAAGTCGTGCCGCCGCAGATCTTCCAGCCGCATTTTTGACGACACGTTTACGGTGAGGTCCGCTGCGCGGGGCCCCACCACCGACATGAGTGGGCCTGGGAGGGTGGAGACCACCCCCCCAGGCCCTCCCCGTCACCTGCTGGAGATCCGCGACCTCAGCCTCTCCTTTGGGGGGATCACCGCCCTGCAGGGTGTCGGGCTGTCATTGGACGAGGGCGAGACGCTCGCCGTCATCGGACCCAACGGCTCCGGCAAGACATCGCTGTTCAACTGCATCAGCGGGATCTATCGGCCCGAGGCCGGGACGATCCGCTTCCGGGGCGAGTCGCTGCGCGAGCTGGCCCCCGACGCCATTGCCCGCCAGGGCATCGCCCGCACGTTTCAGAATCTGCGACTGTTCCCCACGATGAACGTGCTGGACAACCTGATGGTCGGCCGGCACCTGCACTTTCGAAAGAGCTTCCTCGCCGCCCTGCTTCGTCGTCGCACCGAAGAGACGCGCCACCGCCGCCGCTGCGAGGAGCTCATCGAGTTCCTGAATCTGGAGATGGTGCGCAAGGCCCGGGTGGCGGACTGCCCGTACGGGATCCAGAAACGTGTGGAGCTGGCGCGAGCGCTGGCCACGGAACCGACGCTGCTGTTGCTGGACGAGCCGGTATCGGGACTCACCCAGGAGGAGAAGGAAGAGTTCGCCTACTGGGTCCACGAGATCCGGGGGCGCTTCGGGATCACGGTGCTCCTGGTCGAACACGACCTCCGGGTGGCCTCGCGCCTGGCCGGGCGCATGGTGGCGCTCGACCACGGCGTCAAGATCGCCGAGGGCGCGCCGGGCGAGGTCCAGCGCCACCCCGAGGTCGTCAAGGCCTACCTCGGTGAGTGAGCCGGGCGGGATCGGCGGTGGTGCGGCCCCGCGCGAACAGGGGGGTATGGGGGGAGCGGGTCGTGACACCTGGCGCGAACAGGGGGGTATGGGGGGAGTTGTCTCAACTCCCCCCATCTTGAAAATCACCACCATCGAGACCCTGTACTTCGACCGCATCTATGCCCTGTTCGGCGTGTCGCTCGAAGTACGACGTGGCGAGATCTTCGCGGTGCTGGGGCCCAATGGCGCCGGCAAGACGACGCTGCTGCGGACCATCGCCGGGCTCCTCAAGGGTCAGCCCAAGAAGGGGCAGATCCTGTTCGATGGGCAGCGGATCGACGGGCGGGCGCCGGAAGCCATCGCGCAGCTCGGCATCGTGTACGTGCCCGAGGATCGGGGCCTCTTCAAAGAACTGACGGTGGCCGAGAATCTCGAGCTCGGGCTCTGGGGCCGACGGGATGACCGGGTGAACGGTGACCTCGACGGCGTCCTCACGATGTTTCCCATCCTCAAGGAGCGCGCGCGTCAGCAGGCCGAGACGCTCTCTGGGGGCGAGCAGCAGATGCTCGCTCTGGGACGGGCCATGCTGCGGCGGCCACGGTTGCTCATGCTCGACGAGCCCTCGCTGGGGCTGGCGCCCCGGGTGGCCCGGGTGGTCTACGAGGCGCTGGCGACCATCGGCGGCAGCGGCACCACGATCCTGCTCGTCGAGCAGAACGCCCGCCTGGCGCTGCGCGTTGCCCAGCGGGGGGCGATTCTGGAGACGGGTCGCGTGGTGCTGGAGGGGACGTCCGCGGAGCTCTCGGGGAACGAGGACGTTCGCGAGGTCTACCTGGGCCTCGGCGCGGCGGAGAGCCTGCCCGCCCGGGGCTGGCGGCTCTATCGAAAACGGAGGCGCTGGTGATGCAGACGCAAGCCCGGACTCTTCCCGAGCTGTTCTTCCGCCAGGTCGAGCGCCTGGGCGACCGGCTGGCCATCCGCTACAAGGCCTACGGGATCTGGCACCGCGTGAGCTGGCGCCAGTACGGCGAGGAGGTTCGCCGGGTAGCCGCTGCCCTCATCGCGTTCGGACTGCGGCCAGGCGAGCACGTGGCCATCCTCGCCGACAACCGCCCCGAATGGCTGTACTGCCATCTCGGCGTCCAGAGCACGGGCGGCGCCACCTGCGGCGTCTACCCGACGTCGTCGCCGGAGCAGGTGCAGTACGTGCTCCGGCATTCCGAGGCCAGGCTCATCTTCGTGGACAACGACGAACAACTCGACAAGGTGCTGGCCCTGGTGGGGGCCACCGCGGTCGAGCGTATCGTGGTCTGGGATGCCAAGGGGCTGTGGGGTTTCGCCGACGATCGGGTCGTCTTCTTCGAGGACTTCATCAAGCAAGGCCTGAGCTTCGCCCAGGCCCACCCGGGAGCCGTGGCCGACCGGCTGGCGGCCATCGGGCCCGACGACACCGCGATGATCATCTACACCTCAGGGACCACCGGACCCCCCAAGGGGGCGATGCTGGGCCATCGCTCGATCGTCTGGGTCACCGGGGCCTTCGGGGAGGTCAACCCGCTCGGCCCCGACGACGAGGTGGTGTCCTATCTGCCATTCGCGCACGTCTACGAAAACCTCGTCAGCGTGTTCGGAGGGGTCTACAACGGCTATGCGGTCAGCTTCGTGGAGAGCATGGCCACCCTGTTCCAGAATCTCCGCGAGGTCTCGCCGACGTATTTTGCCAGCGTGCCGCGCATCTGGGAGAAGCTCGCCTCCACGATCGAGCTGCGCATGGCCGATTCGACGCCCCTCAAGCGAGCCCTCTACCGAGCGGCGGTCAGCGTGGGGCGCCGGCACGCGCGGGCTCGCCTGGCCGGGCGCGTGCCCCTGGCCCTGGCCCTGCTCTACCGCCTGGCCGCCTGGGGAGCCCTGCTGCCGCTGCGGCGACGCCTCGGGCTCGACCGGATCCGGCTGGCCATCTGCGGGGCGGCCCCCGCGTCCCCGGAGCTGTTCGAGTACTTCCACGCGCTGGGGGTCCCGCTCGTCGAAGGCTACGGCCTGACCGAGTCCACCGGCGTGATCGCCGTGAACCCGGTGGCCCGGCCCCGCGTGGGGACGGTGGGCCAGCCGATTCCCGGGATCGAGGTGGTCCTGGCCGAGGACGGCGAGATCCTCACCCGGGGCCCCCATGTCTTCAAGGGTTACTTCAAAGACCCTGAGCTGACCGCGCGAACCATCGACGCCGAGGGCTGGCTCCACACCGGGGACATCGGCGCCTGGGAGGACGGGTATCTCAAGATCCTCGATCGGAAGAAGGACATCATCATCACCGGGGGAGGCAAGAACATCACCCCGGCCTGGATCGAGAACAAGCTGAAGTTCAGCCCGTACGTCCAGGACGCCGTGGTGATCGGTGACCGGCGAAAGTATCTGGTGGCGTTGATCCTCATCGACGAGGACACCGTGACCAAGTTCGCCCAGGACCACCGCATCCCCTTCACGACGTTCCAGGACCTCACCCAGCACCCCGACATCGTCCGGCTGATCGAGGCCGAGGTCGCCAAGGTGAACGGCACCCTGTCGCAGGTCGAGGCGATCAAGCGGATCGCGCTGCTCCCGCGCCGCTTCTATGAGGAGGAAGGCGACGTGACGCCGACCAAGAAGGTCAAGCGCCGGGCGGTGGAGACCCGCTACGCCCCGCTCATCGAGTCCCTGTACCGGGACTGACGTGGCCGTGCCCGCCGCCGCCCACAGTAGGAGCCGCAGCCGTCAGGCGAGGCGACCGATGGGGATCGAGGCGAGCCCGTGGACCTGATCGAGTCGTATCGCCAGGAGCTGGCCTTGGCCCGGACGCCGGTGGCCCGCGGGCTGCTGGCGCTGCTGGTCCTGGCTCTCGTGGTCTGGCCATGGGTGGCGCCCGAGCATCTGGTGTTCCTGTCCACGCTGGTGGCCCTCTATGCCATCGGCGTGATCGGCCAGAACTTGCTGATCGGGTACACGGGCCAGGTGTCCTTCGGGCAGGCCGGGTTCCTGGCCATCGGGGCCTTCGCCTTCGGGCATCTCCGCGGCGGCGGCGCACCCTTCCTGCTGGCCCTGACGGGGGCGGGGATCGCCGCGGCCGTCGCCGGCGTCATCGTCGGGTTTCCCTCGCTCCGGCTCAAGGGCCCCTATCTGGCCATCGCCACCCTGGGCTTCGGAGTCGCCGTCTACCAGATGTTCGTGAACTGGGAGGTGCTGTCCGGCGGACGCTCGGGCCTGGCCATCCCGAAGCTCATTCCCCTGTTCGGCCTGCACCCCTACCGGTTCGAATACTACGTCTACGTCACGCTCCTGGCCGGCTTCACCCTGGTCAGCTACAACCTGGTCTCCTCGTACGTGGGGCGGGCCTGGATGGCGATCCGCGACTCCGACATCGCCGCCGAGGTCAACGGAGTGAACACCACGCGCTACAAGCTCCTGGCCTTCGCCGTTTCCTCGTTCTATACGGGCGTCCACGGCGCCCTCTATGCCCAGGTCTTGGGCCACATCGAGCCGCAGATCTTCAACATTCTGGAGTCCATCACGCTGTTCGTGGCCGTGATCGTGGGGGGCGTGGCCTCGATCGAGGGCTCCATCCTGGGCGCCCTCTTCGTTCTCCTGGTGCCCAAGGTCATGGCCGACTTCCGCGAACTGGTCCCCGTGGTGTACGGGGTGGCCATTCTGCTGGTGATGATGGTCGAACCGCTCGGCCTGTACGGCCGCTGGCTGAAGACGCGGCTGTATTTCCAGCTCTGGCCGTTCCGGTGAACCGGTTTCCAACGTCGAGCAGGGCATGGAACGGCTCGCCCAGTACGCGCTGACCGGGCTCTCGGCCGGGAGCCTCTACGCCCTGGTGGCCCTCGGCATCGTGCTGATCTACCGATCGACGCGTGTGCTCAACTTCGCCCACGGCGACATCGCCACGCTCGCGACCTTCGTGACCTTCTCACTCCTGTCGCATCGCTACTCCTTCCTGCTGGCGGCCGGAGCGAGCCTGGCCGTGGGGGCGGCCGTCGGCGTCGTGTTCTACTTCACGGTGCTGCTCCGCGCCCAGCGGGAGGGCGTCAATCTCCTGGGGATGGTGATCCTCACCCTGGGCCTGGCCCTCATCATCCAGGGTCTGGTCGTGTACGTCTGGGGCGCCGAGCCGGTGTCGCTGCCCTTCCCGATCTCGGAAACCGCGACCTACCGTGTCGGCGGGGTGGTGGTCAGCCACCTGGCGCTCGCCACCATCGCCGCCGGTGTCGTGGGCAGCACGCTCCTCTATCTGCTCGTTCAGCGCACCCGCCTGGGGCTGGCCATGCGGGCCACGTCCGAGAACCTCATGGCGGCGCAGACCCTGGGGATCCCGACCCGGGTGGTCCTGGGCGTCGCGTGGGCCGTGGCCTCGGGGCTGGGCGTGGTCGCCGGCATCTTTCTGGCTCCGGCCCTGCTGCTCGATCCCTTCTTCATGCTCGACCCGTTTCTCAAGGGCTTCGCCGCCGCCGTTCTGGGCGGGCTCAACAGTCTGCCGGGCGCCATCGTGGGTGGCCTGGTGCTCGGTGTCGCCGAAAGCCTCGTGGGCGCCTACCTCACGATCCAGTTCAAGAACACGCTCGCCTTCCTGGTCATCATTCTCGTGCTGCTGCTCCGCCCCGAGGGGCTGCTGGGGAGGGAGTTCAAGGAGCGCGTATAATACTGGGCCATGGAGCGACCGATCGCGTACGACAGGCTGGCGCGCGAGGAGCGATTCGTACGCGCTCGGGCCCGCGACGTCGGCGCGCTGCGTTTGGCCCAGGGGCTGTCGCCCATGGCCGACCTGGCCAGCCGTGACTCCATCCGGGAGCGGGTGCACGGCATCCTGGTCGGCGAGCTGCAGGCCATGGAGGGCGCGGGGCGCACGGTGTGTGATTTTCCCGACGCGCCGTGGGAGTTCACCATGGACATGGCGCGCCAGGTCTGGGATGAATCGCGCCACGTGGAGATCTACCTGGATCTGCTCGATCACCTGGACGGCTATGTCGGGGAGTTTCCGGAGTCGACCATTCTCTGGCGATGCGCCAGCGCCGAAGACGCCGCCGCCCGGGTGGCGGGAGTCAACCGCGGGCTCGAGGGCCTGGCCTGCGACGTGTTCAACCAGCTGGTGCACATCGCCCGCAAGATCGGCGACCCCATCATCGAGCGCGCGGTGGACTACGTGCTCGCCGATGAGATCACCCACGTCCGCATGGGCTCGAAGTGGCTCAACGAGCTGACCCAGGGCGATCCCGAGCGTCGTCGCCGCGCCGTCGAGTTCCAGGAGTCCATCGACGAGCGCTTCAACCTGGGCGGCGTGCGGCAGGACGGGCGCCACGAGGACGTGGCCATCTCCATCGCCAGAGAGGCGCGCCGGCTCGCCGGCTTCACCGACGAGGAGATCGATCGCCTCATCCGCAGCACGCAGCGCTCGCCCGTCTACTGACCGCCGGCCCGATGGTCTATTCGTGACCGCCCATCCGCTGGCCGGCGCCTTCTCCGTGGAGGCTTCGGCGCGGCGGGTTCGCCACTACCGCTACGTCGAGGAGCGGATGATGCGGGCGCTCGCCGGCTGGATCGCGCTGACCCCGGAGCTGCCGGTGAAGTTGCTGTTCGGTCGTCACGTGTGGGACTGCGCGCAGCATGCCGACCTCTGGGGTCGTCGCTTGCCCGAGCTGCGGGCTCCCGCGCAGCAGTCCGAGCCGGCCAACGCGGGGATCGTGCGCTTCCTGGATCGGCTGGACGCCCGCGAGGCTCGGGGGGAATCGCTGGAACGGGTGGTCGGCGTGTACCGGGTGCTCAAGCCGCACCTGCTCGCCACCTACCAGGCGCATCTCGCTGCCGCCAACCCGGTGTACGAGCCGCCGACCCGGCGCATTCTCGAGCGTTGCATCGCGGAGGAGCGACGGCACGTCGCCGGGGGGGCGGTCGTCCTGGCGCGGCTGCTCGCCGACGGGCCCCGACGGCAGCGGGCGGTCGACTGGGAGCGCAGCCTCTGCGAGGCGCTGGCCGAGGCCGGTGGTGTCACCGGCGATGCCCCGTCGCCGCCACGGAGCTTCGATAGCGAAGGCGCCGACCCGGCCGGCGACCTCGTCGCGCTGGATTCCGCATTCGATCCCGCGGTGGTCACTCCCGATCTGCGGGCGGCCATCGACCAGCACGTCCGGGCCCTTGGCGAGGGCGACACGGCCCGACGCGGGCAGCACATCGCCGAGGCGGCGCGAGCTGCCGTCCTGGCGGCCTGCGGCTGTCCCGGTCCCGGCCAGGGGTACGACCTCGTCGCCCAGGCCAAGATCGGCGGCTACCGGCTCATCAAGCTCCGGCTGCGCGGCCCCGAGGGGACCTGGCTCGTCGTCGAGCGCTGGGAACAGGTCGACGGTCACTGGCGGATCGCCGAGGCCGAGCGCGTGGGGGCGCCGGCCGGCGGCTAGTGCTCAGAGAGCGTCTCCCGATGCCCGAGCAAGGAGCGTGCAATGCCTGAGGAGATCAAGGCGCACATCACGGGTGTGGTGTTCCAGATCACCGCCCGGCCGGGAGCCCGGGTCGAGGCGGGCGATCCCGTGATCGTGCTGGAGTCGATGAAGATGGAGATTCCGGTAGAGGCGCCTCGGGCCGGCTCGGTCAAGGAGGTTCGGGTGCAAGAAGGGCAGACGGTACAGGAAGGGGACACGGTCGCCGTGCTGGACTGAGGAGGCCGAGGAAGGAGGGTGAGGATGGCCGACGTGACGGTGTTCGATGCGATCCGCGAGCTGTACGACTACCACCGGTGGGCCAACCGGTGCCTCTTCGACGTGGCCTCCGCGTTGGGCGAGGAGACGGCCAGCCGGGACATGGGGCGGCACTTCAGCCTTCCCACGCTCACCCGCATGCTCGCCCATGTCTACGGGGCCGACGCCATCTGGCTCAGCCGCTGGCAAGGCCACCCGATGGGCAGGATTCCCGGCGGCGACATTCCTACCCTGGCCGCGCTTCGCGAGCGCTGGGATCCGCTGGAGCGAGAGCAACGCGCCTTCATCGAGCGTTTGACCCCGGCGGACCTCACCCGGGAGATCGCGTACAACAACCTGGACGGCATCGCCTGTCGGGTGCCGCTGTGGCCGCTGCTCCAGCACGTGCCCAATCACGCCACCCACCACCGCAGCGAGCTGGCCACGATGATCACCCTGATCAGCAAGTCGCCGCCCGACACCGGGCTGGTGAGGTACCACCTGGTGAAGACAGGCCAGATTCCCGCCTGAAGAGGGGCGTCCCGGCTTTGCCGGGACGCGCCGAACGTTGGGGGGACTTGGGGGCCATCTCGGGGCCCCCATGTCAATCAGTTCTCGACGAACGCCTGGAGGTTGCGCCCGCGCAGGGGGTGGCGGAGCTTGCGCAGCGCCTTGGCCTCGATCTGACGGATGCGCTCCCGGGTGACCGCAAAGCGCTTGCCGACCTCCTCGAGGGTATGCTCGCCCTCCTCGCCGATTCCGAACCGCAGGCGGAGGATCTCCTTCTCCTTGGGCGAGAGGGTGGCCAGCGCCCGCTCGACCTGGGTGGTGAGATCCTGGCTCAGGAGCGTGTCGTTGGGCGAGCCAGCCGACTTGTCCTCGAGGAAGTCGCCCAGCTCCGAATCCTCGCCGATGGGTGTCTCCAGCGAGAGCGGCTTGCGCGACGACTCGAGAATGAGGCGCACCTTCTTGGCCGGCACGCCGGTCCGCTGGGCGAGCTCCTCGGGTGTGGCCTCGCGCCCCAGCTCGTTGATCATCGTCCGGCTGACCCGGGAGATCCGGTTGAGCGTCTCCACCATGTGGACGGGAATCCGGATCGTGCGCGAATGATCCGCGATGGCGCGCGTGATGGCCTGCCGGATCCACCAGGTGGCATAGGTCGAGAACTTGAAGCCGCGCCGGTACTGGAACCGGTCCACGGCCTTCATGAGGCCGATGTTGCCTTCCTGGATGAGGTCGAGCAGGGATAGATCGCTCCCCAGGTAGCGCTTGGCTACCGAGACGACCAACCTCAGATTCGCCTCCATGAGCTCCTTCTTGGCCTGCCGCACCTCGCGATCGCGCCGCACGATCTCGGCCAGCACGGCCTGCAGCTTGCGCCGCGGCAGCCCCACCTCTCGCTCGAGCTGGCGCAGCTCCCGCGTGGCCGTCGTCGCCACCGGGCCCCGGCGCCGGGCGAGCCCGCCGAGCCTCTCGATGCGCTGGCACTGCTGCTGCACCCGGGCCACCAGCCCGTCGATCAGGGCCGGCTTGAGCGGCAGGTCGGCGACTACCTTCTGGATCGCCTCCTGATTGGCGGCGATCCACTTCACGTAATTCTGCCGGGTCGCGGCGCTGCGCCGGCGGTCGCGTAGCGACTCCTCAAGCCGGGCGATCTCCCGCTCCAGGCGCCGGATGCGGCCGAAGGCGTTGAGCACGCGCTTGATCTCCGGCACGTCCACCTCGCCCCCCTCGGGGAGGACGATGACGTCTTCGAAGGCGGCGTGGTCCTGGCGGAGACGGTCTCCCACGGCCAGCAGCTCCCGGAGCGCGAGGGGGATGGCGGCCAGGGCCCGGCGGAGCGCAATCTGCCCCACCTCGATCCTCCGGCCGATCTCCACTTCCTGCCGCGCGGTGAGCAGGGCGACCTTGCCGATCTCCTTGAGGTAGAGACGGACCGGGTCCTCTCCCCGGGCCGGCGAGGGCGCGAGCGCCTCATCCAGTCGCGGCGTGGCCTCTTCGGCCTCTTCTTCGATCCGGCGCGGGTGCTCAACAGGCTCTTCAGGAATCAACGCCGTGGGCGCCACCGCGGTGGTGCCGAGTAACGTCTCGGTCTCGGGCTCTCTGAATGTCATCATGTCACCGGTATCTCGCTAAGTTAGATGCAGCCGGGGTACGGATCGTTTCATGGAAAAGATCAAGAACCGAGCCAGGACCCCCCACGCATCCAACTTCCCGAATTCTGACGCGTCACTTCGACAATCCAGTTGATAGACTGGGTAAGGACGTTCACATATTCAGCGCTACGTTGCTCTCTGCTATGATGGGCCGCCCGGGAGGCCTTGAACGACGCGACCAGAGTCTGGATCTTTCTTACAAACTGCGGCCATTTCGAAGTGAGAATAAAACCCCGATGACCCCGCCTGGAGTTCCCCGAAACATGCGGAGCCCCTGATGGTCGCTGCCCCTAGCGCCAGCTACAGCATCACGGTCCGCCTGGAGATCAAGAACCGGCCTGGCATGCTGGGTCGGGTGGCCTCGGCCATCGGCGGGGCCGGCGGGGACATCGGGGCGGTCGACCTCGTCGAGTCGCAACGCGACCGCGTGGTTCGTGACATCACCATTAAGGCCAGGGATAGCCACCACGGCCAGCAGCTGGTCAACCGTCTCAAGCACGTGGCCGGGGTGCGGATCGTCAACATATCCGACCGCACCTTCCTGATGCACCTCGGAGGCAAGATCGAGGTCCGTAACAAAGTGCCGATCCGGAACCGCGACGACCTCTCCATGGCCTATACCCCGGGCGTGGCCCGGGTCTGTCTGGCCATCCGTGACGATCGTGAGCGGGCCTTCGCGCTGACGATCAAGCAGAACACCGTGGCCGTCGTTACGGACGGCACCGCCGTCCTGGGGCTGGGCGACATCGGCCCCGAGGCCGCCATGCCGGTCATGGAAGGCAAGGCCATGCTGTTCAAGGAGTTCGCCGACGTCGACGCCTTCCCGATCTGCCTGGCCACCAAGGACGTGGACAAGATCGTGGAGACGGTGAAGCTCATTGCTCCCGGCTTCGGGGGCATCAACCTGGAGGATATCTCCGCCCCCCGTTGCTTCGACGTCGAGGAGCGCCTGCGCAAGGACCTGGACATCCCGGTCTTCCACGACGATCAACACGGCACGGCGGTGGTCGTGCTGGCCGCCCTCCTCAATGCGCTCAAGATCGTCGGCAAGGAGCTCCGGAAGCTACGGGTGGTGGTGGCGGGAGTGGGGGCCGCGGGCACCGCCACCATCAAGATCCTCTTGTCCAGCGGGGTCCGCGATATCACCGGGGTGGACGAGCACGGCACCATCTTCCCGGGCCGCCCGGTGGGGATGGACTTCATGAAGCGGTGGGTCGCTTCGGTGACCAATCCGAGGCGGATCCAGGGACGGCTGGGGGACGCCCTGCAGCGCGCCGACGTCTTCATCGGCCTCAGCGTGCCGGGGATCCTCTCGGTACGGGACATCAAGCGGATGGCTCGCAACCCGGTGGTCTTCGCCATGGCCAATCCGGTCCCCGAGGTCCAGCCCGAGGAGGCCGAGCGGCACGTGGCGGTGATGGCGACCGGCCGCTCCGATTACCCCAATCAGATCAACAACGTGCTCTGCTTCCCGGGGTTCTTTCGGGGCCTGCTCGATTCCCGGGCGCGGACCGTGAACGACGAGATGAAGATCGCGGCGGCCCGTGCCGTGGCCGCATGCGTGAGCCGGAGCGAGCTGAGTCGGGAGTACATCATTCCCAGCGTGTTCAACAAGAACGTGGCGCCGGCGGTGGCCGAGGGCGTGGCCCGGGCCTCGTGGGAAACGGGCGCGGCCCGGCGTCGCCGCCGCGACACGCGTCGGGCTCCATGACGGCGCCGCAGGCCCGGCGGGCCGCCACCGTCGAGCCCTTCCTCGCCGTGGAGGTGTTCGAGCGGGCCCAGGCCCTGGAGCGGGCGGGGATCGACGTTGTCCACCTGGAGTTCGGCGAGCCCGATTTCGATACGCCTCCGGCCATCGTGGAGGCGGCCACCCGGGCGATCAAGGACGGCCGGACGCGCTACACGGCGAGCCTGGGCATCCTCCCCCTGCGCGAGGCCATTGCCGAGCACTACGCGTCGACGTACGGCGTCGAGGTCTCCCCCGAGCAGATCCTCGTCACGCCGGGCACCTCGCCGGCCATGCTGCTCCTGTTCGGCCACCTCCTCGACGCCGGCGACGAGGTCGTGCTCTCCGACCCCTACTACGCCTGTTACCCCAACTTCATCCGTTATGCCGAAGGCCAGCCCGTCTACGTCGGCGTCAGGGAGGAGGACGGCTTTCAGTATCGGGCCGAGGCCATTCGCGACCGCCTGGGGGCGCGCACCCGGGCCATCGTCATCAACTCCCCGGCCAACCCCACGGGCACGGTGCTGCTTCCGGAGCACATCGCGGCGATCGCGGACCTGGCCCGGGAGCGCCAGCTCTTCGTGGTGTCCGACGAGATCTACCACGGCCTGTCCTATGCCGGCCGCGACCGCTCGATCCTCGAATTCACCGACCGGGCCTTTGTGCTCAACGGCTTCTCCAAGGCCTTCGCCATGACCGGCTGGAGACTCGGATACCTCATCGGCCCGCGCGAGCACATCCGTCGCCTGCAGACGCTCTTTGGCAACTTCTTCATCTCCACGTGCGAGTTCGTGCAGTGGGCCGGGGTCGCGGCGCTGCGGGAAGCGGGGGAGGAGGCGCGGCGCTTCCGGGGGATCTTCGACAGGCGCCGGCAGGTCATGGTGGCGGGGCTGAGGGCGATCGGGCTGGGGGTGGCTCGCGAGCCGACCGGGGCCTTCTACGTGCTGGCCAACGCCCGGCGGTACACGGGTGACTCTACTCGCTTCGTCTACGAAATCCTGGAGCACTGCCACGTCGCGGTGACCCCGGGGGCGGCCTTCGGCGCCAACGCCGAAGGCTATCTCCGCTTCTCCTACGCCGCGGCCCTCGATCGCATCGAGGAGGGTCTGCGCCGGCTGGGCCCGTTCCTCGCCGCTCGCGGCTGAGATGGACGACTGTCCCGCCTGCCGCGGGCGCTGGCCCCGAGCCGACCATCGCGTCGCCGACCTCGGGGGCTCGGTCGCCTACCTGAACGAGGATCAGTTCTTCCCGGGGTGGACGGTGCTGGTGCTCAAGCGTCACGCCACCGAGCTCTACCAGCTCGGCCGCGAAGAGCGGGCCGGGCTCATGGAGGAGGTGAGCGACGTCGCCCGGGCCCTGGCCACGGCCTTCGACGCCGTCAAGGTCAATTACGAGTTGCTCGGCAATCAAATCGCCCACATCCACTGGCACATCGTGCCGCGATTGGCCGGCGACCCGGCACCCCGGTCCCCGGCCTGGCTCGTGCAGCACGTCCCGCAGCCACTCGGCGCGGCCCAGCTCAGCGATCGTCTGACCCGCCTGCGCGCGCATCTGGGCCGCTGACGATGGCGCGGGAAGCGCTTCCGGCCAAGAAGGCGCGGGCCCGGCGAATCATCACGGCGCTGGAACGGGCCTACCCGGACGCCAGGATCGCGTTGGACTTCACCACGCCGCTGGAGCTGCTGGTGGCGACGATCCTGTCCGCGCAGTGCACGGACGAGCGCGTCAACATGGTCACCCCCTCGCTCTTCCAGCGCTACCCCACTGCCGAGGACTACGCGCGCGCCAACCCCGCGACCCTGGAGCGCGAGATCCGCTCGACCGGATTCTTCCGCGCCAAGACGCGCGCCATCATCGCCATGGGCCGGGCGCTGGTGGACCGGCACGGCGGGCAGGTCCCCCGCGAGCGCGCGCTGCTCACCGCGTTGCCGGGCGTCGGTCTCAAGACTGCCAACGTGGTGCTGGGGAACGCCTTCGGCCAGCCCGCCATCGCGGTGGACACGCACGTGTTCCGCGTCTCCCAGCGCCTGGGACTGGCGCGTGCGAACGATCCCGACGAGGTCCACGACCAGTTGACCCTGGCCCTCCCCCGGGCGAAGTGGACGCGGACCTGCCACCTGCTGCAGGCTCACGGACGCCGCACCTGCGCGGCCCGCAAGCCGCTCTGCCCGGCGTGCCCCGTGCGCAAACAGTGTCCCTGGCCCGACAAGACCAGGGAGTGACGGCGATGAGGCCTGGTCAGTTCGTTGACAGGCAGAGCATTTTCCCGTAGAGTATGGCGTTGCAATTTGGCAGATCTCAGGCCCACTTACGCGAGCCGTCGCGAGAGTGAATCGTACGAGGAGAGGATGAGCGAGATCGAGCGGAAGTGGTTCGTCGTCGACGCCGCCGACCAGGTGCTGGGGCGCCTGGCGACCCGGGTGGCGACGATCCTCCGGGGCAAGCACAAGCCGACCTTCACCCCCCACCTGGATGTCGGCGATCACGTGATCGTCGTGAATGCCGAGAAGATCCACCTCACCGGACGCAAGCTGCGCGACAAGATGTACCGCTGGCACACCGGCTACATCGGCGCGCTCCGCGAGGTGAGCGCCGAGACGATGCTGCGGACTCACCCGGAGCGGGTGATCGAGTGGGCCGTGCAGGGGATGCTGCCCAAGAACCGGCTGGGGCGCGCCATGGCCAAGAAGCTGAAGGTGTACCGGGGCGCCGCGCATCCCCACGAGGCCCAGCGGCCCGAGCCGCTGACCGCGGGGCCGCGATAATGGCCGCGGTCGTCGAGCGCTTCTACGGTACCGGGCGCCGCAAGACGTCGGTGGCCCGCGTGTGGATCCGGCCGGGCTCCGGGCGTGTCGTGATCAACCGGCGCGCGTTCGAGGACTACTTCCCCCGCGAGACGTTGCGGATGATCATCGCCCAGCCGTTTCAAGTCAGCAACACGGCGGGGCAGTTCGACATGCTGGCCACCGTGATGGGTGGGGGACCCACCGGTCAGGCCGGCGCGCTCCGGCACGGTCTGGCCCGCGCGCTGGTCCGCTTCGACGAGAACCTGCGACAGGTGCTCAAGAAGGCGGGGCTCCTTACCCGCGACCCGCGGATGCGCGAGCGCAAGAAGTACGGGCAGCCGGGCGCCCGGCAGAAGTTCCAGTACTCCAAGCGGTAAGGGGCGGTGGCTGCGACGCTTCGCGTGGCCGTCGCCGGCGCCAGCGGTTACATGGGCGCCGAGCTCCTGCGACTGCTCCTGCGCCATCCGCACCTCGAGCTGAGCGGGGTCACGTCCGACCGGCTGTCGGGTGAGCCCTTGGCCCGGGCCTTCCCACACCTGCGGGGACTCACGGACCTGCGCTTCCACGAGCTCGACGCTGAGTGGCTGGCCGGCGTGGCCGACGTCGTGGTACTGGCCCTGCCGCACATGGAGTCCCAGAAGGTCGTGCCGGTGCTGCGTCGGCACCGGGTACGGGCCATCGACCTCTCGGCCGACTATCGGCTGCGCGAGGCCACCGATTACACGGTCTGGTACAAGGCTCCCCATATCGACCCCCAGGGGCTGGCCGAGGCTGTGTATGGTCTGCCCGAGCTCTACCGCAAGGCCATCGTGGGCGCGTCACTGGTGGCGGTGCCGGGATGCTATCCGGCCGGGGCGATCCTGGCGCTGGCGCCCGTGCTGAGGACCGGTCTGGCCCGGGTGGACGGGATCGTGATCGATGGCAAGTCGGGGGTGAGCGGCGCCGGCGCCCAGGGACGCAAGGTCGACCCCATGTATCTGTACACGGAGGCCAACGAGAACGTCCAGGCCTACGGCGTTGCCACCCACCGGCATACGCCGGAGATCGAGCAGGAGCTCTCGGTCCTGGCCGGGGCGCCCGTTCGCGTCACGTTCACGCCGCATCTCCTGCCGCTCAATCGCGGTCTGTACACGACGGCCGTGGTGACGCTGGGCGCGGCCACCACCACGGCCGAGCTGCTCGCCGTCTATCGGGACTTCTACGCCGGTGAACCGTTCGTCCGGGTGCTGGAGGAAGGGGAACGGCCGACGACCCGGGCCGTGCTGGGCTCGAACTTCTGTGACGTGGCCGTCGTCGCTGATCCACGCACCGGGAGGGCCATCTGCCTGTCCGCGCTCGACAACCTCGGCAAGGGCGGGGCCGCCAATGGCGTGCAGAACCTGAACCTCCTGGCCGGCTGGAGCGAGCGAGCGGGCCTCGAAGCACCGCCGGTGTACCCGTAGTGGCCGGACCCGCGCGTTCGACCTCCGCCGCCCACGCTGGCGCGAGCGACATCGAGTGGCTGGAGGGCGGAGTGACCGCGGTGCCGGGAATCCTCGCCGGCGGTGTGGCGGCGGGAATCAAGCCCAGCGGGCGGAAGGATCTGGCCCTGATCTATTCGCCCACGCCGGCCCGGGCGGCCGCCGTGTTCACCTCGAGCCAGATCAAGGGCGCTCCGGTGCAGGTCTCCATGGAGCACGTGCGGGGCGGCGTGGCCCAGGCCATCGTGGCGTCCAGCGGCTGCGCCAACGTCTGCACCGGTGAGCAGGGCCTGCGCGATGCTCGGGAGATGACCCGCCTCACCGCCGAGTTGCTGAGGATCCCTGTCCGACACGTCCTCATCGGCTCCACCGGGGTGATCGGGGCGCCCCTGCCGATGGACAAAATCCGCGGCGCGCTCCCCCGGCTCGTGAAGGCGCTGTCCCCCCAGGGCAGCCGGGCGGCGGCGGAGGCCATCATGACCACGGACACGCGGCCCAAAGAGGCGGCGCTGCGCGTCGAGGTCAACGGTCGGCCGGTGACCATCGGCGCCGTGGCCAAGGGCGTAGGAATGATCGAGCCCCACCTGGCGACGATGTTCTGCTTCATCACCAGCGACGTCGTGATCGAAAGCGCGGTGCTGCGTCGGGTGCTCCGGCAGGACATGGACCGCTCGTTCAACCGCATCACCGTGGACGGGGATCAGTCCACCAGCGACACCGTCGCCCTGCTGGCCAACGGCCTGGCTGAGCACGCGCCTCTGGAGGGTGGCCGCGGCCTGCGCGACTTTGCGCGCGGGTTAGCGGCGCTGACCGAGCGCATGTGCCGCCTGCTGATCAGCGATGGCGAGGGCGCCACCAAGCTGGTCAGCATCGCGGTGCGGGGGGCGGCCAGCCGACGGGACGCGCTGCTGGCGGCCCGCAGCGTGGCCAACTCGCCGCTGGTCAAGACCGCGCTCCACGGTCAGGATCCCAACTGGGGTCGGATCATGATGGCCCTGGGCAAGTCGCCGGCGAAGCTCGACCCCGACCGCGTCAGCATCCTCTTCGAGGACGAAGTCCTGGTCGAGCGGGGAGCGCTGCGTCCCGGGGCGCGGCTGGACCGGATCCGCGAGACCATGGGCCGGGCCGAGTACGCCATCACCGTCGACCTCGGCCTCGGGCGCGGCGAGGACAAGGTCTGGACGTGCGATCTCAGCGAGGAGTACGTTCGAATCAACGCCAAGTACACGACGTAACCACCATCACGCACGCCGGGCGGGACTCGGTCCGGGGCGGTAGTGCGAGCCGCAGGACGTCGCGGGGCCGCAGTGCGAGGTGAGCCGCCGAGGCGGCGAGCCGAGCGGTGAAATGGGTCGGGGCCCCGCCGTCCGAGGCGAGCCTACGATCAGCCCCGGGAGCCCGGCGGAGGCTAAACCGAAGGAGGAGACATGGCGGCACTGACCATGAAGGAGCTGCTCGAGGCCGGAGTGCACTTCGGCCACCAGACCAAGCGCTGGAACCCCAAGATGCAGAAGTACATCTTCGGGGAGCGCAACGGGATCTACATCATCGACCTGCAGAAAACGCTCAAGAAGTTCCGGGAGGCGTACGCCTTCGTGCGCGAGCTGGCGGCCAACGGCGGCAGTGTCCTGTTCATCGGGACCAAGAAACAGGCCCAGGACACCGTGCTCGACGAGGCCAGCCGTTGCGCCATGTTCTACGTCAACCAGCGCTGGCTGGGCGGCACCCTCACCAACTTCGAGACGATCCGGAAGTCGATCGCCCGCCTCAAGAAGCTCGAGGAGATGAAGGAGGCTGGCGACTGGGAGCGGTTGCCGAAGAAGGAGGCGCTGGAGTTGGACCGGGAGCGGCAGAAGCTGGAAAAGGCCTTGATCGGGATCAAGGCCATGGAGCAGCTGCCGTCGACGGTGTTCATCATCGATCCGCGGAAGGAGCGGATCGCCGTCGCCGAGGCCCAGCGGCTGGGGATTCCTATCGTGGCCATCGTCGACACCAACTGCGATCCCACCGGGATCGACTACCCTATCCCGGGCAACGACGACGCGATTCGGGCGGTGCGTCTCATCACGTCGCGCGTGGCCGACGCGATCCTCGAGGGCCGGGGAGCCCTGGCCAAGGAGGAGGAGGAGGAGGGCGCCGGGGAAGCGGCCGCCGACACCGAGATGGCCGCCACGGAGGCGGAGAGCTAGCCATGGCCGCATCCGCTCAACTGGTCAAGGAGCTGCGCGATCGAACCGGGGCCGGAGTGATGGATTGCAAGGCCGCGCTGGAGGAGGCCAAGGGCGACCTGGAATCAGCCGTGGAGTTCCTCCGCAAGAAGGGACTGGCCGACGCGGCCAAGCGCTCGCACCGCGAGGCGCGGGAGGGCACGGTGGGGGCCTACATCCACCCCGGGGCCCGTCTGGGTGTGCTGGTCGAAGTCGACTGCGAGACGGACTTCGTGGCCCGCACCGAGGCCTTCCAGGAACTGGTGAAGGACCTGACCATGCAGGTCGCCGCGGCCAACCCCGGGTACGTCTCCCGGGAGGACGTGCCGACCGCGGTCATCGAGAAAGAGCGCGAGATCTACCGTGGCCAGATGGCGGACCAGAAGAAACCCGCCCACGTGCTCGACAAGATCATCGAAGGCAAGCTCGAGAAGTTCTACGGCGAGCAGTGCCTCCTGGAGCAGGTGTTCATCAAAGATGCGACGGGCAAGACCAGGGTCAAGGACCTGGTGGCCGGGCTCAACGCCAAGACCGGCGAGCACATCGTGGTTCGGCGGTTCGCCCGCTTTCAGGTCGGCGAGGGGCAGTGAGCGTGACGGCGGAGGCGGGCACTCCACGCCCGGCGTACCGCCGTATCGTCCTCAAGCTGTCCGGGGAGGCGCTGGCCGGGACTCAGGGGTACGGGATCGAGCCCGCCGTGCTGGAACGGATCGCCGGGGAGACGCGAGACGTGACGGCGCTGGGCGTCCAGGTGGCCATCGTGATCGGGGGCGGCAATATCTTCCGGGGCGTGGCGGCCAGCGCTGGCGGGATGGAGCGGGCCACCGCCGACTACATGGGCATGCTGGCCACCGTGATCAACGCCCTGGCCTTGCAGGACGCCCTGGAGAAGGTCGGCTTGCAGACGCGGGTGCTGTCGGCGATCGAGATGCGAGCGGTGGCCGAGCCGTACATCCGCCGCCGGGCCATCCGGCACCTGGAAAAGGGGCGGGTCGTCATCTTCGCGGCCGGCACCGGCAATCCCTTCTTCACCACGGATACGGCCGGGGCGCTGCGGGCCATCGAGATCGGTGCCGACGCCATCATCAAGGCCACCAAGGTGGACGGCATCTATTCGGCGGACCCCAAGCACGATCGCAGCGCGCAACGGCTGGCCCGGACGACGTATCACGACGTGTTGAATCGACGGCTTCAGGTGATGGACTCCACGGCGATCTCCCTCTGCATGGAGAACGCCCTGCCCATCATCGTGTTCGATCTCACGCGCTCGGGCAACATCAAGCGGATCGTGCTGGGGGAGCCGGTAGGGTCGATCGTGTCGGCGTGAGTCATACCCCGGAGGGGGCGGCATGCAAGCCTTGCTGAAGGACATCGAGACCCGGATGAATGGAACCCTGGAGACCCTGACCCGCGAGTTCGCGGCCGTGCGGACCGGTCGCGCGTCGACGGCGTTGCTGGAGACCGTGCGCGTCGACTACTACGGCACGCCGACGCCGGTGACGCAGACCGCCTCCGTGTCGGTGCCCGACGCCCGCACGCTGGTCATCCAGCCCTGGGAGGCGGGGCAGCTGGGGGCGATCGAAAAGGCCATCATGAAGTCCGATCTCGGGCTCACCCCGATCAACGATGGCAAGGTGATCCGCCTCAGCTTGCCGCCCCTGACCGAGGAGCGACGCAAGCAGCTGGCCAAAACCGTGCACAAGATCGCCGAGGAGGCTCGGGTCGCCGTGCGCAATATCCGCCGCGAGGCCAACGACAAACTCAGGGCCATGGGCAAGGACAAGAAGGCCTCGGAGGACGAGGAACGGCGCGGCCACGAGCAGATTCAGAAAACCACCGATCGGTACATCGCCAAAGTCGACGAGCTCCTGAAGAAAAAGGAGCAGGAAATCCTGGCCTTCTAATACGATGAACGGGCATGGCCCTTCGCATACCTAGACCGCTGCGTCAGCGCGAACGGCCGGCGCTCACGGAACACGAGCTTCTGACCCTCGTGCGCGGCCGGCCTCTTCCCGAGCATGTCGCGATCATCATGGACGGCAACGGACGGTGGGCAACCAGCCGGGGCCTCCCCCGGGTGGCCGGGCACCGCCAGGGCGTGAAGACGGCCCGGACCATCGTGCGCGCGGCGGGCGAGATCGGCCTGCGCTACCTCACCCTCTACGCGTTCTCAACTGAGAACTGGAGCCGGCCCGAGGACGAGGTCGCCACGCTGATGAAGCTCCTGGAGGAGTCGATGGCCCGGGAGCTACGTGAGTTGATGGAGCGCAACGTGCGGCTCAGCGTGATCGGGCGCCCCACCGGGGTGCCGGTGGCGTTGCGGCGCGGGATCGAGCGTGTCGTCGAGGCCACTCGCCACAATACCGGCCTGAACCTCATCATGGCGTTCAATTACGGAGGCCGCGACGAGCTGGTCGACGCCTTCCGGGCCCTGGCTCAGCGCGTGGCCGCGGGTGAGCTGACCGCGGAAGCCATCTCCGAGAAGGACGTGAGCGGCGCCCTCTACACGGCCGGTATCCCGGACCCTGACCTGCTCATCCGCACCAGTGGGGAGCTGCGGGTCTCGAACTTCCTCCTCTGGCAGATCGCCTACACGGAGCTGTGGGTGACGCCGACGCTGTGGCCGGACTTCCGTCCCCTCGACCTCTACCGTGCGGTGGCCGACTTCCAGGGGCGCACCCGGCGGTTCGGCGGAGTGTGACGTGGACTCGACCGTCATGCCGACAGCCCGCGCGCGCTTCTCCGCCGAGGCCGTGAAGCGTGTGGCCAGCGCCATCGTGTTCATCCCGCTCTTTGTGTGGATGGTGAGCCGGGGCCCGCAATGGGTCTTCGTCCTCTTCGTGGCGGCGGTGGCGGGGATGGGGGCGTGGGAGCTCGCGCGGCTCTTCGAGCGCGCCGGGGTCCCGACCTATACGAGACTGGGTCCGGCCGCCGCGGTGGCGGTGACGGTGAGCTTCGCGCTGCCCCACCGGGATCCCCCGGCGGCCCTGATCGTGCTCACGCTGGCGGTGGCAGTGGTGCTCACCGCCTCACTGCGGAGTCGTGGAACCCTCTCCATCGAGCCCGTGGCCACCACCCTCCTCGCCGTCCTGTACGTTGGTTGGTTCTTGGGTCACGCGGTGCTGCTGTACCGGCTGACCAACGGTGGCGCCGTGGTCCTGCTGCTCGTGGGCACCACGTGGCTGGGCGAATCGGCGGCCTATGCGGTCGGCTCGTCGATGGGGCGCCACCCGCTGGCCCCGGTCATCAGCCCCCGGAAGACGGTTGAGGGCGCCGTTGCCCAGGTGATCGCCTCCGCGCTCGGCGCCCTCGTCCTGGGCGCCTGGCTCCTGCCCGAATGGGGCGTCCCGGCGACGCTGGGGGCGGGAGTCGTCCTGGGGCTGGTCGGGCAGGTCGGGGATCTGGCCGAGTCCGTGATCAAGCGGAGCGTCGGCGCCAAGGACAGCGGCACCCTCATTCCCGGACACGGTGGCTTGCTCGACCGCGTAGACGGCCTGCTGCTCAACGCCCCCGCGTTGTACTACTACGCGGTGCTGGGAGCCGTGGCGTGAAACGGATCACGGTGCTCGGCGCGACGGGATCGATCGGGCTCCGCACCCTGGAGCTGGTCGCGAGCTTTCCCGACGAGTTCGTGGTGGCCGGGCTGGCCGCGCGCGGATCGAATGTCGAGGTCGTTGCCGATCTGTGTCGCAAGTATGCCCCGCGGGCGGTGGCGCTGCTGGAGCCGTCCGCCGTGGACCGACTGGCCCGGCTCCTGCCCCCATCGGGGCCCGAGCTCCTGGCCGGGCCCGAGGGGCTGGCCTCCCTGGCCCGCCAGGTGCCCGCCGACGTCGTGGTCTCCGCGCTCGTCGGTGCCGTCGGATTGCTTCCCACGATGGCCGCCATCGAGGCGGGCCGCACGGTGGCCCTGGCCAACAAGGAGACGCTGGTCATGGCCGGCCAGCTGATGACGGCCGCCGCCCGCCGGCACCGGGTGGCGCTGCTGCCCGTCGATTCCGAACACAGCGCGATCTTTCAGTGCCTCATCGGGCACAACCGGCGCGACGTCCACCGGGTGCTGCTCACGGCATCCGGCGGGCCCTTCCGTGAGCTGCCGCGGGAGCGGTTCGCGCAGGTGACGGTGGAGGACGCGCTCCGCCACCCGACGTGGAAGATGGGACCGAAGATCACCATCGACTCGGCCACCCTGATGAACAAGGGGCTGGAGATCATCGAAGCGCGCTGGCTCTTCGAGATGGAGCCCCATCAGGTCCAGGTGATCGTGCATCCGCAATCGATCGTGCACTCGATGGTGGAGTACATCGATGGCTCGGTGATCGCCCAGCTGGGCGTGGCCGACATGGGGGTGCCGATTCTCTACGCGCTGACGTACCCGGAGCGCCGACCCGCGCCAGCGGCGCGGCTGGATCTGAGCCGGGTCGGCCAGCTCACGTTCTTCGAGCCCGACACCGAGCGCTTCCCCTGTCTGAGCCTGGCCCGCGCGGCCCTGGAGCGGGGGGGAGCGGCCCCGGTGATCCTCAACGCGGCCAACGAGATGGCGGTGGCGGCGTTCCTGGACGGGAAGATCCCCTTCGTCGCCATCCCCGAGCTGATCGAGCGAGCGCTGGCGACGTGCCCGGCCCGTGACCCCCACGGCATCGAAGACTGCGTGGCCATCGACGCCGACGTCCGGCAGCGGACGGAGGCCTTCGTTCACACTATTGGAAGGCGGTAGACCCTCGTGACCACGGTCATCTCGTTCATCGTCGTCATCGGCGTGCTGATCCTCATTCACGAGCTGGGCCACTTCCTGGTGGCCCGGTGGTCGGGCGTCGGGGTGGAGCGGTTCTCGATCGGTTTCGGCCCCGTGCTTCTGCGCTGGCGAGGCAAGGAGACCGAGTACTGCCTGAGCGCGATCCCCATGGGCGGCTACGTAAAGATGATGGGCGAAGAGAACCCCCTGGAAGGCGGGGCCGCGCTCCCCTGGGATCCGGCCAAGGCCTTCGCCTTGAAGCCCCTGTGGGTGCGCTTCCTCATCGTGTTCGCGGGCCCTGGGATGAACTTCGTGCTGGCGGCCGTGATCTTCATCCTCGTGCTGGGCACGGTCGGCCGACCCGTCTGGTCGCCGGTCGTGGGGCGGGTCAGCGAAGGGGGCCCCGCCGCGGAGGCCGGGCTGAAGACCGGCGACGTCATCGAGGCCATCGGGGGCCGGGCGGTGGCCTACTGGGAGGACGTGGAGCGAGCCATCAGCGGCTCGGGCGGTCGTCCCCTCGTCCTGAAGCTGCGTCGTGACGACCAGACGTTGACGCTGACGGTGCCGCCCAAGCTCACCAGCGTGCGCGACCCCATCTTCCGCGAGGAGAGGGAGGTCTGGGAGATCGGCGCCGGCCCCCGGCTCACGCCCTACATCGGGGCGGTGAATCCCGGCTCGCCGGCGGAGCGGGCCGGGCTCAAGGCTGGCGACCAGGTGGTGGCGGTGGCCGGCGGGCCGGTGTTTACGCCCGAGGAGCTCATGCAGGCCATCCAGAAGCGGCCCGGGCAGAGCTTCGACATGGCCGTTCAGCGGAGCGGCCAGACCGTCCGGGTGGAGGTGACGGCGAACCCCGTGCGGGAGAAGGGGCCGCTGGGCCAGGACGTGGAAGTCGGTCGCATCGGCGTCAGCATCGTCACCAAGACGCTGAGCTACGCGTCCTATTCCCCACCCGAGGCCGTGTGGTACGGCATCGTCCGCACCTGGGACATGACGGTGCTGACCACGAAGGGATTCTGGATGATCGTCAGCGGGCAGATCCCCCTGTCCAACCTGGGCGGCCCCGTGCAGATCGCCTCCGAGACGGGCCGCCAGGCTCAGGAGGGCGCGGCCCCCCTGGCCGTGTTCACTGCCGTCATCAGTGTCAATCTCGCGGTCCTCAACCTGCTGCCGGTCCCCATGCTGGACGGCGGGCATCTCTTCTTCTTCCTCATCGAGGGGGTGCTGGGTCGGCCCCTCTCGGTGCGGAAGCGGGAGTTGGCTCAGCAGGTGGGGTTCGTGCTGCTGATGCTGATCATGGTGCTGGCGCTATACAATGACCTCGTTCGCATCGATGCGTTTCGCCTGTTCAAATAGGGCCAGGTCAGCATGATCACACGGCGCAAGACGCGGCAGATTCAGGTGGGCGGGCTCACCGTGGGAGGCGACGCGCCCATCACCGTGCAGTCCATGACCAAGACCGACACCCGCGACGTACAGGCCACCCTGCTGGAGATCTGGTCGCTGGAGGCGGCGGGATGTGACATCGTCCGCTGTGCGGTGCCGGTTCGGGAGGCGGCCGAGAAGCTCGGCGAGATCAAGCGACAGATCCGGATCCCGCTGGTGGCCGACATCCACTTCAATTACAAGCTGGCCCTGATCGCGCTGGAGCAGGGCGTGGACGGTTTGCGGCTGAACCCCGGGAACATCGGAGGCAAGAAGTTCGTGATGGAGGTCGTCAACCTGGCCAAGGACCGCAAGATCCCGATCCGCATCGGCGTCAACGCCGGCTCGCTGGAGAAGGACCTCCTGGAACGGTACGGCGGGCCGTCGGCCCAGGGCATGGTGGAGTCGGCGTTGCGCCACATCCATATCCTGGAGGAGTGCAACTACCCCGAGATGAAGGTGTCGCTGAAAGCCTCCGACCCCCTCATGATGATCGAGGCCTACCGGATGCTGGCCAGTCAGGTGGACTACCCGTTCCATCTGGGCGTGACCGAGGCCGGCACGCCCGGCGTGGGAACCATCAAGTCCGCGGTCGGCCTGGGAGCCTTGCTCAGCGAGGGCATCGGCGACACCATCCGGGTCTCGTTGTCGGCGGATCCCACCGAGGAGGTGCGCGTCGGGATCGACATCCTGAAATCGCTGGGCCTCCGCAAAGGCGGCCTGACCTTCGTGGCCTGCCCTTCGTGCGGGCGGGCCGATGTCGATCTGGTGCGCCTGGCCCGCGAGGTGGAGGAGGAGTTCAAGGGCCTCAACGAGGAGATCCACATCGCGGTGATGGGATGCGAGGTCAACGGGCCCGGAGAAGCCCGGGCCGCCGACATCGGCGTGGCCGGCGGCCGGGGCATCGGTCTGATCTTCCGCAACGGCGAGGTGATCAGGAAGGTGCCCGAGCGGGAGATCGTGCAGGCCATGCGCGAGGAGGTCGATCGCTTCCTGGCCGATCGGCGCGCCGCCAGCCCCCCGGCGAAGGAGGATCACTGATGGGCCAGTACCGCACGCACGTCTTCGTGTGCACCAGTGGTGAGACCTGCCCCACGCAGGGCGACGTGGAGCGCTACGTGGCGTTCCTGCGCGGCGAGGCGGCCAAGGCCGGGCTGAAGACCGAGGTCCGGATCAACAAGGCCGGATGCTTCTCGCAGTGCGGTCACGGGCCGATGATCGTGGTCTACCCGGATGACGTCTGGTATGCGGGTGTCCAGGAGTCCGATCTCGCGGAGATCGCCCGATCGCACATCGTGGGGGGAGTCCCCGTCGAGCGCCTGCGCTACAACCCCGGCGTCAAGGGGCCCAACAAGACGCCCGACGCCCACTGAGTCCGTCCCCCATCGAGCTGCGTCGATGCGCCTGAGCCGTTCGCTCGTGGCCACGCTGCGGGAAGACCCCGCCGAGGCCGAGGCGCTGAGCCACAAGTTGATGCTGCGCGCCGGGCTGGTCCGCCAGCTGGCGGCCGGCATCTTCGTGTACCTGCCGCTGGGCCACCGGGTGATCGACAAGATCACCGCCATCATCCGCGACGAGATGAACGCCATCGGCGGGCAGGAGATCACCATGCCTGTCCTCCACCCCGCCGAGATCTGGAAACAGTCGGGGCGGTGGGAAGGCATTCCCGAGATGTTCAAGCTCAAGGACCGCCACGGTCGAGACCTGGTCCTGGGCATGACGCACGAGGAAGTCATCGCCTGGCTGGCCGCCCGGGAGATCCGCTCCTATCGCGATCTGCCCCAGATCTGGTATCAGATCCAGACGAAGGAGCGTGACGAAGCGCGTCCCCGTTCCGGCGTGCTGCGCACCCGCGAGTTCCTCATGAAGGATTCCTACACCCTCGATCCCGATCTGGCCGCGCTCGACCGCTCGTACGCCGCCCACGAGCAGGCCTACCGGCGGATCTTCGCGCGGTGCGGCCTGCGCGTGCACGTCGTGCAATCCGACACCGGGATGATGGGCGGTCACAGCGCGCACGAATTCATGGCGCCCAGCCCTGCCGGCGAGGATGAGATCGCCATGTGCCCGCGCTGCGGGTATGCCGCCAATGTCGAGCTCGCCCGGGCCGTGGCGGTGGCGCCGACGTTTCCCGACGGGACCCGGGCCGAGGTCGCCACGCCGCAGGCGCGCACCATCGCCGAGGTGGCGGCCTATTTGCAGATCGATCCCCGCCTCACCATGAAATCGCTCCTGTACGTCGCCCCTCAGGCGGGGCCGGTCCTGGTGCTGCTGCGTGGCGATCACACCCTGCACGAGCGCAAGCTCATGCGGGCGGTGGGTGAGGAGTGCCGTCCCGCGCATCCCGAGGAGGTCCGCCAGCATCTGGGCGCCCCCGTCGGATCGGTGGGGCCCCTCGGCGTCCGGGTCCCGGTGGTGGCCGACGAGACGCTGCGCCAGGGAACCTACGTGGTAGGGGCCAATCGGGAGGGCTTCCACGTTCGGGGCGTGCAGGCCGGGCGCGACTTCGAATGCCGCTTCGCCGACCTGCATACCGCGGTGGCGGGCGAGGGCTGCGTGCAGTGCGGGACTCCCCTGATCATCGAGCGGGTCATCGAGGTGGGGAACATCTTCAAGCTGGGAACGAAGTTCTCGGAGGCCCTGGGCGCCACCTACCTCGACGAGTCGGGCCAGCAGCATCCCGTGGTGATGGGCAGCTACGGCATCGGACCCGCCCGCATCGCAGCGGCGGCCATCGAGCAACTGGCCGACGGCGATGGGATCGTCTGGCCGCCCTCGATCGCCCCCTTCCAGGTCCACATCGTAGCCATCAACGTCCGCGACGAGAGCCAGGCCCGCACTGCCGAAGCGATCTACACCGAGTGTTGGCAGAACGGTATCGAGGCGGTCCTCGATGATCGTGACGAGCGCCCCGGGGTCAAGTTCAAGGATGCCGACCTGCTGGGCATGCCGCTCAGGGTCACGGTGGGTAACGCCTTCGTCAAGCAGGGCGTGATCGAGTTGCGCGAGCGGCGGAGCCGCCGGGAAAGCCGGGTGAGCCGGGAGGAGGTCGCGGCCGCCATCGCCGCCAGCGAGGCGTTGCGGCCACCCTGAAGCTTGCCTCCCCGGGGGGCACGTGCTAAAGTCTTGAAAAACTGGGCCCAGCCCAGTTTTTTCCTTTCACAGGAAGCGATGGAGGAGGCTGAGCGGGGCGCGCGGATCGAGCAGGTGATCGAGCCGGTGCTCCGGGATCACGGGCTGCAGCTGGTGGACCTGGAGTGGCGAGCTCGCCGGCCCCGGTCCATCCTGCGCGTCTTCGTCGACAAGCCCGGGGGTGTGGGTATCGGTGACTGCGAGCGGGTGAGCCGGGAGGTCGGTGACCTGCTCGACGTCGCGGGAGTGATCGAGGAATCGTACGATCTCGAAGTTTCGTCACCCGGTCTGGACCGGCTGCTGCGAACGGAGCGTGAGTACCGATGGGCGCGCGGCAAGCGCGTGCGGTGCTGGCTCAGTGACGGCCGCGAGGTGCGCGGTCGTCTGGTCGAGGCGGCGCGCGAGCGGCTGGTTCTGGATCAGGACGGCCAGCAGGTCGAGGTGGAGCGGGCGAGCGTGGCCAAGGCGCGCCTGGACGCCGAGGTGCCGTGGCCGCGTCGGGGATAAGGGTGGGATGAACCGCGAACTGTTGATGGTGATCGAGCAGCTCGGACGGGAAAAGGGGATCGATCCCGAGGTCCTCTTCGAGGCGCTGGAGTCTGCCCTCCTGTCGGCCTCGCGGAAGACGCTGGGCGCCGCCGAGAACGTCCGCATGGAGATCGACCGCAAGACGGGCGCCCTCAAGGTCTACGGGCGCAAGAAGGTTGTGGAGACGGTGGCCGATGCCCGGCTGGAGATCTCGCTGGCCGAGGCCAAGGCGCTCAATCCGGAGGCCGAGCTGGACGACGAGCTGGAGCAGGAGCTCCCCCCCCAGGAGTTCGGCCGCATCGCCGCCCAGACGGCGAAGCAGGTCATCCTGCAGCGGGTGCGGGACGCCGAGCGGGAGCGCATCTACAAGGAGTTCGAGGGCAAGGAAGGTCAGATCCTGCGCGCCCTGGTCCACCGGATCGAGAAGCGCAACGTGATCCTGGAGGTGGGGAAGGCCGAGTCCATCCTGCCCGAGCGCGAGCAGATCCCGGGCGAGCGGTACAATCCGGGTGACCGGGTGCGGGCTTACGTGCTCGAGGTGCGGAAGAGCATCAAGGGGCCGCAGATCACGCTCTCCCGGACCCATCCGGGGTTCCTGGTCCGGTTGTTCGAGACGGAGATTCCGGAGATCCAGGAGGGCATCGTCGTGGTCAAAGCCGCCTCGCGCGAGCCCGGCGAGCGGGCCAAGGTGGCCGTGGCTTCGACCAAGCGTGACGTCGACCCCATTGGCGCCTGCGTCGGGCTGCGCGGCACCCGCATCCAGGTGATCAGTCGCGAGCTGAGGGGCGAGAAGATCGATATCATCGAGTGGTCGCACGACCCGGCAACCTTCGTCGCCCGGGCGCTGTCCCCGGCCAAGGTCTCTTCGGTGGTGATCAGCGAGGAGGCCGATGTCGAGGGTCAGCCCTCGGCGTTCGTGGTCGTGCCCGACAATCAGCTTTCCCTGGCCATCGGCAAGAAGGGCCAGAACGCGCGCCTGGCCGCCAAGCTCACCGGCATGCGGGTCGACATCAAGAGCGAATCGGAGCTGGAGAGCGAACGGACGGCACCCGAGGAAGTGGCGGACCGCGCGGTTCTCGCCGAGCTGGCCGGGGCCGACGGGGAGGTCGTCGAGGCGCTGATCGCGGCAGGGCTCGGCTCTCCCCGGGCGATCGTTCGGGCGGGGCGGGAGCGCCTGGCTGCCATCGCGGCGGTCGGCGAGCGGGCCGATGCCCTCTACGCAGCGGCCGCGAAGTGGGTCACGGCACATGCCCAGGGAACCAGCGCCCCCGGGCTTCGCGGCCCGGAGGATGCGATCTCCGCGTGAGATCCGGGCGACGGCGAGTGGCGGGCCGGGTCCGCGCCGGACATGCATCGGGTGTCGGCAGGTGAGGCCCAAGGCCGTGCTGGTGCGACTGGTCCGGCGGCCCGATGGAACAGTGGTGCGCGACGCCACCGGGGGTGGGCGGGGCGCCTACGTGTGTCCCGACCCCGCGTGCCTGGAGCTGGCGACCCGGCCGGGACGGCTCGCCCACGCGTTCCGGAAGTCGAGCGTGCCCGGATCCGGGCTGGCGGAACCTGGGCCGGCGCCGACGGTTCGATCTGAGTCAAGTACGTAGGAGGTGAGGGGGCTTTGGCAGCGGCAAAGATCAAGGTAATCGAGCTCGCAAAGGAACTGGGCGTGACGAGCAAGGACATCATGCTCGCCGCCGAGGAGATGGGCCGCAAAGGCGTCCGCGCCATGACCGCCCTCGACACCACTTTCGCCAACGACCTCCGTGTCAAGCTCGGCAAGGGGCGGGAGATTCCCGAGGAGGCCCGGCCCAAGCGCCCGGTTCGTGCCCGGGCCGTCACGCCCGAGGGCGCGGAGGGCGAGGCGCCCAAGAAGGTAGCCCGCGCGCGGAAGCCCAAGGCTGCCGAGCCGGCGGAAGCGATCGGCGAGCCGGTGGAGTTGAAGCCGGCGGCGACGATCGTCAAGCCCAAGCCAGCAGAGAAGGTCCCCGAGATCGAGCTGCCAGAGCCGGTTGCAGCCGTCGCCGAGGCCGTCGAGGTGACGCCTGTTCCGGTCGCGCCCGAGCCCCCGGCGCCGCCGGTGAAGCCGCTGGTGGCCCCGGCCCCGCCGCCGAGACCACCGGCTCCCCCGAAGCCCGAGCCGAAGATCGTGCCCTTCCGCCCGCTGGAGCGACCGACCCCCGTGCCGCCACCGGCACGGCCGGCACCGCGTCAACCGGCACCTCCGTTCGCCCCGCCGCGTGTCATCCAGGCCCCCCCGCGGCCGGCGCCGCCCCCGCGGGAACCCCGGCGCGAGGCGCCCCGCGAACCCGTCCCGGCCGCGGCGGCCGCAGCCTCCACGATCGTGGCGCCGCCGCCGGCCGCGCCCGCGGAGGTCCCGGCCGCCCGGACCGCCGTACCGGTCGTCGCGCCGCCGCCGCCGGCTGAGATCAAGCGCGAGCTCGTCCGCGTCCCGGAGTCGGTGACGGTGGCCGAGCTGGCCGAGAAGATGCGGCGTAAGTCCGGCGAAGTGATCAAGGGCCTGCTCGAGCTGGGCGTCATGCGCATGGTCAACGACCTGCTGGATCCCACCGAGGCCAAGCTGGTGGCCGACAAGTTCGGCTTCGATCTCGAGGTCCGCTCGGTGGAGGGCGAGGTCCTCGAAGAGGACGAGGTCGATGCCGGGCAGCTCACGCTGCGGCCGCCCGTCGTCACGGTGATGGGTCACGTCGATCACGGCAAGACGTCGTTGCTGGACTACATCCGCAAGACGAAGATCGCCGAAAAGGAATTCGGCGGCATCACCCAGCACATCGGGGCCTATCAGGTGATGACATCGCACGGCAAGGTGACCTTCCTGGACACTCCCGGTCACGAGGCCTTCACCGCCATGCGGGCGCGGGGCGCCCAGGCCACCGACATCGTGATCCTGGTGGTCGCCGCCGACGATGGCGTCATGCCCCAGACCATCGAAGCGCTCAACCACGCCCGGGCGGCCAACGTTCCGATCCTGGTGGCGGTCAACAAGATCGACAGGCCGGAGGCGGACCCGGACCGCGTCAAGCGGGAGCTGGCCAATCATGGTCTCGTGCCCGAGGAATGGGGCGGTCAGACGATCTTCGTGCCGACGTCGGCCAAGAAGGGGACCGGTGTTGATCAGCTCCTGGAGATGACCGCCCTGCAGGCCGAGATCCTGGAGCTCAAGGCCTCCCCGAGCCGTGCCGCCAAGGGCGTGATCATCGAAAGCCGACTGGATCGTGGCCGGGGCCCGGTGGCCACCGTGCTCGTGCAGAACGGAACGTTGCGCGAGGGGGACGCGGTGGTGGTGGGCGCCCACGCCGGGCGGATTCGGGCCCTGATCGACGCAGCTGGGCGCAAAGTGAAGGCGGCCGGCCCCTCGGACGCCGTGGAGGTGCTGGGCCTCAGCGGCGTGCCCGCCGCCGGGGATGTGCTGGTCGCTGTCTCCGACGAGCGCAAGGCCCGCCAGATCGCCCAGATGCGGGCGGAGCGGGAACGGGCCAAGGTCAAGGCGGCCACCCGGGTGACGCTGGAGTCCCTGCACAAGCAGATCGTCAGCGGCGAGGTCAAGGAGCTGCGGCTCGTGCTCAAGGCCGACGTGCAGGGCTCGGTGGAGGCGCTGGGCGAGGCGCTGGAGCGGTTGAGCACGGACGAGGTCAAGCTCAAGGTCATCCACGCCTCGGTGGGCGCCATCAACGAGAGCGACGTCATGCTGGCCTCCGCCTCCAACGCCATCGTCATCGGATTCAACATCAAGGCTGAGCCCAAGGCCCAGAGCCAGGCCCAGGCCAACGGCGTCGATCTCCGGCACTACAACGTCATCTACGACGTCATCAATGACGTGAAGGCCGGCCTGGTGGGGTTGCTGGCTCCCGAGATCCGGGAGACGGTGTTGGGCCGGGCCCAGGTCCGGCAGGTCTTCGTCATCTCCAAGCTCGGCCCCATCGCGGGCAGCTACGTGCAGGAGGGCAAGATCACCCGCAGCGCCAGGGTCCGCGTCCGGCGCGGCGACGCCGTGGTCGGCGAGGGGACCGTGACCTCGCTCAAGCGATTCAAGGACGACGTCCGCGAGGTGCTGGCCGGCCTGGAGTGTGGTATCGGCGTCGACGCGGTGAAGGGCATCCAACCGGGCGACATCCTCGAGGTCTACAGCACCGAGGAAGTCGCGCGGACGCTGTAACGCCGGGATGGGGGGGGTGCCATGTCAGCCGCCCGCGTCGCCGTCGGCACGATCGAGCTGCACCTGCCGGACGTTGACTCCCTGAAGGGCAAGCGCCACATCCTCAAGGGCCTCAAGGAGCGGGTGCGCACCCGCTTCGAGGTAGCAGTGGCCGAGGTCGACCACCACGACATCTGGCAGCGGGCCACCCTCGCGGTGGCCTGCGTCTCGCACGATTCCCGCCACGCCAACGAGGTCGTCTCCAAGGCGCTGGGCTTTATCGAGGCCAGCATCGAGGGCTCCGTGATCGACACGAGCTTGGAGATCCTCTGATGCAGGGCAAGCGCCTGGACCGTGTCAACCAGCTGATCCGCGAGGAGATCTCCCTGCTGCTCCAGCGGGAGCTCAAGGATCCGGGGCTGGGCTTCGTCACCGTGACCGAGGTGGAGACGACCCGCGACCTGAGATCGGCCAAGATTTTCGTGTCCGTCCTCGGCGATGACAAGCAGTGGGCCGCCTCCCTGACGGCCCTGGCCCGGGCTCGGGGGTTCATCCGGAACTGGTTGCGGGAGCATCTGGATCTGCGCACGACGCCCGAGCTGGACTTCCGCGCCGACCGTTCGATGGAGCACGCTGCCCGGATCCAGCAGCTGCTCAAGCAGCTCGGCAGCGAGCGCTAGAGCCCAGGTGCGCGTTCCCCCCGAGGTTCTCGTCCCCTTCACGCGCCCGCCCCGGCGCGCGCTCATGCTGGGCCACGTCCATCCGGATGCCGACGTGCTGGGCACGCTGCTGGCCATGGGGCTGGCCCTGGTCGCGCGGGGCTGGACGGTGACGTGGGGCGGTCCCGACCCGACACCGGAGTTCCTGTCCTTTCTGCCCGGCATCGAGCGCTACACCCGGCTGAGCCGGGTGGACGGTCCTCTCGACCTGGTCGTCTTGACTGATTGCCCGAACCCCGAGCGCACCGAGGGTTTGCTCGGGCGGGCCCGCCAGGCTGGCGCCCAGGTCATGAACATCGATCACCACCACGACAATCGCCGTTACGGAGACGTGAACTGGGTGGAGCCCACGGCGGCGGCGGCCGGAGAGATGGTCTACGAGCTGTTGCGGGCTCTCGACGTTCCCATCACGCCGGACATCGCCCTCAACCTTTTCACGGCCATCCACATGGACACCGGGTCCTTCCGCTATTCCAATGTGACCCCCGAGACGTTTCGCATCGCGGGGGAGCTCGTCGCCGCCGGCGCCGATCCGGCCTTCGTCTCGAATCGACTCTACGAGCACCGGCCGCCCCAGGCCCTGCGGTTGCTGGGGGAGACCTTGGCCCGCGTGCAGCTGAGCGAAGACGGCCGGGTGGCCTGGCTGGCGCTGGGGGCGGGCGTGGTCCCCGAGTCCTTCGTGGAGGCGGAAGACCTCGTCAACTATCCGCGCTCGGTGGCCTCGGTACGGGTGGCCTGTCTGCTGCGTGAACGGGGCAACACGGTGAAGGTCAGCCTGCGCGGCAAGGGCGACGTCGACGTGAGCCGGATCGCCGCCAAGTTCGGGGGAGGCGGCCACCCCAACGCCGCCGGCTGCAGTGTGACCGGTCCGCTTGCCGAGGTGGCGCGCGACGTGCTGGCCGCCGTGCGGGCTGCGCTCGCCGGGTCGTGAGGGCGACGATCCGCTCGGGCGTCCTCGTCGTTGCCAAGGCAACGGGGATGACCTCGTTCGACGTGGTGGCCCTGGTTCGCCGTCGGCTCGGGGTCCGCCGGGTGGGGCACGCCGGGACCCTTGATCCGGACGCGACCGGGGTCCTGCCCATCCTCATCGGCGAAGCCACCAAGCTGATGGCCTACATGCAGGAGTTCGACAAGGAGTATGTGGTGACCGTCCGTTTCGGCGTGCGGACCGACACGCTGGATATCGGAGGCCGGGTCCTCTCGACCTCTCCGGTGCCGGCGCTCGACCGTGAGCGACTGATCAAAGCCACGCGCCCGTTCGTGGGACGCATCAAGCAGGTCCCGCCGATGTATTCGGCGCTCCACCACGAGGGCCGACGGCTCTACGAGCTGGCCCGCGAGGGTGTCGAGGTGCCGCGGGAGCCGCGAAGCGTGCTGATTCAGGCCATCAGCGTCGAACGCGTGGACCCGCCCCAGGCGGTCTTGACGATCGTCTGCGGGAAAGGCGCCTATGTTCGCTCACTGGTGGCCGATCTGGGTGAGGCGCTCGGTTGCGGGGCGGCGGTGGCGCACCTGGTCCGGACGCGGGTGGGTCCGCTCGAGGCGCGCATGGCGGTCTCCTCGGCCGAGGTGGCGTCGAGCCCCGCTCCGGCGCTGTGGGCCCGGGTCTTGCCTCCCGAGGCGGCGCTGGCCGGGTGGCCAGTGGTCCGGCTCGAAGGGCGGGCGGCGGCAGCATTTCTGCACGGACAAACCGTGACCGCCGCGCCGTACCCTCCGGGCGGTGCGCGGTTCGTCGCGGTGCACGCCCCGCCGAGCGGGTTCCTCGGCGTCGGTGAGTTCCTCGGGGGCCGGGTGAAGCCGGCTCGGATCCTCCATGCGGATCGTCCAGGGCCTCGAGTCCTACCCGCCTGACGCTCCGCCTGCCGCAGTCGCGCTGGGGACCTTCGACGGCATTCACCTCGGCCACCGCGCAATTCTGGCCGCCGCGGTCGCCCGGGCCCGGGCCGCCGGCCTGCTGGCGGTGGCCTGCACCTTCGAGCCCCATCCGGTCGAGGTGCTCCATCCCGGCCAGGCTCCGGCTCCGATCTCGACGCTCAGTGAACGACTCGAGCTGCTGGGCGAGAGCGGCGTGGACGCGACGGTCATCCTGGCCTTCACCGCGGAGCTGGCTGCCATGGAGCCCGAGGCCTTCGTCGAGAGCGTCCTCCTGCATCGGCTCCGCGCGCACGACGTCGTCGTTGGCTTCAACCACACGTTCGGACGCCGAGCTCGCGGGAACGCCCAGCTCCTGCAGGAGCTCGCCGGGCGGCTCGGGTTTCGGGCCCACGTCGTTCCGCCGCTCATGCTGGAGGGAGTTCCGGTGTCCTCGTCGGAGATCAGGACCGCGCTGCGGGCAGGGGATGTCGAGCGGGCCAGCCGGTATCTCGGCCGTCGTTACACGATCACCGGGGAGGTCGTTCAAGGCGCCGGACGCGGGCGCGAGCTCGGCTTCCCCACTGCCAACATCAAGCCCGAGCGGGGCTTGCTGGTGGCGCCGGGGGTGTATGCCGGCCGGGTTCTCGTCGACAATGAGCGCCATGCCGCGGTGGTGAACATCGGCATGCGCCCGACGTTCGGCGAGACCACGCTGGTGGTGGAGGCGCATCTGCTGGATTTTTCGGGTTCCCTGTACGGGCGGCAGGTGCGGCTGGAGTTCGTGGGCAGGCTCAGGGAGGAACGGCGATTCCCGGGGCCCCAGGCTCTGCGCGAGCAGATCGACCGGGACATCGCAGCCGCTCGCGAGCGGCTGTGACCGTTAGCTTTACTCTGCGGGGTTTCGGTGGTAGCATGCCGGTAATTACTGATAAAACAAGCGTTTTGAACCCGTTCTGGAGGAGTTGGGCTCCCCGGAGCGAGGCGATTGAAGGGGGGCCTTCCATGCCGCTGCCCGTCGAGAAGAAGCGCAACCTGATCGAGCAGTTCCGCGTCCACGACGGTGATACCGGGTCCCCTGAGGTCCAGATCGCGCTCCTCACCGAGCGCATCAACGGCCTCACGGAGCACTTCAAGCAGCACACGAAGGACCATCACTCGCGGCGGGGGTTGCTCATGCTGATTGGCAAGCGACGGAGCCTGCTGGAGTACCTGCGTAACAAGGGCCCCGAGAGATATCGGGAGATCATCGAGAAACTCGGAATCCGCCGGTGACGGCGGTCCGACTGAGCAAGGATCGGTCCTCGGACGCGACGACTCCGGGGGCCCCCGAGCGGGCCGTGGCACGGCCCGCTGAACTGCGAGCGGCACCCACGTGTGGCCGGCGCCGGCCCCCGACCCCGGCGGCCGCCACGTTGACGCTCGCACACGGCGTTCGCCGGACACCGGCCGAGACGCGAGGACAAGCATCCCAATGACCCACAGCGTTCACATGGAGATCAACGGCTCCCCCCTGTCCATCGAGACGGGCAAGGTCGCGAAGCAGGCGGAAGGCGCGGTCGTCGTCCGTCACGGCGGGACGATCGTCCTCGCCACCTGCGTCGCCGCCCGGACCGCCACCGAGGGGCAGGACTTCTTTCCCCTCACCGTGGAGTATCGGGAGCGGGCCTACGCGGGCGGCCGGATCCCCGGCGGCTATTTCAAGCGCGAGGGGCGACCCGCCGAGCACGAGATCCTCACCTCCCGGCTCATCGACCGACCCGTTCGTCCCCTGTTCCCCAAGGGCTTTCGCAACGAGGTGCAGGTGATCTGCCTGACCATCTCCGCCGACGGGCAGAACGAGGCTGACGTCCTGGCCATGAACGGCGCCTCCGCCGCGCTCTGTCTGTCGGGTATCCCCTTCGACGGTCCCGTCGGAGCGGTCCGGGTCGGCCTGATCGAGGGCAAGCTGGTGGCCAACCCCACGGTTGCCCAGCAGCAGCTTTCCGCGCTGGAGCTGGTCATCGCGGGAACGGCCGAGGCCGTGCTGATGGTGGAGGCTGGAGCCAAGGAAGTGTCCGAGGAGACCATGGTCGAGGCGATCGCCTTCGGCCACGCCGAGTGCCGGCGCCTGGCCGGGCTCCAGAAGGAGCTCGTGCAGCGGGCCGGCAAATCGCGCTGGCCCTTCGATCCCGAGGCGGGGCGTGATCGGCAGCTGGAGGCTCGGGTGGCGACGCTGGTTGCCGACCGTCTGGGGCCGGCGCTGGGTATCGCCGAGAAGCAGGCGCGGGCCGAGGCCCTGGGGAAGCTCTTCGACGAGGTGATGCAGGCCCTGGGCGACGAGGCCAAACGGCCCGCGGCCCGGGAGGCCTTCGAAGCGCTGGAAGCCGCCGAGGTTCGCCGGATGATCGTGGATCGCGGTGTCCGGATCGATGGCCGCAAGGTCAGCGAGATCCGGCCCATCACCGTCGACATGGCCTATCTGCCCCGCGCCCACGGCTCGGCGATCTTCACCCGAGGCGAAACTCAGGCCCTGGTCTCGTCCACGCTGGGCACCAAGTCCGACGAGCAGAAGATCGAGCTGCTGGAGGGTGAGACGTACCGCCACTTCATGCTGCACTACAACTTCCCCTCGTTCTCGGTGGGTGAAGTCCGGCGCTTCGGCTCTCCGGGACGACGCGAGATCGGCCACGGGGCCCTGGCCGAGCGGGCGGTGGCCGCGGTACTCCCCGCCAAGGAGGAGTTTCCCTACACGATTCGGATCGTCTCCGACATCCTGGAATCCAATGGTTCGAGCTCGATGGCCACGGTGTGCGGGGCCTCGCTGGCGCTGATGGACGCGGGGGTGCCCCTGAAGAGTCACGTGGCCGGCATCGCCATGGGCCTGGTGAAGGAGGGCGAACGCTACGGGATCCTCACCGACATCATGGGCACCGAGGACCACTACGGGGACATGGACTTCAAGGTGGCCGGGACCGAGAAGGGCGTGACCGCGTTGCAGATGGACATCAAGATCGCCGGCGTCTCCACGGAGATCATGCGGGCGGCCCTGGCCCAGGCCCGCGAGGCCCGGCTGTTCGTGCTGGCCAAGATGCGAGAAGCCATCGAGCGCCCGCGGCCGGAGCTCTCACCGTACGCACCCCGTTTCGTCACCATCAAGATCCGGCCCGAGAAGATCCGGGAGATCATCGGCCCCGGCGGCAAGGTGGTCCGGGGGATCCAGGAGCAGACGGGCACCAAGATCGACATCGAGGACGACGGTCGGGTCACGGTCTTCTCGCCCGATGCCGCCTCGGTCCAGCGAGCGATCGGGATGATCCAGGACATCACCCGCGAGGTGGAGGTCGACCGCATCTACGTGGGCAAGGTCAAGAAGATCGTGGAGTTCGGCGCCTTCGTCGAGGTCATCCCCAACACCGAAGGGCTGCTCCACATCTCGCAGATCGCCGAGTCGCGCATCCGCTCGGTGCAGGATGTGCTCAGTGAAGGCGACGAGGTCGCCGTCAAGGTCATCGAGGTCGACAGCAACGGCAAGATGCGGCTGAGTCGCAAGATGGCCCTGCGCGAGCAACCGGCGTTGAGTGGCCGGGAGAAGCTCAAGAACCCCAACGCGGCGAATCCACCCCGTGACTGAAGACTACAAGAAGAGCCGCCTGCCCAACGGCATCCGGATCATCTCGGAGGAGATGACCCACGTGCGCTCGGTCGCCGTGGGCGTGTGGGTGGAAACGGGCTCGCGGCACGAAGCCGAGGATCGGGGGGGCGTCTCCCACCTCATCGAGCACCTGGTCTTCAAGGGGACGGCCACCCGGAGCGCGGAGGAGATCGCCCGGACCATGGATTCGGTGGGGGGGCAGATGGACGCCTTCACCACCAAGGAGCACACCTGCTTCTATGTGCAGGTGCTGGACGAGCACCTGCCCCTGGCCGTGGATCTGCTCACCGATGTCCTGCTGCGCCCGCGCTTCGATGCCGACGAGCTGGAGCGCGAGAAGAGCGTGGTGCTGCAAGAGATCAAGATGGTGGAGGACACCCCCGACGACCTCATCCACGATCTCTTCTCGGCCCACGTGTGGGCCGGACACCCGCTGGGCCGGCCCATTCTGGGCTCCCGGGAGGCGGTGGAAGGGTATGGGCGGGACATCGTCCACGCCCACTTCGTGGAACACTACGTGCCGGCGAAGATCATCATCGCGGTGGCCGGCAACGTGACGCACGAACGGGCCGTCCAGCTCTTCAGCGCCGACTTCAATGGCTTCACGCTGCCTCCCGCGGAGGGGATGAGCCCGTCGCCGGTGATGCGGGCGGGGGTGAACATCGTCCACAAGCCCCTCGAGCAGGTGCACCTGGTGATGGGGTTCCCCGGCCTGAGCCACGGCGCGCCCGAGCGCTACGCGCTCTACCTGCTCAATGACATCGTGGGGGGCAGCATGTCGTCCCGGCTCTTCCAGGAGGTGCGGGAGCGCCAGGGCCTGGTCTACTCGATCCACTCCGGCGTCCAGCCCTTCCGGGATACCGGCCTCCTCTACGTCTATGCGGCCACCGACGGCACGAACTTCTCCAAAGTGCTCAAGGCCCTGCTCAAGGAGCTGCGGAGCCTCAAGAAGGATGGCGTGTCGCTCGATGAGCTCAAGCGGGCCAAGGACCACCTCAAGGGCAGCTTGATGCTGTCGCTGGAGTCCACCTCCAGCCGCATGAACCGCCTGGCCAAGCACGAGATGCACCTCGGGTCGTTCCTCACGATGGACGCCATGCTGGCGGCCATCGACGGCGTCCGCCACGAGGAGGTGCAGGCGCTGGTCAGCGAGCTGCTCGACGAGGACCGCCTGGCCCTGACCACCTACGGGCCCCTCGACCGCCGTCACCTGCCGCGCGATCTAAGGGCGGAAGGGACGTCGACGGGACCATGAAGTTGGAGGGGGCGGAGACGCCCCCTCCAAACCTCCCCATCCAGTTGGCGGCCGCACACGGTCCCCCTCCACCCCGTTCGGTTGGCGGCCGCACACGGTCCCCCTCCAATTCTCCCCCGTTCGGTTGGCGGCACACGGCACCCCTCCACACCTCTCCCGGTCTGCGCGAGGCCTTCCCACGCCCGGAGTTTTGCTCTAAGGTGGGGGCGTGATCGAACGCTACACGCGTCCGGCCATGGGGCGTCTCTGGAGTGACGAGGGAAAGTACGCTACCTGGTTGCGCGTGGAGCTGGCCGTGTGCGAGGCCTATGCCCGGCGCGGCCGCATCCCCCCCGACGCCCTGGCCCGCATCCGGGCTCGGGCTCGGGTCGACCTGCCGCGCATCCAGGAATTCCAGGTCAGGGTCAAGCACGAGATGATCGCGCTGCTCAGCAGCCTGGAGGAGCAGCTGGGGACGGACTCGCGGTTCGTCCACATCGGATTGACCAGCAACGACGTCTGGGACACCGCGCTGGCCCTGCAGCTCGGCCAGGCGGCAGCGCTGTTGCTGACTGGCCAGGAGCGGCTGCGGGAGGCCGTGGGGGCCCTGGCCCGCCGCCACAAGGACACCGTGATCGTCGGGCGAACGCACGGCGTGCACGCCGAGCCCACCACCTTTGGGCTCAAGGCCGCCGTCTGGTACACCGAGGCCGGCCGCAACCTCGAGCGCCTGCAGCGGGCCCGCACCGCGGTCATGGTGGGCAAGCTCTCGGGGGCGGTGGGCAACTTCGCCCACGTCGAGCCCGACCTGGAGCTCGAGGTGTGTCAGGAGCTGGGGCTGACCCCGGCCGCTGTCAGCACCCAGATCGTGCAGCGGGACCGCCACGCCGAGTTCTCTACGGCTCTGGCCATCGCCGCCGCCTCCCTGGAGAAGATCGCCCTCGAGGTCCGTGGCCTCCAGCGCACGGAGGTGCTGGAGGTGCAGGAGCCGTTCGCCGAGGGTCAGAAGGGATCGAGCGCGATGCCGCACAAGCGGAATCCCGAGCTGAGCGAGCGCATCTGCGGGCTGGCCCGGGTCATCCGGAGCAACGCGCTGGCTGCCCTCGAGAACGTGGCCCTCTGGCACGAGCGCGACATCAGTCATTCCTCGGTGGAGCGGGTGATCTTGCCAGACTCCACGATCCTGCTCGACTATCTGCTCGACCTGACCACGACCGTGGTGGAGGGCCTCGAGGTGGACCCGGCGCGGATGGCCGACAACCTCGACCTCAGCTACGGCCTGGTGTACTCGCAGAGGGTGCTGCTCAAGCTGACCGAGGCCGGCCTGCCCCGGCAGGTCGCCTACGAGCTGGTGCAGCGGCACGCCATGCGGGCCTGGCGCGAGCGCCGACCCTTTCTGGAGCTCCTGGCCGGCGATCCCGAGGTCAGCGACCGGTTGGGCGCGGCCGGGCTCAAGGAGTGCTTCGACCCCGCCTGGTTCTTGCGGCATGTCGACACGATCTTTCGTCGGGCCGGGCTGATCCCGGAGGGGAAGCGATGAAGACGACACCGATCCCGGCGGTGGAGCAGCGAGAGAAGCTGTACGAGGGCAAGGCCAAGATCGTCTACGCCACGAGCCGGCCGGACCTCATCGTGCAGTACTTCAAGGACGACGCCACCGCCTTCAACGCGCTGAAGCGGGGGACCATCGTCGGCAAGGGCGTGGTGAACAACCAGATGTCGGCGACCCTGTTCCGGCTGCTGGAGCGGGCCCGGGTGCCGACCCACTACGTGGCCACGCTCTCCGAGCGCGAGATGCTGTGCCGTCGCCTCGACATCATCCTGATCGAGGTGATCGTGCGCAACGTGGTGGCCGGCAGCCTGGCCAAGCGTACCGGGCTCGAGGAGGGGACCGCCATCGCCCCTCCGGTGGTCGAGCTCTACTACAAGTCCGATGCGCTGGGCGATCCCATGATCAACGACGATCACGTCCGCATGCTGCGATTGGCCACGCCGCGGGAGCTCAGCTGGATCAGGCGCTCGGCCCTGCGGATCAACCAGGCGCTCCGCCCGCACCTGGCCCGGCGCGGCCTGCTCCTCGTTGACTTCAAGCTCGAGTTCGGTCGGGCCCGGGGCCGCCTGTACCTGGGTGACGAGATCTCGCCGGACACGTGCCGGCTGTGGGATGCGCGCACGCGGGCCAAGCTCGACAAGGACCGCTTCCGCCAGGACCTGGGCGGTGTGGAGGAAGCCTACCAGGAGGTCTACCGCCGCGTGGTCACCGAAAGGGGCGGAGCCACGCGTGCCGCCGGCGCCAGCCAGTGACCGGGCGTGACGGAGCCACCCGTGCCTAGAGCAGGCCACCCGCGGTTCGCGCCGGCCGCCGAGTCATCGCTACAATGAAGATCCGGGTCCTGGTTCGGCTCAAGCCGGGCATCCTCGATGTGCAGGGCGCGGCGGTGAAGCGCGCTCTCGTCGGTCTCGGGTTCCCCGACGTAGCGGACCTCCGGGTCGGCAAAGTGATCGAGGTGGACGTGGATGCGCCCAGTGAGGCCCAGGCGCGCAGCCGGGCCGACGAGATGTGCCGGAAGCTGCTGGCGAACCCGGTGCTCGAGGACTACACGATCGAATGAGCCGGCCCGCCACCTTGCCGCCGCCCTCCTGGCGGCGGTAAGATGGCGGTGCGGGCGAGGAGGAGAGGCCCGACTTGATGAGATTCGGCGTGGTCGTATTCCCGGGCACGTGGAGCGACTGCGACTTCCACTACGTGATCTCGGAAGTCCTCAGGCAGCCAGTCAAATACGTGTGGCACCGCGACCGCAACCTGGACGACCTGGACTGCGTCATTCTCCCCGGCGGGTTCTCGTATGGCGACTATCTGAGGGCGGGTGCGGTGGCCGGACGCTCCCCGGTGGTCGAGGCCCTGGGTCCCTTCATCGACCGGGGGGGCCATGTGCTGGGCTCCTGCAACGGGTTTCAGATTCTGTGTGAGGCCGGGCTCCTGCCGGGGGCCCTCATGCGCAACGAGTGCCTGCAGTATCGCTGCCAGTCCACGCATCTCGTCGTCGACAACGTGGACACACCGTTTACCCGGGGCCTGCGACCGGGCCAGATCCTGGGCATGCCGATCTCCCACGGGGAGGGCAAGTACTACTGCGACGTGGCGACCCTGGCCCGGCTCAAGCAGAACAACCGGATCGTCTTCCGGTACGCCACCGCGGATGGGCAGGTGACGCGCGCGGCCAACCCCAACGGGTCGCTGGAGAACATCGCGGGCATTGTCAGCGAAGAGGGGACGGTCCTCGGGCTCATGCCGCATCCCGAGCGTGCGGCCGAGCGAACGATGGGGGGCACCGACGGCCTTCTCATCTTTCAGTCCCTCCTCGGCAGTCTGGTCGAGGACGGCAGCTTCTTGAAGCGCTAGCGCTGGAGCTGGATTGACGGGGTCGGAGCCCAAAGCGACACCGGACCTCGCCCGCGACCTCGGGCTCAGCGCCGACGAATACGACCGGATCATCCAGCGGCTCGGGCGTGAGCCGACCTACACGGAGCTCGGCCTGTTCTCGGCCCTGTGGTCCGAGCACTGCGCCTACAAGCACTCTCGCGTGTTCCTGGCCCGGCTGCCCACCGAGGGATCGCGAGTGCTGCAGGGCCCCGGCGAGAATGCCGGCGCCCTGGACATCGGCGACGGGTGGGCGGTGGTGTTCAAGATCGAGAGCCACAACCACCCATCCTTCATCGAGCCCCTGCAGGGTGCGGCGACTGGCGTGGGCGGCATCCTCCGCGACATCTTCACGATGGGCGCGCGGCCCATCGCGATCCTCGACTCGCTCCGCTTCGGTGATCCTGGGGAGCCCCGGACCCGCCGGTTGATCGAGGGGGTCGTCGCCGGCATCAGCTGGTACGGCAACTGCTTTGGATGCCCCACCGTCGGCGGTGAGATCGCCTTCGCGCCCGAGTATGGCGGTAACCCGCTCGTCAACGTGATGTGCATCGGGCTGGTCCGGGCGGATCGGATATTTCGGGCGCGAGCCGAGGGAGTGGGCAACCCCGTCTTCTACGTGGGGAACAAGACGGGACGCGATGGTATTCACGGCGCCACCATGGCCTCGGCCACCTTCGACGAGCACGCCGAGGAGCGCCGCCCGACGGTGCAGGTGGGCGACCCGTTCACGGAGAAGCTCCTGCTGGAGGCCTGCCTGGAGGCCATGAACAGGGGGGCCGTCGTGGGCATTCAGGATATGGGCGCCGCCGGCCTGGCCTGCTGCACCTCGGAGATGCCGGCGCGGGCGGGCACCGGCATGGAGGTGGAGCTCTCCCGCGTGCCTCAGCGCGAGACGGCCATGACCCCGTACGAGATCCTCTTGTCCGAGTCCCAGGAGCGGATGCTGCTGGTCGCCGCCCGCGGCCGCGAGGACGAGGTGCGGCGCATCTTCGCCAAGTGGGAGCTGGACGCCGTGGAGGTCGGTCGGGTGACGGCCGACGGATGGCTCACCGTCCGTCACCATGGTGAGGTCGTGGCCCAGGTGCCGGTGCGCGCGCTGGCCGAGGCCCCGCGCTACGAGAAGCCGACGGTCCGTCCGGCGGGATTGAAGGAGCTGCAGACCTTCGATCCCCTGACGCTCACCGAGCCGGCCGATTACGACGAGGCTCTGCACGCCCTGCTCGCCTCCCCCACCATCGCCTCCAAGGAGTGGGCGTACCGGCAGTACGACCAGCAGGTGGGCATCAACACGCTCGTCCTCCCCGGCTCGGACGCGGCGGTGCTCCGCATCAAGGGCACGCGGCGCGCGCTGGCGGTGGCCACCGACGGGAACGGTCGCCAGGTCCTGCTCGACCCTCGGCTCGGCGCCGCCCTGGCCGTTTGCGAGGCTGCCCGCAACGTGTCTTGCGCCGGGGGCCAGCCCCTGGGCGTGACCGATTGTCTGAACTTCGGATCGCCGGAGCGACCGGACATCCTCTGGCAGTTTGCCGAAGCGGTCGAAGGCATCGCCGAGGCCTGCCGGGCCCTCGAGCTGCCGGTAGTGGGCGGCAACGTTTCCTTCTACAATGAGACTGTTCAGGCGAAGGGCACGCCGCAGGCGATCCTGCCCACGCCGGTCATCGGTGTGGTCGGTGTCCTCGAGGACAGTGAGCGACTGGCGACGCAGTGGTTCAAGGGGGCGGGACACCGAATCGCGCTGTTGGGGCCGGACACGGTAAGCCTGGGTGGTAGTGAGTACCTGTGGGCCCGGCATCGCCTGGTGGCCGGGGCGCTGGCGCCGCTGGATCTGGCGCTCGAGCGCCGCGTGCAGGCAGCGACCCAGGCGGCGGTGCGGGCCGGGTTGGCGCTGTCCGCCCACGACTGCTCGGAAGGCGGGCTGGCAACAGCGCTGGCCGAAGGGTGTCTCACCGGCCCCGAGACTGTGGGTTGCACGATCGACGTGCCGGCCGCGACGCGACCGTCGCTGGCCCTGTTCGGAGAAGGCCCGTCGCGGGTGGTGATCTCCGTCGAGCCGGCCCGGAGCGCCGAGTTCGAGGGGCTGATGGCGGAGTCGGCGATTCCCTGGCGGTGGATCGGCACGACCGGGGGCGCACGTCTGAGGATCCGGGTCGGGTCCACGATCGCGATCGACACGGTGGTAGAGGGACTCGAGCACGCGTGGAGGAGGGGTTTTGAGCGCCACGTCGCGTGACGACAAGTTCCACGACGAGTGCGGCCTGTTCGGCATCTGGAACCACGCGGAGGCCGCCAATGTCACCTACCTCGGTCTCTACGCGCTCCAGCACCGGGGCCAGGAGTCCGCCGGCATCGCGGCGACCGATGGCGTCAGCTTCCACACCGAGAAGGCCATGGGGTGGGTCGCCGACGTGTTCAGCCCCGAGCGGCTGCGCCGCCTGCCCGGGCACCGGGCCATCGGCCACGTGCGCTACTCCACGGCCGGCGCCTCGCGGCTGCGTAACGCTCAGCCCATCACGGCCAACACCGCGCGGGGCCCGATCGCCATCGCCCACAACGGAAATCTAACCAACGCCGAGGCGCTCCGCCGCGAGATGGAGCGCGACGGAGCCATCTTCCAGTCGACCTCCGACACGGAGGTGATCCTGCACCTGTTGGCCCGGGCCCCGGCCGGTCCCCTGGCCGAGCAGCTGCCGCACGCGCTGCGGCAGGTCGAGGGCGCCTACTCGCTGCTGATCCTCACGCCGGACGCGATGTACGCGGTGCGGGACCCCCACGGCTTCCGCCCCCTCGGGCTGGGGCGACTGGGGGACTCCTGGGTGGTGGCGTCCGAGACGTGCGCCCTGGACCTCATCGAGGCCCACTACGAGCGCGAGGTGGAGCCCGGGGAGATCCTCGTGATCGCCGACGGCGGCCTGCAGTCGGTACGGCCGTTCCGCCCGGCCGAGCGTCTGCAGTGCGTCTTCGAGTACGTGTACTTCGCCCGGCCGGACTCCGTGCTGTGGGGCCGCAACGTCCACACCGTGCGCAAGGCCCTGGGGCGCGAACTGGCCCGCGAGCACGCGGTGGAGGCCGACCTCGTCATCCCGGTACCGGATTCCGGTACCAGCGCGGCGCTGGGCTTCGCCGAGCAGTCGGGGATCCGGTACGAGATGGGGCTGATCCGTAACCACTACGTCGGCCGCACCTTCATCGAGCCCAAGCAGGGGATCCGCCACTTCGGCGTCAAGGTGAAGCTGAACCCCATGCCCGAGATGCTCGAGGGACGGCGGGTGGTCGTGGTGGATGACTCGATCGTGCGGGGCACGACCAGCCGCAAGATCGTGCGGATGGTCCGGGGGGCGGGGGCGCGCGAGGTGCACATGCGCATCTCCTCACCGCCCATCCAGTGGCCGTGTTACTACGGCATCGACACGCCGACCCGCAAGGATCTGATCGGAGCCAGCCACAACGTCGAGGAGATCCGGCGCTATCTCGGCGCCGAGTCGCTGGGGTATCTCAGCCTGGAAGGCATGTTGAAGGCCGCCGGATCCGATCCGACGCAGTTCTGTCACGCGTGCTTCACCGGGAGCTACCGGGTCGGGATCGTGCCCGAGCCCACCCCGCAGCTCCGTCTCTTCGAGTCCTGACGCGGCGAATGGACCGGCGGATCCGAGCAGGTGTGCTCGGTGGTGGGCTGGCCGGCATGGAGGCCGGGCGAGCGCGTGGGTGAGCCGCTCCGGGTGGCCGTGCTGGTCTCTGGCCGGGGCTCGAACCTCCAGGCGATCCTGGACGCCACCGGGCTCCCCGACTTCCCGGCCCGGGTCGTGCTCGTCGTGTCCGATCGCGAGGGGGCGCCGGCGCTGGAGCGCGCGATGACTCGCGGCGTACCCACCGTGTTCCTCAACCCCAAGGACTTCGGGGAGCGTGAGGCCTACGATGCCGCGCTCAGCCGCCTGCTTGCCGACCACCAGGTCGGGTTGATCTGCCTGGCCGGGTTCCTGCGCATCCTCGGACGGGCCTTCGTGCAGGCCTGGTCCGGCCGGATCATGAATGTTCACCCCTCACTGTTGCCCGCCTTTCCCGGGCTGCACCCGCAGCGGCAGGCCCTCGACGCCGGAGTGAAGATTGCCGGGGCCACCGTTCACTTCGTCGACGAAGGGGTGGACACGGGACCGATCGTTCTCCAGTCGAGCGTTCCCGTGGAGCCGGACGACACCGAGGAAACGCTGGCGGCACGTATTCTCGTCGAAGAGCACCGGCTGTTTCCCCGGGCCGTACGACTGTTCGCGGAGGGGCGGTTGCGGGTCATGGGCCGACGGGTCGTGGTGGAGCGGTGAGGGCATGAAGATCGCGCGGGCACTCGTCAGCGTGCACGACAAGACCGGCATCGTGGAGTTCGCGCGAGGACTCCACGAGCTGGGCGTGGAGGTGCTGTCGACCGGCGGGACCGCGCGGCTGCTCCGGGAGGCCGGGCTTCCGGTCCGGGATGTCAGCGAGGTGACGGGGTTCCCCGAGCTCCTGGATGGACGGGTGAAGACGCTTCACCCCAAGATCCACGGAGGCATCCTGGCGCGCCGGGACTCGCCCGAGCATCTGGCCGCCCTCGAGCGGCACGGTATCCCGCTCATCGACCTGGTCGTGGTCTCCCTCTATCCCTTCGAAGCCACGGTAGCCCGGCCCGAGGTCGATCCGGCCGAGGCCATCGAGCAGATCGACATCGGGGGCCCGACGATGATCCGGGCCGCGGCCAAGAACCACGGCGGTGTCGCCATCGTCACCGATGCCTCGCAGTACGCCACGGTCCTGACCGAGCTCAGGCGCGGCCACGGCGCGCTGAGCGAGGCCACGCGTCGCGGGCTGGCCCGGGAGGCGTTCCGGCGGACGGCGCAATACGACGCGGCGATCGCGGCGTATTTCCAGTCGGGGGGAAGTGAGACATCCCCCCGGCAACGCCCCGAGTCACATCTCGATCGAGCCGGCCGCTCGACCGCGCCGGCGGAGTTTCCCGAACACCTGCGTGTCGAGCTGCAGAGAGTGGCGGCGCTGCGCTATGGCGAGAATCCGCACCAGGTGGCCGCGCTCTATGGCGAGGCGGGGAGCCCACCCACTGGCCTCGGCGCGCTGCGGCAGCTGCACGGTCCGGAGCTCGGCTACAACAACCTGCTCGACCTGTCGGCCGCGCTGGGGCTGCTGCTCGAGTTCGAGGACCCCGCGGCCGTGGTCGTGAAGCATACGAACCCGTGCGGCGTGGCGCGGGGCACCACGGTGGCCGAGGCCATGGCCCGGGCCAAGGAATCGGATCCGGTTTCCATCTATGGCGGCATCGTGGGCGTGAACCGTCAGCTCGATATGGGCGTCGTCGCCGCGCTCAGCGGGATCTTCGTGGAGATCCTGTTTGCGCCGGTCTTTGCCCCCGACGCTCTGGAGGAGCTTCGGCGGACGAAGAAGAAATGCCGGGTGCTCGAGCTGCCCTGGCCGCCAGGGCCGGTCGGGTCCATCGAGCTCCGCAGCGTGCGGGGGGGCGTGCTCGCCCAGAGCTCGGATGACGCAACCCTCGACCCGGCGGCGCTCCATGTAGTCTCCCGACGCCAGCCCACCGCGGAGGAGCGAGCCGCCCTGGGCTTCGCGTGGCGGGTGGCCAAGCACGTGAAGTCGAACGCCATCGTGCTGGCGACCCGTGACCAGGTGATCGGGGTAGGGGCCGGCCAGATGAACCGAGTCGACTCGGCCCGGCTGGCCGTCCTTCGGGCGGCCGAGGCCAAGCTGTCCCCGCGGGGCGCCGTGTGCGCTTCCGATGCCTTCTTTCCGTTCCGCGACGGGCTCGACGTCGTGGCCCGGGCCGGAATCACCGCGGTGATCCAGCCGGGCGGGTCGGTGCGCGACGCCGAGGTGACCGCCGCGGCCGACGAGCACGGGATGGCCATGATCTTCACGGGCATCCGTCACTTCCGCCACTGATGGGCGGCCCGGGCCCCGAGCGGATCTACGGCCACCGGGAGCTCACGCGCGTCCTGAGCCTCACGCCCAGGCGGGTGGCTCAGCTACGGCGACTCGACCTGCTGCAGCGTGGGGGGGGCTACACGTTTCGTGATCTGCTGGCGCTCAAGGCGGCCAGCGCCTTGCTGGACGCGGGAGCCGCCGTGCGCCAGATCCGAGAGGCGCTGGCGGCGCTCCGCCGCCAGGCCCCCGATCTGGAGAATCCGCTGGCCGAGACCCGGTTCATCGTCGAGGGCGGCCGCCTGCTCGCCCAGTCCGAGCGCGTCCGCTTCGATCCCCGGACCGGCCAGACGGTGCTCGCTCTCGACGCCGGTGATCTGACCAAGGACGCCGCGGCCACGCTGGTGACCGGGCTCGTGCGGCCGCTGCACCCGCCGGCGGCGCAGGCCGAGGCCTGGTTCCAGCGCGCCAGCGAGTGGGACGCCGATCCGGGCCGCTGGGAGGAGGCCGTCGACGCGTACCGGCGTGTCGTCGCCCTCGACCCCGCCTACGCGGCCGCCTGGAACAACCTGGGGCTGCTCCTGCACCGCATGGGCCAATACGCCGAAGCCCGGCAGGCCTACGTCGAGGCGCTGGCCCAGGATCCGCAGTGTGCCGAGGCCGCCTACAATCTGGGTTCGCTGGACGAGGACAGCGGCGATGCCGAGCAGGCAATCCAGCACTATCGTCAGGCGCTCACCCTGTCGCCCGACTACGCCGACGCCCATTTCAACCTCGCCGCCGCGCTGGCCCGGGGCGGCCGCAATTCCGAGGCGGTCCGCCACTGGCAGCGTTACCTCGAGCTCGACGCGGGCAGTCCGTGGGCTCGAATCGCCCGCGCCCATCTCGAGGTCCTCGATCCGCCCGAGGGCGGAAGCAGGCCCGAATGAAAGTCCTCCTCGTGGGCAGCGGCGGCCGGGAGCACGCCCTGGCCTGGAAGATCGCCGCGAGCCCGCGGGTCCAGGCCGTGCTGGCCGCTCCCGGCAATCCGGGCATCGCCGCTCACGCCGAGTGCCGGGCGATCCGAGCCGACGCCACCGCGGAGCTCGTGACCCTGGCCCAGGCCGAGCACGTCGATCTCACCGTCGTCGGTCCCGAGGCGCCGCTGGTCGCGGGCCTCTCCGATCAGCTCTCCGGGAGGGGACTGCTGGCGCTCGGGCCCGGCGCGGCCGCCGCGCGCCTGGAGGGCTCGAAGGCATACGCCAAGGAGCTGATGGCCAACCACGGAATTCCCACCGCCCGCTTTGCGATCTTCGACGATGCCGGCGCGGCCCGGCAGTACTGCCGAACGCGGGGGAGCCCTCTGGTCGTCAAAGCCGATGGGCTCGCTGCGGGCAAGGGCGCCATCGTGTGCTGGACGCTGGCGGAAGCCGACCGGGCGATCTCGGCCTGCCTGGAGGAGCGTGCGTTCGGGGCCGCCGGCGATGTCGTCGTCGTGGAGGAGTTCCTGGTCGGCGAGGAGGTGTCGTTCTTCGCCCTGGCCAACGGCTCGGCAGCGCTGCCGCTGGGAGCCGCCCAGGACCACAAGACGGTCTTCGCCGACGACCGCGGTCCGAACACCGGCGGCATGGGCGCCTACTCGCCCGTGCCGGGCTTTGACGCTGCCCTGCAGGGCCGCGTGATGGAGACGATCGTCACCCCTACCATCACGGCGCTCGGCAAGGAAGGGGCGCCCTACCGTGGTGTGCTCTTCGTCGGGCTGATGGTGACGTCCGAGGGACCCAAGGTGCTGGAGTACAACTGCCGCTTCGGGGATCCCGAGTGTCAGGTGCTCATGACCCGTCTGGGTGACGATCTGGTCCCGCTGCTGCTGGCCGCCGCCGCCGGCGAGCCGTTGCCCACCCAGACACACTGGCGTCCCGAGGCGGCCGTGTGCGTCACGCTGGCCTCCGGCGGCTATCCCGGCGTCTACGCCACCGGCTTTCCCATCACGGGCCTGGAGGCCGCCGCCGGTATCGAAGGGGTCCGGATCTTCCACGCCGGGACCGCCGAGCGCGATGGACGACTGGTCACGGCTGGAGGGCGCGTCCTCGGCGTCACCGCGACGGGGGCGGGGCTCCGCCAGGCGATCGACCGAGCGTATGCCGCGGCCGGCCGAATTCGTTTCGAGGGGATGCACTACCGGGCCGACATCGGCAGAAAGGGGCTTCGCTAGTGGACGGCTCCGTGCGCGTCGGCATCGTGCTCGGCAGCGATTCCGATCTCGACGTCATGCTCGAGGCCGTGAAGGTGCTGGATCGCCTCGAGATCGGCAGCGAGGTGGTGGTGGCGTCGGCTCATCGCACGCCGGATCGAACCCACGACTACGCGGTGACGGCGCATGCGCGAGGGATCAGGGTCATCATCGCGGCGGCGGGAGGCGCCGCCGCGTTGCCCGGCGTGCTGGCGGCCTCGTCGCCGTTGCCCGTGATCGGGGTGCCACTCGCCGCCACTCCCCTCGGCGGGCTCGACGCGCTGCTGGCCATCGTGCAGATGCCCAAGGGCGTGCCCGTGGCCACCGTCGCCATCGGGCCCTGGGGAGCAGCCAACGCCGCCATCCTGGCCGCCCAGATCATCGCCGGAGGTGATCCGGCGCTGGCCCAGCGCCTCAGCGCCTATCGCAAGAGCCTCGCCGAGGAGGTCGACGAGCGGGCCCGGCGCGTCGCCGAGCAGATGAAGGCCCGGAGATAGCCAGGCGAGAGCCCGATGGGTACGGAGGTGCTGAAGGTAGATCCCGCGCGACTTTCCGGTGCTGCGCTTGAGCGGGCGCTTCAGGTGCTGAAGGCCGGCGGGGTGATCGCGTTTCCGACCGAGACGTTCTACGGGCTCGGCGCGGCCGCGCTCGACGCCCGTGCCGTGAGACAGGTCTTCCAGCTCAAGGGCCGGCCCTGGTCCAAGCCCCTGCTGGTGCTCGTCGATTCCGTGGCGATGGCTGAGCGCCTTGCCATCGTTGGTGCGGGGGCCCGGGCGCTGATGGCGCGCTACTGGCCGGGCGCGCTCACCCTCGTTCTTCCGGCGCGGCCGGGGCTGCCGGCCGAGCTCACGGCGGGAACGGCCACGATCGGCCTGCGGCTTTCGCCCCACCCGGTTGCCACGTCCCTGGTGGCCGGCCTGGGCGGACCCCTCACGGCGCCCAGCGCCAATCCCTCGGGTGCAGCCTCGCCCACCACGCCCGCCGAGGTGCTGACTTACTTCGACGGAGCCCTGGGCCTGATGCTCGATGCGGGTCCGACCGCCGGGGGCTTGCCCTCGACGGTTCTCGACGTGACCGGCGACACGCCGCGGGTGCTGCGACAGGGGGCGGTCCACCTGTGAGGGTCACGGGCGTCATCCAGGCGGGTGGCAAGAGCACCCGCATGGGGGGCCGGCCCAAGGCGCTGATCGAGCTTGGCGGTCGCCGGATCATCGAGCGCGTGATGACGGCGCTTGCGGCCGCGGTGGACGACCTGCTCGTCGTGACCAACACTCCGGAGCTCTACGCGTTCCTGGATCTGCCGATGGTCGCTGACATCTACCCCGAGCACGGCTCGCTGGGAGGAATCTACTCGGGTCTGACGGCCGCTCCCGGCGATGCCGCGTTCACCGTGGCCTGCGACATGCCGTTCCTGCATCCCGACATCGTGCGGCTGGTGGTCGGCCGCGCCGGGGCCGGCGACGTGGTCATCCCGCGCGTGGAGGGCCAGTACGAGACGCTGCACGCCCTGTACCGAAAGAGCTGCCTGCCCCATATGCACGAGCGGTTGACCCGGGGCCGCCTCAAGATCACCGATTTCTTCGACGCGGTACGGGTCGTCACGATCGAGGAGGCCGAGCTGGCCCGCTACGGTGATCCCGCCGTCGTCTTCATGAACGTGAACACCCCGCAGGAGCTGGAGCAGGCTCGGGCGCTGGCGGCGCGGGGTGGCGGATGAGCTCTATCCTGGGTCTCAACGCGCTGCCCCTGGGTGTCCGCGAGCGCCTCTACATCCGCTTGATCCCCGACGAGCTCCTCGCGCGCTACGGCGTCCACCCTCAGCGGCTCGACGGTCCCGAGGGTGAGCGGCGGCTGCGGGTGACGGCCGCCGAGGACAAGCCCTGGGCCCGGGTGGAGTTGCGGGCCCGCGAGCAGGATCGCGATCCGGTGCTGCTCGTCGACATCGCAATGTCCCCGTTCGGTGTCCCCGAGCTGGCGCTGGTGCAGATCAACGACCCCGAGGCCCCTCGCTACAGCATCGACCGCGACGAGGAGGGGCACGACACGCTGCTGGGGACGGCCTCCCGCAACCTGTCCGAGGAGGCGCGGGCGCTGGCCGATGGGTTGGCCCCGGGGCAGGTGCGGCGGGGCCTCAGGATGCTAGGCCGCGTTCTGGAGTGCATGGACAGATTCTGCGGGCTCCTGGGCCGGGACTTCTATCTCGTGGAGCCCCTCTTTTATCATTCCGCCCTGCTCTACGAACGGCATGGCTGCGACTACTTCGTGGGCCGGGAGCGCATGGACCGGATCCACGCCGGGTTCCAGCCGGAGGGCGAGCTGTGGGGACGCCTGGACGGATCCACGCCCTTTCGGCGCCGGGGGTACGAGTCCACGGTTCGCGGGCGGAGCTGGGCCATCCACGATGGTCTCCTCGGTGAATCATTCGCGGGCGCCGAGGCCGGGGTGAAGATGTATCGGGTGCCCGGACGCCATGCGGGGGTGTCGACGTTCCCCGGATACCGCTACTGAGCGCTGGATGAGCCGCTTGCGCGCCGCCGTCATCGTGCACTATCACGAGGTCAGCCTCAAGCGGGGCAACCGGCCGCTGTTCCTGCGTCACCTCGCCCGCAACCTGGCCCAGGCCACCGCCGATCTGGGCGGCGTGGCCGTGCGTCAGCTCTCGGGCCGGATCCTCCTCGAGCTCGACGGTGCCGAGCGCGCGGAGGCCGTGCGGGATCGCGCCGCGCGCGTGTGCGGCGTCAGCAGCGTGGCCGTGGCCTACCGGGTGCCATCCACCGTGGAGGCCATGAAGCCGGCAGTCGCGCGGATCGTGGACGAGCGAGCGTTTCACACCTTCCGTATCTCGGCGCGTCGGGCCTTCCGGAGCTACCCGCTGACGTCCGTCGAGTTGAACCGTGCGCTGGGCGCCTTCGTCCTGGGCGGTCAGGCCAACGACGTCCGCGTGAAGCTGCGCGATCCCGAGCTGGAGATCCACGTGGAGGTCCTGCCCGGCGAGACCTTTGTCTACGCCGATCCCGTCCCCGGCCCCGGGGGCCTGCCGGTGGGGGCCAGTGGAACGGTGGCCGCCCTGCTCTCGGGTGGCATCGACTCGCCCGTCGCGGCCTGGCGCATGATGAAGCGGGGCTGCCGGGTGATCTTCGTGCACTTCCACAGTGTTCCGTATCTGCCGGCGACCTCGCAGGCCAAGGCCCGCGCGCTCGTCGAGCGTCTCACCCGGTGGCAGTACCGTTCCGAGCTCCTGCTGGTGCCGCTGGGGGAGATCCAGCGAGAGGTCGTGCTCAGCGTGCCCCCGCCGATCCGCGTGGTGGTGTACCGGCGCATGATGGTGCGGATCGCCGAGGCGCTGGGCCGCCTGATGGGGGCCCAGGCCCTGACCACCGGCGAGAGCCTGGGCCAGGTGGCCTCGCAGACGCTCACCAACCTGGCCCGGATCGATGAGGTCGCCGGACTGCCCCTGCTCCGTCCGCTGGTGGGCATGGACAAGCTCGAGATCACGGCGGAGGCCCAGCGCCTGGGCACCTTCGAGATCTCCATCGAGCCCGACGCCGACTGTTGCACGCTGTTCGTTCCCCGGCATCCATCCACGCGGGTGAGCGCGGACGAGATTCGTGCGGCCGAGGCGCGCCTGGACATTCCCCGCCTGGTGGCGCAAGGGACGGAGGGCGCCGTCCGGGAGACCTTCGAGTTTCCGTGAGCGCCTCGCTCACCTTTCACGGCGCGGCGGGAACGGTGACGGGGGCCAAGTTCCTCGTTCAGTCCAACGGCGCCCGGCTGCTGCTGGAGTGTGGCCTGTTTCAGGGGCCGCGCGAGCTTCGCGAGCGGAACTGGGCCGCGTTCCCCCAGCCGGCCGGGGAGCTTGGCGCGGTTTTGCTCTCCCACGCCCACCTCGACCACTCCGGCTATCTGCCCCGCCTCGTGCGGGACGGCTTCACCGGGCCGGTGTACTGTTCGCCGGGCACCGCTGACCTCCTCGCCATCATGCTCCCCGACGCTGCCCGCCTCGAGGAGGAAGAGGCCGCCTTCCGGAACAAGGTCCGGGCGACTCGGCATACGCCTGCGCTGCCGCTCTTCACCGCCGAGGATGCCGGGCGCGCGCTGGCTCTGCTCCGGCCGGTCGCATTCGGCGCGCGCTTCGTGCCCGCGCCGGGCCTCAGCGCTCGGTTCCGACCGTCCGGGCACATCCTGGGGGCGTCCACCGTCGAGCTGGAGCTGGGCGGCCGGCGGCTCGTGTACTCCGGGGATCTCGGCCGCTACGGCGTCCCCATCATGCAGGATCCCGAGCCGGTGCGGCAGGCCGACACCCTGCTCGTGGAATCCACGTACGGCAACCGGCTCCACCCCGCGGACGACGGCACCGCGGTCATCGCCGCCGCAGTGCAGCGGGCCGCCGACCGCTGGGGCGCGCTGCTGGTTCCAGCCTTTGCCGTGGGTCGGACGCAGCAGCTGCTCTATCTCCTCCGCGAGCTCACGGAGCAGGGGCGCGTGCCCGCGCTACCCGTGTACCTCGACAGCCCCATGGCGGTGGCGGCCACCGTGGCGTACGCCCGCCATCCCGACGAGCACGACGAGGCGATGGCCCAGGTGGCGGCCGCGGGCCGGCGGCCTCTCGTCCCGGCGCGCTTTCACCTGTCGGCCACCGCCGAGGACTCCAAGCGTCTCAACGCTCTCGAAGGACCGTTCGTCGTGATCGCGGGAAGCGGCATGGCCACCGGGGGCCGGATCCTCCACCACCTCCGCCGGCGGCTCGGCGACGAGCGAACGACGGTACTGTTCGTGGGTTACCAGGCGGCCGGCACGAGAGGGCGGCTGCTCCGTGACGGAGCCAGCTCGATCCGGATCTTCGGCGAGGAGGTGGCGGTGCGCGCCAAGATCCTGGCCACCGATGCGTTATCCGCCCATGCCGACCGGCAGGAGATCCTTCGCTGGCTCGGGGCCTTCCAGCGGCCGCCCGGGGCAACCTATGCGGTCCACGGCGAGCCGCTGGCCGCGGCGGCCCTGTGCGAGGCGATCACCCGCGAGCTGGGCTGGCCCCGCGCCGCGGTCGCTGCCGACGGCGCCAGCACCTCGCTCTGAGCGGATGCGACTGCGCGTCGTCGGGGACGCCGACGAGCTGGCCGCGGCCGCCGCCGAGCTCTTCCGCGACCGCATCCGGACCAACCCCGAGTTGGCGGTGGCCGTGCCGGCCGGGCGCACGCCGAGACGGATGTACGCGCTGCTGCGAGCGCTGCAGGCCCGAGACCCTGTCGATTGCTCGCGACTGCGCGTGTTCTCGGTGGACGAGCTGTGCCCACCCGCCCCTGGGGACGGCTATTTCTGGCGGCAGGTGCGTCACGAGTTTCTGGCCTGGTCGGGGGTGGAGCCCGAGCGCTGTCATCCCTTCTGCGTCGAGGCCAGCGACCTCGAGGAGATGTGCCGTAGCTACGAGAGGACGATCGCCGAGTGCGGGGGCCTGGACCTGGTGATGCTGGGCCTGGGGCCCAACGCCCACCTGGCATCCAACGAGCCGGGTGGTCCCCTGGATTCCCGGACACGACCGGTGACGCTACTGCCCGATACCGTCGCCTACATCCGGACGGACGGGGTGAACCTCGCCCTGGCCGGCGGCGCCGTCGCGGACCGGGCGGTCACGCTCGGCCTGGCCACCATTCTGGCGGCACGCGAAGTGGTCGTGCTGGTGAGCGGCCCGGCCAAGCGGGCGGCGGTGGTCCAACTCCTGGAGGAGCCGATCACGCCCCGGACGCCGGCGTCCGTGCTCCGGCGTCATCCGCGGTGCACGATCCTGGCGGACCGTGACGCCGCCCCCTGAGCGGGCGCCGCCCCCGACATCTTGGTGGCTTGACACGCCACACCCCCCACCAGTATGGTTGGCGGGACATGACGGTCATCGCGCTCGGAGCCGACCACGCCGGCTTCGTCCTCAAGGAGGAGTTAAAGCTCTGGCTCACGGCGCGAGGCCACGAAGTGCTCGATTTCGGGACGAATTCGGTTGAGGTTGTCGACTACCCTGACTACGCCGTCCTGGTGGCCGAGGCCGTGACCCGGGGCTCGGCGGCCCAGGGGGTGCTCGTGTGCGGTACGGGCATCGGGATGGCCATCGCCGCCAACAAGGTCCGCGGCGCCCGCGCCGCGCCATGCAGCGACGTCGAGGCGGCCAGGATGAGCCGCGAGCACAACGACGCGAACATTCTCACCCTGGGCGCTCGCGTGCTCCCGCGTGAGGGCGCGTTCGGCATCCTCGAGACCTGGCTGAAGACCGACTTCGGCGGGGGGCGTCACAGCCGTCGAGTGGAGAAGCTCACTGCCCTCGAGCGTCTGGCCTGGAACGAAGGCCCACGTGCGTCGGCTCGCTGAGGTCGATCCCGACATCGCCAAGGCCCTCCGCGAGGAGGCCCAGCGCCAGCATCGGAATCTCGAGCTGATCGCCTCGGAGAACTTCGTGTCCGAGGCGGTGCTGGAAGCGCTGGGCTCGGTCATGACCAACAAGTACGCCGAGGGCTATCCCGGTCGGCGCTACTACGGCGGCTGCGAGGTGGTCGACGTCGCCGAGGAGTTGGCCATCAGCCGGGCCAAGGAGCTCTTCGGCGCCGAGCACGCTAACGTGCAGCCCCACTCGGGCGCCCAGGCCAACATGGCCGTGTACTTCGCCGTGCTGAAGCCGGGCGACACGGTCCTCGGTCCCAACCTCTCCCACGGCGGGCACCTCACGGCGGGCAGCCCGGTGAATTACTCCGGCAAGCTCTACACCATCGTCCCCTATGGCGTGCGCCGAGACACCGAGCGCATCGACCTCGACCAGCTCCGCGACCTGGCCCGGCAGCACCGGCCCCGGATGATCATCGCGGGCGGGTCGGCGTTCCCGCGGGCCATCGACTTCGCGCCCTTCGGCGAGATCGCCCGCGAGGTGGGTGCGGTCCTCATGGCCGACATCGCCCATCCGGCCGGGCTGGTGGCCGCTGGCCTGCACCCCTCGCCGATCGACCACGCCGACTTCGTCACGACGACGACGCACAAGACCCTCCGCGGGCCGCGCGGCGGCATGATCATGTGTCGAGCCAAGGACGCGGCGACCCTGGACAAGGTCGTCATGCCGGGGGTGCAGGGTGGGCCGCTGATGCACGTGATCGCCGCCAAGGCGGTGGCCTTCCGAGAGGCGCTCACGCCGGAGTGGCGGGTCTATCAGCGCCAGATCGTCCAGAATGCGGCGGCGCTGGCCGAGGCCCTCCTGGCCCGCGGGTATCGATTGGTCAGCGGCGGTACCGACACTCATCTGCTGCTCGTCGATCTCACCGCGCGGAACATCACCGGCAAGGACGCCCAGGAGGCCCTCGATCGGGCCTGGATCACGGCCAACAAGAACACGATCCCCTTCGACACCCGCAGTCCCATGGTGACGAGCGGAATCCGGCTGGGCACCCCGGCCGTCACCACGCGGGGGATGCGGGAGCCCGAGATGGCGACGATCGCCGAGCTCATCGACCGGGTGCTCACCGGCCGCGGGGCTGCGGCCGTGGAGGCCCGGGTCCGCGGCGAGGTTCAGGAGCTGACGAGCCGGTTCCCGCTGTATCCCGACCGCCTCAAGTGAGGGGAGGGGCCCGATGAAGTGTCCGTTCTGCGGTCACACCGAGGACCGGGTCGTGGACTCCCGGGTTGGCCGGGAGGGGGAGTTCATCCGGCGCCGCCGGGAGTGCCTCAAGTGCCACCGTCGCTACACGACCTACGAGTACATCGAGGACGTCCTGCCGCACGTGGTCAAGCGCGATGGGCGCCGAGAGCCGTTCGATCGCCAGAAGCTGCGGAGCTCCATCCTCAAGGCGTGCGAGAAGCGCTCGGTCGGCGTGCAGAAGGTGGACGACATCGTGGCCGACATCGAGGCTCGGCTCCACGAGCGCGCCGAGAAGGAGACCTCCAGCATGGAGCTGGGCGACATGGTCATGGAGCATCTCAAGCGGCTCGACCAGGTCGCTTACGTGCGCTTCGCCTCGGTCTACCGGCAGTTCCAGGACGTCTCGCAGTTCTCGGAGACCGTCAACCAGCTCAAGGGGCTCCTCAAGGAGGACAAGGTCAAGCCTCCGATCCTCCCCAAGCCCCGCGTGCTCGCCAAGACCACCACCAAATAGCCAGCAGCGGCCAGACCCAAGCGCGTGGGGGTCCCAGGCCGCCTCGACCCCATCGGTGGGGCGGGCCGCCGGGCGGCCCGTGGTTTGACAACGGCAAGAGGCGGGTGATAGCGTGTGGCCAGCTTCTGATCACCTGGCCCACCACCCTTGAGGAGATCTCGCCCATGAGGCGTGCGCTCAAAAAGCTGGTCTTCGTGGAGCCGAAGTCGACCCACCTGCACATCTATAGCCGCGTGTGTATTCCTCGGCTCGGCTCGGTGCTGCTGGCGACGATCATGCGCGGCCGGGGCTACGAGACCCGCACCTACATCGAGGACATTCATGCCCTCGACATGCCGGACATCCTCTCGGCCGATCTCGTGGGGATCTCGGCCATCACCTCCACCGCGCCCCAGTCCTACCGTCTGGCCGACAAGGTGCGCGAGGCGGGCGGGGTCGTGGTCATGGGCGGCACCCATACCAGCTTCCTCCCCGAGGAAGGGCTGCAGCACGCCGATTTCGTGGTCCGCGGCGAGGGGGAGTTCGCGTTCCAGGAGCTGGTCGAGGCGATCGAGCGCGGGGGAGGCTTCGAGAAGATCCAGAACCTGTCGTATCTGGCCGAGGGCCGGGCCGTGCACAACCCCGAGCGGGCCAAGATCCCCAACCTGGACGTCAACCCCATCCCCGACTACAACCTCATCAAGGGCTGGAAGCCGGGGGGCGTCATCTCCATCGCCACCTCCCGGGGCTGCCCGTTCTCGTGCACCTTCTGCTCGGTGCCGGGGATGTACGGCCACGCCTTCCGCACCCACTCGATCGGGCGGGTGCTGGACGAGCTCGCCGTGCACAAGGACGCTCTCTACGCCTTCTTCGCCGACGACATCTTCACGGCGAACAAGAAGCGGGTGAAGGAGCTGCTACGCGGGATGATCGACCGCGGGCTCACCCCGGAGTGGGGCGCTCAGGTGCGGACGGAGACGGTGGACGATCCCGAGCTGTTGCAGCTCATGCGCGACTCCAACTGCTTCAACGTGTACGTGGGCTTCGAGTCCATCAACCCCCGGACGCTGAAGCTGTTCCAGAAGAAGCAGGACCTGGCCAAGATCGAGCGGTCCATCGAGCGCTTCCACGCCCACAAGATCCGGATCCACGGGATGTTCGTGGTGGGCTCGGACGAGGACGACCTGGAGACGATCGACGCCACCGCGGAGTTCGCCCTCAAGCACGACATCGACTCCGTCCAGTTCATGATCCTGACTCCCATTCCCGGCTCGCCGGACTGGGACACCCTGTACGCCCAGGGCGACAAGTACGTGATCAACCGGAACTGGACCTTCTACGATGGCCACCACACGGTGCACCAGCCCCGTCGCATGTCGCCCTATGAGCTGCAGATGGCGGCGATCAACGCCATGGGCAAGTTCTACTCCTGGCGCGGCATCGCGCAGAAGCTCCTCAAGGGCGACATCTACTACACGACGATCCGGTACTGGGGCAAGAAGATGATCCGGCAGTGGTGGAAGGACGAGGACAACCGGGCCTACGTCGGGTGGCTGCGCGACCAGCTCTACGCCGATGCCCGGCAGCTGGGCCACCGGAGCATGAAATCGGTGGGGCTGCCCGAAGTCCTGCTGCAGGACTCGGTAGGTCGCCTGCTGCAGCGATTCCTGGGCGAGCTGGGGGTGACCGTGGTCCCCCTCGCCGAGGCCGCTCTGGAGGGCGCTGCCCGGGCCCGGCAGACGACGATCGACTGCCTCATCACCCCCATGGTCAAGCGAGCCGCCCAGGAGCGCGAGGAGTTCTACAGCCGGCTCACCGCGGTCAGCGCGGCGCTGCACGAGCAGTGGGACAAGCTGCCCAAGGTGAGCTTCCCGCTCATCGAAGGTCAGGGGCCGGTGTTCGAGCCCTTCGCCAAGATCGGCCTGCTCTTCACCCGCAACCTGGACCGCATCCGGACCGCGTACCGGGACGCCGGCGTGGCCGAAGGTCTCTGGGAAGCGGCGTAGCGCGGCCGGCCGCTCGCCGACCTAGGACTCTCGGGTCTCCTTGATCGTGGAGGGCCGCCGGTGATGGCGGCGCCGCACGAATTCCTCGTTGAGCGGGACCCCTTTCTTGCACAGGGGACACTCCCGCGGGTTGTACGTCGGGAAATCCCGGCTCACCAGGCTGAACACGGGCTTGCCATCGAGATTGACCGACGTGCGGCGCCAGAGGCAACCGATCCCCACGATCTCGGCGCCGAGCTGCTCCACCAGGTCGATGAGCAACTTGAGGGTCGTGCCCGTGGACACCAGGTCTTCGATTAACAGCACCCGCGTGCCTTCGCGGAGGAGCCGCTGAAACTCGACGGGTAGCGAGACCCGGCGCTTGCCGGCGGCCATGCCCTTGGTGCCGTAGAGGACGATCGGGCGGGAGGGGTGGGCCCGGGCGACGCAGTGGGAGAGGATCAGCGCGCCCGGGCCGGTGGAGAGCACCACGTCCACCGGCCACTGCGCGAAGTGTTTGGCGATCACCGCCCCCAGGCCCTCGGTGAACGAGGGTTCCGTGGTCACCAGGGTCTTCTCGATGTACTCGCTGGTGTGCTGCCCCGACGGCAGCAGCACGTGATCGTTGGCGTGGTAGGCGCCCGTCCGCTTCAGGATCTCCAGATGGATTTTCTCGCGAACCTCCGCCTCGACTGCCGAGGGATCCTTGCGGGGTGCGACGGGCATCCGACGGCCTCCTTTTGCGCATTATCGCACGCCGGCGGTGTCCGGCGCCGGGCCCGCGACTCCGCCGGCCGCATGCTAGACTGGCGCGCGTGCGCCTCCTGGCCGTGGAAACCTCGACCCTCGCCGGCGGCGTGGCGATCCTGGAGGACGACCGGTTGCGTGGCGAATACGTCCTGGACGTGAGGGCGACGCACTCGGAGCGGCTCCTGCCGGCGATCGACCGCGTCCTTGCCGACGCCGGCTGGAGCCCCGGCGACGTGCAGGGGCTCGCCGTCGCGGTGGGCCCGGGCTCCTTCACGGGGTTGCGCATCGGGCTCAGCGTGGTGAAGGGGTTGGCCCTGGCGCTGGGCGTGCCGGTAGCGGCGGTGCCGACCCTGGACGCTATGGCGGCGGCCCTGCCCTTCGCCGCGCTGCCGATCTGCCCGGTGCTCGATGCCCGCAAGGGCGAAGTGTATTGCAGTCTCTACCGCTGGGAGGGCGAAGCGGTGCGCCGGGAATGGGACTACCTGGCGCTGGCCCCCGCGGCCCTGGCCGTCCGGCTCACCGAGCCGGTGATCCTGCTCGGGGACGGCGCCCACCTCGTCCGCACGCCCCACGCGCGCCTGGCGCCGCCGCATCGACGCGTCCCCTCGCCGGCCGCGGTTGGCGTGCTGGGGCTGGCCCGGCTGGAGCGGGGTGAGCGCGTGGCCGCCGCGGACCTGACGCCCATCTATCTGCGCCCATCAGAGGCGGAGCTGAAACACCGTGGCCACGCTGTTCACTGAGCGGATGCGGCCGGCCGATGTGGACGAAGTGCTCGCCATCGAGCGAGCCTCCTTTTCCATGCCCTGGTCCCGGGGTGCGTTCCTCTACGAGATCGAGCAGAATCGGGTCGCCCGCTGCTATGTCATGCGGGAGGGCGAGCGGATCGTCGGGTACATCTGCGTCTGGGAGGTTGCCGATGAGATGCACATCACGAACATCGCCGTGCATCCGGCCTCTCGGCGGCGGGGTATCGGCCGGGGTCTCCTGGGCTCGGTCCTCGAAGATGCCCGGCGCCGGGCGACGCGGCTGGTCGTGCTCGAGGTGCGGCCGAGCAACATCGAGGCGCGCGCGCTCTACGAGTCCTTCGGCTTTCAGGTCGTGGGTCGCCGGCGCGGCTACTACTACGACACCGGGGAGGACGCGCTGGTCATGGAGGTGGTGCTGACGAAGGATGCGGGCCGGACCTCGGGCGGGAACCGGAACCCTCGGTGACGTGTTACTCCGTTCGACCTCGTATGGGCGAGGGCACCGGGGGTCGCGGGCGGCGGTGGCGGGCGACTGCCGGGGTGGCGCTGGCGCTGGTCGGCACGGCCGCCCTCGCGTTGCCCCGCTCCACCGGCGCTCAGCCGGTGGCCACAGACCTGGTGCTCCGGGGCCGCTACATCTTCGGCGCGACGGGCGGGTGCGGCTGTCACACCATCGAGGGACAGCCGGTGAACAGCGGAGGGCGGCGCTACGATGGCGCGTTCGGCACGGTGTACTCCACGAACATCACGCCCGACCCCAAGACCGGCATCGGGACCTGGACCGACGAGCAGGTCATCACGGCGATCCGACTCGGCCGGCGTCCTAATGGTGAGCGGTTGATCCCGGTTCATCCCTACACGGTGTTCAATGGCATGGCCGAGGGAGATCTGAAAGCCCTGGTGGCGTTCCTGCGCACGGTTCCGGCGGTGAATCGCGCGAACCAGCCCAAGAAGATCACGGTGCCGCTGTTCGAGAGCGTGTTCTTGCCCGCCTGGCTGGCGGCTTTTGCCCCGCGGGAGACGCCGCCGCCGAGCGCGCCCGCGTCCGGTCTTGCCCGCGGCGAGTACCTGGTGCGGGCGGTAGGGCACTGCGGCGAGTGCCACACCCCGCGGACCATGACCATGGCCACCGACAACAGCCGCTTCCTGGCCGGCAACGGGAAGGGACCCGAGGACTCTGAGGTGCCGAACATCACCCCCGACAAGGACACCGGGCTCACCTGGTCGGTGGAGCAGATCGCCGAGTACCTGGGCACCGGCATCAAGCCCGACGGCGATGTCGCGGGCGGCCTCATGAGCGAGGTGATTCAGGGCACGCTGGCCGGCTACAAGGACCTCGCCCAGGCCGACCGGCTGGCCATCGCGCAGTACCTCAAGTCGATTCCCGCAATCCGGAACAAGATCACGAGCACGCGGTAGCCTCACCATCACCCACGGGCGCCGGCCAGCGGCCATCGCCCTCGACAGGAGGTCAGATGATGAAGTTGGCACTGCTCGCAGGCGTCCTCGTCGTCAGCACGACCGTCGTCGTCGGCTGCGCCCGAGTGAAGTCCATGGTGGGCATGGGCGATCCCATCGCCGAACGTCAGCAGCTCATGAAGAATCAGGGCGCGACCGTGAAGGCGATCCAGGACAAGATGAAAGCCGGACAGCACCAGGCGATAGCGCCCGATCTGGAGAAGCTCGTCAAGACGGCGGGCCAGATCCCCGCGCTCTTCCCCAAGGATTCGCTCGATCCCAAGACGTCCCGGGCCAAGCCCGAGATCTGGCAGAAATGGTCGGAGTTCGAGGGAAACGCCAAGACCCTGGCGTCGAAGGCGACCCAGGTGGCGGCGGTCTCACAGACGGGCACCGCGCAGGCGACGGGCGCCGCGGTCGGCGACATGATCAAAACCACCTGCGTAAAGTGCCACGACTCATTCCGAGGTCCCGAGATCAAGAAATAGTCCCGCGACCTGTCGGGAAGGGCGGGCATCCCGCCCTTCCCGACCGGGCCGGTTGTGATAAGGCGCCTACGTGATCGTGAGGCCGGTGCCCGGGGCCGCTCGGCTGTGATATAAGGGGGCGGTCGTGGTCCGAGGCGGATCTCCGATGAGATCGACGTGGCTCCGGCCGGTGGTAGCGCTGGCGGTGCTCGTCGCGCTCGCCCCGCCGGTGCCGGCCCAGCGCGCGGCCGGCAAGATGCCGAGCGTCGGCGTGCTCTGGGCTGGACCGATCACCTTCGCCAAGCCCTACCTCGATGCCGGTATCGAGTCGCTGCGCGAGCTGGGCTGGGTCGAGGGCCAGAACATCGCAATCGAGCGCCGATTCGCGCCACCGACGGCAAAGACCCAGTCCGAACGCCGCGCCGCGCTCACGGCCAACGCCGAGGACCTGGTCCGGCTGAAGGTGGATGTCATCGTCGGGGTCGCCGATCCCGCCGTCGAAGCCGCTCGCCTGGCGACGAGCACCATTCCGATCGTCATGCTGGCCGTGGGCGAGGCCGTCGGGCTCGGCTTCATCTCCAGCGTGGCCCGGCCCGGCGGCAACATCACCGGGATTGGCGCCCTGTCAACTGAGCTCTCCGGCAAGCGACTGGAGCTGCTCAAGCAAATCGTGCCGCGCGCCACCCGTGTGGCCGTGCTGTGGAGCCCTGCCAACCCGGCGGGCATCCTGGGCTTTCGTGAGATCGAGGGGACGGCGCGGCGGCTGGGCGTGGCGCTCCAGTCGCTCCCCGTGCGGTCGGAGTCCGAGATCCAGCCGGCGTTCGCCGCCATGGCTCAGGAGCGGGCCGAGGGGCTCACGGTGGTGACCGACCCGCTGACATGGACCGCGCGGAGGGAGATCGTCGAGCTGGCGGGGAAGCATCGGGTGCCGGCGGTCTACGAGCTGCGCGAGTACGTGGACGTCGGCGGGCTCGCGTCCTACGGTCCGAGCCTCATGGGACTGAGTCGCCGCGTGGCCTTCTTCGTGGACAAAATCCTCAAGGGCGCCAGCCCGGCCACGCTGCCCGTGGAGCTGCCGACCCAGCTCGAGCTGGTGGTCAACCTCAAGGCGGCCGCCGCCCTGCAGTTGACGATCCCGCAACCAGTCACGGTTCGCGCCAACGCCGTGGTCCAGTAGCCCGGCAGCGCCGGGCTGCGGATCAAGGGGTGGGGCGGGGTTCCGTTCGAGCAACCCATGATGCCTGACCCTAAGATCGCGACTTTGATCGACCGCATGCTGGCCGGGGATCGGCTCGCCCTGGCCCGGCTCATCACGCTGGTGGAGAACCGGTCCGACGCGGTGCCGGCCATCATGCGCGCGGTTCACGGCCGGGGCCAGGGCGCGTACGTCGTCGGGGTGACGGGCCCGCCGGGCGCCGGCAAGTCCACCATCGCCGACCGCCTGATCGCGCTGATCCGGGCGCGGAGCGAGACAGTCGGCGTGATCGCCGTCGATCCCTCCAGCCCGTTCACCGGCGGTGCCGTGCTGGGAGACCGCATCCGGATGCAGGCCCACGCCCTGGACCCGGGGGTCTTCATCCGCAGCATGGCCACGCGAGGGGCCTTCGGAGGTCTGGCCCGGGCCACCGGGGATGCGCTCAAGCTGCTGGCGGCCTTCGGGCTGCGGTGGATTCTCATCGAGACCGTGGGCGTCGGCCAGACCGAGCTGGACATCATGAAGCTGGCCGACACCACGATCGTGGTGTTGGTGCCGGAATCCGGTGACGCCATCCAGACGATGAAGGCCGGCCTGCTGGAGGCAGCCGACGTGTTCGTGGTCAACAAGGCCGACCGGAGCGGCGCTGACGCGCTCGTGGCCGAGCTGCGGTTCGCGGCGCACCTGCACTACACGAGCGCCAGCGGCCCTCGGGACATCGACTGGGAGATTCCCGTGCTGACGACCGAGGCCCAGAACGACCGGGGCGTGGCCGAGCTGCTGGAAGCCGTCGAGCGCCATCGCGCGACACTGCAGGCGGCGGGAGCCCTGGAGACGCGGCGCCGTGGTCGTCGCCGTCAGGAGTTCCACCGCCTCCTCGTGGAGACACTGACGGCCAGCGTCGAGCAGCGCCTCGCTGCCGGCGATCTGGCGGCCACGTTCCAGCAGGTCGTCGAGGGCACGCTCGATCCCTACTCCGCGGCCGAGCGCGTGCTGGCCGTGCTATCGTGGAAGCCTTCATGAGTCCCGACGTTCCCTTCCGCGACACGTTCTGGAACGTCCCCGTCTGGGCCCAGCTCGCGCTCTACGTCGGCGGCGTCATCGCCATCGCCGTGTTCGGCTACGGCATGTGGGAACGCGTGCGGCTGTGGCGAGCGGGCCGCCCCGAGGACCGCTTCGATCGCATTCCCGAGCGCGTCAAGCTCGTCGGGCTGCACGCGCTCGGTCAGGTGCGAACACTGTCCCAGGCCTACCCCGGCGTGATGCACGCCATCATGTTCTGGGGCTTCCTGGCCCTCTTCATGGGAACCGTTCTGGCCACCATCGACTACGACATCACGCTGCCCCTCTTCGACTACAAGCTGCTCCAGGGGCCCTTCTACCTGTTCTACGAGACGACGCTCGACCTGTTCGGGGCGTTCTTCGTGATCGGGCTCGGGATGGCGGTGTGGCGACGCTTCGTCCGCCGGCCGCCGCGCATCGACCCCACGGCGCGCTTCGCCGGCGTGCTGATGCTCTTGTTCGTCATCAACGTCACCGGGTTCGTCATGGAGGCGGCGCGGCTGGCCGTGGTGCAGCCGGCGTGGGCGCCGTGGTCGCCGGTGGGCTTCGCGCTGGGCCAGGCCCTGCTGGGCGCCGGGATGTCGGAGGCCGCCCTGCGCGGGCTGCACCTCGGCACCTGGCTCTTCCACGCGGTGGTGTCGCTGGGCTTCATCGCCATTATTCCGTACTCGTACTTCGTCCATCTCATCATCACGCCACTCAACATCTTCTTCGCCAAGCTGGGGCCTCGGGGCACGATCACGGCCATCGAGAACATCGAGGCTGCCGAATCACTGGGCGTGTCCACGCTCGAGGAGTTCTCGTGGAAGCGGCGCCTGGACTTCGACGCCTGTGTGGAGTGCGGCAGGTGCCAGGATGCCTGTCCGGCCGTCCTGGCCGGCACCGCGCTGAGCCCCAAGCAGATCATCGTCAAGCTCAAGCGCCACCTGCATGGCGAGCTGCCAGGCCCCATCCACGGCCAGCTGATCAAGCCGGAGGAGCTGTGGGCGTGCACGACCTGCATGGCCTGCGTGCAGGAGTGCCCGGCCTTCATCGACATCGTGGACACGATCATCGATCTGCGTCGGTATCTGGCGCTGGCCGAGGGCGCCTTGCCCTCGACGGCGCCCCAATCGCTCCAGAACATCCAGCGCGCCGGGAATCCCTGGGGCCTGCCCGCCGGAGATCGGCTGGCCTGGGCCGAGGGCCTCGATGTCCCGGTCATGCGCGAGGGCCTGGAGGTCGAGTATCTCTACTGGGTGGGCTGCTCGGCCTCCTACGACAAGCGCAACCAGGCCATCGCCCGTGCCGTGGTGAAGATCCTCAAGAGGGCGGGGGTGTCGTTCGCCGTCCTCGCCGAGGAGCGCTGCCATGGCGAGGTGGCCCGACGGATGGGCGAGGAGTACCTCTACCAGACGGTCCAGCAGGAGACCGTCCCCGCCATGAAGCAGTACCGCTTCCAGAAGGTGCTGGCCCACTGCCCGCACTGCTTCAACACGATCAGGAACGAGTTTCCCCAGTTCGGCGGGTCCTGGGAGGTGGTTCACCATTCGGTGCTGATCCGCCAGCTGATCGAAAGCGGTCGTGTCGTGCCGCGCAAGGCCGTGGAGGGTGTCATCGCCTTCCACGACTCCTGCTACCTGGGACGCTACAACGGCATCATGGAGGCGCCCCGGGCCGTGGCCCGGGCCGTGCCCGGGCTGCGGGTCATCGAGATGCCGCGCAACCGGGAACGCGGTCTCTGCTGCGGCGGCGGCGGCGGGCACATGTGGATGGAGGTGGCCTCCCGGAAGCGTGTGAACCTGATCCGCGTCGAGGAGGCGCTGGGGACCGACGCCACCATGGTCGGCACGGCCTGCCCGTTCTGCCTGGCCATGGTCGACCTGGGTCGCAAGGTGGCCGGAGCCGAGGAGCGGCTCGGCGTCAAAGACATCAGCGAGCTCGTGGCCGAGAGTTTGGAATGAGCCCATGGCCTCGGTGAAGGCTCTGCTGAGAGCCCTGCCTGACATCGCCCGGCTCATCGCGCGGCTGGTTGCCGACCCACAGCTGCCCCGGGCCGCGAAGATCGCCCTCACCGCGGCGGCCGTCTATCTGATAAGTCCGATAGACCTGCTGCCCGATTTCATCCCCTTCCTCGGTTATCTCGACGACTTCGTCCTCGGGGCCATCGTGCTCGACGGCATCCTGAACTACGTGGACCGCGGCCTCGTCTTACGCTACTGGCCGGGCACCGTGGGCGCGCTGGACCAGGTGGCGCGCGTGGCCCATCTCGTCGCCCGCTGGGTGCCGGCGCGCATCAAGACCCGCATCTTCGCTGGCCGATGAGGTGAGCTCAATGGCGGATGTCACGGTCGGGCTGACAAGCGCCGGGGGGTACGTGCCTCGTTATCGACTCTCTGGGAAGGGCACGGCTCAGGTGTGGGGCGGCGCGGCGAGCGGAGAACGGGCCGTCGCCAACTACGACGAAGACGCCCTGACCATGGCTTGCGAGGCCGCGCTCGACACGCTGGCTGGTCGGGACACCTCTCGGATCGGGGCCTGTTTCTTCGCCTCGACATCGCCGCCCTACATCGAGAAATCGAACGCGACGCTGCTGGCGACCGTGGCCGATCTCCCGGCTTCCGTGTTGACGGCCGACCTGTGCGGTTCCTTGCGGGCCGGCACCACGGCGCTGCGGCTGGCCCTGGAGACCGTGCGGGCGGGGTCCGTCGCCCAGGCGCTGGTGGCGGCCGCCGACATGCGACCGGTGGAGCCCGGCGGCGAGCTGGAGCTGCTGGTCGGGGACGGCGCCGGAGCCGCCCTGGTCGGCGCCGACGGCCTGCTGGCCACCTTCATCGACGCCTTCGCCGTGAGCCGCGAGTTCACCGATCTGTGGCGGAACGACGGCGACCGCTACGTGCAGTCGCTGCCCGACCAGACGTTCGTGCGGGCGCACGGGTTGGACAAGCACATCGCCGAGGCCGTCGACGGCCTGCTCCAGCGCACCGGCCGCAAGCGGGAAGACATCGGCAAGCTCGTGCTCTACGGCCCCGACGCCCGCACCCACGCGGCGCTGGCCCGTATGCTCCGGCTCGAGTCAGCCGTCCCGGCCGAGCCCGTGATCGCCCGCGCGGGTAGCACCGGCACCGCCTCCTGCCTGCTCGGCCTGGCCGCCGCGCTCGAGGAGGCCGAGCCCCACCAGCAATTGCTCGTGGTGTCGTATGGCAACGGCGCCGAGGCGCTGCTGTTCGAGGCCACCGAGGCCGTTCGCGGGTTTCGTTCGCCTCGGCCGATCGCCCGACAGCTCGCCGCCGGTCGTCCGCTGGCTCACTATGGCAAGTTCCTGAGGTTCCGGCGCCACGTGGCGACGGAAGTCATCAAGTCCTTCTCCAGCGTGCCCACCCTGGTCCGCGAGGAGCGTCAGAACCTGCGGCTCTACGGCCAGCGCTGCGCGGACTGCGGCGCCGTGAGCTACCCGCGCCGCCACCTGTGCTGGCAGTGCTCGTCCACCCGCCTGGTGGACCATCGTCTCGCCCGCCGGGGAAGGGTGTTCACCTTCACCCGGGATCACCTGGTGCCCAACCCCGACCCGCCCACGGTCATGGCCGCTGCCGACCTCGAGGGGGGCGGGCGCTTCTACGCTCAGGTCACCGATGTGGATCCTGCCACCGTGGCCGTCGACATGCCCGTGGAGCTCACATTCCGCCGGCTCCACGAGGGCGAGGACTACGTGAACTACTTCTGGAAGCTGCGACCGGTGATCGGCCTTTGATGTGGTGATCCCTTCGTTGCGACACATCCTCCTTGGCGTCCCGGCGGTCTACCGAGTCGTTGTCCGTGTGGTCGTGCGTCCTCGAGCCCCGGCCACCGCCTTGACACGAATGAACTGAGCCGGTAGCCTCGACGCCGATGCGTTCATCTCGGCTGTTGTGGTTGGTTCTCGCGTGCGTGATGCTTCTAGCGGCTCACGTCGCGAGCGGCCACGGCCACGCAGACCTCCTCGCCGCCGTCCCCTTGCACGACCACGTCCCGGGCGACGACCATCACGAGTCCGCCGGCGGTTCCTGCGATGGGGTAAAGGGCACGACCGCTACCGCGCCGACTCCGACCATGGCGAGCTTCATCGGACCTGGTGTCATGTCCGTCCCGCGCCAGGAGGTTGGGATCGACGTGGCGCCCGATCGGCCGCCGCTCTTCCTGCTGCACGCCTCGCTCCTGATCTAACCGCCTCCTCTTCTCAACACGCAGTCCAGGTCTTGGTCGCGGTGTCTCCAGTGAAGGGGAGGCCACGCGGAAAGGGCCACGACGACGGTGTCGGGGCCGACTGGCGTCGATCGGTTGACCGTCGTCGTGCGCGAGGTCGTTCGGTGACTCCGGAGGTGCGAGTCATGACTGAGCTCCTTGGAACCTGCGCCTTCTTCATCCTCATCGCGCCTGGCATCGTGATCTGCCATCTGAGAGTCCACATGCTGACGGTGCGACGCATGATGCTAGGGCTGTCCATCCTCGGATTGTTGCGGGCCAACGTCGCTGCGGCACAGGAGCGTCCGTGGGACTGGGGCACGCACCCGATGATGTGGGGATGGGGCGCGTGGGGTATCGGGATGATGGTGATGATGGTTGTCTTCTGGGCACTCGTGATCGCCGGTCTCGTGCTCACCATCCGGTGGCTCGTGCGTCAGGGCGACGAGCCCCGGGGCGAGATGCGCGTCGATCGCGCACTACAGATCCTGCGCGAGCGCTACGCGAGAGGCGAGATCGGCAAGGAGGAGTTCGAGGCGAGGAAGCGGGATCTTACGTGAACCGACCGCGGGCGCTGGATGACGCCGTGAAGGTAACATGACAAAGCTTGACGCTGCATCCGCGACGACGGGCGTGGACACAGCGGCAATCGGACCCCGGCGCATCGAGGTGCCCGTGGCCGGGCTGAGCTGCGCCAGCTGCGTGCAGGCCGTGCAGCGTGCCCTGCAGGCCGTTCCGGGAGTGCGAAAGGTGACGGTGAACCTCGTCGGGGAGCGGGCGCTCGTGGAATACGACCCCGCGCAGACTACGGTGTCCGCGCTGCACGCCGCCGTGAAGGCCGCCGGCTATCAGATCGGACCGGCCACGGCGCGTTTCCTCGTTCGCACCATCACGTGCGCCTCCTGCGTCAGGAAAATCGAGCGGGCGCTGCAGGACACGCCCGGGGTGCTCAA
>DATBIM010000157.1:0-31765 GCA_036556905.1 Candidatus Methylomirabilota bacterium
GCGCTGCACGCCATGGACTACATCGTGTACGCCGCATTGCAGCTCGTGAAGGATCGGGAAGCCCGCGGGGTGTACGACGAGGTCCGGCGCATCGAGAAGATCGACACCGAGCACTTCGCCGCGGCCTTCGCGTTCACCGCCATCCCCTCCCGCTACACCTTGGAGCGGCGCCAGTGGGCGGAGGCGGCGGAGCTGAGGCTGCATCCCCAGAGCTTGTCGTGGCAGAAGTTCCCCCAGGCCGAATCTATCCTGGTCTTCGCCCGCGGCCTCGGGTCGGCGCGCGGCGGTAACGTGGCCGGGGCCAAGAACGAGGTCGCGCGCCTGGAGGCCCTGCGCGACACCATGACCGCCGCGAAGAACACGTACTGGGCGGAGCAGACGGAGATCCAGCGGCTGGCGGTGATGGGCTGGATCGCCCGGGCCGAGAAGCGCAACGACGACGCGGTGAAGCACTTGCGGGCCGCCGCCGATCTCGAGGGTGGGACGGAAAAGCACCCGGTGACCCCGGGCGCGATCCAGCCGGCCCGCGAGATGCTCGGCGAGCTCCTCCTCGAGCTGAACCAGCCCGCCCCGGCGCTGGCGGAATTCGAGGCCTCCCAGCGCACTGATCCGAACCGGTTCCACGGCCTGGCAGGAGCCGCGCGGGCGGCCGAGCTGACTGGCAATCGCGACAAGGCGCGCAGCTACTACCAGCAATTGCTCGCGCTGGCAAAGCACGCCGACTCGGAGCGCCCCGAGCTCAAGCAGGCCAGGGCGTACACCGCGAAGTAGCGCGCTCAGCGATCAGGGCCGCCGAGCCGGGGCTGGTCTCGCAACGCCCGCCCCGCTCCGGCGGCCCGGGGTCGCGAAGACGAAGGAGGCAACCGAATGCGGCGCTCGCGCCCGGCTCAGCTCGCGGATGCCTGCTGCCAGAAGACGCGCTTCTTGTAGTAACGGGCGGCGAGCCACCCCGCGGTCAGGACGCCGAGGACCACCGCCGCGGTCGAGAGCGCCGCTTCCGACAACTTCGGTGAGCGCTCGTAGACCAGCAGCAGCACGGCCCCCACTGTCCAGTAGTACGCGCTCCCGTACTCTTTGACGATCACGCGTCGCCAGTCGAACCTCATACCTTCGAGCGACCGCGTCAGGCCCTGCAAATCGGGCAGCCAGCGGTTGACCCGCTGGCCATACGCGACATACTCCTCGCCGAACTTTCTCTGGAGGTAGTCCTCCTCGGCGGCCACGATGGCCGAGTAGGCGAAGAGGAAGAAGGCGCCGCCGAGCGCATAGACTCACGGATTGTTGTGGATCATGAACAGCCCGAGGAGCACGATCAGGTTGCCGAGATAGAGAGGGTTTCGCGAATGAGGTTCTCGTCGAGCCGGTACGGAATCATGATGTTCTCCAGGGCCTCGCGCTTCTGGGCGATTTCCATCGCGGAGTAGCCGTTCCGCCGCTTCAGGGCGTAGTAGTACTTGATGAAGAGGCGGTTCAGGAGCGAGTCCTTGACGGTCACCTTCTCGACCAGAATGAGGCACCCGCGCGCCGTCATGCCCCGGTGGATGGCGCCGATCAGTCGCGCCCGGTGCAGCGGCCGAATGAACTACAGGGTCAAGTTCATCATGACGACCGAGGCGTTGTCGATCACGACACCATCGTGGAGGTCGGCGTGAACCAGCTTGATGGGGCGGGTCACTTGCTGCTCCGCCAGCCGCCGCTGGGCCTGGGCCAGCATCTCCTCGGAGTTGTCGACCCCGATGAACTGCACGCCGGGACTGACCACGGGTGCCAGCTCGATCAGGGTGCGACACGTGGACAGCCGAGGTCGTAGAGATTCGTGCCGTCGACACCGAAGTCCGCGGCCATCTCGCCCATCATCCGTTGCGTCTCGTGATAGAAGGGCACCGACCGGGCCTGGGCTATCCTTGCTGCCTGGGGGAGACCAGATATGACCCGCCGGCGAGCGGCTCGCCTGCTGCTGGGTGCGCTCATCTTCGGTTCGATCATCGTGCTGGTGCCCGACGTTCGGGCCCAGTCGGCTCAGGACACCGGACCGACCCCCAGCTGGAAGATCGATCGGGTCGAGATCGGGAAGCCCGTGGATCCGTTGCCGGGTCCGCCCCGCATGGCCGGCCAGCGAATGGTCACGCTCAAGCTTGCTCTTCGTAACGACGGGGCGCCGGGCAACGTGCCGGTGAAGATCCTGGGGCGCTGGATGACGCAGCCGCCCCGGCCCTTCACCCTGCTCAGCACCTACACGTTCGAGGTCGCCTTCAAGCAGCACGCGATCGTCGAGGCCCAGCTGTTCCCCATGTTCCTCCCGGCGGGGAAGGCGATGGCGGAGCTGTCCGTGGTGACGGGTATCGAGGAGACGGATCGACTCCAATTCGAGGTACCGGAGTGACATGACGACGGCGAGCGGGCGGGGAGGGCTGCTGCTCGCGGTGGCGGTGGCGGCGATCGCCGGCGTGTTCGCGGTGGACCCGATCCGCCAGGATCTCGCCTATCACGCCTTCGCCGATCAGCGGCGCCTCCTCGGCGTGCCGCACGCCCTCAACGTGCTCTCCAACGCCGCCTTCCTGATCGCCGGCGCGTGGGCGCTCGTCCGGGTGGCGCGCGCCGCGCTCGATCGCTGGGAGCGCGTGGCCGGCCACACCTTCGCGCTGGGGCTCGTGCTGACGGCGCTCGGCTCCGCCTGGTATCACCTGGCGCCGGGCAACGCCACGCTGGTGTGGGATCGGCTGCCGCTGTCCACGCTCTTCCCCGTGATCTTCGCGGTCGTGATCGGCGATCGAGTGAGCATGGCCGCCGGCCGCTGGCTGCTGGCGCCGCTGGCGCTCGGCGCCATCGCCAGCGTGCTCTGGTGGCAGCGCGCCGACGACCTCCGGGCCTACGCCCTCGCGCAGTTCCTGCCGATGGTGTTGATCCCGCTCATGCTCGTGCTGCTGCCGGGCTGCCGGCCGGCGGCCCCGCTCGTCGCCGGCATCGCGCTCTACGCCGCCGCCAAGCTGGCCGAACTGGGAGATCACGCCCTGTTCGCGCTCGGCGGGCTCGTCAGCGGCCACACGCTCAAGCACCTGATGTCGGCTGCCGCCGCCGTCCTCATCGTCCTCTGGCTGGTCCCACGGCCTCGCGCTTGACTTGGGCGCTCCCGGCGCCGACACTCTCGGCCATGCGGGCCGTCCTCTATGACCGGCCGTGCGACTGCCCCTCCTCCGAGCTCGCTCGGCGCGCGCTGGCGCAAGCGCGCGTTGAGTTCGAGCGTCGCCCCCTCGACACGCATCCGGTGGACCGCGCCGGCGCGCTCGCGCTCGCCCGCGGCGCTCGCCGCTTTCTGGTCAAGGCGGGCGACGGCTTCATCGAGCGCGACGCCGCCGCCGAGCCCGTCGACGAGGCGCAGGCGCTGCGGTGGCTGCTCCACGAGGACGGTCTGTTGCGCGTACCGGTCCTCGTGCTGGGCGACACACTGGTGCGCGGCTACACCGACGCGCTGTACGAGCGGGCACTGGCCTCGCCACCGGCGTCCCCCGGATCCTGATCCAGCCAGGGGGGCGAGCGTGCAGATCACCCCGCTTCATCCCACGCTCGGCGCCGAGGTGGCGGGCGTCGACCTTGCCGCCCCGATCGCCGAGCCCACCCGACAGGCCCTGGCGCGGGCCCTGGCCGACCATTTGGCGCTGGTGTTTCGCGATCAGTCGCTGACGCCGCTTCAGTACCTCGCCGCCGCGACGGCGTTCGGGCCGCCCATGGAACAGCACTATTCCCAGCACAACATGCCGGACTTTCCCCTGATCGGGTTGGTCTGGCACCGAAATGGCCAGCAGCCGGCGGAGCAGTGGCACACCGACCACACCAACCGCGAGCGCCCCCCGGCCGCCACCATGCTGTACGGCGTGGAGATCCCATCGGCGGGGGGCGGCACCAGCGTGGCGAGCATGCGCGCGGCCTACCTGGCCCTTCCGGAGGACGAGCGCCGGCACCTCCTGTCGCTGACGACGTTCAACGGGCTGGACGGCCACGCCGATACGCGCCCGGAGGACCGCGCGAAGTACGGCACGCCGGTCGCCCACCCGATGGTGCGCACCCATCCTGTGCACGGGTCGCGGGCGGTGTACTTCCACATCTCCAAGACCACCCACATCGACGGCATGACCCCCGAGGCCAGCCGGGCCTACCTGCGCGACCTGCTCGACCGGATGATCCGGCCGGAGATCGTCTACCACCACGTCTGGCGCAAGGGCGACGTCCTGGTGATCGACAACCGCGCGACGATGCACCGGGCTCACGGCGACTACGACCGGAGCCAAAGCCGCGTCCTGTGGCGAATCATCGTCGAGGGCGATCGGCCGCGGCTCGCGTGAGGGGCCAGAGCATCCGCGGCCGCGGTGGCCCGGGCGGTCTCGCGAGCACCCCGCCGCCGGTATCGCCGCCCGGCCCTGCGTGACGTCATGCTCCCCGACACCCTGAACGTGCTGGTGACGATGCCCTTCGACGAGGCCAAGCTCGACCGGATGCGGGCCGTGTCGCCGCGAATCACGGTGACCCGGGGCGACGCCGAGACCGCTGACTACGCGCGCGTCGACGTCCTCTACGCGGGGACGGTGCCCACCGACCTCGTGGACGGCCGCGATGGCAGCCCGCGGGCGCCCCGCCTCCAGTGGCTCCAGGTCCACATGGCCGGGGTGGACGCTTTCCACGCTCACCCGATCTACACGAAGAGCGAGGTCCTGCTCACGACCACGAGCGGGGTGCACGCGCCACTGATCGCGGAGTACGCGATCACGGTGCTACTGGCGCTCGCGCATCGGGTCCCCCGCATGGTCGAGTGGCAGGCCAAGGGCGTGTGGCCGCCCGATCAGCAGCGCTGGCCGCTCTTCGTGCCCACGCCGGTGCGGGGCGCGACGCTCGGGATCATCGGCTACGGCAGCATCGGGCGGGAGCTGGCGCGCATCGCCAAGACGGCGTTCGCGATGACGGTGCTCGCTTGCAAGCGCGACCCGGCTCGCCGCGCCGACACCGGCTATCACCTGCCCGGCACCGGCGATCCCGACGGGGCCTTGCCCGACGAGTGGCTCGCGATGGAGCAGCTGCCGGCGCTGTTGGCGCGCTCCGACGTGGTGGTCATGTGCGCGCCGCTCACGCGCGAGACTCGCGGGATGATCGGCGCGGCGGCGCTGGCGGCCATGAAGCCATCCGCCTACCTCATCAATGTGGGCCGCGGGGCCAGTGTCGACGAGCCGGCGCTGGCCCGGGCCCTGGCCGAGCGGCGCATCGCCGGCGCCGCCGTCGACGTCTTCGCCCAGGAGCCCCCGCCGGCGGGGCACCCGCTCTACGCTCTCGACAACGTCATCGTCTCGCCGCACGTGTCGGGCTTCATGCCCGGCTACGACGACGCCTGCACGGCGCTGTTCGCCGAGAACCTGCGTCGCTATCTCGCCGGCACGCCGCTCCTGAACCTGGTCGACCGCGCCCGCGGCTACTAGGAGCGCCAGGGCCCTCGGCGGCTTGCTCGGTGCGCGGCCATCTGCCTATATTGCGGACATGTCATTCATCAATACGCCCCCCGCGTTCTTGTTGTTCGGCTCGTATATCGTCTTCTGGAGCGCCATGGCGGTCTCACCGAACGACTGGCACAACTGGGTCCTGGCAAGCGTGATCCCCGCGATCGTCCTCGGCGGCCTCGTCGCCAGTCGCCGGGTTCTACCCTTGTCGGTGGTTTCCTACGTGCTGATCGGCGCCTTCATCACGCTGCACACGATCGGCGCCCATTACACGTACGCGCAGGTTCCGCTCGCAACTGGCTGACGCCATTCCTGGGAGCCGGGCGCAACGACTACGACCGGTTTGTTCACTTCGCCTTCGGGCTCTTGCTAGCGACTCCCATTCGAGAAGCCTTCGCGCGTGTCGCGAACGCCCGCGGTCTCCTGCTCTATTACCTGCCCGTCATGACGATCGTTGGCTTGAGCAGCCTGTGGGAGATCCTGGAGTCTTGGGTGGCGCAGATCGTCAGCCCCGAACTGGGGGCGGCGTACCTGGGCGCCCAGGGCGATATCTGGGATGCCCAGAAGGACATGGCGACCGCGCTCTACGGTGCGCTGCTCTGGCTTGCCCTGAGCATCTGGGGGCAGCGACGACGCGCCCGCGCCGCCGCAGAACCCCTCGGCACCCAGTCTTAGAGCACGAGCGGCGGTCGGCCGAGCCAGGCGCGTAGCCGGTTCATCGTCTCGAGCACGCGCGGCCGCGCCACAAGCTTTTGCTCGAGGGCACGCTTGCCCGGGAAGTCCACCAGAATCACACCGATGAGCATGGTCAGCACCCCCTGGCCCGGGATGGCCGGCAGTGACAGGAGGAAGCCGAGGACGATCAGAACGATGCCCAGAGCGTTCTTGGCGAGACGAACCAGGACATTCAGCCCTCCGCGCCGGCGGCGAGACTGCACCTCGGCGCCGTCCTGGAAGTAGGTTGCTGGAAGCACGGCAAGCACGACCATGAGGATCAGGATCGTGGCCGCGGTCACAATCACGTAACCTGCTACGAGGACGACCACGTTGCGCGACAGCCACGCCGCGCCTTCGTCAAGCATCCCGCCGCCAACTGTTTCTCATCGCGAGCAGGACCATCGAAAGGAGCGCGCCGGAGGCCGCCAGCGCCATGTCTTTCTGGGCATCCCAGATATCGCCCTGGGTGCCCAGGTAGGCCATGCCGAGCTCACCGCCAAACACCGTGGCGGCGCCCCATTCGATCAGCTCGTAGTCGGCCGAGCTGGAGGACGTGACGGCGAACGGTAGGTAGTAGCCCCAGATTCCCCGCACTCCCGCAAGCTGGATCAGGATCTGCCGGATCGGGTACACGAGCAGAAAGCCGTACGAGAAGTGCACCAAGCGATCGTAGTGGTTGCGCTTCCAGCCGAACAGGCCGTTGAGGGAGCGACCGGTCAGGGCCCGGCTCACCTCGTCGTAGGGTCGCTTGAACTCCGTGCTGAACACCCACCTGCCTTTCGCCGGTGCTCGCCCATGGAAGCCTCCAGTCGCATCTTACGTCCTCAGGCGGATCGCCATCATCTTCAACCCTCGACTTCGTTGGCAAGCTGGTCGGCCTGGCGATCGAGAAGCGTCAAGGTCCGCACCGGTAGTGATCTCCCGTCATTCTCAGCTCATATCAGGAACGCCATCAACCACAGCCCGACGATGGGACTGACGAACAGTCCGATGATCAGCAAGATGATTCCCGAGATCTCTGCCATCTCCGTTCTCCTTCCCACGTGGTAAGAGCGCACGACCTCCTCCCGCTACGGTGATCGATGGGCCCTTCGAGCAGCTCGGCCAGAGGCGTCATGCCGGCTGGACCTTCCTGATTCGATCCAGGAGCTTTCCGGCGATCCACGCGACCAGGAGACTGCCCACCACCGCCGGAAACATGAACATTGCCGTCATCATTTCGTGGAACAGGCTGAACCGGCGCGGGAACAATTCTTTTTCAGACGCCTCGTACCAGCCGATCGCGTACGCTTCGCTATGCACGGTTTTCCAGACCTCGAAGGCCTGCCGGCCGTTGGCGCGTGGCGCGACCGTGAAATCTCCTCCACTCAGTTGCGACTTGAGGCGCCCCTCCGTTCCGTGCCGTACGAGATATGTGTAGTCGGGGTGACTCTCGCGAAACGCTCCGAGGTCTTTGTGGAACACGAGATGGGCCTTATCCATGTCGTCTGTGGGCCCCGGCGTCACGACCAGGACCGGGAGCAAGGGGGCCCCTTCCGGGCCGACGGTCCTGCCCGTTCGAGTGACGAGCACCTGCAACAGGTTCAGGATCATCGCGAAACTGACGAGGAAGACGGCGAGCCGGGCCATCTTCTTCCAGACCGGGCGTCGCCGAGGCGGCCCGGCGCTGGCCCGTGCCCTGGCTCTCTCGCGACGCGACGCGTCAGCTACGTGGGCGAGACAGAAAAGCCAGAACAGGGCGGGGACGAGGAGGAGCCATCCGGCGCCCTCGTCGCAGGCGGCGAGCCCGTTGAGACTGGCGGCGAGGCCGATGAGGCCGAAGCCGTAAAGGCAACTGTTGAGCCCGAAAGAGATCCATTCCCGGCGTTGAGCGAAAAAGCGCGGCGGGCACAGGAGGACTCGCAGAGTCATCGAGGCGGCGACCTGTGCAGGAACCGTAGGTCGATCTCTCCAGCGTGCGATCGAATCCGTCTGCGCGTGCCCACTTACGCCCCAGAATAAGCTGCGGGACGCCGAGGTAGTGAATCCTGGCTGGCTTGCCCAGTGCTAAGTCGATTGGCCTAGTTCCTTTCCAGCCCGGCGAAGCTGTGCGGCCCCCTTGCGGTGCGCGCCAGCCGCGCTTCAGGACGGCAGGATGACGGCCTTGCCGGTCGTCTGCGTGTCGAAGAGCTGGTAGGCTTCCTCCGCCTGCTCGAGCTTCCAGCGATGCGTGAAGAGCCTCTCCACGTCCACGTTCCGGTCGGCGACGAACTCGGCGCACTCGGCCTGGCCCTGCTTCGAGAACGTCCAGGACCCCACCAGGGTCACCTGGCGGCGCAGGAGATCCGGGCTCACCTCCAGGGTCACCTGGCCCCGCTCGCCGACGAAGCAGGCCGTGCCCCACGACCGTACCGAGCGCACGGCCGCGGCGCGAGCGTCCGGTGCCGAGGAGGCGTCGAGCGTCTTGTGCGCGCCCTCGCCATGCGTCAGATCGCGGATGGCCTTCACCACGTCGCCGGACCTGGGGTCGATCACCTCGTGCGCGCCGAACGCCTGGGCGAGCTTGCGCCGCTCGGGCGCGACGTCGATGGCGATGACGCGGGCGCCCATGACGAGGGCCAGTTGAGTCGCCGACAGGCCCACCGGGCCCTGACCGAAGATGGCGATCGTCTCGCCGCCCTGCAGAGTGACCCGCTTCAGTGCGCCCCAGGCCGTGCCGGTGCCGCAGGAGATCGCCGCGCCGGTCACGAAGGAGAGCGAATCCGGCAGCGGTACCAGAGTCGACACCGGCACCTTCATGTATCTGGCGTGTCCGCCGTGCCCGCCCGAGCCGAAGACCACCGTGCCCGCGAGGCACATCTGCGTCCAGCCGGCCCGGCAGTGCTTGCAGGTGCCGCAGCCGTCGTAGTGGTGGTCCATCACGCGCTGGCCGACCCGGGCCTCCTTGTCGGTAACGCCGGCCCCCACCGCGGCGACGATGCCGCAGGGCTCATGGCCGGCGATCACACCGACCTCTCGCTTGATGCCGCCGGTCACCGCCCCGCCCGGACTGGCCGGGGCGCGATAGTTGTGCAGATCGCTGCCGCACATGCCCGAGGCCTTGATCTCGAGGATCACGTCTCGGGGACCTGGTGTCGGATCGGGGAACTCCCTGAGCTCCAGCTTTCGATCTCCGAGAAACACGACGCCTTTCATCATTTCCTCCGCTGCTCTATCCTACCCTCTCGACACTGTCTGAGGAGGATCGCCATGACGGTTTATGAACTGCGGACCTATACGCTTCACGTGGGCAAGATGGCCGAGGCGGTCAAGCTGTACACCGAGTTCGGCTACCCGGCACTCCAGAAGGGCGGCCAGGACAAGAAGTTGATCGGCTATTTCCAGGCCGACACGGGCACGATCAACCAGCTCGTCCATCTGTGGAAGTTCGACGACGATGCCGACCGTCGCGCCCACTGGGCTTCGGTATTTGCCAACAAGGATTTCGTGGAAGGCTTCGCGGTGAAATTCCGGCCGCTGGTCGCGTCCCAGGAGGTCAAGCTCCTGACCGCGGCCCCCTGGGGACCGCATCCCTGAAAGAACGGCGGCGGGACCGCGTCACTAGCGCAGCCGCGGGCCCGGATCCAGCTTCAAGAATACCCGGCCGCCGATCGGGTACCACTCCGGGGCGAGCGCGGCCGTCTGGCCGACGACGTGGAGATCGCGCCAGCACTCGGCCAGGCGGCTCTCGCGCTGGAACGACGTGCTGCCCCCGTGCCGGTACATCAGATCCATCGCCTGGCGAGCGCTGTCGGTGGCATAGACCGCGGCCAACCGACAACGAGCCCGTTGCTCGAGGGTGGTGTCCGCCCCGGCCGCGATAGTGTTCCAGAGCTCGGTGATCATCGCGCTGCGGTACGCGCGACCGGCGTTCAGGATCGCGTCGGCCCGACCGACCGCGTCCTGAACTTGAGGATTCTCACCGAGCCGGTCGGTGCGGCCGCGCGGCGTCTTCGCGCTGGCCAGCTCGATCAGCGCGTCGATCCCGGCCCGGGCGATGCCGGTGATCACCGCGCTGTGGTGGGGCCCGACCCAGGCCTGAGCCGGCAGGGCGTATGAGATCCCCGGCCAGCGCTGCCACTGGTTGTCGAGCGGGACGCCGGCATGGACCATCGTTCGCCGCTCGGGCAGGAAGACCTCGTCCACCGTCCAGTCGAAGCTGCCGGTCGCGCGCATCCCGGTGACGTCCCAGCTCCCTTCGACGATCTGCGCTTCCGAACGCTCGAAGACGCCCCGCCAGTAGCCCGAGGCGCCATCCGGACTGCGGCGCGGCTGGCCCCCATCGAGAATCTGGAAGCTGCCCAGCATCCAGGAGCTCTCCTGGCAGCCGCTGCCGAAGGGCCAGCGCCCGGTCACCAGGTAGCCGCCATCGACAGGCACGGCCCGCCCGCCTCCGATCACGGCGGTACCGGCGACGACGGTGTCGGCGCCGTGCGCGTAGACCTCGTGGACGCCCTCATCCGGCAGTCCGAGCGTGACGAGCTGGAGGATGCCGTTGTTGGCCACGTTCCAGCCGACCGCGCCGGCGCCCTCCGCCAGCAGCTCCACGATGCGCACGTAGGTCAGCGGGTCGGTCTGCAGCCCGCCGAGCTCACGCGGGATGACGAGGCTGTAGAAGCCGGCGGCGTGACACTGCTCGACCAGCGCCTTTGGCAAGCGCTGCTCGCGGGCGATCTCCTCGCGATAGCTGTGGATGACCGACCGGAGCGCGGCCGCCGCCTGCACCAGCGGCTGAGCCTCGCTGTCGATCGGCAAGCGCTGCTCGTCCGTGATCTGCCGCATGGGGGCGGATGTTCCGCTGGCGAAGCGAGGGTGTCAAGAGGTACTGTCGCCAACCGGGAGGCTCAGATGACCGACAAGATTCGCGTGGGCATCGTGGGAGCGACGGTGACGCCTGGGGGCAGCGGCTGGGGGGCCAACGCCCACGTTCCGGCCCTGAAGGCGCTGCCCCAGTACGAGCTCACGGCGGTCTGCACCGCGCACGAGGACACCGCCAAGGCGTCGGCCGCGGCGTTCGGCGTCGAGCGGGCATTCCACCGGTTCACCGACATGGCCGCGCATCCCGAGGTCGACCTCGTCGCCGTCTGCGTGCGGGTGCCCGGGCACCGGGATCTGGTCATGGCCGGCCTGCAGGCCGGCAAGTCCGTGCTGTGTGAGTGGCCGCTGGGACGGACGCTGGCCGAGGCGGAGGAAATGGCGGGACTCGCCAGCCAGCGCTCCATCAAGACCATCGTCGGCCTGCAGGCGCGCAGCGCCCCGGCGATTCTGTACGCGCGTGATCTCATCCAGGGGGGCCACATCGGCGACGTGCTCACGGCAAATCTGACCTGCGTCGTGCAGGCCCAGCTCCAGCGGGGTCCCGGCCGCATCTGGCAGGGCGTCCGCGCGAACGGCGCCAACGTCCTGACCATCACGGGCGGCCACGCCATCGACGCGCTCTGCGCGGTGCTCGGCGAGTTTGCCGAGGTCTCGGCCCGGGTGTCGACGCGAATTCCGGAGTGGCGAACCCTGGAGGGAACGCCGGTCCCGGTCGATTCGCCGGACAGCATCAACGTGGTCGGTCGCCTGGTGAGCGGGGCCGAGGTGTCGGTCAATGTCGCCGCCGTTCCCTCGAATCCGGGCGGTAACCGGATCGAGATCTACGGACGCGAGGGCGCCCTGGTCATCCGCGCGGATGGCTCGTTCAACACCGGTCCCAGCCAGGTACACGGGGGCAAGGGCAAGGAGCCCATGGCCTCGATGCCCGTCCCATCCAAGTACAGGGTTGCTCCCGAGGGCACGCCGAGCGGCCCGCCCTACAATGTGGCCCAGGCCTACGCGCGAGCGGCCGACGCCCTGCGCGGCCGTGGGTCCTTCGACGTCGACTTCAATCTGGCCGTCCGGCGCCACACGCTGATCGACGCCATCGAGCGGGCCTCGGCCACAGGTCGGTCGGTGAGGGTGGACCCAGTCTAGCCGCCATGGATGACCTCTACTGTTTCGGCGGCAACCCGTTGGATCGCACCAGCGAGCGTCGGGATGACGGCGAATGGATCGCCAAGCGGCTGGGTGACCCGGAAACGCGCGTCCTGCCTCTGCGCGATTTGAAGCCGTTCACTCGCGGCGCCCCAGCCCCGGCGCTCGATTGGCAGCCCGTGGCGCCGTGGCGCGACCAGATCGACGGGGGCGCGCCGCTGATCTTTCTTGGTCTCGGCGACGGGCGCGCGCACTTCGCTCTCGATGCGGCCGGAGCCGACGTCGCGCCCGAGATCGACACCGCGTTGATCGACGTGCGCGCCCTCGCCCCGACCATCGCCCCCGGCGAGGCAGCCATCCTCGCCGAGGCCCGCTCCCTGCTCGACTGGCACGCCCGACATCGCTTCTGCGCCCAGTGCGGATCGCCGACCAGGGTGGCGTCGGCCGGATGGAAACGGTGCTGCCCGGAATGCCGGGCGTCGCACTTCCCGCGCACCGATCCCGTCGTGATCATGCTCGCCACCCGCGGCGATCGGGCCCTGCTCGGCCGCAACCGCCGTCGCCCGGGCGCCCGATTCTCCTGCCTCGCCGGCTTCATCGAGCCCGGTGAAACCCCGGAGGAGGCCGTACGCCGGGAGGTCCGCGAGGAAGCGGGCGTCCGCTGCGGGCGCGTGCGCTACCTGGCGGCGCAGCCGTGGCCGTTTCCGTCGAGCCTGATGATGGGGTTCCTGGCCGAGGCCCTGACCGAGGAGATCACCGTCGACCCGGAGGAGCTCGCCGAGGCGCGCTGGTTCTCGCGCGACGAGGTCCGGGAGATGGTGGCGCGCGCCGCCGCCGGCCCCGACGATCCGACCCAGGTGTCAGTGCCGTCGCCCATCGCGATCGCCCATCACATCTGCCGGCGATGGTCGAGCGGCAGCGACAGCGTGTGATACGCTCACTCCTGGCGAGAGGAGGAGCATGGACAACGTAGAGTTCGACCGCGAGCCGCCAGCCAACCTGACGACGATGGTCATGGCGTTCGGGGGATGGATTGATGCCGGCCGGGCGGCCACCGGCGCCTTGCGCCACCTGGTCCGCGACCTCGGGGCCGCGCGCGTGGCCCGGATAGACCCTGAAGAGTTCTTCGTGTTTACCCAGGAACGGCCCGAGGTGCGGTTGAGGGCCGACGGGGGCCGCGACATCCAGTGGCCACGGAGCGAGTTCTTTGCGTGGCGTCCAGAGGATGGCGGAGACGGCCTCCTCCTGTTTTGCGGCCCCGAGCCCCATCAGAGGTGGAACACCTATACGACGGCGTTCCTGGCCGTGGCCAAGCGCTGTGGGGTGAGACGGATCGTCTCGCTCGGGGCACTCCTGGCCGGCGCTCCTCATACCCGGCCGGTACGTGTCACCGCTCGCTGCACCGACCCCGCCGCGCGGTCGTTGCTCGAAGCCTGGGGTATCTATCGGCCTCCGACTTACGAAGGCCCGACCGGTATTTCCTCGGTCGTTCTGGAAGCCGCGGAGCGACTGGGAATGCAGCATGTCGGCTTCATGGGGCAGGCGCCGCACTATCTGCAAGATACCGAGAATCCGGCGGCGATCCAGGCTCTGGTGATCTATGCGGCCCGCCTGCTTCACCTGAGTCTGGATATGTCCCACTTCGCTGAGGCCATCCGGGACTTCCGTACCCAATGCGATCGGGCCGTGGCTCGGGACCGCGGCACCCGCGAGCACGTACGGAAGCTGGAGCAGGAGTACGATGCCGAGGCCGGCGAGGAGCAGCAACCACTGCCCGGCGGGGAACTGGACTCGGAAAAGCTGATGCAAGAGCTCGAGGACTTCCTGCGCAAGCAGCGGGAAGGCGGAGCGCAAGGCTGACGTCGCCCTCGCGCGGAGGAGGCCAGGCCAAGTCGTCGCGCACCTGACGGGGCCGTGATGCCTCTAGGAGATCCACCCGCTCTCGGTGACGTCCAGCTCCTGGTTGTCGGGCCCGCGGTACTTCATCTCATAGTAGAAACGGCCGCCCGATGGCGCGGTTTGATGAACGTCGGCGGTCGTCACGGGCGTCGCGCCGGCCGCGTCGAGCTTCTGGCAGATCTCATCCACGTTGTCGACCATGAAGCCGAGGTGGTGGATGCCGGCATATCCGGCGGCGTCGCGCGGGCTTTCGTCGCTCCCCTCGTCCCGGGACTTGAGGATCGCCAGGTTGAGATACCCGTCGGACAGGTAGCAGCCGGTCCGGGCCCGGCCGACCTCCTTGAGGCCGAACACGTCCTTGTAAAAGGCCGCGGTCTTCTCGGGATCGGGAGTGCGGATTGCGATGTGCTTGATCTTGACCACGGGGGATCTCCTTTCAGCCCGCCGGAGGCACGCGCGCGCTCGCGGCCCTACTCTAGGTCGCGCATCATGGTTAGTCAACGAGACCGTCCGGGCTCGGGCCGCCGCCGGCTTGCCCGTCTCCCGCGTCCGATCTATCCTCACCCGCGAATCGAACGCGCAAACAGGGAGAGGATCTGCGATGGCCCATCGTATCGTTGGACAGCCGATCGGCCGGCTCGACGGCGTCGAGAAGGTCAGCGGGGCAGCCCGCTATTCCGCCGACGTGACCCTGCCCGGGCTGATCTGGGGCAAAGCCCTGCGCAGCCCGCTGCCCCACGCGCGGATCGTCCGCATCGACACGGCGGAGGCACGGGCGGTGCCCGGGGTCATGGCCGTCCTTAGCGCCCGTGATCTGCCCGACGTGCTGGTGGGGCGGCGGATGTTCGACATGCCGCTGCTGGCCCGGGACCGCGTGCGGTTCATCGGCGAGAAGGTCGCGGTGGTCGCGGCAGCCGATCCCGATGTCGCGGAAGAGGCCCTCGCCCTGATCTACGTCGAGTACGAGGACCTGCCGGCCGTCTTTGATGCCGCCGCGGCGATCGAGCCCGGCGCTCCGCTCGTCCACGACAACCCCGGGGCCTACGAGGGCGCCCCCGCCGAGCGCCCGCACGCGAACGTCCAGTCGGTCCTCTGCTTCAAGCTGGGCGACGTGGAGGCCGGCTTCCGCGAGGCCGATCGGATCTTCGAGCACACCTTCCGGACGCAGCTCGCCCATCACGGGTACATCGAGCCCCACGCCGGCGTCGTGGCGATCGACGGCGACGGCCGGGTCCAGGTGTGGGCGTCGAACAAGATGCCGTACCGTCTCAAGGAGCTGCTCAGCCACGCGCTCCAGCTCCCCAAGGAGCGCATTCGCGTCAACCTCACCCCCATCGGCGGCGACTTCGGCGGCAAGGGCTCGCTCATGGACCTGCCGCTCGCCTATCACCTGGCCCGCGTGACCGGTCGGCCAGTGAAGATGGTGATGCGCTACACCGAGGAGCTGATGGCCGGCAACCCGCGTCACCCCTCGGTGATCACGCTGCGGACCGGCGTGACGAAGGCCGGGCGCATCGTGGCCCGGCGGGTGCGGGCGCTCTTCAATGCCGGGGCCTACGCCGCGTTCAAGCCGGTGCCCCACGTGAATTTGGGCGGTGCTGGCATGGGCGCCGGGGTCTACCGCATCCCCAACTTGCTGATCGAGTCGCTCTGCGTCTACACCCACAGCATCCCCTGCGGGCACGCCCGCTCGCCCGGCGAGCCCCAGATGGTCTTCGCCGGCGAGTCGCACATGGACATGATCGCCAAGGACCTCGGCCTCGATCCGATCGAGTTCCGGAAGCGGAATCTGCTGACCGAAGGTGATCACCTGCCCACCGGCCACCACCTCGAGCATGTGCGGGCCAAGGAAACGCTCGACGCGGCGCTGGAGGCCAGTGGCTGGACCACGCCCAAGCCGGCGGGAGTCGGGCGCGGGGTGGCCATGACCCACCGCCACATCGGGGTCGGCTTCACCAACGCCCGTGTGCGCCTGGAGACGAAGGGCACAGTGACGCTGGTGATCGGGCTGCCCGACACCGGCACCGGCGCTCACCTCGTTCTCCGGCAGATCGTGGCCGAGGTCCTCGGCCTGTCGATCGATGAGGTGCAGATCGAGCTCGCGACCACCGACATCTTCGAGACCGATTCCGGCGTGGGCGGCAGCCGCGTCACCCACACCGGCGGTCGCGCCGCGTACCACGCAGCTGAGCAGCTCAAGGAGCAGATCCGCGTCGAGGCCGGCAAGCTCGGCACGCCGGGAGCCTCGTTCGCCGTCATCGCGCAGGCCGCGGCCCGCGACGGCCGGACGCTCGAGGCCTCGCACTTCTACGACGCCAAGGCCCACGCCGCGGTCACCTCGTTCACCGCGCAGGTGGCCGAGGTCGCCGTCGATTCCCAGACCGGCCAGGTGACGGTGCGCCGCTTCACCACGGCGCACGACGTGGGCACCGTCATCAACCCCATCGGGCACCAGGGACAGATCGAGGGCGGCCTGGTCCAGGGGCTCGGGTTCGCGCTGAGCGAGGAGCTCGGCACCGAGGACGGGCGGGTCAGCACGCTCAGCCTGGGCGACTTCAAGCTGCCAACGATCGCCGACATTCCCCCGCTCACGACCGTGCTCCTGGAGGATCCGGTGGGCCCGGGGCCGTTCCGCGCCAAGGCCATCGGCGAGGGCAGCATCAGCGCGGTCGCGCCCGCCGTCGCCAACGCCGTTGCCGACGCGTGCGGGGTGCGCATCCTCGACCTTCCCATCACCGCCGAGAAGGTGTACTTCGCCCTGGCGGTTTCCAAGAAGGAGCGGTCGTCGTGACCCGCGCCATCCGGCTCACCGTGAATGGCACGGCCCACGACGTCGAGGTGCCCACCTACCGCACGCTCCTCGACTGCCTCCGGTGTGACCTCGGGCTGACCGGCTCCAAGGAAGGCTGCGGCGTGGGCGTCTGCGGCGCGTGCACCGTCCTGCTCGACGGTAAGATGATCAGCTCCTGCATCGCGCTGGCGGTCTTCGCCGACGGCCACGAGGTGACGACCGTCGAAGGCCTCGCCGAGGACGAGCGCCTGCATCCCGTCCAGCAGGCCTTCATGGACGCCGGCGGCTTCCAGTGCGGCATCTGCACGCCGGGCCAGGTCGTAGCCGCCAAGGCGCTGCTCGACGCGAACCCGAGCCCGAGCGACACCGAGATCCGCGAGTGGATGCTCGGCAATCTCTGCCGCTGCACCGGCTACTACAAGATCATCGAGTCGATCCGGGCGGCCGCTGCCCAGCCCAGCCGGCCATGAACGCGTTCGACTATCGTGCGCCGAGACGACTCGACGAAGCGCTCGCGCTGCTCCAGGAGCACGGCCCCGACGCCCGCGTCGTCGCCGGCGGCACGGCCCTCGTCACCATGATGCGGCAACGCCTCGTCCGCCCGGCCTGCCTGGTGAGCCTGCGCGACGTGGAAGGGCTCGATCGGATCGAGGCGACGAACGGCGCCATCCGCCTGGGCGCCCTCGTCACCCATCGGGCGGTCGAGGTCTCGCCCCTGATCCGAGAGCGCCTGCCCGTCCTGGCCGAGACGTTCCGCCGCGTGGGGACGGTCCGCATCCGCCACATGGCGACCGTCGGTGGCGCGCTCGCTCACGCCGACCCCAACCAGGATCCTCCGGTGACGCTGCTGGCCCTCGATGCCACCGTGGAGATCCGGCGCGCCAGCGGACGACGCGAGTTGCCGCTCCGCGAGTTCTTCCGCGACTACTACGAGACCGTGCTGGAGCCGGGCGAGCTGGTCACGGCGGTCACGGTGCCCCTGCTCCCGGCGGCGAGCGGCGCCAGCTTCGTCAAGTTCCTGCCCCGCACCGCCGATGACTATGCGACCGTGGCCGTGGCCGCAATCGTGACCCTGGAGCCCGACGGCCAGCGCTGCCACCAGGCGAGGATCGCGCTCGGCTCGGTTGGGATGACGCCGCTCCGCGCACGGGCGGCGGAGGCAGCGTTGGTGGGCCAGCGCCTCGATGAGGGCGTGCTTCGAGCGGCTGGCGCCGCCGCCAAGACCGAGGTCGATCCCCTAAGCGACCATCGGGGATCGGCCGCCTACAAGCGCGAGATGGTCTCGGTCATGGTCGGCCGGGCGCTCACCCAGGCGGCGGCGGCGGCGCGGCAGATGGCGCGAGGCGCCCGGTGACGTTCACGCAGGAGTGCGTGATCCCCGCCGAGCGGGAGCGCCTGTGGGATTTCCTGATGGATGTGCCGGCGGTGAGCCGCTGTGTGCCCGGGGTCGAGGCCGTCGAGGCCGTGAACGGCGGCGGCGCCTACCGGGGCGGTCTCAAGATCCAGGTCGGGCCCATTCGCCTCTCGCTCGAGGGCACAATCACCGTGGAGGAAGCGGACCGGAGCACGTGGCAGGCCCGCATGCGAGCCGAGGCGAACGACCGGAGGCTTGGTGGAGGGATCCGCGCCCGCCTCCGCCTCACCCTGGTGCCGGCCGAGTCCGGCACCCGCGTGCAGATCGACACCGACCTCGCCGTGCTCGGCAAGATCGGCGAGTTCGGTCAGCCCATCATCAGGAAGAAGGCCGACGCGCTCCTCGAGGAGTTCGCGCGCAACCTTCGCTCCGCCCTCTAACCGATCTTGCCGGCCATGCCTTCGATCCGCGCCCATTGGGCATCGGTGACAGGCATCACCGACAGCCGCGCGATGCGGACGAGCGGAAAGTCCTTGAAGGCGGCGTCGGCCTTGATCTCGGCAAGCGTGACCGGCCTGGGCAGTCGCTTGACCGGAGCGACATCCACCGCGACGTATTTTCCGCTGCGGTCCTCCGGGTCTGGATAGGCGGCCGACAGCGCTGTCGCGATCCCGACCACCGCCTTCTCGTCACCGGTGTGGTAGTAGAAGATGCGGTCGCCCTTCTTGATGGCGCGCAGATGCTTCTGGGCCAGCGCGTTCCTCACGCCGCTCCACACCGTCTTCTTGTCCTTCACGAGCGCGTCCCAGCCATAGTGGGTCGGCTCTTCCTTCACCAGCCAGTTCACGGCCCGAGCACCTTGTCGACCTTGGGCTTGACCTCGCCGATCATCAGCTCCATCGAGCGCATCGCCGCCTTGTGCGGCGTGCTCCCGACCTTGAACGAGAAGCACACGTGCACGGGCCGGGTCGCGTGGATCTCGGCGACGAGCTTCTCGGCGACCGTATCGACATCACCGATCAGCAAATTGTCGAAGATCGTCTCGAGCGGCGGCTCGTCGGGGAACGGGACATCGACCAGCACGGTGCCTTGCATGACTTCCTGCCGGCGCCTGAGACTCGACGCCAGCCGCGTCTGATAGCGCGCGTTCTCGGCAAAGCGCATCCCCTGCTCGCGGCTGTCCGTGATGTGGGCGAAGCGGTTGAGGGTGAGGTGCGCCCGCGACAGGGGCGCGTGCTCGGCGGCAAAGGCGGCGACGACGTCGGCGTACTGCTCGGCCAGGAAGGCGGGGCCGCCCACCCGGCCCGACGTTAGCACCCGATAGCCGCGCCGGGCGGCGGACCGGAACATCGCCTGGGTATGACCAGCGACGTAGATGGGCAGCGGGTTCTGTACCGGGCGAGCGGGGATGTGCGTCTCCGGCATCCGGTAGTGCTTGCCCTGGTAGCTGAAGAATTCCCGGCTGAAGGCCAGGTCGAGGATGTCGCAGAGCTCCTCGGTCATTTCGAGATTCTGCGCGATGTCGGTGCCGAACCGCTCGAACTCGTAGGGTTGGTAGCCGGCCCCGACGCCGAGCATCAGCCGGCCATTCGACAGGGCGTCGGCCGTGGCGATCTCGGCGGCGAGCCGCGCCGGGTTGTAGAGCGGCAGCACCACCACCGCGGTGCCCAGCCGGATCCGCCGGGTGACCGAAGCACAGTGCGCCACCATCATCAAGGGCGAGGCGCACAGACAATAATTCGAGAAGTGATGCTCGGCGAACCAGGCGATCGTGTAGCCAAGCTCGTCGGCCAGCCTGGTCTGCTCGGCGACTTCGCCGAACACCTGCGCGGTCGGCTTGTCGGCCTCGCGCGCGCCCATCAGGTTGAAGATCCCGAACTCCATCACTGTCCTCCGATCGGGGCCTACTTCAGCGGGGGCTCCACGCCGGCCGGCAGGGGGACGCGCGCGACATTGAGGACCATCGACACGAGGCTGTAGTAGCCGACCGCGCCCACCAGGTCCATCACGCCGCGCTCCCCAAAGGCCGCCTTCACCCGCGCAAACGCGCCGTCCGACACCTGCCCCGTCCCGAGCAGCTCGGAGACGAAGTCATAGACAATCGCCTCGTCATCGGCCATGCCGCTGGGACGCGTGCTGGCCGCGATGGCGTCGGCGATGGCCGGCTTGAGGCCGGCCTCGAGGGCCAGCCGGCGATGGGCGTAGAACTCGTACTGGGCCGTCCACTTCCGCCCGGCCATGATGATGGCCAGCTCGTTGAGCCGGGCGGGGATCGACGTACCGAAGCGCACGCAAGCGCCCACCCGCTGGACGAGATCGCACAGCTCCGGACTTCTGAGCAGCGCGTTGAACGGCCCACGGAGGCCGGCGCCACGCGGGCCTGCCTGGATGGCGTCGGCCACGCGCTTCTGCTCCGGCGTCATGGTCTCGGCCGTCAACGTGGTGAATCGCCCGTCGCTCATCGCCCAGCCCCGACGGGGACATGCGCCTTGAGGAAGCGCCGCGCGTGCTCCACCACCTCGTCGATGTGCTCCGGCGAATCCTTCCAGGGATAGATGGTCACCTCGGCCTTGGGGGCGAGGCTGGCCACCTCCATTGCCACCTTGTAGGGGTGCGCGGGCACGTCGTCCGGCGCGATCAGCAGCGGCGTGCGGATGGTGCGCACGAAATCGCGCGACACGGTGAACACGAAGTCGGCGCGGTTGGTGTACATGCTGGTGAGGAAGTCGTGGACCATGGTCATCGTGAGGTCGGGGCGCTTCGCGCACAGCGGCGGCCCCCACTTCTCCATGTTGTTCCGGTAGAAGAGGTCGGGCATCTCAGGCCGGAACCCGCTCGGTTGCATCATCGCGGCAGCCACCACGCGCTCCGGAGCCCGCTTGATGAGGTTGTGGATCATCGGCCCGCCGATGCAGAAGCCCATGACCAGGAACTCCCGGATGCCGAGATGGTCCATCAGCCCGAGCTGGTCGTCGGTGTAGGCGTCCCAGGGGCGGTCGATCTCCAGCGGGCCGCTGGACAAACCGGGGTTGGCATTGCGCAGGTCAGCGCAGATGCAGCGGAAGTCGTCCTGATACCGCTCCATCGGCTTGAAGGGTGAGGCCGTCACCCAGGAGTCGAAGGATGAATTGAGCCCCCCGCCCGGGATGAGCAGCAGGGGGAAACCGGAGCCGACCTCCTGGTAGTGGATGCGGACAGGGCCTCTCTCGTAGAACGGCATGGCGATCTCCTTTTCAGCGAAGTCGCCGGTAGTCTACCTCACGATGCGCTGCGTATCTCGTTTCGGCAAGAGCACGCGCCCAGGCCTCAGTACCGTCGCCCGGGTACATGCCGATCTAGGAGTGACAGTGGTATCCTGCAGCGCGTTTGCGCGCGTTCCTCGGAACAGGTGAGGAGGGATGGGATGAAGGCATGGGTGGTGGCGGGCACCGTCGCGGGGCTCGCCGTTTGCGCAGCGGCACCAGCGCCGAGCGCCGACGATATGCTGAGGCTTCCGCTCGGCCTCCCCCGGGAGAGCGTGTCGATCCCGGCCGACAACCCCCTCACCGCCGACAAGATCGCGTTCGGCAAGCAACTCTTCTGGGACAAGCGCTGGTCGTTCAGTGGAACGGTCGCGTGTGTGAGTTGCCACCTGCCCCACCACGGATGGAGCGATCCTCTCGCGCTCTCGGTGCACGCCAGCGGCAAGCCGACGGCCCGCCGCTCGCCGGTGATCATTAATCGGCTCTTCAGCAATCGCCAGGGCTGGGGCGGCCTTCGGGCATCCCTCGAGGACCTGTCGAAGAACGACTCCAACCGGAGGGACGATCTGATCGTCAAGAACCTGGGGGCGATCCAGGCCTACCAGGAACAGCACCGGAAGGTGTTCGGAACCGATCTGAACACCGACGGCGTCGCCAGAGCCATCGCCGCCTACACCCGGACGATTCTCTCCGGGAACTCACCGTACGACCGCTTTCAGGCCGGCGACACGAACGCCATGTCGCCGGCCGCCCGGCGCGGGCTGGCCTTGCACGAGGGCAAGGCGCGGTGCAGCCGGTGTCATAGTGGATTCAACTTCACCGATGAGGGCTACCACAACCTGGGGGTGGGGATGGACCGGGAGAACCCCGATCTCGGGCGATACATCGTCACGAAGCGTGAGGTGAACAAAGGAGCCTTCAAGACCCCGACCCTCCGCGACGTCGCCCAGCGTCCGCCCTATATGCACGACGGGAGCATTCCGACACTCCGTGAAGTGGTGGCGTTCTACAACCGGGGCGGCGCGACCAATCCGTGGCTGTCGCCGGATATCGCGCCGCTGAACCTCACCCGCGAGGAGCAGGACGACCTTGTCGCCTTCCTCGAGGCCTTGAGCGGTGAAGTCTCACCGGACGTCGCCACGCCGCCGGTCCTCCCCCAATGATCCGGCTCGGACCAGGAGGCCTGGTAATCGTTCTGCTGGCCACGGTCCTGGCTCCCGATCATGGATCGGCGGCTGACTTCACGGTCGTCCAGAAGAACAAGGCGTTCTCGGTCAGCCAGATCGAGATCAAGGTCGGCGATCGGATCACCTTCCTGAACTCCGACACTGGGCATCACAACGTCCTGTCGGAGACCAAGGGTACCGAGTTCAACTTCCGCCAGGCGCCGGGGCGCTCCGATACCGTGCGCTTCACGCAGGCGGGCACGGTCGTCGTCGAGTGTGCCATCCATCCCGACATGAGGCTCGAGGTGCTGGTGAGGCGGTGATCCTCGACCTGGTGCGGCGGCGCCTTCGCGTCAAGGTCATCGCCCTGATCGTCGCGATTCTGATCGTCGGCTTCGGCATCCTGGTGACCGTGAACATCCAGCGCGAGGCCCAGGTTCTCGTGGACGCGAACCAGGAAACGGCCCGCCTCCTCGCCGCCTCCATCCTCGGCAGCATCGAGAGCGGCATGCTCGAGGCGCGGCCGGACGTCATTCGTCGGCTCGTGAGGGATCTCAAGTCCGAGCTCAAGGACGTCCGTCGCCTCGACGTGTACCGCGCGAACGGCGTCGAGGCGTTCGCGGACCTCGACACCCTGCAGAAGGTGGACCGCCTCGTGGGGCTGGACCGGCAAGTGGTGGAGCGGATCACCCGGATGCGCCGGGAGCCGGGTGACCGGATCAGCCACCCGCTGTTCACGCGCGCCGTCGAGACCGCCACTCCCCAGGAAGGCTACGAGTCCCTTGACGGCGGCCGCGTGCTTACGCTCTTCCGCCCGTTGCCAAATCGGCCGCGCTGCAAGGGCTGCCACGGTACGGAGGATGACGTCCGCGGCGTGGTGCGGATCAGCCTGGCCGTCGACAAGCTGGATGCGGAGCTCCGGGCGGCGCGGAACCGCCAGATCGGCATCGCGGCTCTCACGATCCTCGGCGTGGCGGCCACCGTGGTCATCTTCCTGGGCCGCGTGGTCCTGAAACCGATCGCCCAGGTGGCCGCCGCGGCCCGGCGCATGGGCGCCCGGGACTTCGACGTGCGTGTGGCCACGGCCAGTCGTGACGAGATCGGGGAGCTGGGATCGGTCATCAACGACCTGGCCGATCGCCTCAAGGCGGCACGCGCCGACCTGGAAGCGCGCAATGCCGAGCTCGCGACCACCTTGCAGAACCTCACGGAGTCGATGAAGAAGGTCGAGCTGCTCGAGCAGGTCAAGGGCGAGCTGGCCAAGTTCGTGCCCGAGTCCGTGAAGCGCCTGCTCGAGCGGAACCCGGACGCGCGGGAGCTCGAGAAGCGCGAAGCGGACGTGTCCGTGCTCTTCCTGGACGTGGAAGGCTATACGAGGCTCTCGGAGCAGCTCCCGCCCCAGCGGCTCAATCGAATGATCCAGGACTATTTCTCGAGCTTCCTCGAGATCATTCGCGCGAATCACGGCGACGTCAACGAGACCGCCGGCGACGGCCTCATGGTGATCTTCCAGAGCGAGGGGAACGCCGTGCGCCATGCGTTGAACGCCGCCGCCGCGGCCTTCCAGCTCCACGCCAAGGTCGCCGAGCTGAACCGCGAATTCTCAGGAATCTACCCGCCCGTCACGATTCACGTCGGCATCAACAGCGGGCCCGCCCTGGTCGGGGCCACGAAGCTCGACGCGGCGGGCGGCGAGCGCTGGACGTTCACCGCATCCGGGCCAACTACCAACCTCGCCGCGCGCATCGCGGGCCTGACGACGGGCGGCGAGGTCAAGGTGGGCGCGGAGACGGCCGGGCGAATCAAAGGCCACTACGTGCTCCAGGATACGGGCGAGCACCAGGTTAAGAACATCTCTCAACCAGTGCCGGTGTTTCGTCTGGTGCCCGCCGGGGTCTACCGAACCGTTGCCCCGTGAGTGCACCTCGACAGAGCAGAACACATGGGCCGCCGGCGATCGCCCCGAGTGGTTTCCTCGGTCCATGGCTCCCTCTCTCCCCGTGGCGGTCGCTCGCCGGGCTCGAACTCGCGCGATATCATATCGTGCCAGCCATGAAGCGAAGCACGGAGCGGATCCTCACGACCCACGTCGGCAGCCTGGCGCGACCCGACGCCCTCGTCCCCCTCCTGAAAGCGAAGGACCGTTGGCAGCCCTACGATCGCGACGCCTACGCCCGGCTGGTGCGCGAGGCGGTGGCCGACGTCGTCCGCCGGCAGACCGAGGCCGGTGTCGACGTCGTCACCGACGGCGAGCAGGGCAAGGCGAGCTTCTTCGGCTACGTCGTGGAGCGCTTCACCGGCTTCGAGCGCCAGCCGCCGCCGGCCGGGCAGGAAGGCAGCACCCGCGCCGCCAGCCGTGAGTACGTGGACTTCCCCGACTATTACGCGTGGTCCGAGCGCATCGCGGAGTGGGCCGGGGGACGGGGCAACACCCGTCAGTTCGGCGTCGACGTCTGCACGGGGCCGGTCACCTACCGGGGCCAGGCGGCGGTGCAGGCCGACATCGAGAATCTCCGGGCGGCCGTGAAGGGCCGGCCCCACGAGGAGGTGTTCCTGCCGGCCATCGCGCCGTCCTACATCTTCGCCACCCTGGCCAATCGCTTCTACCAGACCGACGAGGAGTACGAGCAGGCCCTGGCCGACGCGCTCCATCAGGAGTACCGGGCCATCGTCGACGCGGGCTTCGTGCTCCAGGTGGACGACCCGCGCCTGGTGACCTACTACATGATGAATCCCGGCCTCAGCGTGGCGGAATGTCGGAGCTGGGCGGCCCGCCGCGTCGAGGCCATCAACCACGCCCTGCGCGGCATCCCGCCCGAGCGCGTGCGCTTCCACACCTGCTACAGCATCGACGTGGGCCCGCGCGTGCACGACATGGCGCTGAAGGACATCGTCGATGTGCTCTTCCGGGTCAAGGCCGGCGCGTTCTCGTTCGAGGCGGCCAATCCCCGCCATGAGCACGAGTACCACGTCTTCGAGCAGTTCAAGCCACCGGCCGGGATGATCCTGATCCCCGGCGTCATCAGCCATACCACCAACCTGGTGGAGCACCCTGAGCTGATCGCCGAGCGCATCGTCCGCTTCGCCCGGATCGTGGGGCGCGACAACGTCCTCGCCGGCGCCGACTGCGGCTTCGCCGCCTCCGGCATCCGGTTCAACGACGTCCACCCGACGGCCGTGTGGCTGAAGTTCGCCGCGCTGGCCGAGGGGGCCCGGCTGGCCACGCGCCAGCTCTGGGGGCGTGCGTGAGGGGCGTTTCCGCGGTGCCGGGCCTCCCTCGCGGGTAGGATAGGCGATCTCGCGCCTCGCAAGCCCGAGAGCACGAAAGGAGACCACGAAATGATCGAGCTGACGCTGGACATAGCGGAGCGCGCCGCGAAAGCGGCACTCCTGAAGGCGAAGGCCCTCGGCACGGTGATGACGGCCTCCGTCGTCGACGAATCAGGCCGCACCGTGCTCATCATGCGCGGGGACGGCGCCGGGTTTCTCAGCACGGAGACGTCGAAGGCGAAGGCGATGGCGGCCGCCAACTTCAAGAAGTCGACGAAAGAGCTCGGCGAGATGGCAATGAAGGGCTCGTCGTTCTGGGCCGCCGCGCCGGCCGTGCTGAAGGGCGAGGTGCTGCCGAGCATCGGCGCCGTCCCGATCACCAAGGGTGGAAAGATCATTGGTGCCATCGGCTGCGGCGGCGGCACCGGCGAGCAGGACCACGAGTGCGCGGTCGCCGGCGCGGAGGCGGTCGGCCCCTAGCCGGGCCCGGCGTGCGGGGCCGCCCTCGCGGAGCGGCCCCTGCCCTGACGCCGTCGGCCGATTAGCTGTGCCAGCGGAACTGCTGGGGCTTGCGGGCGGACTCCTGCGAGATCATGACGTTGACCAGCGCCGGGCCGGGGAAGGCCATCGCCTCGTGCAAGGCGGCCTTCAGATCTTTAGGATTCTCGACGAACCAGCCCTTGCCGCCGAAGGCCTCCATCATCTTGTCGTAGCGGGCGCCGTAGATCAGCGCGTTCGGCTTCAGGTTCTGCAGGGGGTTGTCCGGATGCTTCGCGTGCCCCGGGCCGATGCCGCCGTTGTTGAAGACGACGATCTTGACCGGCAGCTGATAGCGGCAGACCGTCTCCATCTCCATGCCCGAGAAGCCGATGGCCGAGTCGCCCGAGACCGAGATGATCGGCTGGTCGGGATGCACCACCGCGGCGGCAACGACGAAGCCCATGCCGACGCCCATCGTGCCGTAGCTGCCGGCATCGAGTCGGTGCCGCGGCTTGGAATTGAACAGCTGGGTGCGGCCGATATCCATCGTGCTGGCGCCCTCGCCGATGATGATCGCGTCCGCCGGCACCCAGGCCGCGACGTCCTTCAGCGCGCGGTAATAGTTGGCCGGCGCCTGGTCGTCGCCGAGCTGGGGGGCGATCTGCGCCGCATTCGCCGCCGCTTTTTCGGCGATGGCGGCATGCCAGGGCGCGTCCTTGGGATAGACCCATTCGCGCTTTTCCAGCGCCCGGTTGAGCTGTCCGACGATCGCCTTGCCGTCGCCGACCAGCGCGACCTCGGTCGGTGCGTTCTGGCCGATCGTCTCCGGCGCGATGTCGAGCTGGACGATGCGCACGTCCTTGTTGAAGCGGGGCGGCAGGCCGAAGTGCATGATCCAGTTCAGCCGCGCGCCCATCAGGAGGACGACGTCGGCATTCTGCAGCGCGTGGCTGCGGGCCGCCCCGACCGACAACGGATGGGTGTCGGGCATCACCCCCTTGCCCATCGGCGAAGCCAGGAATGGCAGCTGGGTGCGCTCGATGAAGGCGCGGACCTCGTCCTCGGCGCGCGAGTAGGCCATCCCCTTGCCGATGATGACGAGCGGCCGCTCCGCCGAGCGGAGCACATTCAACGCGCGTTCGACATCCTCCGGCACCGCCTGGGTGCGTGGCGGATCCGGGCAGCGCGCCGGCTCGTCCACCCTCGCCTCGTCGACCTTGGCCGTGATGATGTCGTCCGGGATGTCGAGATAGGTCGCGCCGGGCCTCCCGTAGATCGAGTTTCTGACCGCCATCTCGACATAGAACGGGATACGGTAGACGTGCTCGACGGCGTGCGCGAACTTGCAGAACGGCGTCGCGATCAGCACCTGGCGCTCTTCCTGGAACGCCCCCATGCCATTACGCCAGGACTCCGACGCCCCGCCGATCAGGATCATCGGCCAGCCATTCTGCTGCGCATTGGCCAGGCCGGCCAGGGCGTGGACGACACCGGGCCCCGACACGACGAGGCAGGCACCGGGGCGTCCGGTCAGATAGCCAACGGCCTGCGCGGCATAGGAGGCGGACTGCTCGTTGCGCATCCCGACATAGGTGATCCCTTCCTTCTGCGCGGCCACCGCGATCGGGCCCACCGGAAACCCGACGATCCCGAACATGAACTTGACGCCCTGTCGTTTGAGGCTCCTCGCCACCAGGGTGGCGCCGTCCACTTCGCTCATGAGGTCCCTCCTGTCGGAGTCGGTGCCCGGAGATGATGTCGTACGGCCCGCCCTTGATCAAGGGGCCCGGACCTCTGTTCCGCAACGCTGCGAAAAACCGAGCGCCGGCGGATGGGTCCCCGGTCCGCCCCGTCGGATACGAACTATGCCGCCGAAGGCGGTGGTTCGGGCTACATATGAAATAGCTGCATTTCATGATGACAACGGCGCGAAGACCCGAAGGTCCATTGACAGGGAGGCTCATGTGATCCAGTCAATTTCGAATCGACTCTTGCCGTTTCTCGTCGTGCTGGTGCTGGTCGGCTGCGCCAGCGGCTCCCCGGAGTCCCCTCCGCAGGCGTCGGGCCCACCCCCGAACACCATTGGCGCCCAACCCACCGCGTACTCGGCGTCAGCGTCGCCGTCGGAGGAGGAGCTGGTTCGGCGTACCTTCCAGGCCTACAAAGAGGCGATCCTCCAGCAGCGAGGGCAGTCGGCGGTCGCACAAGTCAATCGAGCCACGCTTCAGTACTATGCGCGGATGAAGGCGCTGGCGCTGGAAGGTCCCGAGAAGGACGTTCGCCAGCTCAGACCCATGAACAAGATCATGGTCTTGAGCCTGCGCCATCGCGTCTCCGCCGATAGGCTGCGGGCCATGACACCGGAGGACATCTTCATTCACGGCGTCGATCAGGGCTGGATCGGCAAGAACAGCGTCCTCGAAAGTGACATCGGCCAGACCCGGGTCTTCGGCAACGACGCCAGCGCCGACTACGTGAAGGGCGGCAAGCCGACGCCGCTGAAGTTTCGTTTCACGAAGGAGGACGGCCGCTGGAAGGTTGATCTCACCGCCCTCACGCCGATGGCTGACCAAGGCATGAGCATGCTCATCAAGAAACAAGGCGTGGATGAGGATGCCTTCATTGTCGGGCTGGTCGAGTCGGTATCCGGGAAGAAAGTTTCGCCGTCGATCTGGCAGCCGCTGGGCAAATGAGCGCCGGGATCTCCTTGCCGGGCTAGGTAAAGGAGCCCGAGCAAGAACCTGCTCCCCCGGCTCGGTCTGCGCCTGTGGGTTAACGATCCGCGCGCGATTGGGGCGCCCGCGCCACACATGAGGCGCGAATTTCCTCCGTCCACCGCATTCAGAGGGAGCAACTTGTTGTGGGAGCAGTCTTTCTTGGGGCGGGTCGGGCGGCACGCAACTTGCCCATTCAACGGTTTTGAATGAACCGGCAGCGAGCCACTATGCGGTCGCGGACGATCCTCGCGGCGATCGCTGGCACCCTCCTTCTCACCGGGCCGGCCGATGCCCAGCAGGCCGCTCGCCCGTCGGCTCCGAGCGTCGCGTCCTCACCAGCGGCCGGTGGAGGGCGCCAGACCGCCCAGGCTCGTCCCGCCACGGGCTTCGAACGTCCGGCGGCGTCGGGCGGAGCTTCTGCCCCGGGTGTCGGACGCCCACCCGCGCCTGCACAGTCGTCACCGCCTCGCGCTCCGGGCTTCGAATTTACGCCGGCGCCCGGCGGACGGCCCCCGCATCACGATCACGGGGTCGTAGTAGGATACGGCACGTACTGGGGCTGGCCGTATCCCGGGTGGGGCTGGCCGTATCCCTACTGGGACTATCCGTACTATCCCTACTTTCCGTACCATCCCTACTATCCCTATCCGTACTACACGTACGGGACACCGCCGGTCTACCTCGAGCAGACTCGCGCCGGCTACTGGTACTACTGCGCCAGCGCGCGCGAGTACTACCCAAAGGTGGCGACGTGTCCGGAGCCCTGGATCGCGGTCGCGCCGAGGCCGAGCGCCGACTAGACTCACGAGGGAACGCCATGGCATTGACGTCGTCCTTGCTTGCCTTCGTCGTCGCGATGCTCCTGGCCGCGTGCGCGACGGGTCCCCGCGTCGTCGCGCTGCCCGGTACCGGAAAGACGTTCGAGCAGTTCACCGCCGACGATTCCGCTTGCCGTACGTGGGCGTCACAGCAGGAAGGCTCGGGAGCCCAGTGGCGCTACGACATGGCGTACACGCAGTGCATGTACGCCAGGGGCAACCGGGTGCCGGTCTCCGGTGGCGCCTGGGAGTCCATGCCGCCGAGGCCGGCGCCGGCGGGCACCCTTCCGGCGGACATTCCGCCCCCGCCCCCAGGCACGCCGCCGCCTCCGCCACCCGGGCCATCGCGGTAGCGCGGAACGCGGCATTCGATAGCCTTGGACGCATGAGAGAAGCGTTCGCACTAAGGGGCTTGGCCCCAAAGACTAAAAAGAGGCCATGCGGCGATGACCGATACCGGATCATCGACGTGAGGAGTCGAACCAAGGTGGATTCAGGTAGCAGCATATGACCGAGTCATCCAACGAATACTTTCCCTATGCGACCGCAGCGCTCTCGGGCCTGGTGGTATCTCTTGCCATCACGATCACTACCGGAAGAAGAGAAGCGTGGGACTCTGGTGTCTACTTTGTCGTAGGCATTCCCCTCATGTGCGTATTGATCTTTGCCATCAGCTATCTGTTCCCGATCAGAGCCTGGCGTTGGACGCTGAGCATGGCTGTCGGCCAATGGGTGGCGATAGCGTTCGGCGGCGGTTCGTTGTCGCTGTGGCCACTGTCCATAATCGGCATCGGCGCTCTCTCACTCCCACAGTTGGTTGTCGGTTCCGTGGCGAGCACATTGGCGAAGAGGAAGGCGAGCGCGTGACAACGGTGTTTCCTCACTGCCTGGAGAAGCTCGAGAAGGGCTAAGATACCCCTTCGACCAGCACCACGCTGCCCCTCGCCGTACGCAACCGAAGCGCCTTCAGCACACGGTATTCCTCCGAGTCGTACCAGCGCCGGGCCTGCTCGATGCTCGGGAATTCGGTCACGACGATGCGTTTGGGCTTCCAGTCACCTTCCAGCGTCTGCACCTGGCCGCCTCGTACGAGGAACTTCCCGCCGTACCTCGCACTACGTGGACCTTCTCGAATATTAATTCCCGGGACCTCTCAGCGGTCCGAACGGGAGCGCGTCGCCCTCTCGCCAGCGGTCAGGCAGGATGCCAAACGCGTCGATCAGGCGCTGCCAGCCGTTGAAGAACATCGCCACCATGCCGAGATCCAGCAACTCATCGTCGGTGAGTTCGCGCCGGAGGTCGTCATAGAATGCCCGGTCGATCTGCCAGGCGTCCGAGGTGAGGCGATCCACATACCGGAGCGCCGCCTTGGTGCGATCAGGCAGGTCCGCCCGCTCATAGTCCGCGAGCTTCGCCACCAGCGCCTCCGTCGCGCCCCGGCGCACGGCCGAGGAGGAACGCGCGAGGCTTCAGTGCACGCAGCGGTTCTTCCACGCCAGTCGGATCCGGACGATCTCGAACAGCTCGGGCTCGATGCTGGACGCCCCGCCGTACGCGTAGCGGACGAATCCCATGGTGGCGTCGAGCAAGCCCGGGCGCCGCGCCATGGTCAGGAAGAGGTTGTCGTCCTCGTAGGCGTCGCGGTACCAGCGATCGAGCCGGCGTGTAAGCTCCTCGGGAAGGTCTTCGCGCCGCATTTTCGGCAGCAGCCCGCGGTCATTCGCCATCGCTCGCCCCTCCTCCGCAGCCCAGCCAGCGACGGTTGGCTTATGAGCCCTTCCCGATCCGAGACCGGCGCCTACTTCTTCCGCGGATCGTCCGCCGGATTGACGTACGTGAGCGTCCACGGACCCACGCC
>DATBIM010000158.1:0-13096 GCA_036556905.1 Candidatus Methylomirabilota bacterium
CCTGGAGCGAGGAGGTGAGCCGCCCCCCGCGCTTCCAGAGCGCGGCCTGCGTCAGGCGCATGACCTGGGCCGGGTTCCCGTAGACCACGACGAGGTGCGGCTCGAACGTCGCGCGGTCGAGGGGGGCGACCAGGAGACAGCCGTAGTCGCCCGGGGCGAAGCGATCGACGGCGGCCTCGGAGCGCTGGCCGGCCTCCTTCGTCTCCGTGTACATCCCCTCGCACAGCGTCCCGGACGCGTGCAGGTGGGTCGGCTTCTCGAAACCGAGGGCGGCGATGCCCAGCGAGCAGATGTGGTCCTCGCGGGTCAGCGCGATCATCCAGCCGTACCGGCGGGCCATGTCGATGACCTGGCAGTTCATGCTCAGCTTCTTGAAGTCCCGTGCCGGGCGCCGGGCTTTCTCGGGGATGTCCTCGCCGGGCTTCAACATCCGGATGGCCACCGGGAACGTCTGGGGCCGGATGTAGGTCATCAACTCCCGGTCGGCGGTCTTGACGTCGATCATGCCCCCTCCTCGCTCCGACGCGCGGTCGGGCCCAGCGTACTACGCAGACGCGGCGCGTCGCAAACGGTCGCCGCGGCCCGGGAAACCACTGGCAACCGGCCGGAAGGCGGTAGAATACCGGCCAACTCAGGCCAAGAAACGGAGCAGCCCATGATCAACGCCCCCAGCGCGAGCTACAGCATGACCGTTCGGCTCGAGATCACCAATCGTCCTGGCATGTTGGGAAAGGTGACGTCGGCCATCGGCAAAGCGGGCGGCGACATTGGCGCGATCGATCTGGTGGAGGTCGGCAAGACGACCATCACCCGGGATCTGAGCTTCAAAGCCAGTGACGAGCGTCACGCCCAGCAGGTGGTCGACCGCGTCCGCGCGGTATCGGGCGTCCGCGTCGTCAACGCCTCGGACCGGACGTTCCTGATGCACCTGGGCGGCAAGATCGAGGTGCGGGGGAAGGTCTCGGTCAAGACGCGGGACGACCTGTCCATGGCCTACACGCCCGGCGTGGCCCGCGTCTGTATGGCCATCCACCAGGATCCCGAGAAGGCCTACGCCCTGACCATCAAGCAGAACTGCGTGGCCGTGGTCACCGATGGGTCGGCCGTGCTGGGGCTCGGCGACATCGGGCCCAGCGCCGCGCAGCCAGTGATGGAGGGTAAGGCGCTGCTGTTCAAGGAGCTGGCCGGGGTCGACGCCTTTCCACTGTGCCTGGCCACGCAGGACGTGAATGAGATCGTGGCGATCGTGAAGGCGGTGGCGCCCGTCTTCGGCGGCATCAACCTGGAGGACATCTCGGCGCCCCGCTGCTTCGAGATCGAAGAGCGCCTGCAGCGCGACCTCGAGATTCCCGTGTTCCACGACGACCAGCACGGCACCGCCGTGGTGGTGCTGGGCGCCCTCCTCAACGCGCTCAAGATCGTCAAGAAGCGTCTGAACGACGCCCGCATCGTGTTCGCCGGCGCCGGGGCCTCGGGGATCGCCACGGCCAAGCTCCTCATGAAGGTGGGTGCCGGGCACATCGTGGCCTGCGACCGGGCCGGCGTCCTCTACCGCGGACGCACCGAGAACATGAACCCGATGAAAGAGTGGTTCGCCAAGCACACCAACCCCAAGCAGCTGCGGGGGTCGATCGGTGAGGCGCTGGCCGGGGCCGACGTGTTCATCGGTCTGAGCGGGCCGGGGGTGGTGTCGGTCAAGGACATCAAGGCCATGCGCCGGGATTCCATCGTCTTCGCCATGGCCAACCCGGTTCCCGAGATCCAGCCGGAGGAGGCGGGGGCCTACGTGCGGGTCATGGCCACCGGCCGCTCGGACTACCCGAATCAGATCAACAACGTGAACTGCTTTCCCGGCTTCTTCCGAGGCATGCTCGACGTGCGAGCGCGGCGGGTCAACGACGCCATGAAGATCGCCGCCGCCGAAGCCCTGGCGGGCATCGTCGCCAAGGACGAGCTGGGCGAGGAGTACATCACCCCGTCGGTCTTCGACCGGCGCGTGCCCGAAGCCGTGGCCGCCGCCGTGGCCGAGGCCGCGGTACGCACCGGGGTTGCCCGCCGTCGACCCCGCCCGGTCGCCGGCCGGTCCCGGTAAGATCCTCCAGCATCCTCCCGGCATGGACGCGCCACGTCCGGGCGAGCTCTCGCTCTTCCGCCATCGCGTCCGTGACCTCATCCGGCGTCCCCCGGTCGGCTGTGGGCCAGACACGCCCGTCGTCGACGTGGCGCGTCGCATGGCGCGCGAGCGCGTGGGGTCCGTGCTGGTGACCGCCGATGATGGCGCGCCGCTCGGCATCATCACGGACCGGGATCTGAGAGCCAAGGTCGTGGCCGAGGGCCGCGATGCCACCACCGCACGGGCCGCCCAGATCATGTCCACGCCGCTCGTCACCATCCCTCCCGCCGCCTTCGCCTTCGAGGCGGTGCTGGAGATGACCCGCCGCGCGATTCACCACGTCGTCGTGCTCGAGGACGGCCGGGCGCGCGGGGTCCTGTCCAGCTACGACTTCGTGGTGCTCCAGGCGGTCCATCCGGTTGGTCTCGCCCGCGAGATCACCCAGGCGGGATCGCTGTCGGAGCTGGCCGGGTTCGCCAGCCAGGTCACCCTGCTGGTGCGGCGCCTGGTGGACGAGGGGGCCACGGCGTACGACCTGGGGCAACTGGTCTCCGAGCTGAACGACCGCATCGTGGGACGCGTGCTCGGCCTCAGCAGGGACGCCCTGGACGCGGCCGGGGATCCGCCACCCCCGGTCCCATTCTCCTGGCTCGTGTTCGGCAGCGAGGGCCGACGGGAGCAGACCCTGCGCACTGACCAGGACAACGGTCTCGTCTACGCCGACCCGCCCGCCGAGCTGGCGGCCCGCACGAGCGCCTACTACGCGCGGCTGGCCACCGCCGTCGTGCAGGGATTGCAGAGCGTCGGCTTTCCTCCCTGCGATGGCGGCTTCATGGCCTCCAACCCGCAGTGGTGCCGGTCCCTGGGATCCTGGCGCGACTTGCTCGCTGGCTGGATGGAGAACCCCTCGCCCGAGCGGGTGCTGGGCGCCTGTATCGTGTTCGATCTCCGCCCGCTCGGCGAGGCGACGGAGCTGGCTGTCGCGCTCCGCGACGTGCTGGCCGCGGCCCCCCGCTATCGGCCCTTTCTCCGGCTCATGGCGCATGACGTTGCCGAGCGCCGTGTCCCGCTCACGATATTCGGTAACGTGGCGGTCCAGCGCCGAGGAGCCCGGCGCGGGCGGGTCGACGTCAAGGCGGCGGGGGGCATGCAGCTGGCGGGTGCCGGCCGCGTGCACGCCCTGGAGCTCGGAATGGAGGCGACCAACACCGTGGACCGGTTCCGCGAGGCCGGCCGTCAGCGGATCTACCTGGACGCGCAGGTGCGCGAGATCACCGATGCCTACCAGCACCTGCTCCGCCTGCGGCTGGTCCACCAGCTCGGTCAGTTGGCCCGCGGCGAGACGCCCGACAACTTCGTGGATCCTCGGGCGCTGTCCCACGCCGATGCGCTCCTCTTCCGCGACGCCCTCAAGACGGTGATCCGAGTCCAGGCCGGCATCGGCGAGCGCTTCGCCACGAGCCTCGTACCGTCGTGAGGCTGTGGTCGCATCTGAGGCGCTGGTTCACGGCCCACCACGGGCTGCCGGTGGGGGCCCTGCGCGACGTGGGATTCCTCGCCGTCGACCTGGAGACCACCGGCCTCGACACCCGCCGGGACACGATCGTCGCCCTGGCAGCGATTCCATTCGTCAGCAGTGAGCCGCTCCCCGGGTTCGTCACGCTCGTGGATCCCGGGCGCCCGATTCCCGCGGCTTCGACCGCGATCCACGGCCTCACCGACAGGATGGTGGCCGGAGCGCCCTCGGTCGACCGGGTGATCGGGGACCTCGATGGGCTGTTCGACGGCCGCATCGTGGTGGGCCATGGCGTGGACTTCGACCTCACGATCATCAACCGCGAGCGGGGCCTCCGCGGCCTGCCGCGGCTCGCCAACCCTGCCCTCGACACTCAGCGCCTGGCCGCGGTGATCTGCCCCCAGTGGCGGGACTATTCTCTGGAGACCGTTGCCGCGCGGCTCGGCGTCGAGGTCGTCGGTCGCCACACCGCGCCGGGCGACGCGCTGGCTGCGGGCCGCGTGCTCCTGGCCCTGCTGCCGTTACTGGAGGGAGATGGCGTCAGAACCGTGAGCGAGCTCGTATGGCTGCAGCGCCGGCCCATTGTCCGCTGATCGGCAGGCGGTTGCTGGATTTTCGCCACCTGGTTCAGAATCCGCCAGGCAGACTGGCACTCCTGGGCGCATTCTGCCCACGGGGTCATGCCATCTGGCAGCCCTCGGATCCCGCCTACCTGACTGAATTCTCGATGAATTAATCGCCTGCCTCCTCCGTCGAAGCGTTCGGCACCCAAGTTGCACTCCCCCGGGTGCCGTCAAGGAGGATACGGAGGGGGCCATGAAAGAAATCAAGGAGCGGCTGGAAGAGGATCTGATGACCGCGGTGGGGCGGCTCCGCCAGATGGATGGTGCCGTCGCGCTGGAGGAAGTTCCGGGACCGATCGCTGCGGTCGACGGCGATGAGTTCGACGAAATCCAGGAAACGGTTCGTCGTGAAATCGGATTTGCCACGCGCGAGCTTCTGGTTGCGCGCGTCCATCGGCTGCAGGCCGCGCTCGAGCGGCTCCGTGACGGAGGCTACGGCACCTGCGTGGAATGCGGCGAGCCGATCGCGGTGGCGCGGCTCCGGGCGCTGCCGGAGGTTCAGACCTGCGTGCGTTGCCAGGATCGCCTCGAGCGACTGGGGCGGCGGCTCGAAGCCGTGGAAGTACAGCTTGATTCCACTGAAGACGACGACGACTAGACGCCGTTCGGGAGCATAATCCAGGCGGGGCCGGGGTCACCCGGCCCCGCCGGCTTTTTGTGTACTGTATGGGTGTGCGCACCCCTGTCCTGGATCTGTTCCGCCCTTCGGTGCATGCCTTCAGCCGCTTCTACTTTCGTCTCGACCTCCACGGCATCGGCAACGTTCCCCTCCACGGGCCCGTGCTGATCACGCCCAACCACCAGACCTACGCCGACCCTCCGCTCATCAGCATCCCCATCCGGCGCCCGGTGCACTACATGGCCTGGAACCGGCTCTTCGAGGTGCCCCTGTTCGGCCGGCTCATTCGCCGGCTTCGCGCCTTTCCGGTCGACGTGGACTCGGCCGATCCCCGGGCGACGCGCGAGGCCGTCCGTCTGCTCCAGGCCGGAGAAGCGGTGATGATCTTTCCGGAAGCCGGCCGCAGCCTGGACGGCCAGGTCGGCCGCTTCAAGATGGGCGCCTTCCGCCTGGCCGTATCGGTGGGCGCGCCCGTCCTGCCGGTGACGATCGTGGGCGGGCACGAGGCGTGGCCACCGGGACGGCTCCTGCCGCGACGCGCGCAGATCACGATCACCTACCACGCGCTCGAGCGACCCGATCCCTCGCTGGAGCCGCGAGAGGCGGCTCGGCAACTGGCCGCGCGGACCCAGCAGGCGATCGTCAATGCCCTGGAACGTCAGTGCGGTCGCTCGGCTTGAGGCCCTGATCCCTCGGTAGCACCCAGCGCAGGCCGACCGGCGTCACCACCGTGGTCGCCAGCACCATCAGCACGACCGCCGAGAAGATCCCGGCGTCCAGAAGTGGGCGCCCCGCCACCACGAGCCCGGCACCGATGCCGGCGAAGATCAACCCGACCTCGCCTCGCGGGATCATGCCGATGCCAACCGCGAGCCGTCTGGCTCCCGGCTCGACCACCCCCAGGGCGCAGGCCAGCTTGCCGGCCACGGCCCCGGCCGTGAGCAGGGCAGCCAGCCCCAGGACCGACGCCGACACCGCGAGCCCGAGGTCGATGCGGGCCCCCATCAACACGAAGAAGAGCGGTCCGAAGACGGCCGAGAGCGGGTGCAGCATCTCCGCCAGCGTGGGCTGATCGGTGCGGGCCCGGACCCCTTTGCCGTAGGGGTCGAGCATCATCCCGGCGGCAAAGGCGCCGATGATATCGGCGAGCCCGAGTCGCTCGGAGGCCCAGGCCAGCCCGAAGCACAGCGCCAGGCCCAGGACCAGGATGCTTTCCCGACCGGCACGGCCGGCCAGGCGGACGATCGGCCCGGACAGGAAGTGCCCGAGCGCGGCCGCCGCGCCCAGGAACAGGACGGCCCGCAGCAGAATCCCGCCGATGGCCATCGGGCCGAGTCCGCCGGTACCGGCGGCGGCGGCGGCCGTTCCGCTCACGACGGCCAGGACGACGAGGCCGAGCACGTCGTCCAGGATGGCGGCGCCGATGATGATCTGAGCCTCGCGGCTCGCGGTGGCGCCGAGGTCCTTGAGCACGCGGGCGGTGATCCCCACGCTGGTCGCGGTGAGGGTGGCGCCCACGAAGACGTGGGCCAGGCCGGGCGACCCCGGCAGCCACCACGCGGCGATCGCCCAGCCCAGCAGCCCGGGCACGACGATGCCGACCACCGCGACCAGGACCGCGGAGCGCCCGACCCGCACGAAGGCGCGCAGGTTGGTCTCCAGGCCGACGTCGAAGAGCAGCAGCAAGATACCGAGCTGGGCAAGAAAGGCGAGCGTGGGGTCGCCACCGACGAGCGCTCTGGTCTCCGCACCCAGGAACCGGGGGACCAGGTTGCCGACGCCGATCCCGACCAGGAGCTCGCCGAGCACCGCCGGTTGTCCCCAGCGCTGCGCCACGAGACCACCGGCCTTGGCGGCGGCGACGAGGAGGGCCAAGGCAGCCAGGAGCGGGCCGAACGCCCCGGCTCCGCCGGCCGCCAGCACGGCGAGCATGGGGTTACCGGGGGCGCTCACTCATGCTGCCGTTCCACCGCACGGTAGCCCTCGACGGCCAGCCGCTCGCGCAGCCGCTCGACGTGGGGCCGGCCCGAGGTTTCCAGGGTCAGATCCACCTCGGTGTTGCCGATCGCCGCCCGGGAGAATGCCCGGTTGTGCTCGATGTGCACGATATTCGCGCGCTCGTCGGCGATGAGCGCAGCCAGCCGCGCGAGCTCGCCCGGGCGGTCCTTGAGGAGCACGCTCAGGCGGACGAGCCGGCCGTCCTTGACCAGCCCACGCTCGATGATCCGCGCCAGCATGGTCACGTCGATGTTGCCGCCCGACAGCACCAGCACCACCCGGGCTCCCCCGAGCCCCAGCGTCCGGTTCACCAGCGCGGCCAGCGGGGCCGCGCCGGCGCCCTCGACCACGGTCTTCTCGATCTCGAGCAATAACAACACGGCGTTGGCCAGCTCCTCCTCACTCACCGTCACGACGTCGTCGAGCAGCTTGCGGGCCAACTCGAAGGTCAGCTCACCCACCTGACGCACGGCGATGCCATCGGCAATGGTCGAGGCCGGCGCCAGGGTGACGCGCTCGCCGGCGTCCAGCGAACGCCGCATGGCCGGCAGCGCGTCCGCTTCGACACCGATCACCCGCACTTCGGGCCGCCGGCTCTTGACGGCCATGGCGATTCCGGTGGCCAGACCTCCGCCGCCCACCGCGACTAGGACGGCGTCGAGGTCCGGGCGCTGCTCGAGCAGCTCCAGCCCGATCGTGCCCTGGCCGGCGATGACCCGGGGGTCGTCGAAGGGATGGACGAAGAGGAGTCTGCGGCTCTCCTCGAGCTCGCGAGCCCGGGCATAGGCCTCGTCATAGTTGGCGCCGTGCAGGATCACCTCGGCCCCGTGGTGGCGGGCCGAGGTGACCTTGATCAGCGGTGCCCACTCCGGCATCACGATGACGGCGGGGATGCTCAGGCGGGCCGCGTGGAAGGCGACGGCCAGCCCGTGGTTGCCGGCGCTGGCCGCCACCACGCCGCGCTGCCGCGCGGTCTCATCGAGCTGGAGCAGCAGATTGGCCGCGCCGCGCTCCTTGAAGGAGCCCGTCATCTGGAGGTTCTCGAGCTTCACGAAGCAGCGGGTCCCGGTCAGCTCGGACAGCGTCTGGGAGTAGGCGCACGGCGTCTCGTAGATGGCGGAGCGCAGGCGTTCCCGCGCGGCCTCGATCTCGGCGATCATTGAACAGGGCATGGGCCCCCGGGCTTCATTGAACAGGGCCCGGGCGCCCGGGCTTGCGCCCGCCCGGGCCCCGCCGGAATCTCACGATGCGGTCTATCGTCCGCGCGATCAGAGTCGCCACCACCGTTAACACTCCACTCGGGGTTCGGACAGGGCGGGGGACATCCAGGCGACCGGCATGAGCGGGGTCGAGTGGGCCCAGCCCAGACGGCCACGCCAATCCACGAGGATGAGGCCGCCCTTCCCGCCCCCCTCCTCCACCAGCAGGTCTACGGCGACTCGCGCGGCATAGTCGGCGTCGTCGGCTTCCTTGAGATACTCGAGGGCCCGTCGGGCCAGCACCACGCGGATGATCGCCTCACCGTCGCCCGTGCATGAGGCCCCACCCAGCGTGCTGTCGGCGTAGGTGCCGCAGCCGATCACCGCGCTGTCCCCCACGCGGCCAGGGAGCTTGCCGGCGATGCCGCCAGTGGAGGTGGCGGCCGCGACCGTGCCCCGCCGGTCCAGGGCCACCGCGCCCACGGTGCCGCCCCCCGCCCCGGCCCGCACGCGCGCCTCCCGATGGCGCTGGCGCTGACGCTCGGTGATGAGTGTTTCGGGATCGCATTCCGGGACGCCGGTGGTGCGGGCGAAGTCCAGGGCGCCGTGAGCGACCAGCAGGACGTGCCGTCCGTCCTCCATGATCCGGCGGGCCAGTGTCACGGGGTTCGCGATGCGCGACACGGCGCCCACGGCGCCGCAGCGCAGCCGATCGCCCTCCATGATGGAGGCGTCCATCTCGACGGTCCCCGCGGTGGTGAGGACCGAGCCCCGGCCGGCGTTGAAGCGGGGGTGGTCCTCGAGAACGCGGACGGCCGTCTCGACAGCGTCCACCGCGTTGCCCCCTTCGCCGAGACGGCGCCAGCCGGCCAGCGCCGCCGCCTGCACACCGTCCCGGAGCTCATCCCGACCCTCGACGGGGTCGGCCCCGGCGCCGCCGTGAACGATGATGGCCGGCACGCGTGCCCGCCCGCCATCGCGTCCCGCCATCATGGCATCACCGTGTCACAACACCGAGACAAGCGCCAGCCCCCGGTCGATCTTTCTGAGCCTCGCGGTGGACGTGTCCGCACGGGTGCACTACGATGCTCCAGGCCGCACAGATCAGGAGAGTCACGGTGACGAACGAGGAGCTGACCCGGGCCGTCAAAGCTGCGGTGGGGCATGCCTACGATCGGTATTTCGCTCGGCTGCGACAGCTGAGACCCGAAGACACGCCCGCGGAACACGAGCTCGCCGCGCTCTCTCAGGAGACGGTAGCCGAGATCATCCGGACCATCGATTCGGCGCCTCCCACTGCCCGTCTGGGGGCGAGCAAGCTCGCGCTGGCCATCACGATGCGCTGGGCGCTCGAGATGTTGAACACGACGCAGCGCATCGACCGAGAGGCCGCCAGGCGGCGCCGCCGTCTCTCGGACAACTGAGGCGCGCGGCGTCCACCATCGCCCGGTGCCCCATGCGTCATGAGCAATCGCTGACGAGCCTCAACGCCCGGATCGTCCGCTGTCGCCGCTGCCCCCGTCTGGTGCGCCACCGGGAGGCGGTGGCGGCGGCGCCGCCGCGTCGCTTTCGGGGCCAGTCGTATTGGGCCCGCCCGCTCCCCGGCTTCGGCGACCCTCGGGCGCGGCTGCTGCTCGTGGGCCTGGCTCCGGCCGCGCACGGCGGCAATCGCACGGGGCGCATGTTCACCGGCGACGAGAGTGGCAACTGGCTCTACCGGGCGCTGCACGAAGCCGGCTTCGCCAATCAGCCCGACGCGCGGCACCGGAACGACGGCCTCCGTCTGCGCGATGCCTACATCACGGCGGCGATCCGCTGCGCGCCACCGGCGAACCGGCCGCAGCCCGATGAGATCGTCAATTGCGAGCCGTACCTGCTGGCCGAGCTGCGCCTGCTCCGGCGCGTGCGCGTGGTGGTCGGGCTCGGTCGGATCGGCTGGCAGGCCTATCTGCGCGCCCGCCGGGCGCTCGGCTTGCCGCTGCCCGCGCCATTGCCGAAGTTCGGTCACGGCGCGGTGGCAACGTTCTCCGACGGCCTGGCGCTCATCGCCAGCTATCACCCCAGCCAGCAGAACACGTTCACCGGCAAGCTGACCCGCGCGATGTTGCGCGACGTCTTCGTGACGGCTCGCACGCTGCTGAAATAGTTATAATGAAGTCGTGAGACGTGCGCTCCTCGCCCTTGCGCTCCTCCTGGCGGTGGGCACGCCCGGGGCCGCTCAGGGTCCCTCGGCCGGCACCGGCGCCGTGCTGGCCACGACCCTCGACAACGGGCTCCGCGTGCTCCTGCTCGAGGACCGGCGCAGTCCCATCCTGACCGTGCAGGTCTGGTACCGGGTCGGCTCGCGGAACGAGCGGGCGGGCGCGACCGGTATCGCGCATTTCCTGGAGCACCTGATGTTCAAGGGGACCCACCGCTACGGGCCCCGCGAGTACGCGCGGCTGATCGAGCAGAACGGCGGCCAGGACAACGCCTTCACCTCCCAGGACCTCACGTCGTACTTCGTCAACATCGCGGCCGACAAGCTCGACCTCGTGCTCGAGCTCGAAGCCGATCGCATGCGCAACCTGCTCCTCGACCCCAAGGAGATCGACGCCGAGCGGGAGGTGGTGATCGAGGAGCGCCGCACCCGGACCGAGGACGACCCCGAGGGGTTCCTCGGCGAGGAAGTCGGCTCGCTCGCCTTCAAGGTCCACCCCTACGGGGCGCCGATCATCGGGTGGATGGAGGACCTCAAGCGCATCACGGCGGCCGAGATCCGCGCTTTCTACGACGTCTACTACGTGCCCAACAACGCGATGCTGGTGGCGGTGGGGGACTTCGACGCGCCGGCGGTGCTCGAGAAGGTGAAGCAGCGCTTCGGGGGCATCGCGCGGGGCGCCGCGCCGCCCCCCGTGCTCATCACCGAGCCGGTCCAGAACGGCGAGCGGCGAGTGGTCGTCCAGAAGCAGGCCCGGCTCCCCATCGTCTATCTGGCCTGGCATGTTCCCAGCCAGAAGTCGGCCGACGCCCCGGCGCTGGAGATGCTGTCGACCATCCTGTCCGGGGGCCGGGCCTCCCGGCTCTATCGCAGCCTCGTGTACGACCGTCACCTGGCGCTGGAGGCGGGAGGCGACTACTCCTACTTCTCGCTGGATCCCAATCTCTTCTGGTTCTGGGCGACCGCCATGCCCGGCCAGACGCCGGAGACTCTGGAGAAAGCGCTGCTGGAAGAGATGGAGAAGTTCCGGAACGAGCCGGTCACCGCGGAGGAGCTGGCCCGGGCCCGGAATCAGATCGAGGCCCAGTTCGTCTTCCAGCAGGACTCCGTGTACCGGCGGGCCTCCCTGCTGGCCCGGTTCGAGACGATCGGGGGCTACCGACTCCTCGACTCCTACGTGGACTTGATTCGGAGCGTGACCGCCGCTGACGTGCAGCGCGTGGCCCGGACCTACTTTCCCCCCGATCGTAAGAACGTCGGTGTCCTGCTTCCCAAGCCCTGACGGAGGACCCGGAACGGCATGAATCGACTATGGGGTCGGGCCGGGCACGCGGTGGGCGTAGCGCTGCTGGCCGTCCTGGCCCTGACCGCGACGGCCCCCTCGGCCGCGAGCCCCGCGCTGGCGCACCGGGAGACGCTGCCCAACGGCATCGTGCTGCTGGTGGCGGAACGGCCGGCCGTTCCCATCGTGGCCGTTCGCGTGCTGCACCGCGCCGGCGCCATCTTCGACCCGCCGGATCGCTCGGGCCTCGCGAACCTCACCGGCTCGCTGCTCACACGAGGGGCCGGCCCACGTACGGGCCGGGAGATCGATACGGCCATCGAGTTCGTCGGCGGGCGCCTGGAAGCCGGCGCCGGCCGCGACGGCCTCACGGTCTCGCTGGCGGTGCTGGCTCGGGACCTTGGGCTCGGGCTCGACCTGCTGGCGGACGTCATCCTCCGCCCGGCCTTTCCCGAGGATGAGGTGAAGCGGAAGACGGCCGAGATCCAGGCCGCCATCCAGCGGTCGGAGGAGAATCCCGAGGCCGTCGCGGCCCGCGCCCTGGCCCGCCTCGTCTTCCCGGGGCATCCCTACGCGGTCCCGGTGGAGGGGACGCGGGAGTCGGTGGGGAGGCTCGGTCGCGATGACGTGGTGAAGTTCTGGAAGGGCTATGTGCGTCCCGACACCACCGTCGTCGCCGTCGTGGGGGCCGTGAGCATCGCCCAGGCCCGACGAGAGATTCTCGCCCGATTCGGAGCCTGGCCGCGGCCCGGCGGCGCCGCGCCGACACCACCGTCGCCAGCGGTCGGCATGACGGCAGGCTCGGAGACGATCAAGCGGGAGCTGACCCAGGCCACGATCCTGCTGGGCCGCCATGCCGTGAACCAGCGGCACCCTGATTACTACCCGCTCAGTGTCGCCTCCTACATCCTCGGCGGAGGGTCGGCTTCGCGGCTGTACGGCCGCGTGCGGGACGAGGGCGGGCTCGCCTACTCGGTGTTCGCCTTCCTGGCCCCGGGCAAGTACGGCGCCTCCGTCAGGGTGACGGCCCAGACGCGCAATCAGGAGGTCCCGAAGGTGAACCAGATCCTCGACGAGGAGCTGGCGCGCCTGGGCCGCGAGCCGGTCGGCGAGCGCGAGCTGGAGCTGGCCAAATCGTACCTGATCGGGAGCTTCCCCCTGCGCCTGGATACCTCGGCGAAGGTCGCCGACTTCATCGTGGGCGTGGAGCACCTGGGGGTCGGTCTCGACTACGCTGACCGTTACCGCGAGCGCATCGATCGGGTGACGGCGGCCGACGTCCAGCGAGTCGCCGTGAGATATCTCGCGCCGGCCGACTTCAACCGCGTCGTGGTCGGCCAGTCGCCGTGACACGGCGGGCCCGGGTGGCGTGGCTGGCGCTCGCGCTGGCCGCGACCGCGCCGGCCGCCAGCGCCGCTTCGCTCACTCTGGGTGACCGCGAGCAGGCCGAGGCGTTGCGGGAGGGTGAGCGCAGCGTGACCAACGACGCGTTCGGCGACGAGTGGCGGGTGGTGAGCGGCTCCGGCGAGAGCGTGACGGTTCTCAC
>DATBIM010000159.1:0-38157 GCA_036556905.1 Candidatus Methylomirabilota bacterium
AGCCCTTCAGCTCCTTCTTCAGCTCGTTGAGGAAGCGCCAGTCGGTCCCCTGGGCCAGGATCTTCTGCGGGCTGGACTTGATCAGGCCCGCCTCGTAGAGGCGGAGTGAGTAGAACCGCACCGTGTCATGGGGGTTGAACTCCTTCCACTTGCCGTAGGCGACCTCCTTCATCGACTGCAACGCATAATCGGAACGGTCCACGTAGCCCCGCTCGACGAGGAAGCGCGCGACCTTCTCGGGCTCCCGCGCACACAGGTCGGATGCCTTGAGGATCGCCCGCAACGCGCGTTTGGTGGCGATGGGATTCCGTCGCACGAAGTCCCGGTTGCCGACCACCATGCAGCAGAAATACTGCGACCAGGGTCGGTCGGCCACCGTGTTGAGGATCACGTGCCCGACCTTCTTGGCCCGCGCCTCCTGGGCCAGGGGTGGGGACGCCAGGAAAGCGTCGACCTTGCCCTCGGCGAGCAACCGTGGTCCCTCCGTTCCGGGGTGAATGGCCCACACGATGTCGCGGTTCGGGTTGAGGCCGACGTGAGCCACCATGGTCGCGACCAGACTGTGGGACGCGCTCCGGAACGCTGGAATGGACACTCGCTTGCCCTTCAGGTCGAGGAACGACCGGATCCCCTCGTTGGCGAACACCTCGACACAGCCGGTATGCACGCCGGCCAGGAACACGATCGGCTCGCCGGTGTCGATGCGCAGGATCATCGGCGGGCCGAACAGCATGGTGATATCGACATCGCCGGCGCCGGGCGCATCCTCGGCCAGGCCGGCCGCACGCTTGACGTACTGGATGTCCGTGAATCCTTCGCCGAGCAGCAGTTCCTCGGCCACGTAGTTGGGCGCCTCGCAGAGCACCGGGCGATTGATCAACCGAATCCGCGTCGTCTCGGGCGGCTCCGCGCCGGCCACGGCCGGCCGGATACCCAGCAGCCCGGCCCCGGCGCTCACGGCAAGCCCGCTTACGAATTCCCGACGGCTACCGTCCATGATTCCGCTCCTTCGAGGGCAGGCTACTCGCGCTCCGGGAAACGGTCAACCGCCTTGACTGGGGGCCCGGGCCGGCGCACGATTCCCAACCATGAGCCAGTCCCCCAACGGGGGCCGGGAGCGCGCCTACCAGGCCTTGCGGGAGTCGGAGGAGCTGCACCGGGTCACCCTCGAGAGCATCTCGGATGCGGTCTTCCTCACCGACGACGAGGGCCGCTTCACGTTCATCTGCCCGAACGTCGACGTGATCTTCGGATACGTGCCCGACGAAGTGCAGGCCATGACCCGGATCAGCCGGCTGCTCGGCGAGAATCTGTTCGATCGCGCCGAGCTGGCGGCCCGGGGGGAAATCCGGAATATCGAGCGCGAGATCACGGCGAAGTCGGGCGAGCGCCGCACGCTGCTCATCCACCTCAAGGAGGTCTCGATCCAGGGAGCCCGGGTGCTCTACTCCTGCCGCGACATCACCGAGCGCAAGCACGTCGAGGACGAGCTGCGGGCAGCGCGCCTCGAGCTGGTGCACGCCTCCCGCCTGGTCCTGGTGGGAGAGCTGATGGCGTCGATCGCCCACGAGATCAACCAGCCGCTCACTTCCATCATCAGCAACGCCAGCGCCGGGCTTCGGCGGCTGGGCGGCGGCGATCCCGACGAGGCCGAGCTTCGCGAGATCCTCATCGACGTCCGCGACGCGGGGCGCCGGGCCGGGGACGTGATCGACCGGCTTCGGGCCCTGGCCAGCAAGCGGTCCCTGCAGCGGCAGGCGCTCGACGTGAACGAAGTGGCCAGCGACATTCTGCGGCTGGTGGGCGGCGATGCCCGGCGGCGTGGCATCACGCTGCGCACGGAGCTCCTGCCGGCCCTGCCCGCCATCGCCGCCGACCGGGTGTGCCTGCAGCAGGTGATGTTGAATCTGATCCTGAACGCCATGGACGCGATGGACCAGGTGGAGGCGGATGCGCGCCGGTTGACGGTGCGAACTCGCCGGCTGCCCGATGCGGTCGAGGTCGCGGTGAGTGACACCGGCCACGGCGTCCCGGCCGACCGTCTGCCCCGGCTCTTCGACGCGTTCTTCACGACGAAGAACGAAGGCCTCGGCCTGGGTCTGGCCATCGCCCGATCAATCGTCGAGGCTCACGGGGGGCGCATCTGGGCCGAGGACCACGGGGGACAGGGCGCCACCTTCCGCCTGACCCTGCCGGCGCTGACCACCGTCTGATCCGGACGGTCCCGCGTCGCGGAGCGCTGAGCCTGTCGCCCGTTCCTCGCCGCGATCAGAGTGGTTTCCCGGCCTGCGCTCGCTCCACCCATCGCCCGCCGGCGCCGAGATGATTCCAGGCCGGCGGGAACTCGAGGGTGGAAAACACGGCGTGGAAGCCGAGGTTCAGGGCCACGAACACGGCGAGCTCCATCACCTCGGCCTCGCTGTAGTGCCGTCGCAGCTCCTCGTACCACCCCCGGTCGATCACGCGGGGATCCTTCTGCATCTGGTCGGCGTAGCGGAGGGCGAGCTTCTCGGCCGTGGTGAGCCGCGTGGAACGCTCGTAGTCGTCGGCGTCGTCGAGATCGGCCTCGGTCACGCCCATCTGCCGCGCCGCGGCAGAGCGGACGTTCGCTCAGTACTGGCACGCGACGGAGCGCGACATCTTGACTCGCACCAGCTCCTTCAGCCGGTGGTCGAGGCGTCCGCGGTTGAACGACTCCGTCCACAGGTCGTACATGCGCGTGCAGAGCTCTGGCACGTGGCCCATGACGCGGAAAAAGTTGGGATCGGGCGCCCCTCGCTCCTCGGCCTGATGGAGCAGCGCCCGGATCCTGGGGTCCGTGATCTCGTCCAGCTCCAGCAATCGGATGTTGGGCATCGTCGCTCCTTCTCCGCCTGGCGGTAGCTGAGCGTATACACTCGTCGCGTTCACCCGGTCAAGGGAGGCCGTGAAGGCGAGGAGGGCCGTGGACCAGAGTCCAGGCGCGAGCACCGTCGTGTTGACGGTCGTCGCCATGCTGGCGTTCGCCGCCAACTCCCTCTTGTGTCGGCTGGCCCTGGGACAGGGGCTCATCGACGCCGCGAGCTTCGCCACGGTCAGGGTGATCGCCGGCGCGGTGACGCTCAGCCTCATCGTGCTCCCCCGCTGGCGAGCCCGCGTCCGCTCGTCGACGGACTGGCGGTCGGTCGCCATGCTATTCACCTACATGGTCGGCTTTTCCTTCGCGTATCTCTCGCTGAGCGCAGGTACCGGGGCGTTGATTCTCTTTGGCGCCGTGCAGCTGACGATGTTCATCACGGCGCTGCGGGGCGGCGAGGAGTTCCCGTTGTGGTCGTGGGCCGGACTCCTGCTGGCCGTGCTCGGCCTGGTCTACCTGGTCTCACCGGGCGTGACGGCGCCCGCCCCCGGGGGGGCCGTCCTCATGGCCATTGCCGGAGTCGCCTGGGGGATCTACTCGTTGCGGGGCCGGGGCGCGGCCGATCCTCTGGAGGCCACCGCCAACAACTTCATCTACGCGGTGCCATTGGTGCTCATCGTCAGCCTCGTGTTTCTGGGCGATCTCAAGACCTCACCGCGTGGCCTGGCCCTGGCGACGGCCTCGGGCGCTATCGCGTCCGGCCTGGGGTATGTCATCTGGTATGCCGCGCTTCGTACCCTCACCGCCACACGGGCGGCCACCGTCCAGCTCGCTGTCCCGGTGATCGCGGCCTTCGGCGGCGTCATCTTGCTCGCCGAGGAGGTGACCGCACGCCTGGTGCTGGCCTCCGTCGCCACGCTGGGTGGCGTGGCGATCGTGCTGGCTCGGCGGGGTGCCCGCCCCGCGACCCTGGGCACGAGACGGTGATGTCCCGGCTTCAACCCTCCGCGATGGCCGCCGGCCGATCGACGTCGGCCGGCGCCGCTCCGATCCGTGGCCGCCGGCCGAGCAAGAGGACGAACGGGATCACGGCGGCGAAGACCCACACGAGGCGCCAGAAGTTGTCGAGGAACGACACGGCCAGCGCCTCGCGCTGCACCACCTCGTACAGGTGCGCCCACGCCTGGCGCTCCGCCGTCGCCTCATCGGCTCCGCGCCCGGCGAACGTCGCAGCCAGGGTGTGAAAGCGGTCCCAGACGTCGGGATCGTACAGGCTCACGTGGGACGCGAGCCGGGCCTGATGGGCCTGGGCGCCGCGCTCCAGCAGGGTGGCGACCGCCGCGATGCCGATGCTGCCGCCGGCCGTCCGGATGAAGTTGAAGAGCCCGGAGGCGTGCCCCAGCTCGCGCATCGGGACGGCGCTGAGGGCCACCGTCGACAGCGGCACGAACGTGAAGCCGATGCCGAGGCCCTGGATAAAGCGCGGCAGCATGACCTGCCAGTAGCTCGCCTCCAGCGTGAGGGTGGCCATCAGGTACATGGCGTAGGCGTTCAGCACGCAGCCGGTCACGATGATCCAGCGGGGATCGAGGCGGTTCATGAGGGCGCCGGCAATCGGCATCGTGACCAGCGTGGCCACGCCGCCCGGCGCCAGCACCAGTCCCGCCAGCATCGCCGTGTAACCCATGAGGATCTGCGTGAACAGCGGTGAGAGCACCATGATCCCGTAGAACGCAATGCTGATGACGAACATCGCCACCGTCGCCATGGCAAACGTCGGATGCCGCAGCACTCGCAGATCGACCACCGGCTCGGCCGCCCGCAGCTCGCGCAGGACGAGCGCGACGAGCGCCACGGCCGCCAGGAGGCTGAGCCACCCGATCAGCGGCGAGGCAAACCAGTCTTCGCGCTGGCCGCGATCGAGCACGAACTGGAGTGCGCCGACGCCGAGCACGAGCAGGATGAGACCGGGTATGTCCACACGCCGCACCTCCGGGCGAGTCGCGGCGGATTCCGGGACGAAGAGCCAGGCCAGCACCACCGCCGCCGCCCCGACGGGCACGTTGATGTAGAACACCCAGCGCCAGCTCCAGTTGTCGGTGATCCAGCCTCCGAGCGTCGGCCCGATGATGGGCGCGAACATGATCCCGATGCCCCAGATGGCCATCGCCATCCCGCGCTGGCGGGTCGGGAACGTCTCGATCATCGTCGCCTGGGAGAGGGGCACCAGCGGTCCCCCGGCCAGCCCCTGCAGCAAGCGCGCGACCACGATGAAGGCCAGGCTGGGCGCCGCCCCCGCCGCCGCCGAGGTGAGGGTGAAGGCCACCGTGGCCAGGATGAACAAGCGCTTCCGGCCGAGCCGGTTGGTCAACCACCCGGTGATGGGCAGGCTGATGGCATTGGCGACCAGGAATGACGTGAGCACCCAGGTGATCTCGTCCACCCCGGCCGACAGCGTGCCGCGCATGTGGTCGAGGGCCACGTTGGCGATGGTGACGTCGAGGATCACCAGGAACGTCGCCATCATCGTCGTCACGGCGACGATCGCCCGGTGAACGCGGGGGCTCATCGCAGCTCGATGACGGGCACCACCGACATGCCGGGCACGAGGAGCGCGTGCCCATTCTGTCCCGGCTCCAGCACGAGCTTCACCGGGATCCGCTGTACGACTTTCACGAAGTTGCCGGACGCGTTCTCGGGCGGCAGGAGGGAGAAACGCGAGCCCGTGCCGCTCTGGATCGAGTCCACCCGGGCGCGGAGCTGGAGACCGGGGTGCGTGTCGACGGAGATCGAGACGCGCTGGCCCGGACGTACGTGGGTGAGCTGCGTCTCCTTGTAGTTCGCGATGATCCAGACGTGGCCGACGTCGACGATGGCGAGCAGCGGCTGGCCAGGCTGCACGCCCTGGCCCACCTCCACCGTCCGGCGCGTCACGCGCCCGGCGATGGGCGCGGTGATCTGCGTGTACTCCAGGTTCAGCTCGGCCTCCCGGAGGGTGGCGCGAGCCTCAGCGAGTTGCGCTTCGGCGCTAGCCACCTCCGCGCTGCGGATCGTCACCTCACCCCGGCGGCTGCGAGCGTCGCGGAGGACCGCGACGGCCTCCTCGTGCTGCCGACGGGCCTGCTCCAGCGTCACCTCGCGGGTCGCCACCTCGGCCTGGGTCTGCGCCACCTCGGCGCGCGCCACGACCAGACGCTGGCGCGCCGCCTCGAGGGCCGCGTCCGCCGACTTTGCCGCGCTGTCGGCGTGGTCGAATTCCTGACGCGCGATCAGCGCACGCTCGAACAGCTCTCGCATCCGCCCGCGGTCGCCCACCGCGCGCTCGGCGTCCGCCTGGCGCATCGTGACATCGGCCTGCGCCGCCTGCACGGCGGCCTGTCGAGCCAGGAGCTGGCTGCGCCGCTCGTCGACCGAGCTCCGCGCGCTTTCAATGCCCAGCACGGCCTTGGCCACGGCGGCCTCGGCGAGGGCGACCTGGCTCCGGGTGGACTCGTCCACCATGGGCACCCCGGCGGCGGCCTTGCGCAGGTGGCTCTGCGCCGTGGCCAGGGCCGCCCGGGCCTGCTCGACCTTCACCTCCAGGTCGCGGGGGTCCAGGCGTACGAGCGGGGCGCCCGCCGCGACCTCCTCGTTGTCGCGGACGAACACCTGCAGCACAGTTCCGCGGACCCGTGCGCTCACCGGCGAGACGTGGGCCTCGACGAAGGCGTCGTCGGTCGACACGTGACGATCCCAGTAGCGCCACAGGCGAACACCGTAGGCACCGGCCACGACGACGACGAGGCCGAGGAGGCCGAGGCCCAGGGTGCGCCCACGCCGGCGCCAGGTGCCGGTCCACCGAAGCGCGCGGCCCGTGTCGATGGGGCGCACCGTCGTCTCCTACCGCGTCCTCGACGCGGCCGGGCGCGGGCGGTGGGGTGGGCCGCCGGGGCCCTTGTCTTCGCGGGGACGTTGGCCGAGCCGCGCCGACAGGGTCCGCGCGAACGCCTTTACCTCGGTGGCGAGCGTCGGCAGCCGCGGGTGGACCCGTTCCGTGGGCCCACCGATCGCGCAGGCGCCGGCGACCCGGCCGTAGCGGTCGAAGACGGGGGCCGCGATCCCGGACGCGCCCGGCACCAGCTCGTCGATCGTGACGCAGACGCCCGCACGACGGATCTCCTCGAGCGATGCGCGAAGGGCGGGCAGGCTCGTCACCGTCCGGTCCGTGTGGCGGGCGAGCGACAGCGAGCGCATGATCTCTTCGCGCTCCTCGTCGGACAGGAAGGCCAGGATTACCTTGCCGCTCGAGGTCGCGTGCAGGGGCCGCCGATCACCCACGCCGGCCGCATATCTGATGACCTGATCGCTCTCGACCTTGTCCACGTAGACGATGCCCGTACGGTCGCTGGACAGCGTACTCAGGAACACGGTCTCCCCGGTCCGCCGCATCAGATCCGCCGCCACCGGCCGGGCGACCTCCACCAGCTCCCGCTGCACGGGCGTGGTCGCGCCGAGGTCGAGCGCGCTCGCCCCGAGCCGGTATTCACCAGCGCGGCCCTGGGCGAGGTATCCGCGGGCGGTGAGGGCGCGGAGGAGCGGGAGCAGGCTGCTCTTCGGGGCCGCGAGGCGAGCACTGACATCACGGAGCGCCAGGCCGTCGGTGGTGGCCGCGATCAGCTCGAGAATATCGACGACGCGATTGGCGGCCCGGTGTCCGCCGTCCGCCCCCGGGCGACCCCGGCGGCGCGGCGTTCGGCTATCGGTACCCCGTTCGGTATTCGGCACGCCCGGAGTATACCCGGGCTCGGCTCCGATTGCCATCCGACCTGGAAGCGACCTCGGGCTCTGTTCGGAGGGAGGATCCTATCCGTCAGCGGATCGGAGGCGGAGCGTCACGCGAGTGCCGGAGTTGACCTCGCTGCGGATGTCGAGCTGTCCACCCAGCTGGCGCACGATCCCGAGAGCCGCGCTGAGCCCGAGGCCCGGCCGCTGCGGCCCCTTGGTCGTGAAGAACGGCTCCGCGGCGCGTTGCAGCACATCGTCCGACATGCCGAGGCCGGTATCAGCGACGACACACAGCACGCTGGCGCCGGCTGGCGAGGTCGTGATCGTGACGGTGCCCCGATCGGCCACCGCCTCGATCGCGTTGCGTACGACGTGGGCCAGGGCCCCCTCGAGCAGCGCCTGGTCGGCGACGACCCTGGGAAGGGACCCCAGGTCCAGGACGATCTCCACCGGGACACCCCGGGCCAGCGCCTCGGCGAGATCCGCTCGGCATAGCGCCACCGCGCGCTGAGCGGCGAGGTTGAGATCGGCCGACTCGGTAGCGTCCTTCGGGCGTCCCAGGGTGAATTGGCGGAGCCCGTCAACGAGGCACGCGGTATCGAGCGTCGTGCGCTCGGCGATCTCCAGCAAACTCCGATGGTCCTCATTCGTGAGCTTCGGCTTGAGTAGCTGGATCCCGGCGAGGATGACCATGAGCCGGTTGTTGACGTGGTGCGCGACACCGGCGGCCAGCTCCTCCGTTGCCCGCAGTCGCGCCTCGTCGACGAGCCGGTTCTGGGATCCGCTGAGCTGGGCGAGCGTCGCCCGGAGGTCTTCGTAGAGCCGGGAGTTCTCGAGGGCCAGCGCGGCGTGCCCGGCAAAAATCGACAGGAGCTGGAGGTCGGTGTCCCTGGTCAAGGTTCCCTCGGGGAGGCCGAGCGTGAGGGCCCCCAGCAGCTTGCCCCGGGCCCGCAGGGGAATGACCCGCGTCTGCCCGGAGCCCGGGATGTCCTGGGCCGCGATCGCGGCCAGGGCGTCGGGGGAGAGCCGGGCCGGCGGTGCGGGCAGCCGGTGGCCGAGCCAGCGGGTGTCGTCGACATCCCCGGCAGTGGCCACGCACATCAGCTCCTGCGATGCCGTGTTCAGCTGGTACAGCATGGCCAGGCGCGCCCGAAAGAGCTCGAGAATGGTCGAGACGATCCGGTGATGGATCCGGTCGATGTCGAGGGGTTCGACCAGATCCCGTGTCATCGCCGCCAGCGCCATGGCGGCTTCCTCGCTGCGAGCCCGCTCGACGAGCTGGCCGGTGAGCTGCTGATTGGCCTGGGACAGCTCCCAGGCGCGGTCGGCCCGTCGTTTCAGGTGGCCGGTGACGAGGACGAGGACGAGGCAGGCGAGCGCGACCATGTGAACCTGCCGAAGCGGCTCGTCGAGCCCGAAGGGTATGACGACGGCGCGTAGCAGCGCATCGGCGATGACGAGCGCCGTGCTGGCCAACCCTGCGCCCACGCCCCCACGGAAGACCGAGTAGACGACGCAGGCCAGGGAGATCGGGTGCGCGACGAACTCTCCGTCCGTGAGCGCATTCAGGCCCAGGACGGTGGTCGCGGTGACGAGCGGCCCGATCACGTGGTCGGTGCTCCGCGGGGGCCCTGGCCGCGCCTTGACCATCATGGCAACCGCTAAGTTCGCAATGAGCGTGCCACCGGGCCAGGCGCTCGTAAGCTCGTTCCGCGGCGAGCGACTCGCGGCCATGGCCCCGAGCCGCCCGTCAGCGGCCTGACGCGATGAAACACAGTCAACATACGGAAATTTTTTACCCTGATTCCACACCTCGTCCTTGACTTTCCCTCTGGCCGAACTGTATTGGAGGCTGTATCGGCGAAAGGAGGGTGCCCATGAACGTTCATGGATTGCGCGTCATCGCGATCGGGGCGCTCGCCTCGAGCCTCATCGTCGCCGGATGCGCGAGCCGCCCCGCGCTAGCTCAAGGCCGGGCGTCGGCGCTCACCGACGCTGCCGTCGCGCGAGCCTTTGTCGTGGCGCAGGCGGATCCGGCGCCGGCCACCCGCCCATCAGCGCCCGCCGCGCCGGCAGCCCCGGTTGCTCCCACACGGGTCCCGAAGGCTCCTATCGGCCTGCCCCGGGTGACAGAGTACCAAGCGATCTCCGAGCTGCGGGACATCTACTTCGACTTCGGCAAGGCGGTGATCCGTCCGGGCGACGCGCGAGTCCTGGACGCGAACGCCGCGTGGCTGCGCGCGCATCCGGACCGGCTCGTGCTGATCGAGGGGCACTGTGACAATCGGGGCCTCACGGCGAGCAAGAATGAGTTCAACCTGGACCTGGGAGAGCAGCGGGCGCAAGCCGCGATGAACCACCTCGTCGCGCGGGGCGTGCCGCCGAGCCGCATCACCATCCTCAGCTACGGGGAAGAACGGCCGCTGTGTACCGAGCAGAGCGAACGGTGCTGGAGCCAGAACCGGCGATCGCGTTTCCTCGTGAAGCCGCGTTAGCCATTCATCGCTATGCCATCCGAGGTGCCCGGGGGAAGCGGCCATGGGGTAGATGACAGCAGCGGAGTCCCCGAGGGTCTCCTGTCACCGTGCGGGCACCGGAACCCGCTCAGCGCTCACTTCTGTGACGTCTGCGGCGCCCGGTTGGCGATGCCCTGCCCCCACTGCCACGCCATCAACCGGGGCCAGGCCCGCTTCTGCAGCCATTGCGGAATCGGTCTGCCCGAGTCCCCGGTGGTGGCTTCGGAATCGGTCTCGGCGACACCCGAATCCCTCGAGCAGCTTCCCTGGGCGGCGGCCAGCGATGAGAAGCCGGTGGCCGACGAGCCCGAGGAGCGCCTCGAGCAGATCAAGCGATTCCTCCACGGTCGTCGGCCGCGACGTCCCTGGGCGTGGCTGGGGACCGTGGGCGCGGGCGCCGTGATCGGGTTCCTCGCGGCCGGCCTCATCCTCACCGTCCTCACCCCAAAGGCGCGGCCGATCCGCGAGGCGAATCCACCGGCGGTCATACCCCCGGCCCCCTTCACCGACGCCCAGGCGCTGCCCGCGGCCGCTCGGGCGCAAGGGGTGCGTACCCCGACGACCCCCGACCCGCCGGCCGCGACGGTCAAGACAAATGACCACGAGGGCCCGCCATCCCCGCCCTCTGCGGAGAGGTCGCCGGCCGTCACTCCCGGCCACCCCCGCGCCGGCGGCGAATTGACATTCGTGGTGCCGGCCGAGCCCCCTTCCTACGACGCCCACCGGGAGGAGACCTTTGCGCTGATCCACCCGGCGGCGCCGCACTACAATACCCTGCTCCGCATCGACCCCTTCGACAAGACGGGCACCCGCGTCGTCGGCGATCTGGCCGAGTCGTGGACCGTCTCGCCGGACAAGCGCACCTATGTGCTCAAGCTTCGGCGCGGCGTGAAGTTCCACGACGGCAGCGAGATGACGTCTCGGGACGTGCGGGCCACCTACCAGAAGATCATCACTCCGCCGCCGGGGATCACGTCGGCGCGCCGGGGGGAATACCTCGAAATCGAGACGGTCCAGGCCCCCGAACCGTACGTCGTCGCCTTCAAGCTCAAGTGGCCAACGCCCTCGTTCATCCATTCGCTGGCCTCGCCATGGAACTGGATTTACAAGGCCGACATCCTGGAGCGTGACGTCCGGTGGTACGAGACGAACATCATGGGGACGGGGCCGTTCACCTTCGTGGAGCATGTCAAGGGCTCCCACTGGGTCGGGCGGCGAAATCCCCAGTACTGGGACCGCGGCAAGCCCTACCTCGACGGCTACCGCGCGCTCTTCATCCGTGACGATGCCGCGCAGGCAGCGGCCATCCGCACCGAGCGCGCTGACATCCAGTTCCGCGGGTTCTCGCCGGCGGAGCGAGACAATATCGTCCAGACGCTCGGCGAGCGGGTCACCGTGCAGGAGAGCCCGTGGAACTGCGGCCTGCTCGTCGCCATCAATCATGAGAAGCCGCCGTTTCACGATCGGCGCGTGCGCCGCGCCCTGTCGCTGGCGCTCGACCGCTACCAGGCTGCCGCCGCGCTGTCCAAGATCGCCATCGTGCGGGACGTCGCGGGTCTGCAGGTGCCCGGCTCGCCCTTTGCCACCCCCCCGACCGACCTCATCAAGCTCTCCGGCTACGGGCGGGACATCCGGGAATCACGGACCGAGGCCTGGCGCCTGCTCGGCGAAGCCGGTATCGCCAGCGGGTTCTCGTTCGTGCTCAAGAACCGCAGTATCCCCATGCCCTACAAGCCCATCGGGGCCTGGCTCATCGAGCAGTGGCGCCAGATCGGATTGAAGGTGCGCGAAGAGACCCAGGAATCCGGTCCCTATTTCAGGGATCTCCGCGCCGGCGACTTCGACGTCAGTATCGACTTTCAGTGCGGGTATGTGGTCGATCCCGACCTGGATCTCTACAAGTTCCAGTCCCGAGGCCGGAGCGACGCCAACTACGGCCGCTACACCGATCCCGTCCTGGACGACCTCTACGTCCGGCAGAGCCGCACGGTGGATCCCGAGCAGCGCCGCCGCTACATCCGCGCGTTCGAACGGCGCCTCCTCGACGAGGAGGCGCACTACATCTACACGCTGCAGTGGCACCGGATCGTGCCCCACAGCGCTCGGGTGCGCGGCTGGACGATCACCCCCAGCCACTATCTCAACAATCAGCTCGACACGGTGTGGCTCGCGCCGTAGCGTAGCGGCGCGCTCGCCGCCGGCCCAGATTCCTCGCCCGCCCCCAGCCCCGCGCTTGACTTTCCGGTTGGCCGCACGATACTTCTCGCCCCTACTCCCAAGCCCGGAGGATCCCGTGACCGACACCGCGCGGTTGGTGCGCCTGGCCCGATGGGGCATCGTGGCCCTCATGCTCGGCGCGTGCAACGCCAGCTCGCCGCCGACCGATCCCTACGACCAGAGTCAGCTGGACCTCAAACCCGGGCCGGCCACGGTGTCGGCCGCGCGCCACCCGGGGGCCTTCGCCGAGGGCAGCTCGCTCAGCCCGGGCGCGGAGCTCAAACCCCTGGACCCGGCTCCGGTGAAGACGGTGCGGCTCGATACCACCCACAAGATCATCGAGATCGCGCCTGGCGTGAAATTCCAGGCCTGGACCTTCGGGGATCAGGTGCCGGGGCCGACCATCCGGGCCCGGGTGGGCGACAAGATCCGCTTCCGCATGACCAACCGCAGCGACGAGCCGATGCCGGCGGCCAGGCTGACCACGGCCCCGCTGATGCATTCCATGGATTTCCACGCGGCCATGGTGTCGCCCCAGGACAAGTACCGCTCGATCGCCCCGGGCCAGACCATCGAGTTCGAATTCACGCTCAACTACCCCGGCATCTTCATGTATCACTGCGGCACGCCGATGATCCTGGAGCACATCGCCTCCGGCATGTACGGCGCCGTGGTCGTCGAGCCGCGCCACGGCTATCCCACGAAGGTGAACCGCGAGTACGTGATCGTGCAGAGCGAGTTTTACGCCAGGCCCGACCCGGGCAAGCGCCGGGTGGACAACGCCCCGCTCTACGTGCTCGACGGTGACCGGTTGCGCGCCGCCCAGCCGACCCACACCGTGTTCAACGGCGTGCACAACGGCATGGTGAAGACACCGCTGCCCGCCCGACCGGGTGAGCGCGTGCGCCTGCATGTCCTCAACGTCGGTCCCAGCAAGACCTCGAGTTTCCACGTCGTCGGCACCATCTTCGATCGCGTCTGGTTCGAGGGCAACCCCGACAACCAGTTCCGTGGCATGCAGACCGTCCTGCTCGGCTCGAGCAACAGCGCCACCGTGGAATTCGTGATCCCCGAAGCGGGCTCCTACATCATGGTCGATCATCATTTCGCCAACGCGTCGCAGGGAGCGATCGGCCTCATCTCCACGCACGTCAAGGACGTGGCCCGGGACCTCGAGCACCACAATATTCCGGCTTCGGCCACGCCGACCGATCCCGACGCCGTGGAAGGCAAGCTCAACTTCGAGAGCAAGTGTCTGGCCTGCCACTCGGTGGGGGAAGGCAAGAAGCTCGGTCCCGATGTCGCCGGCGTGACCAAACGCCGTAGCGATGCCTGGCTGGCCCGCTGGCTCAAGGAGCCGGAAAAAATGCTCGAAACCGATCCGGACGCCAAGGCCATGCTGAAGGAGTACAACAATCTCCCGATGCCGAACCAGAGCCTGAGCGACGCGGAGATTCGGAAGTACATCAAGTACTTCCACTGGATCGACGCGCAGCCGCCGGGTGCGGCCCGGGCGGTCGGCGCGCATTGACGGGCGCCGGCCGAGGAACACCAGGGGCCCGGCGGGCCGTGGACGCTCCGCCCCTCAGATCCGAATGAACTTCATCGGGTACTGCTGAAGCGAACGGGCGCCCGTCCGGGTGATCTCCACCAGGTTTCCGACCTGGAGACCTCGCGCTCCGTCGGCGGTGACCACGTTGGGCTGGATGACCATCAGCATGCCTTCCTGAAAGACCATCTTCCCTTGCGGCCGTCGGATGAGGGTGGCCTCCACGTCCACCCGCGGGTCCTCGATGAGCAGCCCCCAGCCGTGGAAGGTGGTGTCGAAGGTCGTGAAGCCCGCTTCCGCAATCACCGAACCCGCCCGGCGGACGTCCTCCTCGGTCGCCCCGGGCCGGAGCGCGCGGAGGATGCGGTCGTGGGCCTCCACGGCCACCTCGAAGAGTCGCTGGTAGATGGGGGTGGGCTTCGTCCCGACCGCCAGGGGCCGGTGCGCCTGGCCCGCGTGCATCTCGTAGTCGGCGGAGAGCTCGGTCAGGATGATGTCACCCTTCCGCACTTTGCGGTGGCTCGGGTACTGGTTGGGGAAGATGAGGTGGGGCCGGGCCATGGACGTCGAGCCGATGAAGATGAGTTGGGGGCTCCCGCCGTGGGGCATGTAGGCTGCCGCGATGAGAGCGGCCAGCTGGAAATCCGTCATCCCGACGCGGGCGTTCTTCTCGAGCGCCTCGAAAGCCATGTCGGTGAGGGCGGCGCCCCTGCGGAACCAGGCGAGCTCCACTTGGCTCTTGACGGCGCGGACCTCGGCGAGCAGGCCGGTGGCGTCGGCGAAGGAGGCGCGTTCCAGGGTCTGATGCCAGTGAGCAACGGGCCCGTGCGGCAGCGACGTCGAGAGGATGCCCCGGAACCCCACCAGCCCGATCGTCCCTTTCTCGTGGCCCAGGTCCCGGATGCGCCGTTCCACCTTGCCCGCCGGGTCATAGTCCACGGCGTCGGTCTCGGGCACCACGCTCATGCGCTTGGCGTACGGAAGGTAGAGGCGGTTGGAGATGTAGAGCGCGGGCTCTCCCCGGAGCGGGAAGACGACATAGCTCGCCACCGGGTCCTGGTAGTTCGAGAGGTACTTGACGTTCGCGTGATTGCACCCGTGACTCCCGGAGTCGCCGTAGACGATGAGGACGTCCAGTCCCCTCTCCCGCATCCGCCTCTGCACCTCGGCATAGCGGCGCGCGTACTCCTCCCGGGGGAAGCGCGGGTGGTCCTTGACCAGAGCCATCGGTGTTCCTCCGGGCGGGGCGACGGCGCCGCGGAGGGCCGAGCCCCCGCGGCGTCGCCATCGACTCAGTTGGCCGACTTCTTCACGATCTCCCAGGCCGGGAGGTTCTCGTTGTGATTCGCCTTGAACTGCACGTTCTTGTTGAGGCCCCAGACCTCGTGGGTTTTCAGGATCGGCACGTGAGTGGCGTTGTCCCGCATCCAGCGGCCCACCCTCTCGTAGGCCCCCTGTTGCTCCCCGGTGTCGGCGGTGCCGACCGCCTTGTCCAGCATGTCGTCGAACTCCTTGAAGCAATGCGGGCTCCACGCGCCGCCGCAGGCGCTGAAGCCGCGGAAGGAGACCGGGGTATAGCCCGCTCCGTTGCCGAAGGCCTGCAGGTACAGCGCCGGCTCCTTGCGCGTTCCCTGCTGGAAGGCCGTGAACGTCCGGCGGTAAAGCGGGAAGACCTGCGCGTTGCAGGGCGCGTCGATCTTGATCTCCTTGAGCATGCCGGCGAGGGCCTCGCAAATCTCCTTGTCCGCCGGGTATCGCCCGGAGACCCCGAACAGGTGCGCCTTGAAGCCCTCCGCATAGCCGGCCTCTTTCAGGAGCTGCCGGGCCTTGGCCGGGTCGTATCCGTACCAGGTGAGCTTGGGGTCGTAGCCGGAGTACATCCAGGGGTGCAGCATCTGCTGCCAGCGGTCGGCGAAGCCGCCCAGGAAGGTCTTGACGATGCCCTCGGAGTTGATGGCGTGGCTCACCGCCTGCCGGACGCGCACGTCGGCAAATGGCCCGCTGTGTCCGGTAAAGAAACCCACGTACATGATGCGCACGCTGGGAACGGAGGCCACGATCGTGTTGGGGTTGGCCTTGATCTCAGGCACGAAGTGGGGTTCCACCCCGGTGATGACGTCCATCTCATCGCTGATGAGCGCCTTCACCCGGGTCGTGCTCTCTTTGATGCTGCGCAGGATAACGGTCTTCGGCCGGTTGGGGTACAGGGCGTTGCCCCACCAGGCGGGGTTGGCTTCGAAGACCATCCGCTGGCCCTTGGTCCACTCTTTGAGGACGTAGGGACCCGAGCAGTGCGGCTCGCGCGAGATAGCGGCCGAGTCCATGTCCTTGACCTTCGGGCTGACGACGTGTCCCCAGCGCTGGAGCAGATTCAGGATGCCGTTGTCGGGCGATTTCAGGTGCAGAATCGCGGTGTGCGTGTCCGGCGTCTCCACCCGGTCGATGCTCTTGAAGTAGACGACCAGGCGGCTCTTGACCTTGGGGTCGAGGATGCGCTCGAGCGAGAACTTCACCGCCTCGGCCGTGACCGGGGTGCCGTCGAAGAATTTGGCGTCTTTGCGAATCGTGAACTTCCACGTCTTGGCGTCGATGCGCTCGAACTTCTCGGCGAGCCAGGGCTTGAATCCGCCCTCTTCCCCCTTCGACTGGATCAGGTTGTCACAGGCCCAGGGCCAGATCATGGTCCCGATGAACTCGGACTGGATGTGCGGGTCCATCGTGAGGGGCTCGCCCGTGAGCGCGATCGAGACCTGGCCTTGCGCGGCGTCGGCCGGCGGCACCCCGAGAGCGAGAAAGACGAGAACCGTGCTAGTGATGAGCCATTGGCGCATTGCGTCTCCTCCCTCAAAGGGGTTGAGTGGTGTGCGAGAGGGAGCCCGAAGCGGTGCAGCACTGGTATCACGGCGAGCGATCGAGGTCAAGGACGGGGACGTCTCCGGCTTGACGGCCAGGGCAAAAGCGGCGAGCATACGCGGCGGTTCCACGTTGCTGGCGTGGGTTCTTCGGGGGTCAGCCCATGCGGGCCTACATCACCCGGAGTCTTCTTCAGAGCCTGATCGTCGTCAATGGCGTGCTCCTCATCGTGTTCCTCATGCTCCACCTGACGGGGGATCCGGCGGGCGTCCTCATGCCGGTCGACGCCACCCAGGAGGACCTGGCGCGCTTTCGCAAGGATATGGGCTTCGACCGGCCGCTCCACGTTCAATACGGGCACTTCCTCTTCGGGCACGGGGAGAAGAACCGGGGGGTGTTGCGGGGGGACTTTGGGTTTTCCTACCGCCACGAGGTGCCCGCCATGGGCCTCGTCGTCGAGCACATTCCCGCCACGGTCTACCTCGCGCTGATCTCGCTCATCATCGCCCTGGCGATCGCCATCCCCGCCGGGATCCTCTCGGCCGTCTTCCGGAACACCTGGATCGACCACCTGAGCTCGGTCGCCTCGATGTTCGGCCAGTCCCTGCCGAACTTCTGGATGGGCCTCATGCTCATCGTCGTCTTCTCCGTGTATCTGCGGTGGCTGCCGACCTCGGGCTACGAGGGACCGCAGCACGTCATCCTGCCCGCGCTCACGGCGGGGCTCTATGCGACGGCCCGCATCATGCGGATGATGCGCTCGACGCTGCTCGAGGTGATGGGGCTGGACTTCGTGCGCACGGCCCGCGCCAAGGGGCTCGGCGAGGCCTCCGTCATCGTCCGGCACGCCTTGAAAAACGCCTCCATCCCCGTGGTCACGCTGGTCGGGCTCGAGTTGGGACTCCTCCTGAGCGGGACAGTGGTGACCGAGGTCGTCTTCGCCTGGCCGGGAGTGGGCTTCCTGACGGTGGACGCCATCATCAACCAGGACTACCCGGTGGTCCAGGCGGCGGTGACCCTGCTCGCGATCATGTTCATCGGGGTGAACCTCACCGTCGATGTCCTGTACGCCTGGCTGGACCCCCGGATTTCCTACCGGTAGGAGGCGGAGAGAAGGCGCATGGCGGTTGAGAGAACGATTGTCGCCCAGCGCACGTTTGATCAGGTCGAGGGGGTGGCGCCGGAGGGCCCGTCGGGACTCACGCGGGCACTCCGCAAGCTCCTGCACCGGCCGCCCGCGATCTTCGGCCTGGTCTGCGTCGCGATCGTGGTCATTTGGGCCGCCACGCCCGGGCTCTTCGCCCCGCTCGATCCTCTGGACCAGAGCCTGGAGCGCTACCTGAAGCCCCCGGGGTACGAGGATGCCCAGGGCCGGACCTACTGGCTGGGCACGGACCGGCAGGGACGCGACATCCTCAGCCGCATCATCTGGGGCTCCCGCATCTCACTCATCGTGGGCATCGCCACCGTCCTCGTGAGCGGGCTCGTCGGGGTGACGCTCGGGCTCCTGGCCGGCTTCTTCGGCGGCAAGCTGGACGCCGTCATCAGCCGGATCGTGGACACCGCCCTGGCGATTCCCTTCATCCTGCTGGCGATGGCCCTCATCGCCATCCTCGGGGCGAGCCTCCAGAACATCGTCCTCGCCATCGCGCTGAGAACGTGGATCGTCTACGCCCGGGTGGTCCGCGGAGAGGTGCTGGCCCTCAAGGAGCACGACTTTGTCATGGGGGCGAGAGCCATGGGGTGCGGCACGCTGCGCATCCTGGTGATCTATCTGCTCCCCAACGTGCTCTCCTCCGCCATCGTCGTGGCCACCCTCTACCTGGGCCGGATGATCATCATCGAGGCCTCGCTCTCCTTCCTCGGCGTGGGGGTGCCGCCCCCGACGCCCACCTGGGGCGGGATGCTGTCCGATGGGCGCGCCTTCCTCGACACCGCCTGGTGGATCGCCTTCTTCCCGGGCGTCGTGCTCATGCTCACGGTCCTCGGCGTGAACCTCCTGGGAGACTGGCTGCGCGACGTGCTCGACCCGCGCATGAAACGCCTCGCCGAGTAGTCCTTGCTCGATCTCCGCCTCGGCGATGAAGCGTAGCAGTCACCGGATTCTCACCACCCACGCCGGGAGCTTGCCCCGTCCGGCCGACTTGCTCACGTTGATTCGGGCCAAGGCCGGCGGCCAGCCGTACGACCAGCAGGCCTACGCCGTCCGGGTGCGCAGCGCGGTGGCCGAGATCGTGCGCCGGCAGGTCGCTCTCGGCCTGGACATCGTCGACGACGGTGAGATGGGCAAGCCCGGCTTCATTCCCTACGTGAACGAGCGGCTGGCCGGATTCGAGCCGGATCCAGAGCCTCCCAGCAGCCCCTGGGCCGGCTCGCGCGAGGTCCAGGCCTTTCCCCAATTCTACGAGTGGTTCGCTCGCGCGATGCCCAGTCCGCCCGCGCGGGCGCTGCACATGGTCTGCACGGGCCCCATCTCGTACACGGGGCACCAGCACGTGCGCGCCGACATCGACAATCTCAAGGCGGCCCTCACCGGCGTCGACGCCGAGGAGGCGTTCATTCCCGCCATCTCACCCACCAGCGTCGAGGACTGGCAGAACAACCGGTACTACGGCAAGGACGAGGAGTACCTGTACGCCATCGCCGAGGCCATGCGGGAAGAATACCGGGCCATCGTGGAGGCCGGATTCCTGGTGCAGATCGACGACCCGCGCATCGCCACCCACTACGTCAGCCACCCGGAGCTGAGCCTGGCCGAGGTTCGCCGATGGGCCGCGGTGCGCATCGAGGTGCTCAACCACGCTCTGCGGGACATCCCGCGAGAGCGGGTGCGCTGGCACACCTGCTACGGCATCAACATCGGCCCGCGCGTTCACGACATGGAGCTGAAGAACCTCCTCGACCTGATTCTGAGAATCCGGGCCGGGGCCTATTCGTTCGAGGCCGCCAACCCCCGCCACGAGCACGAGTGGCGCCTCTGGGAGGGCGTGAAGCTGCCCGAAGGCACCGTCCTCATTCCCGGTGTCATCACGCAGTCGAGTGTGGTCGTCGAGCACCCCGAGCTGGTGGCCGAGCGCATTCGGAGGTTCGCCGGGCTCGTCGGCCGCGAGAACGTCATTGCTGGCGCCGACTGCGGCTTCGGCACCTTTGCCGGCTCGACGGAGATCCACGAGAGCGTGGTCTGGGCCAAGCTCGGCGCCCTGGCCGAGGGGGCGCGGCTGGCCACGAAACAGCTCTGGGGCCGCGCCTGACGCCAGGGCTCGACGTCGACGGGATGCTGCGCGTCGCGATCGAAGAGGCGCGACAGGGACTGGCCGAGGGGGGCATCCCCATCGGGGCCGCCCTCTTTGATGCTCAGGGGAGACTCCTCGGGCGGGGCCACAACCGGCGGGTGCAACAGGGCGATCCGTCGATCCATGGCGAGACCGACGCCTTCCGCAACGCCGGACGGCAACGCAGCTACCGCGACAAGATCATGGTGACAACGCTGGCCCCCTGCTGGTATTGCAGCGGGCTGGTAAGGCAGTTCCGCCTGCCGACGGTCATCGTCGGCGAAGCCGTCAATTTTTCCGGCGGGATCGAGTGGCTCCGGCAGCACGGGGTCGAGGTGATCGACCTCGGTTCGCGCGAGTGCATCGAGATGCTGGCCCGCTACATCGCCACTCACCCCGCGGTCTGGAATGAAGACATCGGGGAGGAATAGTCGCGCCTTGGCATGACGACGCGCACGATCGGCGCCCGCATCCCGCGCAATGAGGACCCGCGGCTGCTCCAGGGCCGCGGCAGCTTCGTGGACGACATCCGGCTGGCCGGCGCCCTGCACGCGGCCGTGCTGCGGAGCCCGCACGCCCGGGCCCGTCTCGTGTCGATCGACCCCGCCCAGGCCCGCGCGCTGCCGGGGGTCGTGCTGGTGCTCACGGCCGCCGACCTCGGCGAGCTCGATCAGCCGACGCCGCTCTTGATCCCCCATCCGGCCCTCACCCACCCGCGGACGCCGCGGCCCCTGGCGGGCGACGAGGTTCGCTACGTCGGCGAGCCGATCGCGCTCGTGGTGGCCGAGAGCCGCTACCTGGCCGAAGACGCCCTCGACGCCATCGCGGTCCGGTGGGAGCCGCGGCCCGCCGTGGCCAGCCTCAACGCCGCGCGGGCCGAGGGCGCCCCGCTCGTGCATCACGACGTCCCCGGGAATCGGGCCGCGCGCCTGGCCCAGCGGGTGGGCGACCCCGACGCCGCCTTTGCCCGGGCGGCGCACATCCTCCACGAGCAGCTCTGGATCGAGCGGAGCTGCGGAAGCCCGATCGAGACGCGCGGCGTGGTGGCCTCCTTCGAGGAGCACACCGGCACGCTGCGAGTGTGGGACTCCACCCAGGCGCCCCTCCCTATCAAGAACGGCCTGGCCCGCCTGTTCGGGCTGCCCGAGTTCAAGGTCGAGGTGATCGCGCCCGATGTGGGCGGCGGCTTCGGCACCAAGATCATGCTGTTCTATCCGGAAGAGATCCTGGTGCCGCTGGCGGCCATCCGGCTGGGCCGGCCCGTGAAGTGGATCGAGGACCGGCGCGAGCACCTCACCGCGGCCACCCAGGAGCGGGGCCAGCGTCACGACATCGAGGTCGCGGTGGATGCCGACGGCCGTATCCTCGGCCTGCGCGACCGGTTCGTTCACGACGCCGGCGCCTACACGCCGTACGGCATCGTGGTGCCGCTGATCACCGCCACCCAGCTCCCCGGCCCTTACCGGCTCCGCCACTATGGAGTCGAGTTCGACGTCGTGTACACGAACACGGCGGTCGTCACGCCCTACCGGGGGGCCGGTCGCCCGCACGGGACCTTCGTCATGGAGCGGGTCATCGGCCTCATCGCCCGCCAGCTCGGGCTCGAGCCCGTCGAGGTACGACGCCGGAACCTCATCCAGCCCCATGAGCTCCCGTGGGATGTCGGGCTCACCTTCCAGGACGGTGGCCCGACGCGCTACGACAGTGGAGATTACCCCCAGGGGCTGGAGATGGTGCTGGAGAGGATCGGCGCCCGCGAGTTCCGGGCCGGCCAGGCCCAGGCGCGGAAGCAGGGACGCCATCTCGGCCTCGGGGTCGCCTGCTATGTCGAGGGGACCGGCATCGGTCCCTACGAGGGCGCCCACGTCCGCGTGGAGCCGAGCGGTCGCGTGCTCGTCGCCACCGGCCTCACCACCCAGGGGCAGGGGCACGCGACGACGTTCGCCCAGATTGCCGCTGACGCGCTGGGCTGCGAGCCGGCCCAGGTGACGGTGATCACCGGCGATACCAGCCGGTTCAACTGGGGCGCCGGCACGTTTGCCAGCCGCGCCCTGGTCACCAGCGGCAACGCCATCGCCATCGCCGCGGGCAAAGTCCGCCAGAAGGCGTTGCAGGTGGCGGCCGGGCTGCTGGAGGCCTCGCCCGACGATCTCGAGGTGGCGAACGGCACCGTCCGCGTGCGCGGCGCGGCGGGGCCAGGATTGACGCTCGGCGCCCTGGCCACCGTCGCCAACCCGATCCGCTACGCCTACGGCCAGGAGGCCGCCGAGGCCGCGCTCCGGCTGGTCAAGCCCCGGGCGGGCGCCGTCCTCGGCCCCGACGAAGAGCCGGGGCTCGAGGCCCGCGGCTACTACGCGCCCCCGCAGGCCACGTTTGCCAGCGGCTGTCACGCCGCGATCATCGAGGTCGACCCGGCCACTGGCCATCTCACCATCCTCCGGTACGTGGTACACCACGACTGCGGCCGGATGGTCAACCCCACGATCGTGGAGGGCCAGATCCGCGGCGGCGTGGCCCAGGGGATCGGCGGTGCCTTCTACGAGCGCATCGTCTACGACGCCAAGGGCCAGCCGCTGACCACTACATTCATGGACTTCCTCATTCCCACGGCCACGGAGATCCCGTCTATCGAGATCGTTCACACCGAGACGCCGTCGCCGCTCAACCCGCTGGGCATCAAGGGCGTCGGCGAGGCCGGAGCCATCCCGGGGCCGGCGCTCATTGCCGAAGCGGTCGATGACGCGCTCGCCCCGTTCGGGGTGCGGGTGCGCGCGATGCCGCTTGGCCCCGACCGCCTGCGCGAGCTGATCGCGGCGGCGACAGGAGATCGATGATGCACTGCCAGGCCTTCAAGGTCCCCATGCAAGCGCCGGATGATGTGAGCGCCGCCGCGAATCTCCTGGACCGCGCGGCACTTCGGGCCGAGCACGTGGTCGCGATCCTCGGCAAGACGGAGGGCAATGGTGCGGTGAACGACTTCACCCGGGCCCTGGCCACGTTGTCGTTCCAGAGGCTGCTGTCGAGTCGGTCAGGCCGGCCCCTCGAGGAGATCGGTCGGCGCGTTCCCATCATCTGGTCGGGTGGCACCGAGGGGCTCATGAGCCCCCACGCCACCATCTTCACCCGCGAGCCCGACCGCGGCCCCGCCGACCGGGAAAAGCGGTTCACGGTGGGCACCGCCCATACGCGGGACCTGCTGCCCGAGGAGTTCGGCACCGCGACCCACGCCCGGGTGGCCGCCGAGGGGGTGCGGGCGGCCATCGCCGACGCGGCCATCGAGACGACCGAGGACATCCACTTCGTGCAGGTCAAGACGGGCGCGCTCACGACCGAACGCATCGCAGCGGCGCGCGGGCGCGGCCGCCCCGTGGTCACCACCGATACCTACAAGTCGATGGCCTACGCGCGCGCCGTCGCCGCGCTGGGCATCGGAGTCGCCACCGACGAGATCCCGGCCGATCGGCTCACCGACGAGGTGATCGACCGCGACTTCTCGGTGTTCTCGAGGGTGGCGTCGGCCTCGTCGGGTGTGGAGTTGATGAATTGCGAGATCATCGTGCTCGGCAACTCCCGCCGCTCGACCAGCGATCTGGTGATTGCCCACGCCGTCATGCGGGACGCCATCGACGCCACCGCCGTCCGCGAGGCGCTCCGCAACGCCGGCCTCCCGGTGGACTGTGAGCTGGCCGAGCCCGGCCGCCAGCGCCTGGTGAACGTCTTCGCCAAGTGTGAGCCTGACCCCTCCGGCGCCACCCGCGGCCGGCGCCACGTCATGTTCGAGGACGGGGATATCAACTACACGAGGCACATCCGCGGCGCCGTCAACGCCGTGATCGCCTCGGTCACCGGTGACACGATGTGCTACGTCTCGGCCGGCGCCGAGCACCAGGGCCCGCCCGGCGGCGGCGTGGTGGCCGTCCTGGCGCGCGCGCGCTGAGGCCCACGTCTATCGGAAGGCCCGCCACTCCTGTATCGAACTCGCGGCATTGACGCGGCTCGCCACGAGTCCTAGGTTGCCCTCGATCGCCCGCGTGTCCGGCGGCGCGATGACACCAGCAAGGAGGGCATCATGTTCATCCTGCTCGTCGTGCTCGTTCTCCTGTCCACGGTGTTCCCAGTGCGGGCGGCGGAAAACAAGCCCAGCTCGCCGCAGGCGCAGCGCATGAAGGACTGCAATGCCCAGGCCCACGATCGGGCGCTGGCCGGCGATGCGCGCAAGCAATTCATGTCGGACTGCCTCAAGGGCGGCGGCTCGGGGCAGGCCGACCGGGCGAGTCAGGGCGCCACCAGCCCGAGCGAGACCGGCGCTCCGAGCGCGTCGAGCTCCCCGGGCAAGCCGTGAGCCGCCAGCTCGAGTGAAGTGGCTTTGGACTTGGTCCGGCTCGCCCTCCGACGGGGAAGCCCGCTCGGGCCGGCTCAGGGTCGCGCAGGATGTGCGTGATCATGCCCGGGGCGAGCATGATCGAACTGGGCGTGGTGCTGGCGCAGGAGGTCCCGGCCGTAGTCGTTGCCATTCGGTGTGCGCACGACGGTGTGGATATGGTGGCGCGAGGGCTCGTCGTTGTCGAACACGATCCCGCGCTGGTGGTCGAACTCGATGAGCACGACGGGACTGTGCAACCGGTAGTAGAAGGGGCTCTGCTCGTCGAAGCCGCCCATCCAGGCGAAATGCATGTCGGCGAGATGGTGTTGGACCTCGTCCATCTTGACCCGGTCGTGCCCCTCGCGGATCCGGCCCACGTACAGCTCGACGAGGCGGACGAGACGGTCCTGCTGCACTCCCGATAGCTCGCGGAAGCCGATGCCGGCGTACTGGAGCTCCAGGTTGTCCCGGAAGGCGGCGGTGAAGGCCTCGCCGGGGAGGTCCTTGGCGAGCACGGTGCGCTCCCGCTGCGCCGGCGTCAGCGCCTGCATCAGCGCGAGCCCCTGCTCCTCCTCCGCCTGGAAGACGCGCGTGCCGGCGTAGGGCCCGGTGTCGGCGGCGACCGGCTCCGAGCCCATGAACATCGGCGTCAGGACGACCTGATCGCCGAGGACGAAGCAGTTGATGATCAGATGATGGCCATCGAGCTGCCAGCCCCAGGGCTCGCCGTCGGCCGGCCGGCCCATCACGCTGAGCCAGTACAGCCATTCGCCATATTCCTCGGCGTTGCCGGTGATGATCCGAACGAGGTCGTTGAGCCGCATGACGTCGCGAGCCGTCTGCAGTGCCCGCGTGCTCAGGCTCGCCCCGACCAGGACCAGGGCGTGCCGGCGCTGGGCGGGGGTCATCTCGTCGAGACACACCCCATGACGCATGATGAAGGGATGGATGTTGCTCCACCGTCGCCAGGCGTCGCTCTCCACCTCGAACAAAGCCCGGGCGCGCTGCTCGGGGCCGAGCGAGGCGAGGAACGCTCCCGCAGCGTCCGTGATGGGGCGGGTCGAAATCCCGGTCTTCTGGAGGGAGAAGAGGCCCTCCATCACCGAGCCATCCGTGGTGATGCCCTTGAAGGGCTCGCGCAGCGCCGCCTCACCTCTCGCCCGGTACTCGGCGAGAAACGGCGAGAGCTGCGGGTGCACCACCCGGGCCGAGCCGGGTGGGCGCTGCCGCAGCCGCATGCCCGCGAAGCTCCTCGACTCCGCCATGCCGTTGCCTAGTGGTCGAGGGCCAGTGGCACGTCCCGGTCATTACGGCCCCGCGCGAAGATCTCCAGGGCGTCCGGGAGCTCGTAGTAAATCTCGATCGTGTTGCCGTCGGGATCGTGAAAGTACACGCTCTTCTGGCTGACGTGGTCGATGGAGCGGGTGATCTCCACGCCGTGCTGCTGCAGGGTGACGTATGCCTCCTTGAGCGCCGCCTCGCTCTCCACCCGGAAGGCGATGTGGCCAAGACCCCGCACGCCCGGTGTCTGTTGCCGGGCGGCCTCCAGATCCTTGGCCTGGAAGAGGTCGATCGCGTGGCTCTGCCCCTCGAGCGCCATGAACGTGCCGCCGTGCTCGGGATCCTCCTCCAGCACATGGAAGCCCAGGAGCTCGGAGTAGAACCTCTTGGAGCGCTCGAGGTCCAGCACTCGCAGCAGGACGTGACCGATTTCCTTGAGCCGTATCATCGTGCCCTCCCGGTCATCTGGTCTGGCTCACGGCCAGCGGCCTCCCGACGACGGTCACCAGTGTAGCCCGACTCACGATCGTACGGCGAGGCCGCTGGTCCCTTGAGCACCATCAGGTGATCTTCACCGGGTGCGGGACCGGCACGTTGTAACCGTAGCCCTGGGCATTCCAGGGAATGCTGGCCGGCTGGACGTTGCCCTGGTCGTCCGTGGCCCGCGTCAGGATCACGTGGTCACCCGGGCGGGCGTCCCACTCGAAGTCCCAGCGAACCCAGGCCCGGGCGATGTTGGGCTCACGGAGCACGGCCGGCGCCCAGGTCGCCCCGCGGTCGAGGCTGTACTCGACGCTCTTGATGCGCCCGACCGGGGACCAGCCGAAGCCGCGCACGCGCTGCCGGCCTGCCGGCAGCTGCGCACCCCATGGCAGCGCCACGGCGCTCTTGATCGTCTGCAGGCGCAGCACCACCTTGCTCGGATAGTCGGGGCCGTCCAACACATAGGTCTTGGTCGTGGTCGGCACGTCGATCACGGTGTTGCGCACCTCGATCCGGCCAACCCACTTGACGTTGTTGATGCCAACCCAGCCCGGAATGATCGCCCGCACCGGGAAGCCGTGGTCCGCGGGCACGGGCTCCCCGTTGAAGGCGTAGGCCAGCAGCGTGTCGTCCTCGAACGCCTTGGCGAGGGAGAGCGGCCGGTTGACCTTCACCGAGTCGAGGCCCTCGACGAGCACGTTGAGAATGTCGCGCGGGGTGTCCCGCTTCACCCGGGCCAGGTCGAGCACCGCCCCCAGGGGGACGCCCGTCCACTCCGCCACCCCGATGGCCCCGAGTCGCCACTGCGTACCCGAGGCCACCTTGCCCATGAATTCCTTGAAGAAGCCGCGTCCGTTGCCGGCGCATTCCACGAACGCCGTGACCGAGCGGGAGGGCAAGCGCAGCAGGTCGTCGAAGCCGAGCTCGACTGGACGCTCGACCGCGTTGCCTTCGATGCGCAATCGCCACGTGCGGAGGTCGAGGGTCGGGCTCGTCGCGTGGTTCCGAATGAAGAAGTGACTGGCCGGGGTGAGGTAGCCGCGCAGCGTCTCCAGTCGTGTCTCCTTGTTGATCCCATGGTCGACGAAGATCTCGCCCGGCACGGGCTTGACGTGGAACTTCTGAGCCTGCGCCGTCGCCTGGGCCACCGCCTCACGGCTGGCGGCCAGGGCCGCGGCCCCGGCGGCGCCGCTGGCCAGGAATTGTCGGCGGGTGAACATGTCGTGGCCTTGCATGGGTGCCCTCCTTCCCTGCCCCTGCAGCAGTGCTCAATTCTCGGCACTGCCATTGTCGAACGCAAGTGCGTTTCGACACCAGGGCCAACGCAACTGTGCGTTGCTCCGATCAATGCCGATTGGTCCGCACCTTGCCTCAGTGCAGGGAGACAGTCATGGGACGCCGGGTCGCCGTCGGAACGCTCCTCGTTCTGCTGGTGTTGCTGGCCGGAGTGTGCGGCGGGTTGGTCGCCCTGCCCAACGCCTCCGGGGCAGACACGAAGCTCGGGCCCGCTCTCGGAAACGCCGGAGTGGCCTGGAACCCCGACGACCCGCGGCCCGAGCCAGAGCGGCTGAAGGCGCTCCTGGAGTTCGCGACCGAGACCTACGGCGGGACCGAGGCGTTCGGCGTTCCGACATCCCTGGTTATGGGAAATGCCGTCACCCGGGCGATCTGGGATTACGACCAGGTGCTCGAACGGAAAATCGGCCTGGTGGGTTGGCCAGAGAATCGAGAGGCGCCTGTCTACGGCATCGCCGCTAGCCGCGGTCGGGCCGGTACCCGCAGCTACACCAGCAATTGCGTGATGTGCCATATCGCGGAGATCGACGGCGTTGTCTACTTCGGGGCGGGAAGCAAAATCCAGGACGAGAAGGTATTGGTGGACATGGCGCTCAAGGCTGCCAGTCCCGTGGGGCGTGTCCTGCTGGGGCTCGACCCGCGAGAGAGCGAACGGCTGGCTCGGGTCCGCCAGACCCTGGAATCACACCGCCACGAGAAAACCGATCCGCTCACCCGAGGGCGTTCCACGGCCTTCGTGCGCTCGCACGTCGAGCTCTACCGGCTCGCCAACCGGGGCAGTCCCCCGCCCGCCGAGGCAGTCGGGCGGGGGGACGCGAAGGTTCCTCCTCTCTGGCACTATGCGGCGAAGGCGCCCTTCGGCCGGTGGTATCTGGACGGGAGTTTCCGGGGCGCGCATCCCATCATGGCGTCGTCCATGGAACTGGCCAAGGGCCGGACCATGGAGGAGGTCGAACGAACGGCCATCCCCAAGATCGTCGAGCAGTTCGAGTCCGTCATCGCCCATCTCCGAGCGCCGGCATATCCATACCGCGTTGATCGGGCACTGGCCGAGCGGGGCGGGCAACTCTTCTATTCAGAGGCGATCGGCTGCCACCGGTGCCACGGCATCTACGACGAGCGAGGGGGCGTCCGGTGGACGGGCGTACACACACACATGGGGACGGACCCGGCGCGGCTGCAGCTCATCTCCCCTGGCTTCAGAGAGGCGTTTCGCCAGAGTCCGCTTGGCGATCGATGGAAGTTGATCAGGAGCCACGGGTACGCGGCCACCCCGTTGACCGGGGTCTGGGCGAACTTCCCGTATCTCCACAACGGGAGCGTCCCGACCCTGTATCACCTTCTGGGGCCGGTCTCCGAGCGCCCCAGAATTTTCTATGTTCCCGCGGCCACGCGATTCGACCGCATACGGGTCGGCCAGAGGCTGTTGCCGGATGGCCTCGATCCCGGTCTCCCGGAGGCTGAGCTGGTCCGGAGATTCGGGGAAGACCGCGATTGGTTCACCACCGACCGCCCGGGATCCGGGAGCATGGGGCACGACGTCTGGGACCGGATCAAGACCGATGAGAACCGCAAGGCGCTGATCGAGTACCTCAAGACGTTGTGAGGACGATCACCTGTCACTCATCTCCGGACTCTCCCCTCCCACGCCAGCTCGTGCGCCTCCTGCTCAACCTGGCGATTGATCTGGCTGGTGACGTCGAACGTCCCGTGGATCAGACCCCAGCTGGCCATCCACTCCCAGGCCCAGCGCGCCTCGTCCTCGGGAATCGGCGTCGGCTCCCTGAGCTGGATGCGCCCGAGGTTGAAGTCGTCGGCGGCCAGCGCCTGGACCTCGGGATCGCCGGCGGCCCAGCCGTCCTTGAAGTACGAGACGTACCGTCGTTTGTCGGCGTTGATCCGCCGGACCGCCCGGGTGACCCCCCGGAGGAATGCGGCGTAGAGCTCGGGTGTGACGTCCGGGCCGGCGACCCACGTCCCGTGAAAGAACGTCGTCGACACCAGACGGCATCCGGCCTTCTCGGCCACCGTGATCCAGGGCTCCTGCAGCACGGTTGCCTCGAACTCGCCGCGCATCATCGCCGCGTATCGCTCCCCGGGATGGAGGACGGCGGCGCATGTCGCCAGCGCGTCGCGGGGCACGGCGCCTTCGAGCATCTGCAGTCCGGCGTAGGCGGTGCCGTTGCCGTAGTCCAGCCCCACCGTCCGATACGCCAGCTCTTGCGGAACGTAGACGCTCGAATCGGGAGGCACGACGAGGGCCGCACACACGATCATCGATCGGCGTCCGATTTGTCGCGCCCCCACCCGGCTTTCCGCCACCCGGCGGTTGTTGCCGCACTCTCACCCCTGGAACATCGTGGCCTCGCCACGCTCCTGCAGCCGGCCCTGGTTCGTCACCGGACTCGACAGGGTCCCTTCCGTGGTGGAGCGGATGTCGCGGGATTCTCGCGAGGCCATCCGCAGATCGAGGCCTTCCGCCTTGAACAGCCCCTCGTCCATGGCCACCAGCACGTCGAGACTGCTGAACGCTGACACCGGCTCGATCGTCATCGTCATTGCGGTCATGGCGATACCCTCCACTCGGGACCTCGGCGCGATTGTACTCTTCCCGAGGCCTCACTGACTCCGCGGCAACGGGCCAAAGGCCGGCGGCGGGATCCGACGCTTCGAGGCCGCTTCGTAGGCCGAGGCGATTCTCAGGATCACGTTTTCCTTGCCGGGCTCGCAGCGGAACACCAGCGAGAAGGGCAATCCGGGGGCCGGGATAGTGGTGGGGGTGCTCGACGGCATCGGCACGTAGCGCGTGCCGTCGGGTGCCAGCGCGAACACCGGATCGTAGACCGTGGTGACATACCCCGCCGGGACCAGGACTTCGGTGAGGCCCGCGTTGGGGCCGTAGAACGACTCGGCGCTGAGGTTGCTGCGCCCGCCCCGCGGCTGGTGGGCGCCGCCGATCTTGCCCGGCGGCCAGGGCGTGTGCAGGCGGACGAGCGCGTCGAGGTGGTTCTCGAGCAGCACCATCATGTCGACGCGGCGGAGCAGCTCCCGCAGCATGATGCGCTCGTTCACGCCCTGGCGTCCGTCGAGCCGATTCCGCGGGTCGCCGATGTCGGCCCAGTTCCGGAAGGCGGCGCGCTGGTCATCGCCCCAGAATTTCGAGCGGGCGTTGAGCTGGGCGAAATCGATCAGCGTTTCCCGGAAGCCGCGCGCCTTCCAGTCCTCCGCGCGTCGCGTCAGGTACTGGGGAATGTGGAAGCGAAAGGTCGTCGCCAGCTCCTGCTCCTGGACGGTGGCGATGTCGAGGTTCGCCGGCGGTTCGAGCCGCCCCTCGGCCAGCTCGACACAGTAGTCGATCGGCTTCATCCGGCCTCGCCCGAACACCCGGCCGGGCAGGAACTCGGTCGGCTCGATCGCGGCCGCAAACTCCTTGAACAAGGGCTGGCCGTCCGGGCCCAACCGGAAGAGCAGGTCGGGCATGAACAGCGGCACGAGCCGGGCCAGGGCCCGGCGGAAGTCGGTCTTCATCACTTCGAGATCCGGGTCGGGTACCCAGTTGGGATCGGTCGATTCGACGAGCGTCGCTCCCAGCATGGCGCCCAGAACGGTTTTGATCTCCCTCGCTGCCGCGGTGACGATCGGTACCTCCGTCAACGAGCCGGGCGGATGGACCATGGATTCGCGAATCACGCCGATGCGCATGCCTCGCAGCGCGCCCGGCGTCCCCGACATCGTCGCGTGGCTAGCATAGCGCGTGGACAGGATCGAGGAGCGGGGGACGGTCGTGAACGGGTCACGCGGATCGTAATAGCCTTCGACCGGATCTCTCAGCGCGTCGAGCACCTTGGCGCAATCCGCGATCGTGCGGCAGAGGATCCCGGCGCGATCGCAGTAGACGTCGGCCCCGATGGCTCCGCCCAGGTAGCCCAGCGCGGCCTTGTGCGGCAGGATCAGGGCCACCGCGTTGTGGTTGGCGGGCCCCCGCGTCGAGGCGCGCGTCTCCTCGCCCAGACTGGCCATGACCAGGTTGGCGCTGACGGACACCCCCGAGCCCGAGCTCGACCCCAGCGAAGCCGAACGCGTCGTGTCGTAGGGGTTCGCGGGGTTGCCGCCCCAGCTGCTCCGCTGATAGCCCAGCGTCGATGGCAGCACGGCGGCCGGCCCGTGTCGGCCGCCGGGATCACCGGCGCGACCGTTGTACTCGGTGCACACGGCCTTGGCGTAGATGATGGCGCCCTTGTTGCGCAGCTGTTCGACCAGCACGTGGTCGCGGGCGGGAACATCGATGTCGTAGGCGGCGTCGCCGCCGCCGGTGCTGCGCATATCCTTCGTGTCGAACGGGTCCTTGAAGGAAAAGACCACGCCGTACATCGGCATCTTCTCGAGATCTGGATTGCGCCCGTACGTCGCATCGAGCTCGGCCGCGCGCTCCAGGGCGTCGGGGTACTGGCGGAACACCTCGCACACGGGTGGCGCGCCGGGTGGCAACGGCCCCTGAGACGGATGCCGGTCGAAATCCCCGCGGCAGGTCACCGAGCGCTCCCCGCGGATGTTGAGGGTCGCCAGCGCGTTGACCTGACCGGCGTTCGGGATGCCGACGACCATGCCGTACTGCTGCTGCACCGACGGATCCGAGGTGGTCGCCTCCATACGGCCGTACTCCAGCGGCTTGCCCTTGTACTTGTCGAGATCGGGGAACAGCGTTGAGGCCTTGACCGTCTCGGTCGGAAAGCGCAACGGGGCCCCCGCCCGCACGGCGCCCTCCGCTGGCGGCACCGGAGCGCCGCCCTCGGTGACCAGCGCGCTGGCCACGCCGTTGAAGGCGCGCGCCCGGTTGATGTAGTGCTGGACGATCTGGACGCAGGTGATCTCGCCCGCCCGGATCGCCGCGTGCATTTCGTCGATGGTCGCCTCTTCGAGGCGGAACGGTCCCTTCTGCAGACCAGGCTGGCCAGGCATGACGTCGTTCAGTGTTCGGGCTTGATTTGCCGCAGGGCCGGCAACAACTCGTCGCTCAGCAGGCGCATACTCGCCAGCGAGTGCCCCAGGGGCATGCCGCTCCAGTGGGTGCGGAAGAAGAGGAAATTGGCGCCGAGCTCGGCCCAGCAGGGACGGAGCTGCGCGTAGCAGTCTTCCGGACTTCCCAGCACGAACCGGTCACGCAGCAGGGATTCGAACGGCTGGTGGAATGTCTCGTCGCCGGGCATGACTGCGTCTTGCCCCCAGGCGGCATAGCTGCGGTACTTGCTGGCCAGATAGGGTCCGGCCATCTCCAGCGCGGTGGCAGTGTCCCTGGCGCAGAAGATCTCCTTGATGATCGGGCGCACTCGCGGGAAGGGCTTGCCCAGGCGCGCCAGCTCGGCCCGGTACACCGCCATCTGCCGCTTGTTCGTGGCCATGGTGGCGTGGGGGTTCACGAACCAGGCATCCCCCAGCCGGGCCGCGCGCCGGACAGCGTCATCGCTGTTGGCGGCGATCCAGATCGGGGGATGGGGGCGCTGGACTGGCCGACACGTCAGGGTGACGCCCGACAACGTGCAGACGTCGTTGTCCACCGTGACTTTGTCCTCGGTCCACAGGCGTCGAACGACCTCCAGGCACTGCTCGAAGCGCCGCACGCGGTGCCCCTTGGGCACGTTGAAGGCATCGAACTCGACGTCGCGATAGCCCAGCCCCACGCCGAACACGAAGTTGCCCCGCCAGATGACGTCGAGCGAGGCCATGCACTCCGCCACCTCGACCGGGTTGTGCAGCCCCAACAACAGGATCCCGGCGACGCCCGTCAGGTGTCCGGCCTCGGCCCCGAGCCGGGCCAGGAACGGAATGAGCTGGAGCTGGCTCATCCCTTCGCTGAGATAGTGCTGGCCGGTGGCGATGGCGTCCCAGCCGCGATCCCGGGCCAGGCGGGCCATCATGTACTGGCCTTCCTGGGCCGCGACCATGTCGCTGCCCAGCGGATGCTGGTTCGTCAGGAAGATCCCGACCTTCATCACCGGCTCCTTGGCGAGCCCCGAGATGATATCAAACCTGCTATGCTCCTGAGCGCTTCACATCACAGGGACATGAGGACGGGAACATGATCCAGCGAATCGGCATCATCGGCGCAGGCGCCATCGGGAGTGTGGTGGGCGGGATGCTCACGCGAGCGGGGCGGGACGTCACGCTCATCGACCAGTTTCCTGAGCACGTCGAGGCGATGAAGAAGGTCGGGCTCCGCCTGAGCGGCACCTGCGGCGAGCACCTGGTCCCGGTGAAGGCGCTGCACATCCACGAGCTGCAGTCGGTCACCCGGCCCTTCGACGCCGTCTTCATCGCCGTCAAGTCCTATGACACCGAGTGGGCGACGGCGATGGCCCTGCCCTACCTGGCCCCCGAGGGGGTCGTGGTTGACTTCCAGAATGGCCTCAACGACGAGCGGGTGGCGGCGGTGGCCGGCAAGCATCGCACCCTGGGCTGCGTCATCACGATCGGCGCCGGCTTCTACGAGCCCGGCCACGCCATCCGCACCGACACCGGGGCGATCGGCTTCAAGATCGGCGAGCACGACGGCCGCATCACCGACCGCGCCCGGGAGCTGGCCGCGTTGATGTCCGCGGTGGCGGAGACTCAGGTCACCACCAATCTCTTCGGCGAGCGCTGGTCCAAGCTGGCCATCAACTGCATGGCCAACCCGCTGGCCGGCCTCACGGGCCTGGGCTCGGCCGAGGTGCGGCTCGACCCCAAGGTGTCGGCCGTCGGCGTCCACCTGGGCGCCGAGTGCATCATGGTGGGACGGGCGGCCGGCCACGAGGTGGAGCCGATCTACGGCATCCCCGCCCAGCGCTTCGTCGATGCCTACGAAGGCCGCGGCCTGCGGGAGCTGCTCGCCGACATTGCCGACATCGCGCGCAAGCGGGGCGGCGGCCGGCCCTCGCTGCTGCAAGATGTCATGCGCGGCCGCCGGACGGAGATCGACTTTCTCAACGGCGCGGTCTGCGAGCAGGGCCGCCGGCTGGGCGTGAAGACGCCCTTCAACGATGCCGTGGTGGCGGTCGTCCGGGGACTCGGTGTGGGCTTCAAGCCTGATCCCCGGCACCTCGATCCGGTGATCGCACTGCTGCCGGCACTCCGATGACCGAGAGCATGATCGAGGTCTGGGACGCCGGCGACAGCGGGTGCGGGGACCTGGTCCTCGAGCTGCGCCGGCGGATGAGCCGCCTGCGCACGGGCCAGGTGCTGCGGCTGGTCGCCCGCGATCCCGGCGCCTCCGAAGACATTCCGGCCTGGTGCCGGTTGACCGGCCACACGCTCCTGACCGGGACGCCTCCCGTGTACGACATCCGCAAGGAGGGCTGACCATGGCCAACCGGTTCTGCATCAGCCTCACCCACGCCAAGGACAATCCCGACAAGTCGACCGTCGCGTTCGTCGTCGCCAATGCCGCGCTCGGGTCCGGCAAGGAGACGATGGTCTTTCTCAGCGTAGAGGGCGTGCGCCTGGCCCAGCGGGGCTACGCCGACGACATCCGGGAGGAGGGCTTCGCACCGCTGCGGGAGCTGATGGACAACTTCGCCAAAGGGGGCGGCACGATCTACGTCTGCTCGCCGTGCTTCAAGAAGCGCAAGCTGGACGAGAATGCCCTGGTGGCGGGGGCCACGATCGTGGGCGGCGTCAAGCTGGTCGAGTTCCTCTCCAACGGCGGCGCCTGCGTCAGCTACTAGGCGCCGGCGGCGGCCCCCGGGGTGCCTATTCGATGAAATGGTCCGCCCGCAACCGCAGGGACGGCGGGATGGTGAGCCCGAGGGCTCTGGCCGTCTTGAGGTTGATGACCAGCTCGTACGTAGTGGGTTGCTCCACGGGGAGATCGCCCGGGCTTGCTCCTCGCAGGATCCTGTCGATCAGGACCGCAGCCCGGCGAAAGAGCTCAGCCAGGTTCGGCCCATAACTCATCAGTCCGCCGACCTCGGCGTACTGTCGCACGTTGAACACGGCCGGCAGCCGGCTCTTCGCCGCCAGGTCCGCGATTCGGCTCCGGTGGGTGAGGAACATCGGGTCGGCCAGCACGACGAGTGCGCCCGCCCGCGCTTTGACCATCGTGGCGAAGGCGTCCTCGAACTCGCTTGGATCACGCGCCGCAACGACGGTCAGGCGGGCCCCGAACGACCGGGCCGCCGTCTCCGTCTGTTTCAAGAGGAATGCCGTAGCGGGATTCGCCGGATTCTGGAGCACGCCGATCCGGGCGAGCGCGGGGATCGTCTCATTCAGGAGCTCCAGCAATTTCACGCTCAGATCGGCGCTGATATTCGTCAACCCCGTGACGTTCGCGCCCGGTCGCGCGAGATTCGAGACGACACCGATGCCGACCGGATCGCCGACTGCCACGAAGACGATCGGCAGCGTATTCGTGGCGGCCCGGGCGGCGGTGGTCGCGGTCGAGCCCCACGCGAGAATGAGATCGACCTTCCGACTGACGAGATCAGCCGCGAGTCCTGGAAACAGGTCGGATCGCCCACCGGCCCACCGTTCCTCGAGCGCGAGGTTGCGTCCCTCGATGTAGCCGGCCTCCTGCAGCCCTCGACGCAAGCCGTCGATATAGGGAGCGGCGCTGGCTGGGGAGCCACTGGCCAAGAGTCCGATCAGCCACACCCTCCCCGCCTGCGCTTCGATCGCGTGCGGTGCGGCGAGGGCGGCGGCGATCGCCCCCCCGAGGAACGCGCGCCGATTCATTCGACGAGGTGGTCTGCCCGCAGCAGCACCGCGGACGGGATCGTGAGGCCGAGGGCGTTGGCGACCAGCATGGAGTAAGGTATGAGCACGGCCTGCATACCGTCACCTCAGAGGTGGCGGCAGGGTACGCGGGGCGAGTGGGGCGGTCAACAGGCACGGTGAGGACCGGGTGTGCGGGCACGCTGCCCGCTCTCGGGCAGTCTGCCCGTCCCGTCTCGGCGTTGCGTGCTCTTAAGTCTGCAAATCGACGTGCCGGCAAGCCGGCACGCCTTGTGCGTATGCGAGCGAGACGCTCAGCTCCCTGCCGTGGCAGGGAAGGAGGATGACGATGCGCGTTCTGGCAATCGCAATGACGCTCCTGCTGCTCCTCACCCTTCCCGCGGCGACGTCCGAAAAGCTGGGGACGGTGAACTTCCCGACCTCGTGTAGCCCGGCGGCGCAGGCGGAGTTCACCCGGGCCGCCGCCCTGCTGCACTCCTTCGCCTTCCAGTCCGCGATCAAGGGGTTCGAGGCCGCCGCCGCCGCCGACCCCACCTGCGGCATCGCCGGCTGGGGCGCAGCCGTCGCCTGGCTGGGCAACCCCCTGGCCGGGGCGCCGCCGGCCAAGAACGTCGAGATGGGCGCGATCGCCGTGGAGCGCGCCAAGAGCATGGGCGCCAAGACCCAGCGCGAGCGCGACTACATCGCGGCGATCGAGGCGTTCTACAAGGACCACGACAAGGTGGACCACCGCACCCGGGCCATGGCCTACGAGAAGGCCATGCAAGCCCTGAGCGCGCGTTATCCCCAGGACCGCGAGGCGGCCATCTTCTATGCCCTCGCGCTCAACATCACGCTCAACCCGAACGACAAGACCTACGCGAACCAGCTCAAGGCCGCGGCCATCCTGGAGCCGATCTTCAAGGAGCAGCCCAATCATCCCGGCGTGGCCCACTACCTGATCCACAGCTACGACTTTCCCCCCATCGCCGACAAGGGCGTGAATGCCGCGCGACGCTACGCCTCGATCGCGCCCTCGGCACCCCACGCGCAGCACATGCCATCTCACATCTTCACCCGGCTCGGCTACTGGCAGGAGTCGATCGACACCAACCGGGCCTCGGTCGAAGCCGCCAAAGACGAGCTGCGTCAGGCCCGGCTGGAGGCCGGCTCCTACAACGCGCTGCACGCCATGGACTACATCGTCTATGCCGCCCTGCAGCTCGTGAAGGACCGGGAAGCCAAGGCGGTGTACGAGGAGGTCCGCCGCATCGAGAAGATCGACACCGAGCACTTCGCGGCGGCGTTCGCCTTCACCGCCATTCCGTCCCGCTACGCGCTGGAGCGGCGCCAGTGGGCGGAGGCGGCGGAGCTGACGCTCCATCCCAAGAGCCTGTCGTGGCAGAAATTCCCCCAGGCCGAGTCGATCCTCGTCTTCGCGCGCGGCCTCGGCGCTGCCCGCGGCGGCAACGTGGCTGGTGCCAAGAGCGAGATGGCGCGGCTGGAGGCGCTGCGTGATCGCATGACCGCGGCCAAGAACACGTACTGGGCCGAGCAGTCCGAGATCCAGCGGCTGGCGGTGGCGGGCTGGATCGCCCGGGCCGAGAAGCGCAACGACGAGGCGGTGAAGCTTCTGCGGGCGGCGGCCGACCTCGAGGGGAAGACGGAGAAGCACCCGGTCACCCCGGGCGCGATCCAGCCGGCGCGCGAGATGCTCGGCGAGCTGCTGCTCGACCTGAATCAGCCCGCGCAGGCGCTGACCGAGTTCGAGGCCTCCCAGCGCACCGACCCGAACCGGTTCCACACCTGGGCCGGCGCCGCGCGGTCCGCCCAGCGCGCCGGCAACGCCGACAAGGCCCGCACGTACTACCAGCAGCTGGTGGCCCTCGCCAAGAACGCCGACTCCGAGCGTCCCGAGTTGAAGGAGGCCCGCGCCTACCTCGCGAAGTGACCGCTTCGCTCCGGGGCCGCCGCGCGACGGCCCCGGAGCCGGCCGTCCGGCGTCCCCCTCGGGTACACTCCCGTCAACGTTTCCGCGGGAG
>DATBIM010000160.1:0-16708 GCA_036556905.1 Candidatus Methylomirabilota bacterium
GCCCGCGTCGAGCCTGGCCTGGCTGATCGCGGTGCCGAGCTGCTCCCCGGTCGGGTAGTAGCCGCCCAGGCGGAAGCTCCGGCTCTGCGTCAGCGCGGCCACCAGCTCGCGGCTTTCGGGCGTTCGGCTCTCGTCGACGACCCCCAGGCGCAGGTTGGAGACCGTGGGGCTCAGCGCGAAGCCGAACAGGGTGAGCTGCAGGACCGGCGGGATGATGAGCGAGAGGACGAGACGGCGGTCACGCCGGATCTGGTTGAACTCCTTGACGATGAGCGCGCGGAGCCGCCGGGCCTGCGGCATTCGATCACGCCTGCAGTTGCATGCGACGCATCCCCCGCCACGCCAGCGTGTAGAAGACGGCGCCGATGAGCGCGATGATCGCGATCTTCAGCCACACGGCCGGCCATCCGCCGCCCTGGAGCAGCGCGTCGCGGACGATCTCGATGTAGTAGCGACCCCAGACGAAGTCCGAGATCCACCGCAGGCCCGCGGGGATGTTCTCGATCGGAAAGATCAGCCCCGAGAGCAGGAAGACCAGGAGAAAGCCGCCCAGCGCGACGACCTGCATCGCCGCCACCTGGCTGGGGATCGTCGCGCCCACCATGGTGCCGAACGACGCCACGCAGAAGGCGTAGAGGAGCGTGGCCACGACGAAGGGCGTCGGATCGCCGGCGAATCGCAGGTCGAAGTAGGTGAACAGCGCCGCCAGCATGAGCAGGCACTCGGCCAGGGCCACCACCGTGAAGGCGGCGATCTTCCCGAGCAGGAACTCGTGCGCGGAGATGCTGGAGACGTAGACCTGGAGGATCGTCTTCTGCTCGCTCTCGCGCGCCATGGCCAGGGCGGCCAGCAGCGGGGGGAACATCGAGAGGCCGAGCACGAAGATGCCCGGGCCGTAGAACTTCTTGGACGACAGCCCCGGGTTGTACCAGAGCCGGATCGACGCCTGGACGGGCACGGCACGGTCGACGCCGGCCGCCCGCTGATTGTAGGCGCGGGTGATCTGGCCGGCGTACCCCGCGGTCAGCTTGGCCGTGTTGGCGTCGGAGGCGTCCACGAGGAGCTGGACGGGCGTGTCCACGCCCCGGGCGAGGTCGCGCCCGAAGTGCGCCGGGATGATGAGCACGGCGCGGGCGGCGCCCGCGGCCAGCGCCTCCTCCGGCGCCTGATCGACGGGCCAGGCCACCACGTGCAGACTGATCGATGCGCGGAACGCGTCCACGAAGTCCCGGGAGGCGGGTGACGCGCTGAAGTCCTGCACGACGATGGGCAGGTTGGCGACCCGCAGCGAGAGGCCCGCGCTGAGGAGCACCAGCAGAATCACGGGCAGCACGAGGGCCAGCGCCAGCGTCCGCCAGTCCCGAACGATCTGGATCAGTTCCTTGCGCGTCTGGGACACGATGCGCCGGATCGGTCGCGCTCCTCAGGCCGGGACGGCCGCCCCGCGAGCCCGGCGAGCCTGCTCGATGACGCTGATGAACACGTCCTCCAGCGAGAACCGCCGCTCCTGGATCTCCAGGACGCGGATCCCGTTCGCCTCGAGCTCACGGGCGGTGGCGCGCCGGCCGGCCTCGATGTCGTCGTCGATGATCACGTGGAGCCGGGAGCCGAAGAGCGACACGCGCCAGCGTTCGCCGGCGGTCTTGAGCACGTCGGCGGCGCGCTGCGGCTGATCGACGATGAGCTCCAGCAGGTGACCGGGCTGGCGCCTCTTGATGGCGCTGGGGCTTCCTTCCGCCACGAGCTCGCCGGCCGCCATGAACCCCAGCCGGTTGCACTGCTCCGACTCCTCCAGATAGTGGGTCGTGACCAGGACCGCCGTGCCGGCGTCGGCGAGCCAGTTGATCATCCGCCAGAAGGCGCGCCGCGCGAGGGGATCGACCCCGGACGTTGGCTCATCCAGGAACAGCACGCTCGGCTCGTGCATGATCGCTGCCCCGAAGGCCACCCGCTGCTTCCAGCCCCCGGGCAGACGGCCGGTGATCTGCGCTTGCTGCCCCTCGAGTCCCGCGAACGAGAGGACCCAGCGGATCTTGTCGGCGCGCTCGCGCTCGGGGACGCCGTAGACGCCGCCGAAGAACTCCAGATTCTCCCGGATCGACAGGTCGTCATAGAGCGAGAACTTCTGCGACATGTACCCGATCCGCTGGCGGACGCGCTCCGCGCGGCCGTCCACGCGCTCGCCGGCCAGCTGGATGGCCCCGTGCGTGGGCTCGAGGAGGCCGCACAACATCTTGATTGTGGTCGTCTTCCCCGCACCGTTGGCCCCCAGCAGCCCATAGATCTCGCCGTACCGGATCTGGAGACTGACGTTCCTCACCGCCGCGAAGGACCCGAACTGCTTCGTCAGGTTCTGGGCGTCGAGGGCGACCTGCCCGTGCGCATGGCCGTAGTCGCGCCCCGCCGGAAACGGCTGCTCCGTGGGCTCCTCGCCCAGCGCACGCAGACTGGCAACGAACACGTTCTCCAGGCCGGGTTCATCCACGTGAATATCGGTGACCCGCACGCCGGCCGCCCGCATCGCCCGCTCCACGAGGCGGCGCCCCTCGTCCGGCCGGCGGGCGAGGAGGTCCAGGCGGTCGCCGAACCGCTGCACGTCGACGAGCTCGCGGTCAGGCCCCGCCATCTGTGACAGCAGGCGCTCGGCGTCGGTCAGGGGCTCGGCGTGCACTTCCAGTCGCCTGGCCCCGAGGCTCCGGCGCAGCTCGGCGGGCGTCCCGAGCTGCCGGAACTCGCCCTTGTGCACGAGCGCGACCCGGCCGCAGCGCTCCGCTTCGTCCAGGTACGGGGTCGCCACCAGGATGGTGAGGCCGTCGGCGGACAGGTGGGCCAGGGCATCCCAGAATTCCCGCCGCGAGACGGGATCGACGCCGGTGGTGGGCTCGTCGAGCAGGAGCACGCGGGGCTGGGCGACGAGCGCGCACGCGAGCGCGAGCTTCTGCTTCATTCCCCCGCTCAACTTGCCCGCCAGCCGGTCGACGAAGCGATGGAGGTCGAACATCTCGAGGTAGCGCCGGCCGCGCGTCGCGATGTCCGCCGGCGGCACGCGCCGCAGGTCGCCGGCGTACCGGAGGTTCTCGGACACCGTGAGATCGGGATAGAGGCTGAACGCCTGCGTGAGATAGCCGGTTTCCGACCGCGCCTCACGCGCCGGCCGGCCGAAGACCTCGGCGACTCCACCGCTGGGCTCCATGACGCCGGCGAGGATCTGGAACGTCGAGGTCTTCCCCGCCCCGTCGGGACCGATGAGGCCGAAGATTTCCCCTTCGCCGACGTCGAAACTGACGGACCGCACGGCTTCCCGGGAGCCGTAGCGCTTCTGGAGGTCGCGGGCGCGGATGGCGGCGGCCGTCATCGCCGCGTTCGACCCGCCGGCCACTCCGTGCCCTCGACGAGAATCTCGCCGTCGGCCGGCATCCCGGGCTTGGCAAAGCCCTCGGCACCGCGGAGCTGAAGCTTCACGCCCACGACCTGCTTCACGCGCTCCTCCCGGAAGTAGGTGTTCTCGGGCGTGAACGTCGCCTGAGGATCGACGCGGGAGACGAAGGCCTCGATCGGCTGCGTCGGCGCCGAGTCCAGGTAGACACGCGCGGGCTGGCCCAGGCGGACCCGGCCGATCTGGCCCTCGGGGACGAAGGCGCGCAGGTACACCCGTCCCAGGTCGACGAGCATGATGACGGGCGTGCCCGCCGTCACCACTTCGCCGGGCTCGGCGGTCCGCGTCGTGACGGTCCCCGCGAAGGGTGCCACCACGCGGAGGTCCTGGCGGTTGGCCCTCGCTTCCTCGAGCTGGGCCCGGGCCCGGTCGGCCTCGGCCTGCGCGGCGCCGACTTGCCGCTTGGCGGCCACGATCATGGCCGCCTGCGTCCGCTCGTTGTTCTCGGCCTGGCGGGCCTGCTGCTCGGCGATCAGGCCTCGCTGAAAGAGCGTGGCGAACGCATCGCGGTCCCAGCGGGCCTGGGCATACGAGGCTTCCGCCTGGGCCAGCTGGGCCTCGGCGGTGGCCAGCCGAGCCTCGGCCTGCCGGACCGCCGCTTCGGCCTGCTGCTCGCGGGCGCGCACCTGCTCGTCGTCCAGGATGGCGATCACTGCGCCGGCTTCGACCGAATCGCCCTCCCGCACGGTGACCTCACGGATCCGTCCGCTCGTCTTCGGCGAGACCGCGGCTTCGTCCCCCTCGATCCGCCCGCTGACGGCGACTACCCCCGGGGGCACCGGGGGAACCGCAAAGAAGAGACGCCACCCCGCAAACGCCGCGATCGCCAGGATGAGCGCCAGTACCGCCCCGACGATGAGGCGGCGGTGCGATCGCCGCCCGGGCGCAGGCTCGAGGCCGGTCGACTCCACCGATGGCGGCGGCGGCGCCGGCAGCCGTCTCGGCGGAACGGGCATCGCGGTCACGAGGCTCTCACCACGCTCCGGCCACGTCGTCCATGGCGCCGCCGCTCGACGAGGCCGTCGACGAGCAGATCCTGCATGTGCTCCACGTACTCCGCGGCATCGGGCGCCTTGACGCGAAGCCGACCGGCGGCGATCAACCGCTGGCGGAGCGGCGCCGTCGCGAAGAAGAAGAGCAGGCTGCCGATGAGGCTCAGGTGCGTGAGCAGCGGGTCCACCGGCCGGAACGCTCCTTCCCGCATGCCGCGCTCGACGATCCGCCGCACCACGTCGGCGACCCGGAGGGGATAGCCGAGCGTCTCGTCCCCGAGGTGCCGGCCCCCGGCCAACACCTCCCGCAGCATCATCGCCGGAAAGTGGGGATTGCGCCGCGTCGCCGTCTCCGCGATCAGCGCGATCAGCTGGCGAAGGAGCTCGGGCGCGGTCCGGCGCAACGTCGGCAGCTCCTCGGCCCGGGCGACGATGTCGCCGAAGGTGGCCGTGACGATGGCCAGATAGAGTTTGCGCTTTCCCCCGAAGTGGTAGCTGACCATCGCCTTGTTGACGCCCGCCCGATCGGCGATCGCCGACAATGGCGTCCCCTCGTAGCCGCGCTCGGCGAAGAGCCGGGTACCGGCCATGAGGAGCGCCTGGCGGGTCGCCTCCGGATCGCGCGGCCGCCGGAGCCCGCGAGTGTGCGTGGGCTTATCAACCATTCGTTTAATTGTAACGCGTCGGGCAACGTCGGTGCCTGGCGATGATGGAGGCGACGGAGGACGAGACGACGGGCTACGAGCCCTCGTTGTCTGTCCTGATATCGCCGGAGGTCACCCTCTCCTTCAGGTAAACCAGCCCTGATCGTCCGGCGCCCACGATCGCGATCGCGCGCGCGCCTCGCCGTCGCACTATACTGCGCTCACAAGGCGATGGCCGCACGCTCAGATCGCCACCTCGACGAGATCTACGCAGCGCCGCTGGCGGAGTTCACCCGGTCACGGGATCGGGTCGCCAAGCACCTGGTGGACGCCGGGCGTCAAGCGGAAGCGAACCAGATCAAGCGACTGCGTAAGCCCTCCGCCCCGCTCTGGGTGGTCAACCAGCTCGCTCGCCGCGACCCCGCGATGCTTGGCCGCTTCATCGAAGCGGTCGACCGCCTGAAGCGGGCCCATCAGAAAGGGGCGGGCCAAGTAGGACACGCAACCACGGACCAACGCGCGGCCCTGGCGGCGCTCCTTGAGCGCGCCGAGGGCATCATGGCCTCCGCCGGCCTGACGCCGGCGCCGGCCACGACCCAGCGCATCTCCACCACGCTGCTCGGGGCGGCCGCCGATCGCCAGCTGCAACGAGATCTGCGCCAGGGGCGGCTGGCCGAGGAGCAGGCAGGCCCCGGCTTCGAAGTCCTCGCGGGTGCCCACCTGCGGCCTCTACCGGCCGCGCCTGCGCGTGCGGAGCAACCCCGGGGCCGGCGCGAGCGCGAAGCTCAGCAGCGCGCCGAGCAAGCGCACCGGGTCAGGCAACTCGAGCAGGTCGCGGCTCGGCACCGACGGGCGGCGGCCGCCGCCGCTTCCCAGGCCGAGGAGCTGGATCGGAAGGCTCAGGCATTGCGACAGCGAGGCGACCAGGAGCGCACCGCGGCCGACGAGGCCGAGCGCGAGGCGCGGCGCCTGCGTCAAGAGACCGGTCGCCCCGATGGCTAAAGCGCCACGGCTTGGATGAAGGGACCGTGCGATCCCTCTCTGTCGCGCTGGCTTTGACCGGAATGCTCGCCGTGTGGAACGGCGTGCCCACCGCCAACGCCTTCGACCCGCACCAGACGTTTGCCGAGGACGCGTGGGCGCTCTCCATCGAAGGTGGCTACGGCGAGCAGTTCAAGTTGGGGAGTCCGACGATCACCGAGCTAGCTTTCTTCAACGCCGGCCTCCGCATTGGATTCTTCCCGTGGGGTATTCGAGGCACCGGTCCCCTGGCGGGGGCGCTGGAGATCGGGCTCGAGCCCCTCTATCAGCGATTCTTCGATCCCGTCGATGCCGTCTTCGCCGGGCTTGCTGCGGTAACGCGCTACCACTTCACCTCGCTCGGCCGCTTTGTTCCATACCTCGAGCTCGCCGGCTCGGGAGGCTACACAGACCTGAACGTCCGGGAGCAAAATACGAACTTCGTGTTTCTGCTGTTTGGCGGTGTCGGCGCCTCGTACTTCATCATGGAGCGCACATCGATCTACGCAGGCTACCGGTTTCAACATATTTCGAACGGGAATACCGACTATCCGAACCGTGGGATCGACTCGCACACCGGAGTCGTGGGGCTCTCCGTGTTCTTTCGTTGACCGCGGCGCTGGTTACAGCGCTTGCGGCACCTCGTTCAGATCGGGCTGCCCATTGAACTGCGGCCGCGGCTCCCTCCCGATCGACGGCGATGCGCTGGGTGCGGAAGCATCGCCACTGTTCGAGCCGACACCTGTGGTCGCACAGGAGGCGCCCAGCAACAGGAGACTCACGCTCGCCGGCACTACCGTTGTTCTCCTGATGTTCAGCATAGGAGGTGTCCCCCTTTCGTCAGGCTTGTGAGGCCGTCGGCCGTTCGACTTCAGCCCGCCTGCGCGTGCGCCGCTCACTGAGCACCGGTAGATGCCGAGGAACTCTTCGCCCCCCCGCCCATAGGGCGAAAGGGTCGCTCGATGATATCCTTCATTTGCCCAAACACCCGGCCTACACTCGTGGAGATCGACGCCATCGCCGTGGTCCCCGAATGAAGCCTCGAATCACCGTGATCACCATCGGCGTTGATGACCTGGAGCGGGCGCTTCGCTTCTATCGCGATGGCCTCGGCCTTCCGACGGAAGGCATCCTCGGTACCGAGTTCGAATACGGAGCGGTGGCCTTCTTCGACCTGCAGGACGGAGTGAAGCTGGCGATCTGGCCCCGCAGGAGCGTCTCTCATGATACCGGTCTTCCTCTGGGCGCCCGAAGTGCCACCGAGTTCACGCTCGGGCATAACGTGTCGTCCAGACGTGAAGTTGATACGGTGATGCGGCAAGCGAAGAATGCGGGCGCCGTTATCGTGAAGCCGGCCAACAACACGTTTTGGGGTGGCTACGCGGGTTACTTTCAGGACCCTGACGGTCATCTGTGGGAAGTGGTCTGGAATCCGCAGCTTCTGCCCCGTGATTGAGGGCGAAGCGGCTCCTTTCCGAAAGGGGTGTTGACGTGGCGATCGTCGTCAACGTTGTCCTTTCCGCTCTGGTCATCGGGGTCGCGGCCTGGCTGTCCGGGAGCTTTCCGCGAGCCGCCGGTTTTCTTGTCGCCCTGCCACTGGCCACGATCCTCGTATTGCCGATGGCTCATCTCCAGCACAAGGACGCGGAGAGCACAGTCGAATTTGCCACGAGCATCCTCATCGCCATCCCTGTCGTCATGCTCTTTCTCCTCCCGCTGATTCTCGCCCTTCGCGCTGGCTGGTCATTCTGGTTGGCGTACGTTGTCGCGTGTCTCTGGCTGATCCCGGCGTTTTTCCTCCACCGCTATCTGTTGCGGCTTCTCTAGCGAGGACAATGACCAGCCAGACCCTCGGGTCCAGGAGCATTCTGCGCAGTATCGGGGCGGTGGCCGCCGGACCCGCCTGGTTCTCCCGGAGCCTCATTGCGATCGCCCTTCCCTGCTCCTGGCTCGGCGCACGACTGCAGGGACAGCCATGACGTACGCTGTGCTGAGGCTGGTCCACATCATCGGCGCCATCCTGATTGGCGCGGGGTTACTCGGCGTCTGGGTCAGCGACATGCGTTCACGCCAGTGCCGAGCACTCCCGCAATTCTCCGAGGCTGTGCGCAGTATCGCCGTCTTCTATGATGGCCTCGTCGTTCCCGGAGCCCTCCTTCTTCTCGGCTCTGGCACGTGGCTGATTGTTGCGTTCTTTGGCGGCTGGGGCTTTCTCAATGCCCCCTGGCTCGCCGGAATGGTTCTTCTGTTCGCGTTCGAGTTCATCGAAGGCAACACCGTGACCAGGCTCTACTTCGTGCGCTTGCGGCGGCTGACTCGAGAAGCACTGGCCAGCGGCGAGTTCACGCCGCAGCTCACGAAGGCTCGCGCCGAGAACGTCCCGACCTTTACGCACTTTCTCGATCTCCCGATCCTGTTCGTGATCGTCAGCCTGGGTACGCTCAAACCCGATACCTGGACGATGTTCGTCGTGGGCGTGGTAATCGCCATAGGTGTCGCCACGATCTTGACAATTCTCATCCCGCGTTTGTATCCGTGGGGCTCAGCAGCCGAGGGCCAGCGTGAGCCCTGACGGCACGGCGGCGACGAGCTACGCTCGAATGGCTCCGGGTCGGGCGGGACGCGTCCGGCCGCCGACCGCATGTCGAACGACGACGTCTACGCCCGCCGTTCTGGAGGAGACCCGCGACGTGACGTTCTGAGAGCTCACACGAGCTTCCGCAGCTCCTCCATGAGGGCGAGCCACCGGTCGAGGTGCTGCCCACCAGGCGTGAAGGTCGGATCGAAGTGGACCTCGTGCGCGCCCAGGGCCTTGCACGCCTCCACGTCTTCCTTGATCTGCGCGAGGGTCCCCGTGAAGATCATCCCGTCGACGGCGCGCGGCTTGTCATGCATCTCGACGTTGGCGCGCACGACGAGCTGGAGCTTCGACGGGTCGCGGCCGGCCTCCCGCGCCATCGCCTTGACGCTGTCGAACATCTGCTTCATCCCGGCCACGGGGATCGCCACGGGATTCCACCCGTCGGCCAATCGCGCGATCCGGTTGAGCGCTCCGGGGGCGAAGGCGGCCAGATAGATCGGCGGATGCGGTTTCTGCACCGGCTTGGGCCCGATGTGTGACTTCGGCAGCGTGTAGTATTTCCCCCGAAACTCGGTCGGGTCCGTCGTCCAGATGGCCTTGAGCACGGCCAGGAACTCATCGGCCCGCGCACCACGGTTCTTCATCTCCGCGCCCAGGGCGTCGTGCTCGTCCTTCGACCAGCCCAGGCCGAGCCCGAGTCGCACCCGGCCGCGGGATAGCACATCCAGCGTGGACAGCCGCCGCGCCAGCATGACCGGGTTGTAGTACGGGATGTCCAGCACGCTGGTGCCCAACCCGATCCGCCGGGTGTGGGCGGCCACGAACGTCAGGGCTTCGAGCGGGTCGAGGACGTGCTTGTACTCGGCCGGGAGCGACCCATCGGGTGTCACCGGATACGGGGTCTGGGGCTTCAGGGGCCACAGCAGCCGCTCGACGGCCCACAGGGTGTCATAGCCGAGCGCTTCAGCCCGCTGCGCGATCCTGACCAGGTTCTCTGCCGTCGCGATCGATCCGACGTTTCCCACCGCGAATCCGACTCGCATGTGAGCCTCCTTCTCGACGGGACCAGGGCAGCTCGATCGTCCTCACCTGCCCTCAGGGCGACCGTCGAATTATAATTCGCCCAAGGAGACCGCCATGGCCCAGACGCCCGAGGTCGTGACCCGCACCGAGATCCGCGACGGCATGCGCATCACCTGGCACCAGCCGATCCCCATGGACGACGGCATCGTGCTGCGCGCCGACATCTACCGACCCATCGCCGAGGGCCGCTATCCCGTGATCCTCTCGCACGGGATCTACGGCAAGGGCCTGGCCTACCAGGAAGGCTATCCGATGCAGTGGCAGAAGATGATCCAGGACCATCCGGAGATCCTGGATGGCTCGACGAACAAGTACCAGGCCTGGGAGGTGACCGACCCCGAGCGCTGGGTGCCGCACGGCTACGCCATCGTGCGCGTCGACTCGCGGGGCTCGGGCTGGTCGCCGGGCTTCATGGACCCGCTCTGCCCGCGGGAGGACGAGGATCTCTACCAGTGCATCGAGTGGGCGGGGACCCAGCCCTGGAGCAACGGCAAGGTCGGCATGCTCGGCATCTCCTACTACGCCATCAACCAGTGGCGGGTGGCCACCAAGCATCCCCCGCACCTGGCCGCCATCATCCCGTGGGAGGGCTTCACGGACTTCTACCGTGATCCCAGCTACCACGGGGGTATCCTCAGCGAGTTCATGAAGCGCTGGGCGCCGGTGCAGGCGCTCACCGTCCAGCACGGCCTGGGCACGCGGGCGCGCACGAATCCCAACACCGGCGAGTCGGTGGCGGGGCCGGAGACGCTGCCCGAGGCGGACCTCGCCAAGAGCCGCACCGACCCCCACCTGGATCTCCTCGCCCATCCGCTCTGCGACGACTGGCACCGCGAGCGCTCGGCTGATCTCACCAAGATCACGGTGCCCTTCCTGTCGTGCGCCAACTGGGGCGGCCAGGGCATCCACCCGCGGGGCAACTTCAACGCCTTCGTGCAGGCGCCGGCCCGGCAGAAGTGGCTCGAGGTGCACGGCGAGTCGCACTGGGCGCTCTTCTCGTCGGGCTACGGCCTGGCGCTGCAGAAGCGCTTCTTCGACTACTTCCTCAAGGGCCTCGACAACGGCTGGGAGCGGACGCCGCCGGTGACGCTCAACGTCCGCCATCCCGGCGAGCGGTTCGTGCTCCGCCACGAGCAGGAGTGGCCGCTGGCCCGCACCCAGTGGACGAAGCTCTACCTGGACCCCGCGGCGATGACGTTGAGCCGCCGGCCGGTGGCGCCGGCGGGCACGGTCGCCTACGACGCGCTCGGCGCTGGCGTCACGTTCTCCTGGACGGTCGAGCGCGAGACCGAGATCACCGGGCCCGTGGCCGCCAGGCTGTTCGTCTCGTCCTCCACGCCGGACGCTGACCTGTTCCTGATCGTCCGCGTCTTCGAGCCGGACGGCCGTGAGCTGACGTTTTTCGGCTCCACCGACCCCAACGCGCCGATCGCCAACGGTTGGCTGCGCGCCTCGCACCGCCGCCTCGATCCCGCCCGCAGCACGCCCTGGCAGCCCTACCACCCCCACGACCGCGTCGAGCCGCTCACGCCCGGCCAGGTCTACGAGTGCGACGTCGAGATCATCCCCACGTGCATCGTGGTGCCGGCCGGCTGGCGCGTCGCCCTGACCGTGCGCGGCAAAGACTACGAATACGAGGGCGAGATCGGCGAGTTCGGCAAGAAGTTCGTCTACGGCACCCGGGGCACGGGGGGCATGACCCACAACGACCCGATCAGCCGGCCGCGGGACGTCTTCGGGGGCACCGTCACCCTGCACGCCGGGGGCGGGCGGGAGTCTTATCTCCTGCTGCCGATCATTCCGGCGCGGTGAGGTGCCCCCGGCACCTCACTTCTTCGCGGCCGCCAGCTTGCCGACCGCGTCCAGCAGCGGGGCGGCCTTCGGGTTCTTCGGCGTGCCTTTCAGGAGCACGTCAGACGGACTGACCTCCTTGCCGTAGTACGCCTTGTTGAGCGAGTCGCGCACGCTCACCACACTGCCCTCGGCCGAGAACCCGCCGTAGAGGCCCTTCGAATGGGAGTAGACGAGGATGTCGGCGCTCAACCCGGCCGTGGCGGCGCCTGCCCCGGCGCTGGCCCCGCCCACCGCCACGCTCACATCTCCGCCGAGCTTCACACTCGGGCTGAGGAGCTTGGTCAGGCCGCGCTCGGTCATCGCGAGCGCGATGACCTGGGCCGAGTCCGCGCCGGCCTGGAACCCGAAGCTCGCGCCACCCATGCTGTGGAACGTCGGGCCCATCCACCGCCCGCTCTTGACGTCGCGAGCGACCAGGACACCGCTGCCGCCCTGGCCCCCGATGATGAACGCCGCGCGCAACGCCTCGGGCACGATGAGCATCGCCCTGGCCTTCTTGACGTTCTCGTGGAGCGACTCCATCTTCTTGTCCGCGGCGAAGCCGTCCACCACGAGCTTGGCCCGGGTGACCATCTGCTCGGCGTCCAGCTTGTCGTCGGCCCGGGCCGAACCCACGCCACCGGCGACGAGGCCCAGGACGATCATGACCCCCAGGACCCGCACTCCCTTCTTCACGTCGACCACAGATCGCATGCGTGTCTCCTTCTCGGATTGACCTCTGCCTCCGGGCGAACGCCCACCTCGAGCGACACGGTGACTAGACCAGACCGGCAGATGGCCGTAAATGAGACTTTGGTCGGATGGGGCAAGACCCAGCGCTCACCGCCACGCTGGCCGAGCTGGCGCCGGGAAACTAGCCCCAGGCCCGGAGCCGACCGGCAGAAGAACGCCAGCGACGATCGAAGCGCCAGAGCCCGGCCTCTCGAGCGCAGGCGTAGGCAGTCTCCAGCTCGGCCGGCTCCACGCCGCGGTTGATGTCCCGGTACTTCTCGTCGCTCTTGGCCTTCCAGGCCGGGTAGTACTGGTCCATCACGTTCACGTAGGTGTCGGGGGCGAGATCGGCGACCCAGCGCATGATCTCCCGGGTGTCCTCGAGGAGGCCTGGCATCACCAGGTGGCGCACCAGCAGGCCGCGGACGGCCAGGCCGGCCTCGTTCACCCGCAGGTCGCCGACCTGTTCGTGCATGGCCCGGATCACCTGGCGGGCGGCCTCCGGGTAGTCGGGAGCGAGCAGGTAGCGGCGCGCCCGCTCGGGATTCCAGAGCTTGAAGTCCGGCATGTAGAGGTCGGCGATCCCATCCATGAGGCGCATGGAGTGTGGGCTGTCATAAGCGCTCGTGTTGTAGACGATGGGCAGCCGGAGCCCCCCCTCGATCGCGCAGGACAGCGCTTCCAGGATCTGCGGCACGACGTGCTCGGGCGTGACGAAGTTGATGTTGTGGCAGCCGCGCGCCTGCAGCTCGAGCATCATGCGGGCGAGCTCACGCGGCCCCACCTCGACGCCCTCGCCCTGCTGGCTCGTCTCGAAGTTCTGGCAGAAGACGCAGCGGAGATTGCACCAGGCGAAGAAGATCGTGCCCGATCCCTGCCAGCCCCGCAGCACATCCTCCTCGCCGAAGTGCGGGAAGTAGGATGACACCCGCGCGTGGCGGGCGGACTTGCAGACCGCGAACCGGCCGCTGAGTCGGTCGATCTCGCAGTGACGCGGGCAGAGCGTGCAGGCGCGAAGGGCCTCCAGGGCCTCCTCGACCTTCTCACGCAGGCGACCCGACTCCCACGTCTTGACGTAGGCGGGGACGAACTCGCGGGCGGGTATCAGAAACCGCCCGCCGCCGTCCACCTCCACGGGGATCGGCCCGCGACGCCCGAGAGTCGTCACCATACGATCTCAGTGTACCGCTCGGGTAGCCCCCGTCGAGTCGCTGACGCCGCGCCGCGATGTGGGGTATCCTCTTCCCCAAAGGGGGACCATGCCGTGGAGACCAAGCCCAGACCCATCATCCGAGTGGGGCACGTCGTCCTGAAGGTTCGAGATCTGGAAAGGGCCCGCCAGTTCTATTGCGGGGTGCTGGGGATGACGCTGGCGAAGTACGACCCCGAGCGCGGGATGTTCCTGCGCTTCAACGACTACCACCACGACATCGCCATCTTCAAGACGGGCCCGGACGCGGATCTGCCCAAGCAGAATCAGGTCGGTCTCGTGCACGTCGCCCTGGTGGTGGACAGCCTGGAGACGGTGAAGAGCTGGTACGCGCGCTGCAAGGCGCTGGGCGTGCCGATCGTCGGCACCGCCGACCACGCCGTCACCAACAGCATGTACTTCCAGGATCCCGAGGGCAACGTCCTGGAGATCTACTGCGAGGTGGCGGAGTACGACTGGCGCACCGAGGGCATGGGCTTCATCGCCCGGCCCATCGACCTCGAGTCGGTCCCGGCCGCGCGCTGAGCCGCTGCCCCCCGTTCTCATGAGCGGGCCGCGCCTGCCCCTCGACGGCATCCGCGTGCTCGAGTTGGCCCAGATCGTGGCCGGGCCGTTCTGCGGCACGCTCATGGCCGAGTTCGGCGCGGAGGTCATCAAGACCGAGCTGCCCGGCAAGGGCGACGACCTCCGGCGGCTGGGGCCCGCCGAGGACGGCTGCTCCTACTGGTTCTCGGTGGACAACCGCAACAAGCAGGTGATGACCCTCGATCTCCGTACGCCGAAGGGCCAGGACATCGTGCGGCGCCTGGTCCCCCGGTGCGACGTCGTCCTGGAGAACTTCCGACCGGGCGTGCTGGAAGGCTGGGGCCTGGGCTGGGACGCGCTCTCCGCGATCAACCCGCGCTTGGTCATGGCCCGGATCACCGCCTTCGGGCAGACGGGGCCCTTGCGCGATGGCCCGGGATTCGCCGCCATCGCCTCGGCCTTCGGCGGCACCTGGTATCTGAACGGGCCCCTGGATCGGCCGCCGGCGCGGCCGACTCCGGTCTATCCCGATTACCTCACCGGGCTGTTCACCGCCTTCGGCGTTCTGGCGGCGCTGCGCCATCGCGATGCGACGGGCGAGGGCCAGTGGATCGACGCCGCGCTCTACGAGTCCGCCTTCCGCGTGCTCGAGTACACGCCGACCCTCTACGGGCGGCGCGGGGTCGTCCGCGAGCGGGGGACACTGCAGCACTCCGGCTGGCCGGGCGGGGCCTATCAGACGCTCGACGGACACTGGATCGTCTTCACCACGCCCGCCCAGCACCTCTTCGAACGTTTCTGCGCGATGCTGGGACAGCCCGAATTGCCGCGCGACCCGCGGTTCACCAGCGCGGAGGAGCGCTCGAAGAACCTCGACGTCGTCCTCGGCCTCGCCGAGCAGTGGTTCGCCGCGCGCGCGTTCGCCAAGGCCATGGCCGAGCTGCGCGCCCACGACATCCCCCACGCGCCCGTCATGAGCATGGCCGACATCTTCGCCGAGCCGCATTACCGGGAGCGCGAGATGATCCTGGAGGTTCCCGCCGAAGGCATCGGCACGCTCCCGCAACCCGGCGTCGTGCCCAAGCTCTCGCGGACACCGGGGCGGGTCACGCATGCGGGGCCGGCGCTCGGCCACGATACCGAGGCGATCCTGTCCGGGCTCCTCGGGATGTCGGCGGCGGAGATCGCCCGGCTTCGCGCCGAAGGTGTGGTGTAGCGAGTCGGGGCTACTGGGCCGAGGGAATGATCGGCTCGGTCGAGGGCGGCCGCCGGCCCTGAAGAGCCGCGCCGCGGCTCCGGCGGCTCAGCTCGGCCAGCCGCAGGATCCCGGCCCACAGGGCGTCCTGGGACGACTCGTACGCCTTCCATTGCGATGTCCAGCTGCTCTCGACGAGGGTCCCCTCCTCCGTGTCGACGATCTCCCAGCACCAGAGGCACGGATCGCCCAGCAGCTTCACTTCGACCCTGAGGCGCTCGTCCGGATGGGACATACGAAGCCTCCCCTCGACGGTCCTGGTGCGCCGCTTGCCGGTGCGCCACTTAACGAACCGGGTCGTCACCACGTCAAGGGTTCCTTCACCCGCATCCGAAGCGGTGGCCAAGCGTCTCATCGCGCTCGAAGCCCGTGGGGATGGCGAATCTACCGCGCCCGCCTTGCTGTGACGCGCAGAATGGCCATTTTCTTTACAGACTTCTGCGAAGCCGCGCCAGTCGGGGCAAATCTGGCCATGGGGATAGCTGTGGATACTGTGGATAGCCGATAGACGCTCGGTGAGGCTATGGCAGCAGGGCGCTCAGCGGTTCTGCCTGAGCTCGCCGACTCCGACGTCGTCGGCTTTGGGGTACCTCATGTAGCGCACATGGTCGCACATTCCCCGATCGCCGGCGCCGGTCAGGTAGCTCGCTCCGCGAAGAACGCACGCACCAGCCGGAGGAACTCATCGAGCCGGTCGTGGTGCAGCCAGTGGCCGGCGCCCTCGAGGCCGACCACGCGCGCGTGCCGGAAGTGGGCCGCGCGGCCGTCCGTGGCCGGATCGCCGGCCCAGCGGCTCTCCCGACCATGCAGCAGCAGCGTGGGGCACGCGATCCGCGACCAGAGATGGTGGATGTCGCGGCTCGACATGTCGTACGGCAGCCACGACCGCACGTAGTTGTCGAACTTCCACGTGTAGGTGCCGTCCTCGTTCTGGCTGATGCCGTGCACGGTGAGGTGGCGGGCCTGCTCGGCGCTCAGGTGCGGGTTCTCCTCCTGCATCCGCTTGAAGGCGTCCTCGATGGAGGCGTATCGACGCGGCAGCCGTCCGGCCAGCCCGCGCTGCTCGCGGATCCAGTCGTCCATCCGCGCCTCGATGGGCCGGGCCGCCCGCTCGGCCAGCTTCGCCGGCGGCGGGCCCAACCCCTCGATGGCGACCAGCCGGGCCACGGTCGCGGGGTAGACGCCGGCGTAGCGGAGCGCGACCACCCCGCCCAGCGAGTGGGCGATGATCGTCACCGGGGCCAGGCGCTGCTGATGGACGAGCTGGGCCAGATCATAGATGTACCCGGCCATGGTGTAGCTGCCGTCGCTGGACCACGCGCTGTCGCCGTGTCCGCGCAGATCGGGCGCGAGAATGTGCCAGTCGTCCCGCAGCGCCTCGGCCGCCCAGTCCCAGT
>DATBIM010000161.1:0-3453 GCA_036556905.1 Candidatus Methylomirabilota bacterium
GCCTGTCCGCGGACGGACGCTATCTGCTCTTTGATGATCGCTTCGGCGTTTACCTCCGCCCTACCGACGGATCCCCGGCGACGAAACTCGGGTCCGAAGCGGCGTGGGCGGATGATCTCTCGCCCGACGGTCTCTGGGCGGTCGCTACAAGCTCGTCCGGTGACCACTTGATACTGCTTCCGACCGGTCCCGGCGATCCTCATCCCTTACCGAGCCACCACCTGAAGTCTTATGCCGGGGCACGATGGTTCCCGGACAGCCGTCGAATCCTCGCCAACGGGCGTGAGGAAGGGATGGACATCCGATCGTATGTGACGGACCGCGAGGGCACACGACCTCAGGCCTTGACCACCGAAGGGATATGGGGGCTGTCTGTTTCACCCGACGGCGGCATGGTGGCGGCAGTTGGGTCAGGCCGCATCAGCCTTTGGCGTACTGATGGCGCTGCGAGCCGAGATGTCCCGGGCTCGGGACCCGCCGACCGACCGGTAGCGTGGACGACTGACGCGAACGCGCTCTGGATCTTCAGGCGTGGAGAGATCCCCGCACGCATCTATCGCGTGGACGTGACCAGCGGTCAGAGGCGCCTGTGGAGAACGATCGCACCGGCGGATGTCACCGGTGTCGATTCGATCCTGGACTTCGAGATCACACCCGACGGGCGTTCGTACTTCTACACTTTCCGTCGCGTGTTGTCAGAGCTGTATCTCGTGCGCGGTCTACGCTGAGCAAGGGTGGCGGAACCATCACTCCACCTTCGGCGCGTTCCTCAGCGCCTCGCTCATGTTGTACCGGATCTCGAACGCGGCCTTCGTCACCCTCATGCCCTCCAGCCCCTTCAGACGGCAGGCCAGCGCCGCCTGCTCGGGGTCGCCGGGCTTCCGGCAGTAGCTGATCTCGCAGTACCGGCACTCCGCGTTCCAGCAGTACTTCCCGGTGCCGATGTCGGGGGCCACGAACTGCATCTGGCGCAGGAGCAGGTTGTTCTCGGGGACCTCGAACACCCGGCCGAGCACGACGATCCGGATCAGGTTCCGATAGGGCTCGTAGAGGTCGCTCATCGGGCGTGCCGGCGCGCGCGAGTGTCGTGCCGGGCGGGGGCCCATGATAGCGCAGCGGCGCACGGGGCCGGATGGCCCGGACGCTGCTGCTAGAATCGCGAAGGCCCACCGACACGGAGATCCATCGAGGTGCACGCGCCCGTCGAGCCTCCCGTCACCGTCGCCCCCTTCAAGCCCTACCTGCCCGACGAAGCGCGCGCTCCCGAGCTGACCGTCCGGGCGCTCGTCCTCGGCTCGCTGCTCGGCCTGGTCTTCGGCGCCTCCTCCGTCTACCTGGCGCTGCGGGTGGGGCTGACGGTCTCCGCCTCGGTGCCCATCGCCGTCCTCTCCATCACCATCTTCCGCGCGCTCTCGCGCGTGCTGCCCGGCGGCCGCGCCTCGATACTCGAGAACACCCTGGTGCAGACCACCGGCTCCGCGGGGGAGTCGATCGCGGCCGGGGTGGCGTTCACGCTGCCCGCGCTGGTGCTGCTCGGGTTCGAGATGGACTGGACGCGCACGCTGCTGCTCTCGCTCTGCGGCGGCGTGCTGGGCGTCTTGATGATGATCCCGCTGCGGCGCTACCTGATCGTGAAGGAGCACGGCCGGCTCACCTATCCCGAGGGCACCGCGGCGGCCGAGGTGCTGGTGGCCGGCGAGGAGCGCGGAGCGCAGGCGAAGCTCGTGTTCCAGGGCCTCTTCGTCGGCCTCGGGTACAAGTTCCTGACCGCGATCACCCGGCTCTGGCCGGGCGTGGCCGAGCTGCACATCCCGCGCTACCGCGCCGCGCAGGTCTCCGTGGACATGTCTCCGGAGCTGATGGGCGTCGGGTACATCATCGGCTACCGCTCGGCCGCGATCATGGTCGGGGGCGGCCTTCTGTCCTGGCTCGTGCTGATCCCGGCGATCGCCCTCTTCGGCGAAGGCCGCGCCACGCCGCTCTATCCGGCGACCGCGCTGATCGGCGAGATGGAGCCGTTCGACATCTGGAGCCGCTACATCCGCTACATCGGCGCCGGGGCCGTGGCCGCGGGCGGGATCATCAACCTGATCAAGGCCATGCCCACCATCGTGGACAGCTTTCGCGCGTCGTTCCGCGACCTCAGGTTGACCGGCGCGGGCGAGGCCGTGGAGCGGCGCCGTACGGAGCGCGACCTGCCGATCTCGGTCGTCGCCGGCGGCTCGCTGCTGCTGATCGCCTTCATGGCCTTCCTGCCGCAGCTCCGCGCCGTGCCCGGCTTCGGCGTGGCGCTGCTCTCGGCGGTGGCCATCCTCGTCTTCGGCTTCTTCTTCTCGGTCGTGTCGTCGCGGATCACGGGCGAGCTGGGCTCCTCGTCGAACCCGGTGAGCGGCATGGCGATCGCCACCCTGATGGGCGTGTGCCTCGTCTTCGTCCTGCTGGGATGGACCGGGCACGCGTTCACGGCGGCCGCGCTGTCGATCGGCACGGTGGTCTGCATCGCGGCGAGCAACGCCGGCACCACGAGCCAGGACCTGAAGACCAGCTTCCTGGTGGGCGGCACGCCCTGGAAGCAGCAGGTCGCGCTGATCGTGGGCGTGGTCACGAGCGTGCTCATGATCGGCTGGACGCTGCAGTTCGTGAACCGCAGCTACCGGTCGGTGCAGCCGGCCGCCTATCCGGTCGTGCTCACGCCGGAGGCCCGGACCGCGACCGGAGCGGACGGCGGGACGTACGCCACCGCGCGCGCCGGCGGACGCAGCGACATCCCGGACGGGACGTACCTCGTGGACCCGGCCGGCCAGGTGCGTTATCGCATCCAGGAGGGCATCGGCTCCGAGCGGGCGCCGGCGCCGCAGGCCACGCTGATGAGCCTCGTGACCAAGGGCATCTTGACCCAGCAGTTGCCCTGGGGGCTCGTATTGCTCGGGGTGTTCACCGCGCTGCTGATGGAGGTGATCGGCGTGCCGGCGCTCGCGTTCGCGGTGGGGATGTACCTGCCGCTCGAGAGCACCACGCCGATCTTCCTGGGCGGGCTGGCCCGCAAGCTCGTGGACCGCCGGCGCGGCTCGGAGGTCGAGTCCGACGCCGGGCCCGGCGTGCTGTTCAGCTCCGGCCTCGTGGCGGGCGGCTCGATCATGGGCCTGGTGTCCGTGGGCCTGGCCACGCCGGGACTGGAACGGCTGGCGCAGGCGCTCGGTTTCGGCAACCAGGCTCTGCCGGCGGCGCTGGGGTTCCTGGCCTTCCTGGGCGTCGCCTACCTTCTCTATAGAGTGGCGCTCAAGGCGCCCTCGCCCGTGCCGCCCACCACCCACATCGAAGGCCGGTGAAGGTCGCGTTCATCGGGAGCCATGGCGTCGGCAAGACCACGCTGTGCTACGACCTCGCGTCCGCGCTGAAGCGGCAGGGCGTGCACGTGGACGTCGTGAAGGAGGTGGCGCGGATGTCGCCGCT
>DATBIM010000162.1:0-9391 GCA_036556905.1 Candidatus Methylomirabilota bacterium
CCAGGTGAGCCCGCCCTTGCCGTCCCCCTCCTCGAAGAAGCGCACGAGGCGGTAGCTCGTGTCCGTGAAGTGCAGGTGGTTCTGGTAGCTCCCCGTCCACTCCGGCTCCTCGGGCGCCAGCTGGTTCCACTGTTTGCAGGCAACCTGACAGGCGCGGCAGCCGATACACAGCGACACGTCGGTGAACATCGCCAGCGTGCGGGCCATGGCTAGGCCACCCCCTTCCGGACGTTGCAGAGCAGCGCCTTGGATTCCTGGATGAACGTGGTCGGGTCCCCCAGGCTCGCCACCAGGTCGTTGGTGACGTCACCGCGCGAGGACTTCATCGTCCCCTGATAGCCCCAGTGCCACGGGATACCGACCTGATAGACCTTCTTGCCGTCGATGACGAATGGCTTGATGCGCTCGGTCACCATCGCGCGGACTTTGATCTTGGCGCGCGCCGTCTCCACCGTGATCATGTCGCCATTCTGGATGTCGAGAGCCTTGGCCATCTCGGGGCCGATCTCCGCGAAGTGCCCGGCGAAGAGCTCACTGAGCCACGGCACGTGGCGGGACATGCCGGCGGCGTGGTGCTCGGTCAGCCGGTAGGTCGTGAGGACGTACGGGTACTTGTCGGGCGTGCCGAGCCGGTTCAGGTCCCCGATGTCCCAGTACTTTGCCACAGGGTTGTTCTGGACCTTCGAGAGCAGGTTCTTGGTCGGCGACTCGAAGGGCTCGTAGTGCTCGGGGAAGGTGCCGTCCACCACCGAGGCGAAGAGCTGCCCCAGTCCGTGCGGGTTCATGATGAAGGCGTCGGTCCCGCTGATGCCCTTGAGCGGCCCTTCCTTGGCCCGCGGCGCGTCGGGCGCCATGACGGGGCTGAAGTCGGGAACGTCGAGGCCGACCCATTTCTTCTCCTTGCCGTTCCACCAGATGAGCTTCTTCTTCTCGCTCCAGGGCCGTCCCCGGGGGTCGGCCGAGGCGCGGTTGTACAGGATCCGCCGGTTGGCCGGCCACACGAAGCCCCAGCCGTGAGCCAGGTAGTCTCCCTCCTTCGGCTTCTCGCGGCGGAGGGCGAGGTTTTTGCCTTCCTCGGGATAGATGCCACCGTAGATCCAGTTGCCGCATGCGGTGAGGCCATCATCGCGCAGGTGGGCGAAGGTCTTGAGGTGCTCGCCGGCCTTGTAAAGGACCTTGCCATCCTTGGGATCTTTGATCTCCTCGAGGGCGTAGCCGTTGATCTCTTTGAGCACCAGCTCCATCTTGGGCTCTTTCTTGGCCCCCTGGGGCTGGTAGTCCCACACCAGGTCGATGATCTGGCGATCCCGCTTCGCCTTGGAGTCCTTGTAGAGCTCTTTTACCCGGTTGCCGACGTCGACGATGAACGCGGCATCGGAGCGCGCGTCACCGGGAGGGTCGACCGCCTTCACGTGCCACTGGGCCAGCCGCATGGTGTTGGTGATGGAACCGTCCTTCTCGGCGGCAGGGGCGCCGGGGATGAAGAACACCTCGACCTTGGACGATTTGGGGTCGACCCCCGGCTCCTTCCAGACCGCCGCCGTGTCCGTCTCGAACAGGTCGACGACCACCATCCAGTCCAGGCTTCGCAATCCCTCCCGCACCACCCGCTTGGCGTTGGGACTGTCCACCGCGGGGTTCTGTCCCATGCAGATGAAGCCTTTCACCTTCTTCTCGAGCATCCCGATCATAAAGTGCTGGTGCGAGTAGGCATCAGCCTTCTCTCGCTTGGGCAGGTAGTCGTAGGCGAAGTCGTTGTCCTTGGTCGCGGCCGGACCCCACCAGGCCTTGAGCAGGCTGACCACGAACTTGGGGTTGTTGACCCAGAACCCGCCCTTGGGCGTGGTCTTTTCCAGATAGTCCGTGAGCGTGGGATGAGCGGCCTGCAGCGGGGCGGCCGGGTAGCCGGGCAGCATGTGGTAGAGCGTCCCGAAATCGGTGGCGCCCTGGACGTTGGAGTGGCCGCGCAGGGCGACGACACCGCCGCCCGGCCGCCCGATGTTGCCCAGAACCAGCTGCAGCATGCAGAGCGAGCGGATCTGCTGGACGCCGTTGGTCGACTGGTTGAGCTGCAGCGCGTACGAGATGGTCCCCGTCTTGTCAGGGCCCGAGGCCGAGCAGTACATGTCGGCCACCTTCAGGAACAGGTCCTTGGGGATGCCGCACACGCGCTCCACCATGTCCGGCGTGTAGCGCGCGTAGTGCCGGCGCAGGTGCTGGAAGACACAGTTGGGATCGCGCAGGGTCGGGTCCTTCTTGGGATAGCCACTCTCGTCCAGCTGGAACTTCCAGGTCGCCTGGTCGTAAGCCCGCTTCTTCTCGTCGAAGCCGCTGAACAGCCCGTCGAGATCGGTCGGTGTCTTGAAGGCCGGGTCCACCAGCAGCGAGGCGTTGGTATACGCCACCACGTAGTCGTGGAAGTACTTCTTGTTCTCGATGGCGTAGGAGATCAAACCCCCGAAGAAGACAATGTTCGTGCCCGACCGGATCGGCACCCAGATGTCGGCCGTGGCCGAGGTGCGGGTGAAGCGCGGGTCGACGTGGATGATCTTGGCCCCGCGCTCCTTGGCCCTCATGACCCACTTGTAGGACACGGGATGGCACTCGGCCCAGTTCGACGTGGGCATGATGACGTCGGCGTGCTGGACGTCGATCAGGTTCGTCGTCATGGCGCCCCGGCCGAAGGTCGCCCCCAGCGCGGGCACGGTGGCCGAGTGACAGAGACGCGCCGAGTTCTCGAGATTCACCAGCCCCAGCCCGCGCGAGAGCTTGGCGATCAGGTAGTTCTCCTCGTTGTCGAGGACGGACGAACCGAGCCAGGCGATGCCCTCGCAGCGGTTGACGGTGACATCCTTGACCCGCTCCACGTAGGTCGCGTCCCGCGTCTTCTTCACCCGCTGGGCGATCTGCTCCATCATCCAGTCGAGCGGCTTCTCCTCCCACTTGTCGCTGCCCGGCGCCCGATAGAGGGCCTTCGTGACGCGGCGCTCGTTCATCGACACCTGGTACGTAGACGAGCCCTTGGGGCACAGCGCGCCCTCGGTGTGGGGCGCGTCGGGGTCGCCCTCGATATCGACGATCCGGTTGTCCTTGACGTAGATGAGCTGGGCGCACCCGACGGCGCAGTACGGGCAGACGCCGGGATAGACCTTGGCCTCTTTGATCCGGAGCGAGGTGGCGGCGGCTTCCACGGGGCGCAGATCGATGCCCTGGGTAGCGACGGCCGTGCCGGCGACGCCGGCGCCGTACTTGAGGAAGTCCCGTCGTGACAGGCTCATTGCCAGGCTCCTTGTGCGAAACCGGGTTGGTGTGGACGACAGCCCCTGCAGCCCACGGGCGCTCTCACACCTCGGGACTTGCGATCTCTTCCCAGGCCCGGCGGAGCACGACGATCGTCTCCGCGCGGCCGTTGCCACGCTCGACCTTGATGATGTCCCCCGGGTTCAGCGTGGCGAGACCGCCACTACCCTCCTCGGCCATCACCAGCGTGTGCTCGACACATGAAAGGTCAGAGCAGGCATCGCCTTCTCCCCGCACGCGCAGGCGGCGCCGGGCGGCGTCGACCTCGATCACGGTGAGGCGGCTTTGCTGGAGCCAGTCGGTAAGACTGTGCGTCATCCGGTCCCTCCTCGTTGGGCACGGGAGTAGGCGGGAATTGGCGGCACTCTACGGTTGGTCAGACCAGATTGTCAAGCGCGTCGCGTCGGCGTTCTCCCGTCATCGCGGCCACTTGTGCGGATCGTTCACAAGTGAAAGGGCCCGGCGCCACCGCGGTAACGGTCAGGGTCGGGCCGACCATCCTCGCCGGGGGCATAGAGAGCCAGCCGCTCGTCCAGCAGCCGTCTGGCCTCCTCGATCCGCCCGGCCTCCACGGCCTGCAGAATGCTGGCGTAGGTCGCGCGGTCGACGAGCGGGCCGTCCACCACCGGGTTGTAGAGCCGGGTGAGCTCGAACAGGATGGGCTTGCACCGGCCGAGGTCATCGAGACTGTCTCGGGCCCGTTCGAAGAGGGCCAGACCGGTGTCCTGGCGCTTGAGCTTGCGCCAGTGCTTGCGCTCGCCGCCCTCGGGAGGGCTGGGCTCAGTCACCGCGTGTCTCCACGGTCTCGGTCAGCCACAGTCCCTCCCCGGCATAGAGGTTGAGGCCGTCCGGGCGCACGTAACCGCACACGGTGATCCCGAGCTGCTCGGCCAGCCCCACCGCCATCTCGGTCGGTGAGGTGCGGGAGGCCACGATCGGTACGCCCATGCGGGCGGCCTTGAGCAGCATCTCGGAGGAGATGCGCCCGGTGGAGAGCAGGATGCGATCCTCGGTCGGGATGGAGCGGAGCAGGGCCTCGCCCTTGATCTTGTCCACCGCGTTGTGGCGCCCCACGTCCTCGGCGACGATCAGGAGCCGCTCGCCATCCGTCAGTCCGGCACCGTGGATCCCGCGCGACGCCCGGTAGTGTACGGCGGCGGCGAACAGCTCCCGCATGCCGGCCGCCAGCGCCGCCGGGCGGACGCGGACCGGCGAGGTCAGGCGGGGGAAGAGGCGGTGGTCGATGCGAAAGGTAATGCCGCCGCCGCAGCCCGACGTGAGGATCCGCTCGGTCGGCAGCGTGACCGGACCGGTCAGGGTGACCTCGGCCCGCCCGTCGACCGGGGAGACCTCCAGGCGGCTCACGTCGTCGGGGCTGGCGATCACCTTCTCCATCCAGAGATAGCCGAGCACGAGTGCCTCGAGCTTGACCGGCGTGCAGAGCAGGGTGAGGAAGCGCTCGCCGTTGACATAGATGGTGAGCGGCTGTTCCCGGACGACCTCCCCGCTGATCTCCTCGGCGCGGTCCCCGCGGACCCTGAGATACGTCCTCATGCTGGCGCCGATTCTAACAGGCTGCGCGAGTCGCGGCTCTACCGCACCAACGGTGGTCGCACCTCACGCGAGTGGGGGAGGTTTGGAGGGCGACCCAACTCAGTAGAGGACCCGAAGGAGCGTGAGCCCCTGGGCCGGCGCCGTGGGGCCGGCCCGCCGCCGATCTCGACTCGCCAGGACCTCCCCGAGCCAGGCGGGCGGGTGCCCCCCTCGTCCCACCGCCACCGCGCTACCGACGATCGTGCGCACCATGTGGTGGATGAACCGATCAGCCGACACGAAGAGCGCGAGCCGCCGCTGGCGGCGCATCACGTGCAGCGCCCGGACCACGCACACCGGCGTCGCCGTCCGTCCGGCCGCCGCGCAGAACGCCGAGAAGTCGTGACGGCCCCGCAGCGGCGCCAGCGCCCGCCGCATCGCCTCCACGTCGAGTGGCGCGGGCACGTGCCAGGCGTAGCGCAGGAGTAAGGGGCTCGCCACCGGCCCGTTGTCGATCAGATAAACGTAGCGCTTGCCCGTGGCCGACCGGCGGGCATCGAAGGCGGCCCCCTCGTCACGGACCTCCATCACCCGGATGTCGGCCGGCAGCGCGGCGTTGAGGGCTCCGCGAATGGCCGACGGAGGCAGCCCGCTGTCCGTCCGGACCGATGCCACCTGGCGCAGGGCGTGGACGCCCGCATCCGTCCGGCTGGCGCCGGTGACGCGGACGTCGGGCCCCAGCAGCTCACGAGCGGCCCGGCGCAGCGCTCCCTGCACCGTGGCCGCATCGGGTTGGACCTGCCACCCGGCATAGGGGGTGCCGTCGTAGGCCAGGATCAGGCGAAGGACGCGGGCGGGCCCGATGCGAGGGCTTAGCGCCGGGAGGCGCCCGGCGGGACGAGGGCAAGCCACACGACCGCCACCAGCACGAAGAGCACGAGGTGTACCACCACGTCGGTCGGGACGGGCAGCGCCGGCAGGGAGAGCTTGTCAGCCAGCCAGCTCTGCCGGGCGAAGTCCTTGGGCTCGTAGCCCTGCGGGTCGTAGCCACCGAGCGCGGTCACGAAGCCAGCCACGCGGGGGACGATCGCGTAGGCCACGACGAGGACAGTCACGACGACCGCCACATGGAACCGGGCCTGATACCCGAAGTGGCGGTGGTAATAGCGGCGCAGGCCGATGGCTAGCTCCGGAGCAGGAGCTCCGCGATCTGCACGGCGTTGGTCGCGGCGCCCTTGCGAAGCTGGTCGCCGACCACCCAGAAGTTGAGACCGCGGGGGTGCGAGCAGTCCTCGCGGATCCGTCCCACCCAGCAGTCGTCCTGACCTTCAACGAGGACCGGCATCGGATACCGCCCCTGCCCCGGGTCATCCCACACCCGCAGCCCGGGAAAGCGCGCGAACACCTCGCGGGCCCGCTCGACGCTGACCTTCTCTTCGGTCTCCGCGTTGACGGCGACCGAATGGCAGGTGAACACGGGGACCCGCACCGTGGTCGGCGAGATGGCCAGTTCGGGAGCCTCGAGGATCTTGCGCGTCTCGTTGATGAGCTTCAGCTCCTCGCCGGTGTAGCCGTCCGGCCCGAAGCGGTCGATGTGCGGGATGAGGTTGAAGGCGAGCTGGTGGGGAAAGTGCCGGGGCACGATGGCCTCTCCCCGCGCCCAGGCCAGGGTCTGCTGGCGGAGGTCTTCCAGGCCGTTGACCCCGGCCCCCGAGGCCGACTGGAAGCTCGTCGCCACCACCCGGCGCAGGCGGCCGGCGTCGTGCAGGGGCTTGAGCGGCATCACGGTGACGATGGTCGTGCAGTTGGGCACGGCCAGGATCCCTTGGTGGTGCCGGGCGGCGGGCGCGTTGATCTCCGGCACGATCAGCGGGACATCGGGATCCATGCGGAAGGCGCTCGACTTGTCGATGACGATGGCCCCGGCCCGGCGGATCATCGGCACGAACTCTTTGGACTGGGCCGAGCCGGCCGAGCAAAACACGAGGTCGAGCCCGCTGAAGCTCTGAGGCTCCACGCGCCGAATGGGCAGGGCCTCGCCGCGGAAGGCGACCGTCTTGCCCACCGAGCGCTCGGAGGCGAAGCAGCGGAGCTCGCGCACCGGGAACTTCCGTTCCTCGAGCACCCGGAGCGTGGTCTCCCCGGCGGCGCCCGTGGCTCCCACCACCGCGACGGCCAGACCCGTCGCCATCAGTACTGCGCCTCCAGCGCGTTCACGATCAGATCTCCCATTTCCCGAGTGCCCACGCCCCGCGCGCCCGGGGGCGCGACGTCCCGGGTGCGGTGGCCCTTGTCGAGAACCTGAACGACCGCGGTCTCGATCCGGTCGGCGTCCCCGGGCCGGTCGAGCGAGTACCGCAGGAGCATCGCCGCCGACAGGATGGCCGCGATCGGATTGGCCACCCCCTGCCCCGCGATGTCCGGGGCCGTGCCGTGCACCGGCTCGTAGAGGCCAACCTCGCCGCCCAGGGAGGCCGAGGGCAACATCCCCATCGAGCCCGCCAGGATCGCGGCCTCATCAGACAAAATATCACCGAAGGTGTTCTCGGTAACAATCGTGTCGAAGTGCGTGGGCCGCTGGACGAGCGCCATCGCGCAGTTGTCGACCAGCACGTGCTCAAGCGTGACATCCGGGTACTCCCGGGCCAGACGGGTGACCACGTCCCGCCAGAGCTGCGAGACGGCCAGGACGTTGGCCTTGTCCACCGAGGCCAGCCGTCGGCGCCGCTGGCGGGCCACTTCGAAGCCCACCCGGGCCACCCGCTCGATCTCCCGCGTGGTGTAGATCATGGTGTTGACGCCGCGGGCGTTTCCATCGGCGAAGACCTCCACGCCGCGGGGCTCGCCGAAGTAGAGACCACCGGTGAGCTCCCGGATCACCATGATGTCCGTTCCCGCGACCACCGACGGCTTGAGCGGCGAGGCATCGACCAGCATGGGAAAGCAGCGCGCCGGCCGGAGATTCGCGTAGAGGTCGAGCTCCTTGCGGAGGGCCAGGAGCCCCCGCTCGGCCCGCTGCTCCTGGGGCAGGTTGTCCCACTTGGGCCCTCCCACCGCGCCGAACAGGATGGCCCGAGCTTGCCGGCACAGGCGCAGGGTGTCGGCGGGCAGCGGCCCGCCCCCCGCGTCGATGGCGGCTCCCCCGATGAGCGCCTCCTCGAAGGTGAGACCAAAGCCGCCCCTCTTGGCGGCGGTCTGGAGCACGCGGACCGCTTCGGGGACGACCTCCTGGCCGATCCCGTCCCCCGGCAGCACGGCGATCGGGAAGGTGGCCACTAAGGCCCCACTTCCTTCATGCGCTGCGCGCTGGAGTGCATGAGGCGATTGAGGGCGTTGAGGTATGCACGCACGCTGGCCTCCACCACGTCGGTGGAGGCGCCCTTGCCGGAGACGACGGTGCCATCGAAGTCCACCTTGACGGAGACCTCGCCGATGGCGTCCTTGCCAGAAGTGGCCGCCCGGAGGGCGTAGTCGATCAGCCGCCCCTTGGTCCCGGTGATGGCGTCGATGGCGGCCAGCGCCGCGTCCACCGGGCCGTCGCCGACGCCCGAGTCCTGGAAGAGCTGCTCCTCCCGGCGCAGGCGGATGGTGGCCGAGGGCACGATCCCGGTGCCGCTGATGACGTGCAGGTAGTCCAGCTCGTACGTCTCGAGGATCTTGGTGGCCTCGTCGGTGACGATGGACATCAAGTCTTCGTCGTAGACTTCCTTCTTGCGATCGGCCAGGTCTTTGAACTTCCGGAAGGCCCGATCCAGATCGGAGCCGGCGAGGTCGAAGCCGAGGTCCTTGAGCCGGGCGGCCAGGGCGTGGCGACCGGAGTGCTTGCCCAGGACGAGCTTGTTGGAGGGCCGTCCGATGTCCTCGGGGCGCATGATCTCGTAGGTCAGCTTCTCCTTGAGCACGCCGTCCTGGTGGATGCCGGCCTCGTGGGCGAAGGCGTTCTCCCCGACGATCGCCTTGTTGGGCTGGACGTGGACGCCGGTGATGTGGGAGAGGAGCTTGGAGGCCCGGTAGATCTCCTCGGTCCGGACCCGGGTGTCCGCCTTGAAGAAGTCCTTCCGGGTCCGCAGCGCCATCACGATCTCCTCGAGCGAGGCGTTGCCGGCCCGCTCGCCGATCCCGTTGACGGTGCACTCCACCTGACGGGCGCCGTTCATGATCGCGACGAGCGAGTTCGCCACCGCGTGGCCGAGATCGTTGTGGCAGTGGACGGACAGCACCACGCCGTCCATCCCGCGGACCGTCTCCCGGATGCGGGCGATGCGCTCGCCCCACTCCCGGGGGATCGCGTAGCCGACGGTGTCGGGGATGTTGATGGTCCGGGCCCCCGCCTCGATGACCGCCGACAGCACGTCACACATGTAGTCGAAGTCCGTCCGGGAGGCGTCCTCGGGAGAGAACTCCACGTCCTCGCAGTAGCCACGGGCGTGGCGCACCGCCTCCACCGCCGCCTTGAGCACCTCGGCCCGCGACTTGCGCAGTTTGTACTTGAGGTGGATGTCGGAGGTGGCCACGAAGGTGTGGATGCGGGGCCTGCGGGCGTACTTCACCGCCTCCC
>DATBIM010000163.1:0-31285 GCA_036556905.1 Candidatus Methylomirabilota bacterium
ACGAGGGTGCGCACGCTCTCCTCCAGGAAGAGCGGGTTGCCCTCCGTCCGCGCGATGAGCAACGGCGCCAGCGGGGCGGTGGACGGGTCGGCGCCAAGCAGGGCCCGGAGGAGCGTGTCCGCGCTCTCCGGCGGCAGCGGGTCGATGCGGAGCTGGCGGTAGTAGGTCTTGCTGCCCCAGCCGTGCCGATACTCCGGGCGATAGTTGACGGCGAGGAGGACGGGCGCGCTGCCCAGGCTCTCGGCCAGGCTGTCGAGGACGGCCTGCGTCTCCGCGTCGATCCAGTGCAGGTCCTCGAAGAGGAGCAGGAGCGGCTGCACCTGGCTCTCGCGCAGCAGCACCCGCTTGACGCTCTCCAGCGCGCGCCGGCGACGCTGGGGCGGCTCCAGCGCGAGGAAGGCCTCGCCGGGCTCGGGCACGTCGAGGATCCACAGCACCGCGGGCACCGCGTCCTCCAGCGCCCGGTCGAGGGTCAAGAGCGTGCCGGTCACCTTGGCGCGTATTGCCCGCAGGTCGTCGCGGTCGTCGATGCCCAGATAGCCGCGCAGCAGCCCGGCCAGCGGCAGGAACGGGGTGGCCTTGCCATAGGACACCGAGCTCGCCTCGAGCACCCGCCAGCCACCGCCCAGCACGTGGTGGGAGTGGATGAACTCGTAGAAGAGCCGTGACTTGCCGACGCCCGCCTCGCCGACGACCGCGACGAGCTGGCCCCGTCCCTGCCGGGCCTGGGCAGCCGCCTGGCGGATCTGGTCCAGCTCCGCATCCCGCCCCACGAAGCGGCTGAAGCCGCGGGCCCGCGAGGCCTGCAGACGCGTGCGGACGGCGCCGGCTCCCGTCAGCTCGAAGACTTCCACCGGCGCGGCCAGGCCCTTGACGGGGATGGGCCCGAGCGGGCGCACCTGCACGAACTCCTCGGCCAGGCGCAGGGTCTCGGCGGTGAGACGCGTGGTGCCCGCCGGGGCGAGCTGTTCCATGCGCGCGGCCAGGTGCGTCGTCTGCCCGACCGCCGTGTAGTCCATGCGGAGATCGGTGCCCACCGAGCGGACCACCACGTCCCCCGAGTTCAGCCCGATCCGGATCTGCACCTCGACGCCGTGGGCGCGTCGTACCTCTTCGGCATAGCGGCGGATGGCGTCCTGCATGCGGAGGGCCGAATAGCACGCCCGCACCGCGTGGTCTTCGTGGGCGAGAGGGGCGCCGAAGAGGGCCATGATCCCGTCGCCCATGACCTGATTCACCGTGCCCTCGTAGCGGTGCACCGCCTCCATCATCCGCTCGAGGACAGGATCGAGGATCTGCCGCGCCTCCTCGGGGTCGCGATCGGCGAGAAGCTCCGTCGAGCCCTTCATGTCGGCGAAGAGCACCGTGACCTGTTTGCGCTCGCCCTCGACCGAGGTCTTGGAGGTCAGGATGCGCTCGGCCAGATGCCGGGGGGTGTAAGCCTCCGGAGAGGCAAAACGCGCCGGCCCCGCCGTCCGGCCGTCAACCGGCGCTCCGCACTTGTTGCAGAACTTCGATGCCGAGGGCAGGTCGGTCCCGCATGAGCCACACGTCAGGCCGAGGCGGGCTCCGCACGCCAGACAGAAGCTGGAGCCCGCCGGGTTCTCCTGCTGGCACCGGGAACACTGCATGCTACGCCCTCCGCGACGGAAGCACTGCCCGGCCGAGTATCGCTCAAACCGCGGGCGAACGGATAGCGGAGCGCCGGGCCGGCCCGCCGGGTGATCAGGTCCCCCCGGTCGACCCCGCCGGCGCCCGGCATGCCCACTTCTTGACCGCGCCCCCGTATTCGGCGCAGGATTGACCGGGCCGCCGCCGGGTTGCGGGCTCCCCGGGAGGCCCCGGGTCCTTGCCGCACGGGGTGCACGGCGAGGACCGTCCGCCAGAGCGACCCATGCGCTCCGAGGGGAGATCAGGCGTGCGCAGAATCGATCTTGCGATCGGGATCGGGGGCGCGGCGGGCCAGGGGATCGCCACGCCCGGCGACGTGCTGGCCCGGATCTTCGTTCGCCGCGGGCTTCACGTGAACGCCTACAACGCCTACCAGTCCATCATTCGCGGCGGTCACATCTTCCTGACCCTCCGCACGAGCGACCAGCCGGTCCTGAGTCACGGCGACAAGCTCGACGTGCTCATCCCGTTGAATCAAGACACGATGAATCGACACCTGAAACTGATGCGAGCCGGCTCGGTGGTGCTGTTCAATGGCGACACGATCACGCCGGGTACCGTTCCCGACGGCGTGCAGCTCTGCCCCTTCTCCGTCAAGGCGCTGGCGCCCACGATCAGGGGCGATCTCGTGCAAAACACGATCGCGCTGGCCGCGGTCCTGGCCTTGATCAAGGTCGACTTCGAGATTCTCGAGGAAATCCTGACGCTCCAGTTCAAACGGAAGGGCGCGGCGGCCGTGGCCGAAAACGTGGGCGTCGCCCGCGCGGGCTACGAGTACGCGGCGGCGCATTTCACGGCCTTCCCGTTCGCGCTGCCCGACACCGGCCGGCGACTGGCGTTCTTCGAGGGCAACCAGGCGCTGGCGATGGGGGGGGCTGCCGCCGGCGTGCGCTTCTACTGTGCCTATCCCATGAGCCCGTCGTCGGGCGTCCTGCACTGGATGGCGCGGCACGCGCGTCAGCTCGGCATCATGGTGCGACAGGTCGAGGACGAGATCGGCGTGATCAACATGGCGATCGGGGCGGCCCACACGGGCTGCCGCGCCATGTGCGCGACCTCCGGCGGAGGGTTCGCCCTCATGAGCGAGGCCCTGGGGGCGGCGGCCATGATGGAAATTCCGGTCGTCTGCATCAATGTCCAGCGGGCGGGGCCGGCCACCGGCGTGCCCACCAAGACCGAACAGGGTGATCTCTGGCAGGTGCTGGGCGCCGGGCAGGGCGACTATCCCCGGATCATCGTGGCCCCGACGAGCATCGGCGATTGCTTCAGGATCGTGCCGACGCTGTTCAACCTGGTCGATAAGTTCCAGTGCCCCGGTATCATCCTCTCCGATCTGCTGCTGTCCGAGGGCCGGTCCAGCATCGACCCGGCCGAGCTGGATTTCAACGTCCCCATCGACCGCGGTGAGGTCATTGGCCTCAACGGCGACGGGCCGCCGGTGAATGGCGGCTTCAAGCGCTACCTCGTCACCGAGAGCGGCATCTCGCCGCGGGCGTTGCCGGGGACCCCCGGCTACATCCACGTGGTGGCCACCGACGAGCACGACGAGGACGGTGTGCTGATCAGTGACGAATTCACGGACCCGCACAAGCGTCAGGCCATCCACGAGAAGCGGATGCGCAAGATGGAGGGGGTTCTCCCCCTCCTCCCGCCGCCGGCACTGCGCGGAGCGGCGGACGCTCAGGTCACGCTGCTGGGCTGGGGCTCGACCGACGGGGTCATTCGGGAGGCCATGGAGCAGCTGGCCGATGCCGGCATCGTGGCCAACCATCTTCAGATCAGATGGCTGGTCCCGCTGCACACCGCCGCTATTCTGTCGGCCCTGTCCAGATGCCGGAAGGTCATCGTCGTCGAGAACAACTACAGTGGCCAGTTCGCGCGTTACCTGAGATCGGAGACCGGGTTCGCCGCCGACGGTCACATCCGGAAGTACGACGGCGAGCCGTTCATGCCGCACCACCTCGTGGACGGTGTGCGAGCCATTCTGGGGGGTTCGACGCAACTCTACGTGCCCGTGCACGAGATCCAGGTGTAAAGGAGACGGCGATGGCCACCGTGGTTCGGACCGAACGGGTCAGGGTGACGGTCAAGGATCTCAAGGGCAAGGTCGATCCCGACTGGTGCCCGGGGTGTGGCGATTTCGGCGTGCTGGCGGCCCTGAAGCAGGCGATCGTCGAGGTTGGGCTCCAGCCCCATGAGGTGCTGACCATCAGCGGCATCGGGTGCTCGTCGAACCTTCCCGGGTATCTCAACACGTACGGCATGCACACTTTGCATGGCCGCGCTATCGCCGTGGCCACCGGCGCCCAGCTGGCCAACCACACCTTGAAGATCGTCGTGACCGGCGGAGACGGTGACGGCTACGGCATCGGGGGCAATCACTTCGTCCACGCCATGCGCCGTAACGTCGATCTGACCTATATCGTCATGAACAACCAGATCTACGGGCTGACGACGGGACAGCTCTCCCCCACCAGCAGCAAAGGGATGAACACCAAGAGCACGCCCTTCGGCAGCGTGGAGAATCCCATCAACCCGATCCCCCTGGCCATCGCGGCCGGCGCGACGTACGTGGCCCGGGGCTTCACCGGTCAGCAGAAGCAGCTGGTCGAGCTGATCAAAGGCGGCTTGCAGCACAAAGGGTTTGCCCTGATCGACACCTTCAGCCCCTGCGTGACCTACAACCACGACAACACCCACGAGTTTTTCAAGCAGCGGACCCGCAAGCTGGACGAGATGGGTCATGACCCGACCGACTTTCCCGGGGCCATGGAGAAAGCGCTGCTGTGGGGCGAGATCATCCCCATCGGCCTCTTCTGGAGGCGCCAGGATCTGCCGGCGCTGGATCAGCTCGAGCCGGTCCTCGGTGAGGGCGGCCCGCTGGCCCACCGTCCGCTCGGCGTCGCCGCGGACACCGCGCAAGCGCTCATCAAAGAGTTGATGTAGCGGCGGAGCCGCCGAGGCCATCGGCCGACCCCGGCCTCCCCGGGGACAGCCCCCGGCGGCAAAGGACGACCCCATGACCAGGTTCGGGATCGGTCAGCCCGTGCGACGGGTCGAGGATCAGCGCTTCCTCACGGGGCGCGGACGCTACGTCGACGACATCACCCTGCCACGCCAGGCCTACGGAGCCGTCGTCCTGTCCCCCCATCCCCACGCCCGCATCGCGCGCATCGACATCTCGCGCGCGCAGGCCGCTGACGGCGTGCTGGCGGTGCTCACCGGCGCCGACGCTGTGGCCGACGGCCTCGGTGGGCTGCCTCCGCTGTTCATGCCCGAGGACCGCGGCGGCCCCAAAGGGCACCGGACCTTCCGGCCCATCCTGGCGGCCGACCGGGTGCGCCACGTCGGCGACCGGGTCGCCTTCGTGGTGGCGGAGACCGCCGCCCAGGCGCGCGATGGCGCCGAGCTGGTGTCGGTGGACTACGAGCCGCTGCCGGCCGTCGTCCACGTGGAGGACGCGGTGGCCGACGGCGCGGTGCGCGTCTGGGACGACGCGCCGGGGAACGTGTGCGTCGAGCTCCGGATGGGCGATGCCACGGCGACCGAAGCCGCCTTCGCCCGGGCCCGCCACGTGGTGTCGTTGCGCCTGGAGAACCAGCGCGTCTCGGCGAACGCCCTCGAGCCCCGCTGCGCGATCGGCGCCTGGGACGCCGACGGGAGCTGCACCCTCTACACCAGCACCCAGAACCCGCACGGCGTGCGCACGACGATGGCCCAGAAGGTGTTCCGGCAGCCCGAGACGAAAGTGCGGGTGATCGCGCCGGACGTCGGCGGGGGCTTCGGCATGAAGGGCGACGGCTACCCCGAGGACGCGCTGGTCCTCTGGGCTTCGCGACGCTGCCGCCGGCCGGTGAAGTGGACGGCGACCCGATCGGAGAGCTTGCTCGGCGACGCTCACGGGCGCGACCAGGTGGTCTACGGCGAGATGGCGCTCGACCCCCAGGGCCGCATCCTGGCGATCCGGGCCCGGGCCCTGCAGGCCTTCGGCGCCTACGTGGCCGGCGCCGCCGTCGCGCCGCTCCTGTTCTCCGTGCAGCTCGTGCCCGGCGCCTATGCGGTGCCGGCGGTCTTCCTCACCACCCGCGCGATCTTCACCCATACCTCGCCCACCGCGCCCTACCGCGGCGCCGGCCGCCCGGAGGCGGCCTATCTGACCGAGCGCCTGCTGGACCGTGCCGCCGTGATCACCGGTCTCGACGCCGTGGAGCTTCGCCGCCGCAACTTCATCCGACCAGAGGCCATGCCCTACCGGATCCCCACCGGGCTCACCTATGACAGCGGCGAGTTCGCGCAGCTCACGGATCGCTGCCTCGAGCTGGCGGACTGGAAGGGCTTCGAGGCGCGCCGGGCCGCGAGCACGAAGCGGGGAACGCTGCGCGGCCGCGGATTCGCCTACTCGCTCGAGGAGAGCGGAGTCTTCAACGAGCGCATGGAGCTGCGCTGCGACCCGAGCGGGACGGTCACGATCGTTGCCGGCACCTTCTCGCACGGGCAGGGGCACGCCACGGTGTACGCTCAGATGGTTGCCGAGTGGCTGGGGGTGCCGTTCGAGCACATCCGGTTCGTGCAGGGCGACACCGACCAGGTCCCCTTCGGCCGCGGCACCTACGCCTCGCGCAGCTCGATGGTGGGCGGCAACGCCCTCCGGCTGGCCACCCAGGCGCTCATCGAGAAGGCCACGCCCGTTGCTGCTCACCTCCTGGAGGCCGCGCCGGCCGACATCGTCTTCACCGACGGCGCGTTCCGGGTCGTGGGCACCGATCGCGCGATACCCTTCACCGCGGTCGCCCGCGCGTCCTACGCGCCGGCCGGCCCGCTGGCGGAGCTGGGGATCGGCCTCGAGGCCAGCGGCAGCTTCGGGTCCGAGCCGCCGAACTTTCCCAACGCCGCCCACGCCTGCGAGGTCGAGGTCGATCCGGAGACGGGTCAGGCGGCGCTCGCTCGCTACACCATCGTGGACGACGTCGGCCGCGCGCTCAATCCCCTGATCTGCGAAGGGCAGCTCCACGGCGGGCTCGCCCAGGGCATCGGCCAGGCGCTGGCCGAGCACGTCGTGTACGACCGCGCCTCCGGGCAGCTCCTGTCGAGCACCTTCGCCGAGTACGGCATGCCGAGGGGCGACGATCTGCCCTCCTTCACCGTGGCGCTGGCCGAGATTCCCTGCACGACCAACCCGCTCGGGGTGAAAGGCCTGGGCGAGGTCGGATCGGTCGGCGCGCCGCCGGCGGTGATCCACGCGATCCTGGACGCGCTGCGTCCTCTGGGCGTCGAGGCCATCGACATGCCGGCGATACCCGCCCGGATCCGCGAGGCCGTCCACCGAGCGCGGGCGGAGGGCCGGTCCCGCTCCTGAGGCCTCGGGCGCGCGGTCAGCGCAAGCCGATCGCCTTGGCCACGGTCTCCAGGTGCCAGGCGGCGTCACCGAAATCCACGCTGGCGGCCTGGATGCGCTTGTGGAGCAGGTGCAGGGAGTGCTCCTCGCAGTAGCCGATGGCGCCGAAGATCTGGTGGCCACGGCGCGCGACCGTCAGGCACGCCTCACCCGCGTAGGCCTTGGCCGTGGCCACGTCGGCGCTGGCCTCCAGGCCCTCGCTCACCTTCCAGGCCGCGAGGTGGAGCAGGCCGCGCGAGGCGTCCACGTCGCGGACGAGGTCGGCGCAGGCGTGCTGGATCGCCTGGTAGCCCCCGATGGGGCGGCCGCCCTGCACGCGGGTCCGGGCGTGCTCGACCGCCAGGTCGAGGACGCGCTGGGCCGCGCCGACCATCTCGGCGGTGCGGGCAAGCGTCCCCGCGGTCAGCGCCGCCGTCAGCGCGTCTGCCCCCCGTTCCGGCGCGCCCAGCCAGTCCGCGGCGCGCACCTCGACCCCGTCGAACGTCACCTCGAACGCTTTGTCGCCGCTGAGTGTCTCGAGGGGCAGCCGCGCGACGCCGGGGCGGTCGGACGGCAGCAGCAGCAGCTCACCGCCGCCCAGGGCCACGATCAGGTCGTCGGCGAGGTGAGCGTCCTTGACGAACAGCTTGGTGCCGGTCAGGTGGCCGTCCACCTGGCAGCGAAGGCCGAGGGCGAGCGGGTCGGCGGCGCCGTCTTCTTCCACGAGCGCCAGCGTGGTGATCCGCTCGCCGGCGGCCAGGGCCGGCAGCAGGCGCCGGCGCTGCTCGGCGCTGCCGGCGGCGAGGAGCAGCGACGTGGCCACGACCGCGCTCGTCACGAACGGACCGGGCAGCGCGACCCGCCCCATCTCCTCCACGAGCAGGATCACGTCGAGCAGCGAGCCCTCGCTGCCGCCGAGGTCGGCGGGCCCCAGGAGCCCCAGCCAGCCCAGCTCGGCCATCCGGCGCCAGAGCGCCCCGTCGAACCCGCGCTCGTCGAGGGCCAGGCGCTGGGCCATGTCCGGCGGGCAGTGCTTGCCCAGGAAGTCGCGCGCGGTGGCGACGAGGAGCTGCTGCGCGGGCGAGAGGGTGAAGTCCATGTCAGGACCGCTTGTCGGCAGGCAGGCCGAGACCGCGCACGGCGATCGTCGTACGCAGGATTTCCGCGGTGCCGCCGGCGATGGTGTGGCCCAGGCTCGTCAGATACTCGTGCGCGATCCGGCCGTCGAGCCGGGCGCGGCGGGAGCCGGCGCGTAGGGGGCCCCACGGGCCCAGCAGGTCCATGCCCAGCCGCGCCAGTTTCTGGCCCAGCTCGTCGGCCATGACCTTGGCGACCGCCGTCTCGTAGGTGATGGGGGCGCCGTCGCGCAACCGGCAGGCGGCGCGATAGAACAGCGCGCGCAACGCCGCGATCTCGGTCGCCAGGCTGGCCAGCCGGCGGCGGGCGACGGGATCGCGCGCCAGCGGCGCGCCGTTCACGGTCGTCGTGTTGGCGTAGTCCACGAGCTGGCCGAGCACCCGCTCCAGGGCCGGGGCCTTGTAGTAGCGGCCCCAGAAACGATCGGAGTCGAGTCCGTTCAGGAGCGCCTGGAAGCCCTCACCCTCGGGACCGAGCATGAGGTCGGCCGGCACGCGCACCTCGTCGAGGAAGACCTCGTAGTGGTAGACCTCACCGGTGAGGCTGCGAATGGGCCGGATGTCCAGGCCGGGCGTCGTGTTGGGGACGACGAACATGCTGAAGCCCCGGCTGCGGCGGGCCTGGCGGCTCGTGCGCGTGAACACGAGACCGTGGGTGGCGATGCCGGCGTGGCTCGACCAGATCTTGTGGCCGCGGATGATCCAGTGCTCGCCGTCGCGCTTGGCCTCGGTGGTGAGGGCCAGGAGATCGGAGCCGGCGCCGGGCTCGCTGTAGCCCTGCCAGAACGTGGCCTCGCCCCGCGCGATGGCGGGCAAGACCTCGGCCCGCAACCGTTCGCTCCCGTACTCGATGATCGCGTCGGCCGTCTGCCAGCAGCCGACCAGCGGACCGAACGGCGCGCCGGCCCGCGCCAGCTCCTCCAGCAGCACGAGCTTGAAGAACATCGGGCGCTCGGCGCCGCCGAAGGCACGTGGCCACGTCATGGCCAGCCAGCCGCGCGCGCCTAGCACGTTGAGATACGCACGGGAATGGGCGCCCGAGCCATAGCCGGCGTCCATGCCATCGAGGGGAAAGCGGGCGGGGGGATGCTCGGCCGTGAAGCGGCGGACCTCGTCGCGGAAGGCCTGCTCGTCGGGGGTGAACCCGAACTCCATGGCGCCCTACGACAGCGCGAAACCGTAGAGCCGGGCGGCGTTCTCGCAGACGATCTTGCGCCGCACCTCGGCCGGCAGATGGCCGAGCTCGCGGTCGATGTACTCCCGGGAGTCGGGCCAGACACCATCCGGGTGCGGGAAGTCCGAGCCCCACATGATCTTGTCCGCGCCCAGCTCGTCCAGCAGCTTGACGCCGATCGGGTCGGTCTGGTACGTCGCCCAGCACTGGCGCCGCCAGTAGTCGCTGGGCGGCATCGTGAGGGAGAGATCCTTGAACTGGTCCTCCCACTCGGCGTCCATGCGCCAGAGCACGTAGGGAATCCAGCCGATGCCGGCCTCTCCGAGCACCAGCCGCATGCGCGGATAGTGTTCGAGCACCCCGGAGAACACCATCGAGGTGAGAACGTTGGACATGTTGAGCTGGAAGGCGGTGATATTGACGGCGAAGGCCGCCCGCGCCACCGGCAGGGCGACGGCCGGCGCGTCGGGCAGCGCGGCCCGAGTGGGGTCGGAGCCGAGGAGGACGATCTTGCGGATGTGATCGGGCGTGTAGCCGCCCACGGTGTGGAAGTGCAGGGGCAGCCCGGTGGCGTTGATGACCTCCCACAGCGGGTTCCAGTACGGGTCCCACAGCGGCTTGAGGTCGGGCGAGTTGGCGATGTCCAGCCCGCGCAGCGCCCCGCGCTTGGCCACGCGCTCCACCTCGGTGATGGCCGCGTCGATCGGATGGTTGGGGATCGAGGCGAGGCCCCCGAAGCGCTCCGGATGCGTCGAGCAGAAATCCGCCAGCCACTCGTTGTAGATGCGCATGACCTCCACCGCCGCCTCGGGGTCATTGAGCCGGCTGCTGGCGCCGAGCACGCCGTACAGCACTTCGGCCTGCACGCCATCACGGTCCTGATCCTTGATGCGCAGGTCGGGATCGGTGAGCCGGCGGATGCCCCGCCGGCCGTCCTCGTAGAGCCCCGTGGAGGCCATGCGATCGGCGCGATGGATCTTGCCGGGGACGTACTGGCGGCCGGCCGAGCCCATCCCGTTCACGTGACCGAGGTTGGCGCCCTTCTTCGTGGTCCACACGCGCCCGTGGGGCCCGTCGGTGACGTACGGCATGCGCTCCCGCATCTCGGGCGTGGCGCTGGCCGTGAAGAGGTCGGGCGGTAGCCAGCAGAGATCGACGTGGCAGTCGGCGGAGATGAGCTCGTAGCGCATCGCAGGCCCCTCCTCCCTGATCGGGGATCCGAGTATAGCTCGTTGGCGCGCGCTGTTCGAGGAGCTGGTGTACGATCTGACCCCTGACCTGACCGCTGCGTCGGCGGCGCCGGACAATCATGTCGGCGCGGGAGGCGCACACTCAATTAGTGAGGAGGTCACTGTGACTCGTCCCGCCCTCACCAGGGTCGAGCAAGACTTTCATGAACGGATGCACGCTGCCCACCTCTATGGCCTCTGGGAGCTGGCCAGCCAGATGACGCGGCACCCCGAGCCCAAAGCCGTCCCCTACCTCTGGACGTCATCGCTGCTGGAGACGACGGTCCGGGAATCGGGAGAGGTTGTGCCAGTCGGGGAGGAGCGCCGCGCCCTGCAGCTTTTCAACCCCGGCCTCGACGGCCGCTGGGCGACGACGGACACCATGATCGCCGCCGTCCAACTCCTCCTGCCCGGCGAGGTCGCCCGCGCCCACCGGCATACCCCGACGGCGATCCGCTTTGTGATGGAAGGCGAGGGCGCCTACACCGCCGTCGACGGCGAGCGCGTCTACATGGCGCCCGGCGACCTCATCCTGACGCCGAGCTGGGCGTGGCATGACCACGGGAACGAGACCGATACGCCGGTGGTCTGGATGGATGGCCTCGACATTCCCCTGGTGCAGGCCCTCAACGCCATGTTCTTCCAGTTCTACGGCGAGCGCCAGGTGCCGCTGAGCAAGCCGAACAACGCCTCGGTTCGGCTCCATGGCCACGTGAGCCTGAGCCCGACCTGGGTGAAGGAGCGGCCGCGCTCCTCGCCGCTGCTCCTGTACTCCTGGGAGAAGACGTGGCCGTCGCTGGCCGCCCTGCGCGACGTGGAAGGCGACGAGCACGACGGCATCGCCTTCGAGTACACGCACCCGCAGACCGGCCGCTCCCTGCTGCCGACGATGGCCTGCTGGATCCAAATGCTCCGTCCCGGTGAGCGACTGAAGGCGCATCGCCACACGGGCAGCGTCGTTTACTACGTTTTCCAAGGCGCCGGGGAGACGATCATCGACGGCTGCCGCTTCCCCTGGGCCCGGGGCGATGTCCTCGCGCTCCCCGCCTGGGCCCTCCACGAGCACGCTAACCTGTCGGCGCGCGACTCCGCCGTGCTCTTCTCGATCCAGGACCGACCTGTTCTGGAGGCGCTGGGCTTGTACCGGGAGGAGCCGTTCACGGAGAACGGGGGCCACCAGGCAGTGATCTCGACCTTCAAGGCCTAGCCGTCCACGTGCCAGGACCTGTCTTGCTCCCGGCCATGGCCGCGGCCTAAGCTCTCGGCGTGGCCGACGACCCGAGCCTGCTCGCCGGCATCACCGTCCTCGACTTCTCCCGGGTCCTGGCCGGCCCCTACTGCACGCGGCTGCTCGCCGACCTCGGCGCCCGCGTGATCAAGGTGGAGCGCCCGGCCGAGGGTGACGAGGTCCGCCGGGGCGCGGCGCAGCTGGAGGAGGGCCGCAACGACCAGAGCAGCTACTTCATCCGCCTGAACGCCGGCAAGCTGGGGGTGGCCATCGACCTCGGGCAGCCCGCGGGGCGGGACGTTGTCTTCGATCTGGTTCGCATGGCCGACGTCGTCGTGGAGAACTTCGTCCCCGGCGTCATGGCCCGCCTCGGCTGCGACTACGCGGCGCTGGCGGCCATCAAGCCCGATCTCGTCTACTGCTCCATCTCGGGCTTTGGCCAGACCGGGCCGCTGGCCTCCACGCCCGCCTTCGCCCACATCATCGGCGCCATGTCGGGGCTAATGGACCTGGAGCGCGCGCCGGATCCGCTTCCCCGGGTCTCGTACCTGCAGGCCGCCGACGTGCTGGCCGGCACCCATGCGTTCGGCGCCATCGTGGCCGCGCTGCTGCGGCGCGGGCGGACCGGTGTGGGCGCCTGGCTGGACGTCTCGATGCTCGAGTGTCTGATCGCCGCCGAGGATGTGACCTACGGGAGCGTGCTGAACGGCGGGCCCGTCTGGCCCGGGCCGCGGGCCGGGATGATCGTGCACCGGATCGGCGACCGCGACCTCGCCATGCAGACGGTCGGGGCCCCGCAGCTCTGGTCGCGGCTGCTCGGGCTCCTCGGGCGGCCCGAGCTGGCCGCCGATCCCCGCTTCGCCACGCCGATCGCGCGACGCCAGAACTGGCCGGCGCTGCGGCAGATCATCGTCGAGTGGCTCGGCCGCTTCGCCACCGTGGACGAGGCCGTGCAGACGCTGACGCGCGCGCGCCTTCCCGCGGTCCCGGTGCTGTCTCCCCAGGAGGTGGTGCAACATCCGCACCTGACGGCCCGCGAGGCCTTCCCCGCCGTGCCTCATCCGACCCGCGGAAGCGTGCGCGTCACGGCCACGCCGTTCCGGGTCGACGGCCAGACACCGGGACCGCGCGGCTCCGCGCCCTACCGGGTAGGGGAGGACACCCGAAGCGTCCTCGCCGAGATCCTGGGCTACTCGCCGGAGCGGATCGACGAGCTCCGGGCCCGCGGGGCGATCGAGACCCGATAGGAAGGGGGGGATCTGGCCGCGTTACCGGACCGCGGCCGGATTCCGTTCGCGGCGGGCGAACCGAAGGTACGCGGCGACACTCAGAAAATTGATCACGACGGCGATCATGTTCCACGCGATCACCGGTCGCGACGCAATCAACAAGCCGTAGTAGATCCAACCGATTTGAAAGACGCCCATGATGCCCGCCATCCTCGGGTTCATGCCCTTGCTCGACCGCCGCTTGAGCATCGCGATCAAGTCGGGCAAGGCGGCGAAGGTCGTCCCCGCACCCGCCAGAAGGCCAATCACCTCAGACCGCTGGAATCTGGGCGCGAGCAGGCTTGCCGTGTCGCGCACCACCAGGTCCTCGCAACCCGAGAGCAGGATCGCGCTGACTGCGAGAACCACAAGCGTCATCTTGTTGAGGGAATCCATGTTCATCACCGCCGGCGCTATCTGGGTTGTTGGTTACACAACGCTCACGTCGAAGACGTGGTAACCCCAGGGCGGCAGGTCCAGATAGAGCCCCCGCGCGCCGAGGTCGCTTCCGTCGCGATCGTAGCTGGCCGACCCCATCAGGTCCTTGAGCCGGACGGTATGGCCGGCCAGGTCGGGAAACGGCAGCCGGACGTAGCATTGACTCTGGTGGCCGGCATAGTTGACGGCGATCAGCAACCGCTGGCCGCCCCGAGCCTGCCAGAACCAGGCGAGGAAGGCGTCCCCGGTCGGGTTGCCGTCCCAGGCGGGCACGCATTCGAGCAAGGCCCACTGGCCGTCGCGAACGCTCGGCTGCCGGAGCACCGAGAGGAGCGCGGCGTAGAACCGTTGCCGCGCCGGGTCCGGTGATTCCAGCGGCGCGCGGACCAGGTGCGGCGAGATGCGCTTCGTTCGGCCCTCGAACTGGCCCTGATGGAAGAAGCGCAGGCCCGGCGATAGATACGTGATGATGGCGGCGGCCTCGTGGGTGCCGGGCGCGAAGGTCGCGGCCGCCCGGGGCTCATCGTGGTTTTCCATGAATCGGGCGAGCTTGTTCTGATAGTCGAGCCCGGCGTACAGGTGCTCCCGAACCGGCCGGGCATGGCCCTCCCGCAGGCGGTCGTAGAGCCGCTTGTCGTAGGCGTAATCGAAGCCCTGCTGCAGCATGGTCCACTCGAGGTCCCAGTAGACCTCGGCCATGAAGGTGAAGCTCGGGTACTTCTCCCGGACGCGCGCAGTGGTGCTGGCCCAGAACGGCTCGGCCTTGTGGCCCCAGGTGCGCTCGAAGACCTCGGGGAGGACGAGCATGGCCATGTCGCACCGCACACCGTCGCATTGCCCGCCGATCTTCAGCAGCTCACCGACCATCGCCTGCTGGGTGGCCGGATTGCCGTAGTCGAGCTGGAGCGTATCCGGCCAGCCGGAAAAGTACGGGTCCCGACCATGCGCCAGCAGCAGCTCGCCGTGCATCCGCTTGACCCAGGTGTAGTTCTGGGGCGCCCGGGTCAGATCGAGCTCGGTCCCGGAGACGTAGTACTCGGGGTGGTCCTCCACCCAGGGATGATCGAGAGCGGTGTGGTTGGGGACGAAGTCGAGGATCAGCCGCAACCCGCGTGTCCTCAGCCGCTGGCGCAGGCGGGCGAGCGCCGCCTCGCCGCCGAGGTCGGGATGCACCGTGTACCCGGTGATCGCGAACCCCGAGCCTCCGATATCCTCCTCGCGCAGGTCGGGCAGCGCCGCCTCGAACTCGCGTCGCCATTCGGGATTTGTGCGCGACACCCGCTGGCCGGCCGGTCCCGTGCGCCACACGCTCAGGAGCCAGACCCAGTCGAACCCCATCCCGGCCACGCGGTCCAGCTCGGCGTCGGGGATGTCGTCCAGGGTGATCCGGCGGCCCCGGGCCCGAGCCAGCTCCGTCAGCCAGACACGGGTGTTGATCTGATAGAGCGCCGGATAGCGGGGCAGGTCGTGCATGTCAGCCTCCGGGCCGGCGCGTGGCGCCCCCGGTCTGGGTACCCCGCGCCGGCTCCGTTTCCGTGAACGCGGCCATCTTGCCGAGCTCGAGGAGCTCCTGGGGTGTGCTGGTCCCGAACAGATGCATCATCCGGGCGACGATCCCTGTCCACCCCGTCTGATGGCTCGCGCCGAGCCCGGCCCCGTTGTCGCCGTGGAAGTACTCGTAGAACAGGATGAGGTCCCGCCAGTGTGGGTCCTCCTGGAACTTCCGGGTACCTCCATAGACCGGCCGCCGGCCGGACTGGTCTCTCAGGAAGATGCTGCTCAGCCGGCGCGAGATCTCCTCGGCGACCTCGTACAGGGTCATGTACCGCCCGGAGCCCGTGGGACACTCCACGGTGAACTCCTTGCCGTAGTACCCGAAGTACTGCAGCAGGGCCCGAATGATGAGCCCGTTGACCGGCATCCAGATCGGCCCCCGCCAGTTGGAGTTCCCGCCGAACATCCCGCTGTCGGATTCCGCTGGCAGGTAGGACACCCGGTACTCCTGATTCCCCACGCTGAACACATACGGATGCTGGGCGTGGTAGCGGGAGAGGGCCCGGATCCCGTAAGGGCTCAGGAACTCCTTCTCGTCCAGCATGACCGACAGCACCCGCCGAAGCCTGGCCTCGTTCAGGACCGCGCCGAGCCTCCGGCCTGACTGCCCTTGCTTGACCGGATCGTGGATGAAGGCCCTCAGCTCCGGGCGCGCCTCGAGGAAGGTGGGCAGGCGCTGTCCCAGCTCCGGGTACTTCTCCAGGAGCTTTCCGTCGAACACGGTCACCGCGCACAGTGGGAGCAGGCCGACCATGGAGCGCACCTTGAGCCGCTGCGCGCTCCCATCCGGCAGCCGGAGGACGTCGTAGAAGAATCCGTCCTCCTCGTCCCACATTCCCACGTCGCCGCCGGCATGCATCATCGCCGTGGCGATCCACAGGTAATGCTGGACGAACTTGAAACCCATCTCCAGATATGCCGGCCGGTGCATCGCCAGCTCCGCGGCGATCTCGACCATGTTCTGGCAGAAGAGGGCCATCCAGGCGGTGCCGTCGGCCTGCTCCAGGTAGCCGCCGGTCGGCAGCGGCGCGCTGCGGTCGAAGACGCCGATGTTGTCCAGCCCCAGGAACCCGCCCTCGAAGGCGTTGTTGCCGGCGCGGTCCTTGCGGTTCACCCACCAGGTGAAGTTGAGCACCAGCTTGTGGAAGGACCGCTCCAGCCAGTCGAGGTCGCCCTGGCCGCGACGGGCCTGTTCGAGCCGGTAAGTGAAGATGGTGGACCAGGCGTGCACCGGGGGATTCACGTCGCCGAAGTTCCACTCGTAGGCGGGAAGCTGCCCGCTCGGGTGGAGGTATTGCTCGCCGATCATCAGGTCCAGTTGCCGCTTGGCGAAATCCTCGTCGGCCAGGCTCAACGCGAGGACGTGGAAGGCCAGGTCCCAGGCTGCGTACCACGGGTATTCCCACTTGTCGGGCATCGAGATGATGTCCGCGTTGCGCATGTGGTGCCAGTGTTCGTTGCGGGGGGCGTGTCGCCGGGGGTTGAAGGGGTCAGCGCCGTGCTCGGTGAGCCACGTGTCGACGTCGTAATAGTAGAACTGCTTGGACCACAGCATGCCGGCGATCGCCTGGCGCATCACGTTGGCCGCGTCGGCGTCCAGGGATTTCGGGATGACCGAGGCGTAGAACTCGTCGGCCTCCCGCCGGCGCGCCTGCATCACCGCGTCGAAGGCGCCGAACGGGCCGCCGGCTCTCTCCGTCGTCGGCGACGCGGTGGGCGCGACGTCGCTCAGCCGGAGACGCAGAGTCTTGGATTCTCCGGGCCCGATCGTGAGGGGGTAGTGGGCCGAGGCCTTCGTCCCCGTCCGCTCCGCGTTCACCGCGTTCCGGCGGCCGTGGACGATGTAGTCGTTGATCCCGTCCTTGACATAGGGGGTCCGGTTGGCGACACCGACCAGGCGCTGGGTGTTGGTCTCGTTCTCGGTGAAGAGCAGCCCGGCGGCGCCGTCGCTGTAGAAGAACCGCTCTCCGAGATCGGGATGCGATGCCGCCGCCACGGTGGCGCCGCCGGCGGCCCCTGTGGCGAGCTGCCTCAGCATCGGCCGCGCCGCATTTCCGCCCCACGACCACACGTTGCGGAACCAGATCGTGGGCAAGACGTGCAGGCTCGCCGGCTCCGGGCCCCGGTTGCACACGGTGATCTTCACGAGGATGTCTTCGGGGGCGGCCTTGGCGTATTCGACGAAGACGTCGAAGTAGCGATCCTGGTCGAACACGCCTGTATCGAGCAGCTCGTACTCGACGTCGTGCTTGCCCCGGTGGCGGTTGGTGGTGACCAGGTTGTCGTACGGATACGCCGCCTGCGGATACTTGTAGAGGTACTTCATGTACGAATGGGTGGGCGTCGAGTCGAGATAGAAGTAGTACTCCTTGACGTCCTCGCCGTGGTTCCCCTCGCTGTTCGTCAGGCCGAAGAGCCGCTCCTTGAGGATGGGATCCTGGCCGTTCCACAGCGCCAGCGCGAAACAGAGGAGTTGCCGGTCGTCGGAGATTCCCGCCAGGCCGTCCTCGCCCCAGCGGTAGGCCCGCGAGCGGGCGTGGTCGTGGCTGAAGTAGTTCCAGGCATCGCCCGACTCGCTATAGTCCTCGCGCACCGTGCCCCACTGCCGCTCCGAGAGGTAGGGCCCCCATTTCCTCCACGGGGCAGTCTGGCTGCGCGTCTCGTCCAGCCGGCGATTCTCAGCGTCCATCCCACTCTCCTCCTCGAGGTTCCAGCGGAGCGGCGATCACTCGCGCTGCTACGTCCGTATAGTTTCAGTGTCAACGCCCCGGTTCCTATAGGACGTTGGTCCCATGGGCTGGCTGGCAGCCCCGGATTGCCTTGAACAGACCGGAGCGCGGAGCGGAGGGAAGCGTTGCTGTCGTAGGATATCGTCCATGCCGGACTCCAGCGGACCCTTCGTTCTGCTCGTGGGGATCTTAACGAATTCACGCGCCGGGTGCTCGGGTTGTTGACCGCGCACGCCGCCTAGAACCACCATCGCCGATCCATCCCCGAAGACCGTCACCCGCGAGCGGCTCGGGCTCGGGACGGCCGCGCTCGTCCTGGCCGGGCTGGCGGTAGCCGTCCCGCTTCTCTCCGGCCCGTCATCGCTGAGACTCGTCGGCATGCTGCTGATGGTGGCCGGCGTGCTCGAGGGCCTGCACAGCTTTCGGCGGGTGAGCCCGGCGGCGCGCCGCTGGGCGTACGCCAGCGCGGGCCTGACCCTGTTCATGGGGCTGCTGGTCCTCAGCGCTCCGCTGCTGGCCGGGACCGCCTTGACGCTGCTCCTGGCCGCGTCCTTCTTCGTCGACGGTGTCCAGGGCGCGCTCGAGCTGTGGCGGCGAAAGGACGATCGGCGAGCAACACTGACGCTCGCGATCGCCGTTATCGGCAACGTGGTGGCGGCCGGTCTTCTGGTCGCGCTGTGGTGGCGCGTTTCTCTCACATGGACCATCGCGCTGGCCGGCGGACTCCGCATCTTCGGCGCCGGCTGGAGCATGGTCACGGCGCCGATCCAGGCGCCCGGCGAGGCGGGCTCGGCGATCATCCGGACCCTGGGCCTTCCCGATCACCCGGAGCTGATCCGTCTGGGCGAGCGTCTCGCCGAGGAAGAGCGAGGGCGCCGGCCCTACGACCGGCGCTGGATCACCGGGTACGTGGCGACGCTCTTTGCCATCCACGTGGGCCGCATGCAGGCCGAGTGGACACTGGTTGGCCTGCTGGCGCCCATCGTCGCGGTGGCCGGCGACGTGGCGTCGGCACTCCTCGTCGCCTTCATCGTGATCGCTCCGACTCGGATCGGGTTGCGCCAGCTGACCTGGCCCCTGGAGAATCGTGGCTGGTCCCGTGCCCTGGCCGAAGCGGCGCGGGGCCGGCCCCTCGGGTGGCCTGACCGGCTGCTCCGGCTCTGGCTCGTCCGCCGGCTCCGGCTCTGGATCCGCCTTCGCCAGGTTCGGGACTCGCTTCCGTTCGCGCTCGAGCGCGGGTTACAGATGGGCCTGCCCGTCATCGCGGTCGCCGTGGCCACGGTCCCCATCTGGGGCATGAACTGGTACTTCAACTCCGAGAACTGGGCCGCCGCGGTCTACAACTCCTGGGCCGAGAATCGCACCGACACCTGGCGGGCGGCCATGACCCGGGCGGTCGTGGCGGCGGCGCCGGCTCCGGCGACGGCGAGCACGTTCGCCGTCCACCCGCCGGGCGTTGCCGGAGACTTCGCGTTCCTGGTGGTCGGCGATCCGGGCGAGGGCGACGCCTCCCAGCACGTCCTGCGCGATCAGATCCTCCGGGCCGGTGCCGGGCCCGACGTGCGCTTCATGGTCATCGCGTCGGACGTCATCTACCCGACGGGGTCGATGATCAACTATGAGGCGAATTTCTGGCTGCCGTTCAAGGGGTTCGACAGACCTGTCTACGCCATTCCCGGCAATCACGACTGGTACGACGCGCTGGAGGGCTTCGTGGCCACCTTTTTCGTCGCCGATGCCGCCCGCGTCGCGATGCGGGCGCGGGTCGAGGCCGATCACCGGCTCACCAGCACCACCGACGACCGCATCGCGTGGCTCGTGCAGGAGGCCGCGCGGCTGCGCCGCGAATACGGGGTCCCCACCGGCTTTCAGCGCGCTCCCTACTTTCAGATCCAGACCGAGCGCTTTGCCTTGCTCGCGGTGGACACGGGCGTGCGCCGGCGCGTCGATGGGGATCAGTTGGCCTGGCTCCGCGCGGCGCTCGAGCAGGCGCGCGGCAAATTCACGATGGTCATCCTCGGCCACCCGCTCTACGCCGGGGGCAGCTATCAGGCCAGTGAGGACGCGGAGTTCGCGGCCCTTCATCGGCTCCTGGCCGAGCACCAGGTCGAGGTAGTGATGGCAGGCGACACCCACGACCTCGAGCACTATGTCGAGCGCTATCGAGTCGGCGGCGAGGCGCGCGTCATGCACCACGTGGTCAACGGCGGGGGTGGCGCCTACCTCTCGTCGGGCACGGCCCTGGCCTGGCCGGCCAAGCCCGCGGTGGCGCAGTGGGCCTTCTATCCGGGCACCGCCGATCTCATCGCCAAGATCGATTTGCACACCCCGCGCTGGAAGTGGCCCTTCTGGGTGTGGACGAAGCGCTACGGGGCCTGGCCATTCTCGGTCGAGTGGCTCTCGGCCGCCTTCGACTACAACGTGGCCCCATTCTTCCAGAGCTTCGTCGAGGTGCGCGTCGAGCCCTCGGCGGGTCGCGTCCGGCTGCTCCCCTGGGGAGTCCATGGCCGGCTCCGCTGGGCGGACATGCAATCGTCGCCGGGCTGGCGGCCGGATGGCAGCACACCGAACGATCCGGTTGAGATCGTGGTGCCGCTGCGGGCCCGGTGACGCACCCTGGCGCGAGGGCGACCTACGTCCTGGCGTGAGGCTGCGCCCGCATCATGAGCGTGCTGTTGCTCACCGGCCCGCCCGGCAGCGGGAAAACCACGGTGCTGCGCCGGGCCGCCGACGCCCTCCGCGGCTGGCGCCTGGGCGGCTTCTACACCGAGGAGATCCGCGAGCGCGGCGTCCGCCAGGGCTTCCGGGCCGTCACACTCGACGGGCACGCCCGGGACATGGCCCGGGTCGACTTTCCCGGCTCGGCCCGGGTCGGCCGCTACGGCGTGGATCTCGCGGTCGTGGACAACCTGGCCGCGACACTGGACCGGGAGGCGCCCGTGGACGCCTGGCTCATCGACGAGATCGGCAGGATGGAGTGTCTGTCGACGCGCTTCGTCGCGGCGATGCGGGCGCTGCTCGAGGGCTCGGCGCCGGTGGTGGCCACCGTGGCCCTGCGCGGCGGCGGGCTGATCGCCGAGGTCAAGCGCCGGCCGGACGCCGAGATGCGCACGATCACCCGCGCCACGCGTGACGCGCTGCCCGCCGCGGTCGTCGACTGGCTGAAAGGACGGGTGCCGTCGCGCCGATCAAACGAGCGATAGCACGGCGGCGGCGAAGTCGCCCGGGGCTTCCTGGGGCAGGTTGTGACCGACCCCGGGAATCAGCCGGCGCTCGTACGGTCCCTTGAAGAAGCGGGCGTGGCGCTCGGAGGTCACCGCCGGCGACACCCCGTTGTCACTGCCGTGCAGGGCGACCGTAGGCACCGTGATCGGCGGCTGCCCGCCCAGGCGGCGCTCGGTGTCCTCGACGGCGGGGTCGCCGGGCGCCAGCCCGAAGCGATGCCGGTAGGAGTGAATCACCACCGAGACGAAGTCCGGGTTGTCGAACGACGCGGCCGTGCGCGCGTAGGTGGCGTCGTCGAAGCGCCAGGTCGGCGACCACAGCCGCCAGAGCAGCCGGCCCAGGTCGTGGCGGTTCTGCTCCAGGCCCGCCCGGCCGCGCTCGCTGTGGAAGTAGTACTGGTACCACAGGGCGTGCTCGCGCTCGGGCGCCTGAGGCGCCATCGCGCCGGCGATGTCCTGGATGTTGTAGCCACCGCCGGTGACCAGGCCCCGCGCGCGGTCCGGCCACAGGGCGGCGACAATGCACGCCGCGCGCCCGCCCCAGTCGAAGCCGGCGAGCACGGCGCGGTCGAGGCCCAGCGCGTCCAGCAGGCCCACCAGGTCGTGCGCGAGCACAGCCTGCTGGCCGGAGCGCGGTGTATCCGGGGACAGGAACCGCGTGGGGCCGTAGCCGCGCAGGTAGGGCACGATCACCCGACAGCCCGCCGCGGCCAGCCGCGGCGCCACGTCGCCGTAGGCGTGGACATCGTAGGGGAAGCCGTGGAGCAGCACGACGGGCGTCCCGGTCGCCGGTCCGCTCTCCTCGTAGGCGACGCTGAGAGCTCCCGCGACCACTCGCTTCGACACGTCTTCGTGTGCCACGGCTCGCCCTCCCGCTTACCGCCAGCGGCCCGGGATGTGCGTTTGGCAGTCCGGGCAGACACCGCCGCTCGGCGTCAGCCGATCGGTGTGGACTGTGAAGCCGGTGCGCGCGAAATGGCTGAGGAGTTCCTCGAGGGTGGTCACCGGCGGCACCCCAGCATGTCTCCATGCTACCGCCGGTCGGACGCTGTGTCAGCGCCAGGGCTATCCGCGTAGTAGAATCGCGCCGCGTGAGCGCCTGGCTCGAGACCTACCGTGGTGTCGTCTACCGCTGGGAAGTCGATCACAACGACCACCTGACGGTCGCCTACTACTTCGCGCGGCTCGGCGACGCGACGCTCGCGCTGCTCCAGGCGCTGGGGCTCCCGCCGGAGGGCGACGGCGGCCAGTGGGTCAGTGCCGACTGCCACGTGCGCTACCTGCGCGAGCTGAGGGTTGGCGACATTCTGCACATCTGCAGTGGACCGATCGCCGTTGAGCGCGATGGCCTGGCCGCCGCCCACCAGCTCATCAACACCGGCAGCGGTGAGGTCGTCACGACGTTCGAGCAGCGGCTGCGGCTCCTGGCTCCTGACGGCCGGCCGGCCTCCCTGTCGGCCGCCGACCGTGAGCGGCTGGAGGCGCGGCGGGTGGCGTGGGACGGGCCGGCTCGCGAGCGGAGGGCGCGTCCACAGAGCCTGGACGGATTGTGCGAGAGCGCGCGTGACACCATCCGGCCGTGGGAGGCGGGCGGCTCGGTCCCGGGGGCGCTGGCCGCCTACGTTCACCGGTTCTCCGGCGCCAACTCGCACGTCCTGGCGGCGTTTGGCCTGACGCCGGCCTACATGCGCGAGCAGCACCGCGGGTTCTCGACGTTCGAGTTCCAGTTCGGCGCCACGCGCCCGCTGGAGGCAGGCGCCCCGGTGGTCGTCCGCTCGGCCCTGACGCACGTCGGCACGACGTCGCTGCGGTTGTTCCACCTCATGAGTGATGTGCGGACGGGCGCCGAGCTGGCGACGCTCCACCAGAGCGGGGTCCACTTCGACCAGGATGCGCGCCGTCCGGCCCCGCTGCCCCTCGAGTTGGCTAGCCGGGCCCGGGCGCTCCTCGTGCCCGCCGCGGACTAGCCGGCGCCAGGAGGCCGCAGGGCGACCGCCATCCCCAGGACGTCGCCGAGCGGGAGCGCGCTCCTCACGGCCCAGAGGCCATCGGGGAACAACGTGCTCGACCAGGAGAGTCCCTGCAGGCGCTGGCCGGCCGTGCGCCGGGCCATGGCCCGCAGCGTGAAGAGCGTCAGATCACGGGCCTGCCCGAGCAGGCGGCCGCGCGCCTGAGGACCGACACGTCGGGAGAGGCCCCCGAGACTCCAGCGGTTGAGGACCAGGAGAAGCACGCCCCGGCGCGAGACACGGACTGCCTCGGCCAGCGCCCCGTGCGGCTCCGCGAGAAATTCGAGCGCCGTGGCGAGGAGCGTGAGATCCACCGCCCCTGCGCGGAGCGGTAACCGGTGCGCATCGCCCAGGATCGCCGGGAGGCCACGGTGGCGCTTCCGCAGGGCGGCCAGCATGGCCGGCGATCGATCGAGCCCGAACACCTGCAAGCGTCGTCCGGCGAGCCAGGCCGTGAAGCGCCCCGTCCCGCATCCGACATCGAGGAGGCTTCTCGCAGCCGGAGCCTGGCCCAGCAGCCAGTCCAGGAGCGCGCGCTCTGCCCGCTCCACGCGCCGCCCGCGCGGCGTGTCGTACCAGGCGTCGTATCGATCGGCGCCGTGCTCGAAGAGTTCCCAGGCCATCGGCAGTCAGCCCGCGATCGGGCAGGCGTTGGAGACGGTGACCGTCATCACCACCGCCCCGGTTGCGGCGGCCGTGGCGAAGCCATCACGCAGCGCGGCGAATACCAGGTCGGCGTCGCCCGTGACAGTCGAGCTCATCGACCCCACCTCCGGGCTGAGCCCGCGTTGCGTGAGGGCGTCGATCACCGCGCGGATCGCCGGGCCGAGATGGTCCTGGCGGAGCGGATAGACCGCCACCTGGGCGCTGATCGTCATGGAAACCCTCCCTGCGTATCGCGAGGTCTCAGCACCCCGCGGGCACGCGTTGTCCTATCACGACCGGGGCGCCCGTGTCCCGGGCTGGGGTACCCACCGGTCGGTTGCCCTGGTATGGTCTTGCCCGTCGCCGGACTGTGAGCTCGAGAGTGCGGTGGGTCCTGTCGGCAGCGCAAGGAGGTCAGAGCCATGACGCTCAACGTCGGAGGAGCGGATCGGGTGATCCGGATCCTGATCGGAGTGGTGGTGCTGTCGCTCGTCTTCATCGGGCCCCAGACCTGGTGGGGTCTGCTCGGCCTGATTCCGCTCGGCTCGGGCCTGTGGGGCTGGTGACCCCTCTGGACGGCGTTGGGGTTCTCAACGCGCACGTAGAGCACAGCGCATCCTATACTTACCGCGCCCGGGCAGCGCGGGCCGGGGAGGGCGGGCCGCCATGACGACCAGGACCATGAGCATCGCGCGCGCGGACGTCATCGCGCGCGCGGACGTCGTGGGGAGCCTGCTGCGCCCGGGCTACCTCCGCGAGGCGCGGCAGGGCTTCCAGGACGGCACGATTGGCGTTGACGCGCTCCGGCGGGTCGAGGACCGCGCGGTCCGCGAGGCCATCGCGCTCCAGGAGTCGGCCGGCCTCGACGTCATCACCGACGGCGAGCTGCGCCGGAACTCGTGGGTGGTCACCATTCCCCTGCGTCAGGCGGGGGTGGCCCACGCGCCGCTGGCCGGCTACGAGTTCCTGCCCGCTGATCCGGGGTGGTGGTCGCTGTGGAAGGAACCTGACGGCCAGCGCGCCCAGGCGTGGACCTCACCCACGCGGCCCTTCGTCACCCGGCCCCTCACGGTCGTCCGCGACATCGCGGCTGAGGAGTACGCCTTCCTCCGGGCCAACGCCAGGCACCGGACGAAGTTCACGATCCCCGCGCCGAGCTGGCACAGGATCTTCTGGCATCCGGAGCACTCGCGTGCCGTTTACCCGACGGCGGGGGATCTCCTCCGCGCCGTCGCCCGGTACCTCCGCGAGCACGTCGTCGCCAGGATCGTCGCGCTGGGCGGCGACTACATCCAGATGGATGCGCCGAACTACGCGCAGTGGCACGTGGACGCGGACAACCGCGCCGCCTTCGAGGCCTGGGGCCACGACATGGCGGCCGAGCTGGTGGAGGACGCCGAGATCGACAACGAGCTGTTCGCGGGAGTGTCGGGAATCACCCGGGCCATCCACATGTGCCGGGGCAACGCGCCCGGTGGCCGCTGGCTCGCCAATGGGGGCTACGAGCGCATCGCCGCCGAGGTCTTTCCCCGGCTCGGCAACTACGATCGCCTGCTGCTGGAGTACGACAGCCCGCGGGCGGGGGACTTCGGGCCGCTCAAGCACGTCCGCCCGGACGTCGAGGTGGTGCTGGGCTTGCTGACCACCAAGCGCGGGGCGCTGGAGGACGAGGCGACCGTGGACAAGCGCATCCGCGAGGCGGCCGCGGTCGTGCCGCTGCCGCGCCTGGCCCTGAGCCCGCAGTGCGGCTTCGCCTCGGGCGAGGCGGGCAATCCGCTCACGCCCCCGGAGCAGGAGGCCAAGCTTCGGCTGGTCGGTCGCGTGGCCCGGCGCGTGTGGGGAGGCTAGGCGCCCGGATGGCCCGGAACATGACCGACTACGCCGCCACCTGCCGGACGTTCCGGCTCGAGGTCCCTGGGTCCTTCAACTGGGCCTTCGACGTGTTCGACCGCTGGGCCCGCGATCCGGCAAAGCTGGCCATGCTGTGGGTGTCGCCCGACGGCCAGCCCCGCCGCATCACCTTCGCCGAGCTCGGGGAGCGTTCCCGCCGCTTCGCCAACGTGCTGGGCGGCCTCGGGGTGCGGCCCGGCGAGCGCGTCTTCATCATGCTCCCGCGGGTCGCCCAGTGGTGGGAGATTGTGCTCGGCTGTCTCCGGGGCTGCACCGTCTCCGTGCCGGGGACGACGCTGCTGACGACCAAGGACATCCGCTATCGGCTCGACGTCTCGGGAGCCTCGGTCGTGATCACCGACGAGGAGAACGCGGTGAAGGTCGATCAGGTCCTCGGCGAGTGTCCCGGGGTGAAGCAACGGATCGTGCTGGGACGGGCCAGTGGGGGCTGGGAGAGCTACGAGGCGTTGATGAGCCGGGCCCGTGCCGATGCTACCCATCCGGGCAATGCCAGTAGCGATCCCATGATGATCTACTTCACGTCAGGCACCACCGGCCACCCCAAGATGGTGCTGCACACCCACGCCTCCTACCCCATCGGTCACGTCATCACCGGCCGGTTCTGGCTCGACAACGGGCCCGAGGACCTGCACTGGACGATCTCGGACACCGGCTGGGCGCAAGCGGCGTGGACCTGCCTCTTCGCGCCCTGGAACATGGGCGCCGCGATCTTCGTGTGGGACGGGCGGGCCAAGAAGTTCGACGCCCAGGAGACGCTGGCGATGTTCGAGCGCTTCCCCATCACCACCTTCTTCGCGCCGCCCACCGCGTTCCGGATGCTCGTCCAGGAGCCGCTCCGGAAGTATCGCTTCCCCACGCTGCGCCACTGCCTGGGCGCCGGCGAGGCCGTCAACCCCGAGGTGATCGAGGCCTGGCGCGAGGGCACCGGTCATCACATCTACGAGGGGTACGGCCAGACCGAGACGGTCCTGGTGGCCGGGACCTTTCCCGCCACGCCGTGGAAGCCGGGATCGATGGGCCCGGCGTCACCGGGTCACGTGCTGGGAATCGTGGACGCCGAAGGTCAGGAGCTCGCTCGCGGCACCGAGGGCGATCTGGCCGTACGGGTGGTGCCCGAGCGCCCGGTGGGGATGTTCGCCGGGTACTGGCGCAACGAGGAGGCGACCAGGAACTGCCACCGGGGCGCGTGGTACATCACCGGCGACCGCGCCGCCATGGATGAGGACGGTTACCTCTGGTTCGTGGGCCGCGCCGACGATGTGATCAACAGCGCCTCCTATCGCATCGGTCCCTTCGAGGTCGAGTCGGCGCTGGTGGAGCACGCGGCGGTGGCCGAGGCGGCGGTGGTGGGCAAGCCGGACGCCCTGCGCGGGGAGATCGTCAAGGCCTTCGTCGTGCTGGCCGCCGGCTATGCGCCCTCGCCGGCGCTGGCTGCCGAGCTCCAGGAGCACGTCAAGCAGGTGACGGCGCCCTACAAGTACCCGCGCGAGATCGAGTTCGTCGCCGACCTGCCCAAGACCATCTCGGGGAAGATCCGTCGCACCGAGCTCCGCCAGCGCGAGCGAGCCCGCGCCGGCCAGGCCCCATGACGCGCCACCCATTCACGCCCGAGCACGAGATGCTCCGCAAGAGCATCCGCAGCTTCGTCGAGCGCGAGGTTGCCCCCCAGGTCGCGGCCTGGGAAGAAGCCGGACAGATTCCCAGATCGTTCTGGCGCCGGATCGGCGAGCTGGGGTACCTGGGGATCGACTTTCCCTCCGAGTACGGGGGAGCCGGGGGCGATTTCTTCTCGAGCATCGTGCTCGGCGAGGAGCTGGCGCGCTGCCGCTCGGGGGGCGTTGCCTTCAGCGTGCTGGTGCACACCGACATGTCGTCGCCCTGGCTCGTCCGGTTCGGCACCGAGGCCCAGAAGCAGAAGTACCTGCCCGGCATCGTCCGGGGCGAGACGGTGTGCGCGCTGGGCATCACCGAGCCTGGCGCCGGGTCGGACATGGCCGGCCTGGCCACCCGGGCGGTCCGCCGCGGCGACCAGTACTACCTGTCCGGGAGCAAGATCTTCATCACGAACGGCGTCTACGGGGATCTCTACTTCATCGCCGCCCGCACGGGACCGGCGACGTCGGAGCGGCGCCATGACGGGATCTCGATGTTCCTGGTCGAGCGTGGCGCACCCGGCTTCCAGGTGAGCCGCAAGCTCGACAAGCTCGGCATGCGGGCGTCCGACACCGCCGAGCTGGTCTTCCAGGACTGTCCGGTGCCGGCCGTGAACCTGCTCGGCACCGAGGGCCGGGGATTCCAGCAGCTCGCCGCCGGGCTCCAGCGCGAGCGCCTGATGGCCGGAGTGCTGGCGCTGGCCGGCGCCGGCCAAGCGCTGGAGGACACCATGGCCTACTTGCGCGAGCGCATCGCCTTCGGCGAGCCGCTCGCCCGGCGTCAGGCGCTGCGGCATCGTCTGGCCGACCTGGCCACCGAGGTCGAGGCGGCCCGCCGGCTCCTCTATCACGCCGCCGAACTCTATGCCGGCGGCGAGGAGTGCGTCACCGAGGTGTCGATGGCCAAGCTGTTCGCCACCGAGGTGGCCAACCGCGTCGCCTACCACGCTGTGCAGCTCCACGGCGGCTACGGCTACATGCGGGAGTTCCCGGTGGAAGGGTTCTTTCGCGACGTGCGGCTCTACACCATCGCCTCCGGATCGTCGGAGGTGATGCGGGAGATCATCGCCAGGCGCCTGCCGCTGTGAGCGGCCCAATGTTCGTAGCCGCGCCTCGGCCGGCGGGGCCCCAGCCCCGCGACGGCCTGCGGCGCGCACGTCGGGAGGACAGCATGAGAACGCGACTCATGATCCACGTGACCGTGGTCCTCGCCGCCCTGATCGCGGGCATGGCCCTGGCCGAGCTGCGGCGGCCGGCGCCGGCCACGGCCCAGGCCCCCATCAAGCTCAAGATGCAGGCCTCCTGGCCGGCGGCCAGCATGTTCATGGACAACTTCAAGATGTTCGCCGAGCGGATCAAGAAGGCCTCGGGCGGCCGCCTGGAGATCGAGACGCTGCCGGCCGGTGCCATCGTGCCCGCCTTCGAGGTGGTCGATGCCACGCATCGCGGGGTGCTCGACGGCGCCCACACGTGGTCTGGATACCTCATCGGCAAGCACATGGCGGCTGTGCTCTTCACCGGCGGCCCCGGCGGCCCCTTCGGCATGGATCTGTTCGACCACCTGGGCTGGTTCTACGAGGGGGGCGGCCAGGAGCTGTTTCACGAATGGTACGAGAAGATCATCCAGCGTGAAGTGGTGGGCTTCCCCATCGTGCCCTTCACGCCGCAGATGCTCGGCTGGTTCAAGACGCCGTTCAAGGGTTGGGCCGATCTGAAGGGCCGGAAGTTCCGGGCCGTGGGGATGAACGCCCAGATTCTCAAGGAGGCCGGCGCTTCAGTGGTGAGCATCGCCGGCGGCGAGATCGTGCCCGCCGCCGAGCGGGGTGTCATCGACGCCGCCGAGTGGTGCTGCCCGGCCGAGGACATGAAGCTCGGCTTCCACCAGGTATGGAAGCACTACTACATGCCGAGCATGCACGAGATGACCGAGGCCGGCGACCTCATCATCAACAAGAAGGTGTGGGACAAGCTGGGACCCGACCTGCAGGAGCTGATCAGGGTCACGGCCACCGAGACCTACCTGCGCTGGTGGCTCCAGTACGTGAGCGCCAACTCCAAGGGCCTGAGCGCGCTTCGGGACGCCAAGGTGAACGTGTCGCGGACGCCGGATGACGTCCTGCGCAAGCAGCTCGAGACGTGGGACAAGATCCGCGAGGCCGAGGCCGCCAAGGACCCCTTCTTCAAGAAAGTGGTCGAGTCGCAGCGCCAGTACGCGGCCAATGTCGTCCAGGGCCGACGGACCATGTTCCCCTCCTACGAGTTCGCCGCTGACCACTACTGGAAGAAGCGCTAGGAGTCTGACGGATTGAAGAGGAGCGCCACGGCTCCGCCGGGGCGCGACGAACGGGCATGGGGGGCCATTTCGGGGCCCCCCATCCTGGATGTCATGAGGGTGCCGCCGTCAGGCGACCCGGCGGCGGCACTGCTCCAGGGTCTCGTCCCCGCGGCCGGCGAAGACGTCGCCTGCGATGTGCTGGTGGTGGGCGGCGGCACCGGTGGCGTGGCGGCCGCGCTGGCTGCGGCTCGGGCCGGCCGCACCGTCTGCCTGATCGAGGAGACCGACTGGATCGGCGGCCAGCTCACCGCCCAGGGCGTGTCGGCCCTCGACGAGCACGAGCACATCGAGCAGTTCGGGGGCACGCGCACCTACTACGCCCTGCGCGAGGCCATCCGCGATCATTACCGGCGGCTCTCGCCCGCGCTGGCCGCCCGCTCCCAGCCCAACCCCGGAGCCTGCTGGGTCACCCGGCTGGCTTTCGAGCCGCGAGTGGCCCTGGGCGTTCTGGAATCCTGGATGCAGCCGCTCGAGGCCGCGGGCCGGCTTCGCCTCTTTCGGCGGACCAAGACCGCAGCGGTCGAGACCGCCGCCGATCGCATCACGCGGCTTCGCGCCGTGCATCTCGACGAGCGCCGGTGGTGGAGCTTCCACCCCCAGATCGTGATCGACGCCACGGAGCTGGGCGACGTCCTGGCCCTGGCCGGCGCCGAGCATGTGGTGGGCGCCGAGTCCACGGCCCAGACCGGTGAGCCGCACGCCCAGCCCCGCGAGCCGAAGAGCCACTGCGTGCAGAGCTTCACCTACACGTTCGTGCTGGAACGGACGCCGGCGGGTAGCCGGCACGTCATCTCGCGTCCCGAAAAGTACGAGCACTACCGCGAGAGCCAACCGTACGCGCTCCGGATCTTCGTCCACGGCGGCGAGATCTACGGAGAAGAGACGCGGTGGCTGGAGTATCAGGTCTTCGAGCGGGCCGCCGGCACCAGGGGTGGGCTCTGGACCTATCGCCGGCTCATCGACCATACGCTGTTCCCCGGCGTCCACGATGCCGATGTGAGCCTGATCAACTGGCCCGGCAACGATTATCGCGATGTCTCGATCCTCGAGCAGACTCCGCTGGAGCAGGCTCAGGCGCTTCAAGACGCCAAGCGCGTGAGCCTCGGCTTCCTCTACTGGCTCCAGACCGAGGCTCCGGGGCCCGATGGTGCCCGAGGTGTTCCCGAGCTTCGGCTGCGTCCCGACGTGCTGGGGACGGCAGATGGCCTCGGGAAGTTTCCCTACATTCGCGAGAGCCGTCGCCTGCGGGCGCTGGCGACGGTGCTCGAGCAGGACGTGTCCATCGACCATCAGGGGGGCGCCCGGGCCCGGCACTTCGCCGACTCGGTGGGCGTCGGCTGGTATCCTATCGACATCCACCGGGCCGGCCCCGACGACGTGGGCGTGTCTTGCCGCACGCGACCGTTTCAAATCCCGATGGGCGCGCTGATCCCGATCCGCCTGCGCAATCTGCTCGCCGGCGCCAAGAACCTCGGCGTGACCCACATCACCAACGGCTGCTATCGACTGCACCCGGTGGAGTGGAATACCGGCGAGGCCGCCGGAACCCTGGCCGCGTTCGCGGTCGAGGCGAAACGCGACCCCGCGGACATCTGGCGCGAACCGGTCGCGCGCGTCGCCTTCCAGCGGCGGCTGGCTGCGGCCGGAGTTCCGCTCTACTGGTTCATCGATGTGGGCGTGGAGCATCCGGCCTTCGCCGATCTGCAGA
>DATBIM010000164.1:0-2396 GCA_036556905.1 Candidatus Methylomirabilota bacterium
GAAGCCCAGCCCTTCTTTGGGCTGCTTGAAGTGGCGTCCCACGACGTCCGTGAATTCCTCGAGCTCCACCTGCACGTTGGGATCGAACGCGTAGAGGTCGTTCACGCAGATCAAGCGCGCGCTCATGTACCACTTGTGGTCGCGCGCGTAGCGGTAGTCGCGCTCGATGTACGGCTCGGGCTTGTAGTCTGGGCCGAAGAGCTTGAGGTACGACTCGGGGTATGTGTAGCCGACCGACTCGTCGGGATAGAACCGCAGGGCCTGGTGGTACCGGATGGCCCAGCTCACCTCTTCGTCGACGTAGGGGGCGACGAGCTGGGCGCCCCAGTAGCCGTGGTCGCCCCGGATGAAGCCGATGTTGGCGATGTCGTGCAGCAGGCAGGCCAGCACGATCTTGTCGTCCACGCCGTTCTTCCGGGCCAGCCGGGCGCTCTGCAGCAGGTGGTTGGCGGGACCGAAGCGGTAGGTGAAGAAGTCGAACAGGGTCGGCTTGTCGGGCATGCGGGGCAGGCGGGGATCGTGGCCCATCAGGTACCGCTTGCCGTTGCTGGGGGGCCGCTGGATGGGACGCCGGGGGTCCCGCTCCCCCGAGGTGTAGATCACGGACTTCATGACGATCAAGCGATCCAGCTCCTGGATCATCGCCCGCTCGACGGCCTCGGCCTGTTCCAGTGTATTCATGCCCTGGATGATCGATCGCCGGGCCACCGACTGTCAAGCGGCGCGGGTCTGGACAAGCCGTGGGCGATGTGCGATCTACGAGGCCGGGATCCACCGTGTCCTTCCTGAGCTCTCGGACCCGTGTCGCGCGCCAGGGCTTCGGCAAACCGGTTCGCCGGCAGGAAGACCCTCGCCTGGTGACCGGGCGGGGCTGCTATAGCGACGATGTCACGCTCCCCGGGCAAGCCTACGCGTGCTTCGTGCGCTCGCCCCACGCCCACGCCGGCATCCGTGGGATCGACGGAGCCGGCGCCGCCAAGGTGGCCGGCGTGCTCGCAGTCCTGACCGGCGCCGACGCCGTGGCCGATGGCCTGGGCCCGATCCCGCATCGCCCGGTGCCCACGAATCCCCACGAGGTCCCGCTCCGCAGTCGTGACGGCTCGGCCTTCTTCCTGTCCCCCCACCGGCCGCTGCCGGTCGATCGCGTTCGCTTCGTGGGCGAGGCCGTGGCCATGGTGATCGCCGAGACGCCCGCCACGGCGCGCGACGGCGCCGAGGCCGTCGCCGTGGACTACGAGCCGCTGCCGGTGGTCGTCGCCAGCGTGGATGCGGCGGCCGGGGGGGCGCCGCGGATCTGGGAGGAGTCGACGTCCAACGTGTGCGTGGACTCCGAGGCCGGCGACGCCACCGCCACCGAGGCCGCCTTCGCGCGCGCCGCCCACGTGGTGCGACTGCAGACGCGGGTGAACCGGGTCACCGGGGTGCCGATGGAGCCGCGGGCGGCCCTGGGCGTGTGGGACGACGCCAGCGACCGCTACACCCTCTACGCGGGCTCGGGCGGCTCCGTGCGCATCAAGAGCGATCTGGCCGCCACGCTGGGAGTGCCCGAGAGGGCGGTGCGCGTGGTGGCCCGGGAGGTCGGCGGCAATTACGGCACGCGTAACGCCTTCTATCCCGAGTTCGCCCTGGTGGCGTGGGCGGCCCGGCGCCTGCGCCGTCCGGTCAAGTGGACGGGCGATCGGCGGGAAGGGTTTCTCACCGACTATCAGGCTCGCGACCTGGTCTCCCACCTCGAGCTCGCCCTCGACGCCGACGGCCGCTTCCTCGGCCTCCGCGGCGTCAACACCAGCAATGTGGGAGCCTACGGCGTGTCGTTCATCCCGCTGGCCAAGGGCGTGGGGGTCCTGCCCAGTGTCTATCACCTGCCGGCGGCCGCTATGCGCGGGCAGGGCGTGCTCAGCAACACGGCGCCCACCTATCCCTATCGGAGCGCCGGTCGCCCCGAGGCGCTCTTCGCGCTGGAGCGGCTGATCGACCTGGCCGCGCGTCGGCACGGCTTCGACCGCGTCGAGCTGCGCCGGCGCAACCTGGTGGCGGCCACGGCGATGCCGTACCGCAACCCGCTGGGCCTGCTCTACGACAGCGGTGATTACCCGGCGGCCCAGGACCGGGCGATCGCCCTGGCCGACTGGTCGGGCTTCGAAGCCCGCCGGGCCGAGGCGCGCCGGCGGGGCCGCTATCGGGGGATCGGCATCGCCAACTATCTCGAGATCAACACCGGGGTTCCCCGCGAGCGCGCCGAGATCACCGTGCAGCCCGAGGGCCGGATCGACGTGGTGATCGGCACGCTCTCGGCCGGGCAGGGCCACGAGACGAGCTTCGCCCAGCTCATTGCCGAGTGGTTCGACGTCGATCTGGCCCAGGTGCGGCTGCTCACCGGCGACACCGACGTGGCG
>DATBIM010000165.1:0-15948 GCA_036556905.1 Candidatus Methylomirabilota bacterium
TGGTGGCCCCAACGGGATTCGAACCCGTGTTTCAGCCTTGAGAGGGCCGTGTCCTAGGCCTCTAGACGATGGGGCCGGCCGGTGCTCGGAAGAGAACTGGCTGGGGGAGGAGGATTCGAACCCCCGCTACGTGGTCCAGAGCCACGCGTCCTACCACTAGACGATCCCCCAACCTCTAACGCAACGCATTAGATCACACGGCCCCGACCGCCGTCAACGCGAGCAGCCACCGTCCGACGCGACGACGGCGCAGGGCCCAACGCGCTCACTTCACCGCGCCCTTGAGCAGCCGGCTGGGTCGGAAGCGCGGCACGCGCGCCGAGGGAATCTTGATGGCGCTGCCGGTGCGGGGATTGCGGCCATTGCGGGCCGCGCGCTTGGTGACGACGAACGTCCCGAAGCCGCTGATCGTCACCCGGCGCCCCCGACGCAGCGAGTCGATGACGCCACAGAGGAAGGCGCCCATCGCCCGCTCGGCGGCGGTCTTGGAGCCGCCCGAGGCCTTGGCCATCACCGCCACCAGTTCCGCCTTGGTCATACCATTCTCGTCGAGGGGATACCGCGCTATGCGGGAAACTACGCGCGAAGGCCCGAAGCTGTCAATCGGGTCGCGATGCGCCGCACGACCTCCAGGAATCGATCGGGGGAGAAGGGCTTCTCGAGCACCGGGGCCTGGACCTCGCCCAGGAAAGCCAGGGCCCGCTCGTTGGCCGTGTCGCCGGTGATGAAGACGAAGCGGCTGGCCAGCGAGGCATCCCCGGCCACCGCGTCGCGGTAGAATTGCTCGCCGCCGCCCTCGGCCATGCGGATGTCGGAGACGATCAGATCGTAGCGGCGCAGGCGGACGGCCTGCAGCGCGGCGTGGCCGCCACCGGCCAGGTCGACGTGCCAGCCGGTCTCGCGAAGCAGGGTCGAGATCAGCTCCACGATGCTGGGCTCATCATCCACCACGAGCGCCGCCCGACCCTGGCCGATCAGGCCCGGCGCCCCCGTCGTGGGGCCGGCGGCCGCCTCCACCACCGCCGGCAGCTCCAGCGAGAAGATCGTCCGGCCGGGCTCGCTCTCGGCGACGAGCCGGCCGCCGTGCTCCTCCACGATGCCGTAGGACACCGACAGGCCGAGCCCGGTACCCGAACCGACTTCCTTGGTGGTGAAGAAGGGCTCGAACACCCGCGGCAGGATCTCGGCGGGAATGCCGGGCCCGTTGTCCTCCACGGTGGCCCGCACGGTGCGGCCGTCATCGACGACCCGCGTCCGGAACGTGATGCTCCCCCTGGCCCCTGCCTGCAAGATGGCCTGCTCGGCGTTGAGAAGCAGGTTGAGGAATACCTGGGCGAGCTGCTGGGTGTCGCCCATGACCGGGGGCAGCGCCGGGTCGAAGTCGCACTCCACGGCGATGCCCGACAGGGTGAGCTGATTCAGGCGCAGGGCGAGCGTCTGCTCGATAACCTGGTTGAGGTTGACGGCGGCACGCTCCGGCGGCCGCTGGCGTGCGAAGTACAGCAAGTTGCGGACGATCTTGGCCATGCGATCGGCCTGCTGGACCATGAGCTCCAGGGGCCGCCGCAGGCTGTCGCCGACACCACGGCTCAACAACAGCTGGCCGTACCCGATGATGACGCTGAGCGGATTGTTGATCTCGTGGGCGACGCCGGAGACGAGCTGGCCGACCGCCGACATCTTGCCCGCCTGCAGGAGCTGGGCTTGCGTCTCGCGCAGCCGGGCCAGGTTCTCGCGGGCGCTGGCGTACAGGCGCGCGGTCTCGAAGGCGAGCGAGGCCTGGTCGGCGAAGGCCTGGAACAGGCGCAGCTCGTCCCAGGAGAACCGACGTCCGGCCTCGGCGCCCATGGTCATGGCGCCCACCACCCGGTCCCGGGCCATGAGCGGCGCGGCGACGACAGAGCGATAGCCCTGCTCCTCCAGCCGGGCGCGCAGCTCGGGCGACAGCCGGATGTCCGGATCGCCCAGCACGTCCCGGGTGGCCACGATTCGGCGCCCCTGCACCGCGCGGCCAGCGACGCCCTCGCCGGCCTGAAGCGCGCTGCCCCTGAGCTCGGGGGCCCGGCCGAAGGCGGCGATGACGTTGAGGGAGCCGCCCTCCGACTCGCACTGGTAGACCGCGGAGCCGGTTCCGCCCAGGAGCTCGACGATGCCGCGCGCCACCAGGTCGGCGATACGTTCCAGATCCAGCGTGCCGGTAAGCTCGCCGCCCAGACGGGCCAGCGCCTCGGCCACCTCGCGCCCACGCTGGGCCTCCAGGAACAGCCGGGCGTTCTGGATGGCCACGCTGGCCTGGGCGATGAACATGTCGACGACGTCGTGGGTTTCCTCGGTGAACCGGATGGGCTCGGAGTGGCAGAGCACGAGCACTGCCAGCAGCTCCTCGCCGGCCATCACCGGGTAGCCGGCGAAGGCCTGGATGCCCCAGCGTCGCCACCACTCGCGGTGCACCACCCGCTCGTCCAGCGCGGTGTCGTCGATGCGCAGGGGGGCCCGATGGCGGGCCAGCCAGCCCACGCTGTCGACGTCGTAGCTCACGGTGGGCTGGGGGAAATCCTCCGCGATCCCCGGCGCCGACGCGCTCTTGACGGTGAGCGTGCGTTGCTCCTCGTCGGCCAGCCAGAACAGCGCGTACTTGACGCCGGTGAGGTCGGCGGCCGACTCGGCGATCATGCGGAGCAGCGACTCGAGGTTGAGCGCGCTGGAGATGCGCTGGTTGATGGCGGCCAGCGCGCCGACCCGAGCCGCCTGCGTCTGCTCGGCCTGGTAGAGCGAGGCGTTGCGTATCGCGATGCCGGCATGGGCGGCCATGAACCGCAGCGCCTCCTGGGTCTCCGAATCGGGCAGGCCACGGGGAGCGATGTAGTCCAGCACGCCGAGGAAGCTCTCGCCCGCCATGATGGGCAACCCGTGGTAGCTGGCGGTGGGTCGGGCCTGCCACCAGGCGCGGGCGATCGAGCGGGGGTGTTCCGCGGGGGTGGCGATGACGACGGGCTGGCGCCGCTCGAAGACGAGGCCGGGCAGCCCGAGGTCGGCCGTTCGCTCCACGGGCCGACCGCGGAGGTCGTCGCTGGAGCACGCGGCGATGCGGAGGAGGTTGCGGGTGGGATCGTAGACGTGGACGGCGGCCATGGCCCCCGGCGCCATGCCGGCGGCCGCATTCACGATCCGCTGCACGACGTCGCCGGTGTCGAGCGAGGCGGTGATGGACTGGCTCAGCTCGGCCAGATCGCGCAGCCGGTCCGCCCGCCGGGTGGCCTCGGCATAGAGACGGGCGTTGTCGATGGCGATGGCGGCCTGCTCGGCCAGCAGCGACAGCGCTTGGGTCTCCTCGGCGCTGACGATGCGCTCGGCCCAGTAATGCACGACCAGCGCGCCGTGGATCCGCCCCCGGGACGACAGGGGCGCGGCGGCCACCGCCCGAAATCCTTCCCGCTCGATCTGGGCGCGCCGCTCGGGGGTCACCCACATGTGAGGATCGTTCAGGATGTTGGGCGTGGTGATGGGCCGGCCCTCCAGCACGGCGCGGCTGACGGGACCGCCGGCCACGGGAATCGCGCCGGCGGCGACGTAGCGATCGCTCAGACGCCCGGCCGCCCGCATGACTCGCAACTCCGAGGCCTGGCCGTCCCAGGACACGACGAGCGCGGAGTCCGCCGCCATGACCTCCAGCGCCTTGTTCACGATCGTGTCGAGCACCTGGTTGAGGTCGAGCGAGGAGGTGAGCGAGCGACCCACCGCCTCCATGGCCCGCACGATCAGCGTACGGCGCTGGCGCTCCGTCACGTCGGTGAGGAACGCGGCGACGCCGACGACGGAGCCGCCCTCCGTCCGGATCGGCAGGCACCGGACATCAACCGGGATGCCGGAAGCGAGCTCGGCCGTGAACGAGATCTCGCCCACCAGGGCTTGGCCCATGTGCTCGGGGAGCGCGATGGCGTCCAGGGCGGGCACCAGGTGCCGGAGCGTTCGCCCGCAGGCGGCATCACGAGCCAGCCCCGTCAGTCGCTCCATGGAGGCGTTCCAGTGCATGACGGTGAGCTCCGGATCGACGACGAGGAGCCCCCCGTCGATGGTGTCAACCAGTCCCCTGAGGAGCGAGCCCTCGCGCGGCGCCGGCAGCGAGGCCCGGGTACCCAGCCGAGACGCCGAAGACGGGTCGCGAAGGGACATATGGCCACTATAGCGCGTGCAATAATGTCCAGGCCAAAATCCCCGGAAGGAGCCGGCATGCGCCCCGATCTGCCGACGCTGATCCTGGTCTCCCTCGCCCTGGTGCTGGCGGTGGTGGCCTACGTCAAGGACCCTGGCCTGCCCTGGCTCGGCGCCAAGACCAGCCTTTCGCTGCTCTGGGTTATCCTGCCCCGGCTGGTGCCGGCGTTGCTGCTGGCCGGGCTGATCCAGGTTCTGGTGCCGCAAGACCTCGTCGCCCGGTACTTCGGGCGCGCGGGCGGGTTCCGGGCCATCCTCATCGCGACCGTGGCCGGCTTCATCACGCCGGGCGGACCGATGGTGACGGTGCCCTTCATGGTCGTGCTCGCCAATTCCGGCATGGCGCTGCCGCCGCTGGTCGCCTACATGACGTCGTGGTCGCTCTTCGGTATGCAGCGGATCATCACCTGGGAGGCTCCTCTCATGGGCTGGCACTTCGTGGCCGTCCGCGTCATCTCGAGCCTGGCCTTCCCGGTGCTCGCCGGTTGGCTGGTGGCCACCTTCTACTCGGAGTAGTGGACGCCCATGCCCTGGCGTGATCTGAAGGAGTTCGTCGACCACCTGGAGCGACGTGGTCGCCTGCGCCGGGTGACCGTGCCCGTCTCGCGCGATCTCGAGATCACGGAGATCACCGACCGCGTGTCGAAGGGGCCGCTCGCAGACAACGTGGCCCTGCTCTTCGAGCGCGTGGAGGGCTTCGACACGCCCCTGCTCATCAACGCGTACGGGGCCGCGGATCGGATGGCCTGGGCGCTGGGCGTCGAGCGCCTCGACGAGCTCGGCGAGCGGCTGGCCAAGCTGCTCGACCTCCGGGTCCCCGGGACATTCGCCGAGCGATTCGCCAAGCTCGGCACGCTGATCGACGTCGTCAAAGCCGCGCCCCGTCGGGTGGCGACGGCTCCGTGCCAGGAGGTGGTGGAGACAGCCGCCCCGTCGCTGGCGGGGATTCCCGTGCTCCAGTGCTGGCCTGGTGACGCGGGGCGCTTCATCACGCTGCCCTGCGTGTTCACGCGCGATCCGGTGACGGGCGCCCGCAACGTGGGCATGTACCGGCTACAGGTCTTCGACGACCGCACCCTCGGCATGCACTGGCAGACCCACAAAGGCAGCGCCGAGCACGAGCGACGGGCCGCCCAGCCCCTGCCCGTGGCGATTGCGCTCGGCGGCGATCCCGCGCTGACCTACGCCGCCTCGGCGCCCCTGCCCCCCGGCGTGGACGAGGTCGTCTTTGCCGGATGGCTCCGCGGCAGTGGCGTCGAGATGGTCAAGTGCCTGACGGTCGACCTCGAGGTCCCCGCCCACGCGGAGTTCGTCCTCGAGGGCTGGGTGAATCCCACGGAGCGGCGAGTCGAAGGACCGTTCGGCGATCACACCGGATACTACTCGCTGGCCCGCGAGTACCCGGTCTTCCACCTCACCGCCGTCTCTCGTCGCGCCCGGCCCATCTACCCGACCACGATCGTCGGCCGGCCGCCGCAGGAGGACTACTGGCTCGGCAAGGCCACCGAGCGCCTCTTCCTGCCCATCATCAAGCTGATGCTGCCCGAAGTCACCGACCTGAACATGCCCGCCGAGGGCATCTTTCACAATCTGGTCGTTGTCTCGATCCGCAAGCGCTATCCGGGTCAGGCCCGCAAGGTGATGACGGCGCTCTGGGGGATGGGGCTCATGGCGCTGGCCAAGACGATCGTCGTGGTGAGCGAGCACGTCAACGTGCACGACCTCTCCGAGGTGGCCTGGCGGGTCACCGGGAACATCGACCCCCGACGGGACCTGATGGTGCTGGAGGGCCCGATGGACGATCTGGACCATGCCGCGCTCCGCCACCGCTACGGCGGCAAGCTCGGCGTGGACGCCACCGAGAAGGGGCCGCTCGACGACGTCGGTCAGCCCTGGCCCGACGAGATCGTCATGACCGACGCGATCCGGGCCCTGGTGAGCCGCCGCTGGAAGGACTACGGCCTCTGAGCGTGGACGCCGCCAAGGTCGGCCACGTCCTCGGGGCGATCAAGTTCGAGCACACGGTCTTCGCCCTGCCGTTCGCCTACATCGCCATGGCCCTGGCGGCGGACGGTTGGCCCGGCTGGTGGACGGCGCTCTGGGTGACGGTGGCCATGGCGGGCGCGCGCACGTGCGCGATGGCGGCCAACCGGGTGATCGATCGCGCGATCGACGCGCGCAACCCCCGTACGGCCGGCCGTCACCTGCCCCGCGGGATCCTCAGGGCCTGGGAGGTGACGGCGCTGGCGGCGGCCGGCGCCGTGGCGATGGTGGTGGGCGCGGCGATGCTGAATCGCCTGTGCCTGGCGCTGGCGCCGCTGGCCCTCGTCTTTCTCGTCGGCTACTCCTACACGAAGTACTTCACCTGGACGACCCACTGGATCCTCGGCTTCACCGACGGCATCGCTGCCGGAGGTGGCTGGATCGCGGTGACCGGGCAGTTCGAGCCGCCGGCCTTCGTGTTGTGGTTCGCGCTCACCGTGTGGATCGCCGGCTTCGACCTCATCTACGCCTGCCAGGACGTGGCCTTCGACCGGGCGCATGGGGTCCATTCCGTGCCGGCCCGGTTCAGCGTGGCCGCGGCGCTTCGGCTGGCCCGCCTCAACCACGCGCTGACCGCAGTGGCGCTGGCAGCGCTCGGCGGGCTGACCGGGCTCGGACCACTCTACTGGGTTGGCTGGCTGGCGATCGTCGGGCTGTTGATCTGGGAGCACTCCCTCGTCCGGCCCGACGATCTCTCCCGCCTGGACATGGCCTTCTTCAACGTCAACGGCTACATCGCGGTGATCGCGCTCGCCGCCGTCGCCGGCGGCCTCTGGTGGTGAGCCCTCGACCGGCCAAGGCCGCCTTCGTGCGCGCGATGTTCACGCGTATCGCGCGGCGTTACGACCTCATGAACACGCTCATGACCGCTGGCCGCCACCACGCCTGGAGGCGTGCGGTAGCCCGCGTGGCCGCCGCCGCGCCGGCCGGTCCCGTGCTCGACCTGGCCACGGGCACGGCTGACCTCGCCCTGGCCATCCGTCAGGCCGCACCCGACCGCGTCATCATCGGCCTCGACTTCTCCGAGGGCATGCTGGGCCAGGCCCGGCACAAGCTCACGGCCCGCCGCGCCCGCGGGATTTCCCTGGCCGCGGCCGACGCGCTGGCCCTGCCCTTCCCGGACCAGACCTTCGCCTGCGTCACCTCGGCTTTCCTGCTTCGCAATCTCGAGGATCTGCCCCGGGGCCTGGCCGAGATGCGCCGGGTTACCCGGCCCGGTGGCCGCGTGGTGGCCCTCGACATCATCCGCCCGGCGGTGCCGCTGTGGGATGCGCTCTTCGGTCTCTACTTCGGCCGGGTGGTGCCGGCCGTGGGCGCGCTCGTCGCTGGCGACCGGGCGGCCTATACGTACCTGCCCCAGTCGGTCAACCGCTTCGTGACGCCGCACGAGCTGGCCCGGTTGATGGCGGCGGCAGGCCTGCGCGAGGTGACCTGGCGGACGCTCGGGCTCCGCACCGTTGCCCTGCACGTCGGCGTGGCCTGACGTCCGGGCTCAGTCCAGTCCGCGCAGATAGCTGTCGAGGATCCGCACGAACGCTTCCGGAGCATCGAGCACCAGGTGGTGGTGGGTGCCGGGAATCTCCTGGAGCTGGGCCCGGGGAATCCGGGCCTGCATCCGCTCGGCCAGATCACGCGGCAGGACCGGGCTCAACCCGCCGCGGACGATGAGGGTCGGGGCCGCAATGCGCTCGAGGAGCGCCCAGGTGTCGGCCGGGCTCCGCGCGCGGTTGCTGTCGGGATCGAACCGATAGATCCAGCCGCCATCGCGCTGGACCACGCCGGCCCGCGCCAGATGGGCGAGCAGCGCCGGGTCGGCAACCGTGTCCGGCGGCAGCAAGCGAAAGGCCGCCACCGCCGCCTGGGCCGTGGGGTGCAGGCGCAGCGCCCGGTGGCCCCGGCGTCGCATCCGTTCCAGCCGCTCCGCGGGAATCGAGGGGCGTGAGTCGACGACAACCAGACCCCGCACACGCTCGGGGTGCCAGGCGGCGAACGCCAGCGCGTTGTGGCCTCCCATCGAGTGACCGACCACGATGGCCCGTGACCATCCCAGAGCCGGCACCAGCTCCCGCAAGTCGGCAACGAAGTCCTCGGTCGCGTAGGCCGGCGGCGAAGCCCAGCCGCTCTCGCCATGACCACGCTGGTCGAGCGAGATCACGTGATACCGGTCGGCGAAGGCCGGCGCGACCAGGTCGAACCAGTGGGCGTGCGCGGAGCCGCCGTGCAGGAAGCACATCGGCGGGTGCCCGGGTGTGCCCCATTCCAGCGCGTGCAATCGCACTCCATTCACGTCGAGCACGCGATGACGCGCACGCTCGCAGCCGAGTCGCAATGGTGTCATTTCATTCGCGTGGATCGCTTACCGCGATTTTGTTTGGAGGGGGTGAAACGAGTTGGCTAGGGTCGGAACAGGGAGATGGACGAAACACAACAGCGCGATGTCACTCGGCATGTCTTCGATAGTGCATATGCACTGTGTCTTTTGAGCCTCGCGGTGGTCTTCGGCTACGTCGTGTTCGAACCGACCACACTGCCGGCCACCCCGCTACCGGTCAAGAATACCGCGACGACACCCAGCGCGCTGGCGGTGGTCCATACGGTGGTCAAGATTGAGCCAGACTCGGTCGAGCGCCGCCGCCCGGCCTCTGGGCGTCCGACGGCGCTGACACCATCCCCGCCCGCTCGCCCCGTCGTGATCTCCGACGCTCCGTGGCCCGCCCGGGTGAACGGGCGCGTCCTCGACTCGGAGCGGCAGCCGGTGGCGGGCGCCGCCGTGGCCGCCAACGGGCATGAGCACCAGACCGACGCCGAGGGGAGCTTCACGCTCGTCAACCTGCCCACCGGCACACCAGTCATCGTCAAGGTGCCCGGCTACGAGCGGGTTATCCTGGAACCCACGTCCAACCCCATCGAGGTCGTGCTGAAGCCGCTGAACGTCAAGGCGGCTTATCTCACCTATTTCGGCATCGCCGACCGCGGCATCCGCGGGCGCGTGATGGATATGCTCGAGAACACCGAGCTCAACGGAGTCGTGATCGACGTCAAGGGCGATCGCGGCTGGATCCCGTACCGCACCGAGGTGGGGGCGGCGCTGGCCGCGGGGGCCCAGGGGCCGGTGATCCTGCGCGACTTCGAGGATCTCATCGCCGGATTCAAGGCCAGGGGGGTCTACACGATCGCCCGCGTCGTCACCTTCAAGGACAACGTCCTGGCCCGGGCCCGGCCGGAGCTGGCCGTCATGGACACTCGTACGGGTAGCGCCTGGATCGATAACGAAAAGCTGGCCTGGGTCGATCCCTTCCGCGAAGAGGTCTGGGCCTACAACATCGAGATCGCCAAGGAAGCGGCCCGCAAGGGCTTCGACGAGATCCAGTTCGACTACGTGCGCTTTCCGACCGATGGCCGGCTGGCCGCCACCAAGTACGCGAAGCCCGTCACCCGACAGTCGCGGCTGGCCGCCATCAGCGGATTCCTCGAGCGAGCCCGGCGGGAGCTTGGGCCCCTGGGGGTCTTCGTCGCTGCCGACACCTTCGGCTACACCGCCTTCAACGACAACGATTCCGACATCGGCCAGCGGGTCGAGGAGCTGGCCCCGCATCTCGACTTCATCTGCCCCATGGTCTACCCCTCGGGCTATCACCTGGGCATCCCCGGCTATCGCAACCCGGTGGCTCATCCTTACCAGGTGGTGCACGAGAGCGTGAGACTCATCCGCAAGCGGGCGGGCACGCTGCCCGTCCGCGTCCGGCCCTGGCTCCAGGACTTCCGGGACTACGCCTTCGACCGGCGGATCTTCGGTACCACCGAGATCCGTGCTCAGATGAGCGGCGCCGACGACGCCGGGGCGGCAGGCTGGATGCTGTGGAATCCCCGCAACAGCTACACCGCCGCCGCGCTCAAGCCCAAAGGACCGCTGGCCGTCCGATGATCCGCCTCCTCGCCACCGCCTCCGCGCTGGCGCTCGCCATCGCCGTCGCCTCGGCCGCCGAGCCCCGGGGCCCCAACGAGCTCGGGCGGATCATGATTCTGGAGTATCACCGGATCGACTACCCCGAGGAGCGCTGGACGCGCACGCCGGAAAACTTCCGGCGGGACCTGGAAACGCTCTATGCGCGGGGGTACCGGCTGGTAGCGCTCAACGACGTGCTGGACGGCCGGATCGCGCTGCCCGCGGGCATGACCCCGGTGGTGCTGACCTTCGACGACTCTTCGCCCGGGCAGTTCCGCTACGTGGAGCGCAACGGCGAGCTCCAGATCGACCCCAAGTCGGCGGTGGGGATCCTGGAAGCCTTCATCGGCGAGCGACCCGACTTCGGACGGGCAGCCACGTTCTATGTGCTACCGGGAGCCAGTCGGCCCAACCGGCTCTTCAACCAGCCCGAGCACGAGGGGCGGAAGCTGCGGTACCTCGTCTCCAGGGGCTACGAGATCGGCAACCACACCCTCTGGCACGCGAACCTGGCCAAGTACGAGGAGGCCACGGTGCGCGCGCAGATCGCCGAGGCCCAGACGTGGATCCAGCGCCACGTGCCCGACTACCGCCTGCGCACGCTCGCTCTGCCTCACGGGGCCTACCCGCGGGACGTGAGCTGGGCATTGCAGGGCACCGCCAAGGGCTCGACGTATCGCAACGACGCGATCCTGATGGTAGCCGGTGGCGCGGCGCCCTCACCCTTTGCGCGCACGTTCGACCCCGTCCGGCTGCCCCGCATCCAGGCGGTGGAGCGCGACTTGGCCTACTGGCTCACGTATTTCGAGCGCCGTCCCCAGGAGCGATTCGTGAGCGACGGCGACCCGATGACGGTGACGATTCCCGTGGGCTCGCGGGATCGGTTGCGGACGGCCATGCCGAGCCAGCTCCGCGTAGTCGAGCAACGCCTCGCCGACTCCAAGTAACAGCACCTCGCGAGACAGCAACCGTCGTGGCACCGCGCGTGAATGGGGCTGCGTGAATGGGGGTGGCTTGGAGGGAGGACGGTCGTCACACCCTGCGTGAATGGGGGTGGTTTGGAGGGGGGCGCGAGACGCGCCCCCCTCCAAGCTAATGATAGATCAGGTGCGAGGCGCGCCGGGACAAGAAGGCCGTCCGCTCCAAATCCGCCCAGCTCGTCAGCCGCTCCAGCGGCGCGCCCCTGAGAAACGCCCACATGGTGGGCCGGTGCACGAGCAGGTACTGGATGTTCTCCGGCCTGAACTGGTCACGGTGCTGAGCCCGTAGCTCGCTCGCCAGCGCCAGCGCGACCGTCACCGGGCGGATGACATCACGGTCGACCACGATGACCCGCACGCCCCAGCACGTGGTCAGCGCATGCTTGTCTTCGGTGGGCATGAACATGACCGGCTGGAACTTCACGCCGGGCAGTTGCCGGGCGCTGAGGGCTTTGGCCAGCCCGTGGGGATCGACCCACGGCGCCCCCACGACCTCGAACGGCGTGTCGGTGCCCCGCCCCACCGAGAGGTTGGTGCCTTCCAGCAGGCCGAGGCCGGAGTAGAGGAGCGCCTGTGTCACCGAGCGAATGTTGGGCGAGGGATTCACCCACGGCAGTCCCGTTTCGTCGTACCACCGCGAGCGCTGCCAGCCCGCCGCCGGCACCACGGTCAGCGACACCGGAAGCCGGCGCTCGGCGGCCACGAGTCGCGCGAACTCCCCGATGGTGAGACCCGTGCGTACCGGGATGGGGTGCGGGGCCACGAAGGACCGGAGGTCGGGCTCCATGATCGGCCCCTCGACGACGCGGCCCGTGATGGGGTTGGGGCGGTCGAGCACCACCAGGGGCAGCCCCCGCCGCCCGGCCTCCTCCATGACGTAGACGAGCGTGGTGAGGTACGTGTAGTAGCGGACGCCGATATCCTGGATGTCGTACACGAGCACGGTGAGCCCGCGCAGCATCTCGGGCGTCGGCCGTCGGGTGGAGCCGTAGAGGCTCCAGATTGGCACCCCGGTCGATGGGTCTCGGCCGTGGGGCACGTCGGTGGTCGCGTCGCCCGTGATGCCGTGCTCGGGGCTGAAGATGGCGCCCAGGCGGACCCCGGGGGCGCGCGCCAGGAGATCGATCCCCCGACGGCCGAGGACGTCGAGGCCGGTATGGTTGGTAATCAGGCCCACGGTCTGTCCCTGGAATGGCGCGAAGCTTTGCTCGGCCATCACGTCGAGGCCCGAACGCACCCGCCCGGGCGGGGGGGCGGGCACTTCCATCACCGATCCAGCCTTTTCCTCGCCGTCGGCGGCCGGCCCCGCGACCGCCGGCAGCGCTGTCGGCGCCAGCGGGGGCCGGAAGAGGGCAGTCCCCACGGCGGCGGATACCCGCAGGCGCAGCTCCCGGATGCGCGCGGCGCCGCCGCCGCTCGGGTGCACGCGATTGGTGAGGACGATCATGTAGCTCCGGCTGGGAGGATCGATCCACACCATGGTGCCGGTAAAGCCGGTGTGGCCGACGGAGTCGGCCGGGAAGAACACGGTCATCGGCTGGGCGAACGACGAGTTGATGTCCCACCCCAGCGCACGCCGTCCATCGGCCTCCGGCAGGCGCGCCCACATCCGCTGCACACTGGCCGCGCGGAGGATCCGCTTGCCGTCCAGCTCGCCGCCGTTGAGCAGCATGCGGCACACGCGGGCCAGATCGGCGGCGGTGGAAAACATGCCCGCGTGGCCGGCCACGCCGCCGAGCTGCCGGGCCCGGGGATCGTGGACACGGCCGCGAAGCAGGCCGCCGGGATTGAACTCCGTCGGCGCCACCCGCGATCTCATCGCGTCGGGAGGACGGAACGTCGTGTCGCGGAGCCCCAGCGGCTTGAAGAGAATGCGTTCGAGGTAGCGATCGAGCGGCTCGCCGCTGACCCGACGAACGACCTCGCCGAGCACGATGAACCCCGTGTCGCTGTACTGCAAGCCCGTGCCGGGCGGGTAATCGAGCGGCCGATGGGCCAGGGCCCGCGCCGCGGCCGGGAAGCCACCGATCAGGGCATCGGTGGCCGGCAGGGCCGGGAAACCCGCCGTGTGGCCGAGAATCCGCTCGATGGTCACGCCATCGAAAGCGTGGCCGCGGAACTCTCTCAGATACCGACCCAGCGGCGCGTCGAGCTTGATGTCGCCGCGCTCGACCAGGGCCATGATGGCGATGGCCGTTCCCAGCGGCTTGGTGAGGGAGGCCAGGTCGAAGATGGTGTCCGTCGTCATCGGGTCGGGCTCGGGCACCAGGCTCCGCCATCCCCACGCCTGGTGGAGCAGGATCTGGTCATCCTGGCCCACCAGCACGACGACCCCGGGGATCTCCCCGGAGGCGACGGCCTCGCGGGCTGCCTCGTCGACGTCGCCGAAGCCAGCCCCGGGGACGGCGAGCGACGTGGCGGACGTGACGACGAGGGCGAGAACAACGGCCAGCACAGCGACCCCGCGAGCAGCCACCTGGCGATCTTAGCATCGGGACCGCCCTGGCCCGAAGGAGCCGACGCTACCCGCTTGCCTCCCGCCCCTGGCACGCTTGTGCTAGCGTAGGGGGCGCCGTATGTATCGCGTCTTCGTCACCGGCGCGACCGGGTTCGTCGGGCGGGCCGTGGTTCAGGCCCTTCGCGCCGATGGTCACAGTGTTCGCTGCCTCGTGCGCCGGGGGTCCGAGCGCGACCTGCGCGGCCTGGGCGCCATCGAGCGAGTGGAAGGCGACGTCCTCGTCCGCCAGGGTCTCGAGGACGGCATGGCGGGCTGTCAGGCGGTCCTCCATCTTGTCGGGATCATCCGTGAGCAGCCCTCCCGCGGGGTCACCTTCGAGCAGGTTCATACCCAGGGCACCATCAACGTGATCGAGGCGGCCGCCGCGGCCGGGGTCCGGCGCTTCTTGCAGATGAGCGCGCTGGGCACGCGACCGAACGCGCGCTCCCGGTATCACCGCACGAAGTGGGCCGCCGAGGAGGCGGTTCGAGCCAGCGGGCTGCGCTGGACCATCTTCCGCCCCTCGATCATCTACGGGCGAGGCGACGAGTTCGTCACGATGCTGGCGTACTTCGTCGGGCGCTATCCGCTGATGCCGGTGATCGGGAGCGGACGGCAACGGCTGCAACCCGTTCCCGTCGAGCACGTGGCCGAGGGCTTCGCCCGCGGCCTCGTCACGGGCGACGCCGAGAAGCAGACGTACGAGGTCGGCGGGCCCGACACCGTCACCCTGACCGAGCTGCTGGACGTGATCGGAGCGGCGGTGGGCCGACGCCGCGTGCACAAGGTGCATGTGCCCCTCGGCCTGATGCGTCCCCTCACCTGGCTGTTGCACCGCGTGCCGGGATTCCCGGTCACGCCCGATCAGCTGCTGATGCTCGAAGAGGACAATGCCGGCAATCCGATGCCGTTCTACTCCGCCTTCGGCCTGACGCCGATGCCTCTGGCCACCGGGATCCGACGCATGCTGGAGTGAGGCGTGCCCTTCCGGACCCGCCCCGGCCAGCCTCGCGATCTGCTCGCCCTCATCGAGGGCGAGCTGCGCGAGCGTCTCGCCGACGCCGTCGACGCGGTGAGCCTCGAGGTGATGGTGCGGCGCCGTCGGAACCAAGGGCTGTCCGAGCCGATTGCCGACAACGAGGGCGATCGTGAGGAGTTCACCGCCGGGGTCCGTACCTTCCTCGAGCGGCTGCGAGCCGACCTGCTGCCTGCCCTCTCCGCCGACCAGCGGACCAAGGCCGCGGAGGCGGCGAGCCGAGCCGGCGCCGACCCCCTTGCTCACCTGATGGCAGCGCAGGTGGCGCTGGCCCGAGAACTTCCGGATTACTGGCAGCGCTTCGAGGCAGTCCGCCTGGCCTTCACCGGTGAGTGTGCTGGCTGAGCCCGCGCCTCAGGCGCACTCGCGGTAGGGCGTGTCCTCCCCCGCTGCCTTCCAGGCGGCCAGGGCCCAGATGTTCTCCAGGTCGTCGAGGCTGCGCCGCCAGCGGCTATAACTGTCGATCAGCGCTGCCCTGACGGTCGCCATCTGGCTCTCGACTTCGTCCAGCCTCCGCCTGAGCACCGGGTTCCGGCTCGCCGTCGCTTCCAGACACCCATCGGGGACGGTGCCCGACAAACGCTCGAGAAGCTGACTGATCTCGTCGTTCAGGACCTGCTCCACGCGGCTCATTCTTCCGTCCTCCAACTCTGTTAGAGCCCATATACTCATCACGTGATGAGCTAGATGTCAAGCGGAAGCTTGACCTGGGCCCCAGGCAGGCCGCAAATGGGCGGTCATGCAGGCGTACCCACCCGCGATCATCCTCGTCCTCGCCGCGAAGACCGTACGAACCTTCGGATACGGCTATCTCGGCATTCTCCTGCCCGTCTACCTCGCCGAGCTCGGAGTTGGCGCCGCCGGCGTGGGGATAGCGGTGACGCTCACGCTGGTGGCCAGCGCGCTCCTGACCTGGGCCGTGCGGTATCCGGCCGAGCGTCACGGTGCCCGCACCGCGCTGCTCGGCCTGGCCGCTCTCATGGTGATAGGCGGTCTGTTCTTGCTCGCCTCGAAGCACCCCTGGCTCGTCGTCGTGGGAGCCATGGTGGGAAATGTGGCCGTGGGCAGCGGCGAGACGGGCCCCTTCCTCACCATCGAGCAGGTGGTGATCGCCCGCGCGGTAACCGGCTCTCGACGCACCGCCGCGTTCAGTGTCTACAACCTCATCGGCTATGCCGCCGCGGGTTTCGGGGCCGCGGTGGCCGGCGTCGCCGGTGGTTACCAGAGCCTGTTC
>DATBIM010000166.1:0-70377 GCA_036556905.1 Candidatus Methylomirabilota bacterium
GACCTCGAGGAGATGGGGTATTTGAGCCAGCCCCACGCCAGTGCCGGCCGGGTGCCGACCGACAAGGCGTATCGCCTGTATGTCGATTCGTTCCCCCAGCCGTCCCCCAGCCCCCGGGTCCCGGACACGCTCCCGACCCGGGCCTCGGGAATCGACGGCTTCATGGAGCGCACCTCGGAGCACCTGTCGACGGTGACCCGGATGACCGGACTCCTGCTGGCTCCGCCGCTACGGCACACGACGATCAGCCGGGTCGAGCTGATCCCGCTCGAGCCAGACCGGGCGCTGGCGGTCCTGGTGACGGACTCGGGGTGGGTCACGGCGCGGGCCATCACCCTCGACACGCCGCTCGCCGCCGAGGAAGTGCGGAAGATCGGCCGGGAGCTCACGCGAAGGTTCCGCGACCGCACGGTGGCGAGCATCGTGGAGATGGAAACGGCACCGGCCGATCCCCTCGACGAGCTGCACACTCGGGCCCGGGCCATCACCGACCAGGTCCTGGACATGCTCCGCGGTCGTACGCTCTACATCAGCGGCGCCATCAACATGCTGGACCACCCCGAGTTCTGGGACCTGGAGACGACCCGCGAGCTGCTCCGGACTTTCGAGCAGAAGGAGCGGCTGGCCAGCCTCATGGCCGGCCTGGCCCAGGACGAGGGCATGCACGTCACCATCGGTGAGGAGAACCCCTACGCCGAGATGCGGGAGTGCACGCTCATTACTTCGACCTATCTGTACCGCAACCAGGTCCTCGGGATTCTGGGCATCGTGGGCCCCCGGCGCCTGCCCTACCCGGAGGTCATCTCGGTGGTGAACGAGACGGCCCGCCATGTCACCGAGGCCCTCTCGCGTGTGCGTCAAGACCTGTACCTGCCGTCTTGAAGATGGAGGGGGGCGAAGAGACTCGCCCCCCTCCAAACCTCCCCCATTCACGCGAGGCGCGACCGCCGGCTCGCCCCCCTCCAAACTTCCCCCATTCACGTGAGGGCGACGACCGTCGGTCAGGCGGCTGCTATAATTCGTCTGTATGAGTGACGCCGAATCCATCGAGGCCAGGGATGACCGGTCCGCCACGCCCGAGGCCGAGCTGGCCAACCTCAAGCGCCAGCTCGACGACAAGCAGGACCGGCTGCTCCGCGCGCTGGCCGAAGCCGACAATATGCGCCGTCGGGCCCAGCGTGAGCGCGAGGATTACACCCGCTACGCGAACGAGACGCTCCTTCGCGATCTGGTGCCCGCGCTCGACAACCTGGACCGCGCGCTCGTCGCCGCACGGGCCACGAACGACGCGCGGGGTGTCGTGGAGGGCGTGGAACTGATCCAGCGGGAGCTCCTGCGTATCCTCGAGCGCCATGGCCTCACGCGGTACTCGGCGCTGGGACAGGCGTTCGATCCGGCGCGCCACGAAGCGACCGCGCGGGTGATCAGCGCCACCCAGGAGCCGGGCACGGTCGTCTCCGAGGTGGCCCCCGGATACCTGCTGCACGGCCGGGTCCTCCGTCCCGCCCAGGTCGCGGTCGCTGCCGCTCCCGACGAGGACGCGGCGTGACCAGGTTCCTGTCGGCCTCGCCCCGGTAAATGCCGTCGCGCGATTTCTACGAGGTGCTGGGCGTCGCTCGCACCGCCACCGACACCGATCTCAAGAAGGCCTACCGGCAGCTCGCCCTGCAGTACCACCCCGACCGGAATCCCGGCGACAAGCAGGCCGAGGAACGGTTCAAGGAGGTGAACGAGGCCTACGCGGTGCTGTCGGACTCGGACAAGCGGGCCCAGTACGATCGGTTCGGGACCGTGGGGGGGACGGGTGGTTTCGACCAGGGATTCGGCACCCTCTTCGATGATATCTTCGAGAGCTTCTTCACCGGCGCGGGCCGGGGGCGGCGCGGTCGGGCTGCCCGGGGCGAAGATCTCCAGTACGAGCTCGCCATCACACTGGCGGAGGCCGCCAGCGGCGTCGAGACGAAGATCCAGCTTCCGCGCATGGATCGTTGCGCGACCTGTGATGGCAGCGGCGTCGAGCCGGGCAGTCGCCGCACGACCTGCGATACCTGCCACGGCCGCGGCGAGGTGCGGCTCAGCCAGGGGTTCCTCACGGTGGCCCGCACGTGCCCCAAGTGCCGCGGCGAGGGCGAGCTCAACCGTAATCCTTGCCGCGCCTGCGGTGGCGAGGGCCGCCAGCGGGCCGAGCGGCTGCTCACGGTCAAGATCCCGGCCGGTATCGAGGACGGCATGCAGCTGAGAATGTCCGGCGAGGGGGCGGGTGGCCAGGCCGGCGGGCCGGCCGGCGATCTGTACGTGGTGGTGAGGGTGCGCGAGCACGAGCTCTTCGCCCGAGACGGCGCCGATCTCTACTGCGACCTGCCCGTGACCTATCCCCAGCTCGTCTTCGGGACGGAGTTGAGCGTGCCCGTGATCTCGGGCACAGCCACGCTGAAGATCCCGCCGGGCAGCCAGCCGAACCAGGTGCTGAAGCTGCGGGGGCGGGGCATGCCTCGCCTGCGGGATCGGGGCCACGGTGATGCCTGTTACCGTCTCCTCCTCGAGGTGCCCCACAAGCTGAATGCGGCGCAGCGCGAGGCGCTGCAGGCCTTCGATGCCGCCTCCAAGGGGCAGAGCGGCCCGCTGCTGGGCGCCTTCCTCGAGCGCATGAAGAAGCTGATCGGCTGACGCGGACGTCCGGCCTCGCCCCGGGAATGAGCGGGTACTGGGAGCTGGCGATCAGCGCCTCCGAGACCGTCGAGGACGCGCTCACCAACTTTCTCTGGGAGCTGGGCGCCCTCGGTGTCGTGGGCGAAGAGGCCCCGAACCGCGAGCTGCGACTGCGCGCCTTCTTTCCCCCTGTTGCGGCGGCCGGCCTCGAGGCGCGCCTGGCGGATTACGTGGCCGGGCTGCGTGCGCTGGGATTGCCGGCTCCGCACGGCCCCATCTTGAGCCGTCTCGCCGAGGTGGACTGGGCCGAGGCCTGGCGCGCCCACTTCCGCCCGCTCTCGGTGGGACGGCGTCTGCTGATCACGCCTCCCTGGGAGGCCGCCGGGCCGCTCGAGCGCGTTCTGATCGTGATCGATCCCGGCCGCGCCTTCGGCACCGGCCACCACGCCAGCACCGTGGGCTGCCTCGAGAGCCTGGAAGATATCGTGGAGCGCGAGACCCCGCAGTCGGCGATCGACCTGGGCACCGGCTCGGGGATCCTCGCCATCGCCGCCGTCCGGCTCGGCGTCGCCACCGTGCTGGCGGTGGACAACGACCCCGACGCGCTGGCCTGCACGACAGCCAACGCCGGCCGAAACGGCGTGGCCCAGCGCATCCGGCTCCTCGAGAGCGATGCCGGGGCCGTGGTCTCGCCGGGCGTCGGCCTGGTCCTCGCCAACCTGCTTGCGTCCGCTCACCTCCGTCTGGGCCCCGACTATGCCCGATATGTCGCGCCCGGCGGAGCCCTCGTGCTCGGGGGCATCCTCGATTCCGAGGCCGCGGCCGTGAACGCGGCGGTCGCCGACCACGGCTTCGTCTCCGAGACCATCCGTTCCGCGGACGGCTGGAGCACCGTGGTGCTGCGGCGGTCACGGTGAGCGGCCCGCGCCGGTTCACGCTGACTCCCGGGCAGGTCAGCGGCGACCGCGTGACCTTCGACCGCACCGAGAGTCACCATATGACCGCCGTGCTGCGGCTGGCTCCGGGCGACCTGGTCGTCGCCGCGGACGGGCTGGGCCAAGACTATACCGTCCGCCTCGAGGCGGTGGGCGAGGTTGCGGTGGGCACGATTCTCCGTGTGGCGACGAGCACCCGCGAGCCCCCGCTCACCATCACGCTGGTGCAGGGGATTCCCAAAGGGGACAGGATGGAGGCGATCGTGCGAGCCGCGACGGAGCTGGGGGTCCACCGCGTGCTGCCGGCCATCACCGAGCGCACGATCATGCGGCTCGAGCCCAGTCGCTGGCGCGACCGGGCCCGACGATGGCAACGAGTGGCCAAGGAGGCCAGCAAGCAGTGCGGCCGGGCGGTGATTCCCGAGGTCGAATATCCGCGCCGACTCGATGAGTGGTTGGAGCCCCCGACCGGCTCCGCCGATCTGCGCCTCTGCCTCTGGGAGGGACAGGCGCCACCTCTGGCCGATCTCTGCAATGGCCTCACCCGGACCCCGGCCGTCGCGTTCGTGCTCGTCGGACCGGAAGGTGGCTTGACACGCGAGGAGGTCGACCGGTCGCGGGCCCGCGGGTGGTCACCCGCGTCGCTCGGCCCTCGTATCTTGAGAACGGAAACCGCAGGCCCGGCGGTCATCGCCATCCTCCAATTCCGATTCGGAGACCTCGGCGCGAACCGGCCATGACGATGGCCGGTCACGAGTCCTTCGACATCGCCACCAACGTCGAGGTTCGCGCCTGGGGATCGACGCTCGCCGTGGCCTTCGCCGAGGTCGCCCGCGGCGTGCTCGGGCTGGCCATCGCTCCCGAGGAAGTCGTGGAGCGCGACCGGCGGGAAGTACGGGCGCAAGGCACGACGAAGGAAACCCTGCTCGTGAACTGGGTCAGCGAGTGCCTCTACGTCCACGAGATCGAAGGCTTCGCCACGCGCCGGGTGGAGGTGACGACATTCGCCGGCGACCTCGTGCACGGACTGCTGCACGGTGAGGAGATCGATCCGCGGCGCCATCGAGCGGGGACCGTCGTGAAGGCTGCCACCTCCCACCAGGCCAGCGTCCGTGAAGCCCCGGACGGGGTCGAGGTCCACGTGATCGTCGCTGTCGAGCGTGTTTCCTAAATGAGACAAGCCCTTGAAGTCATGTTGCGCCACTGCAACGCGCCAGGAATTGTAGGTCCGACAATTCGGGCTGTTGAGACTGCAAAAACAATGGGTTAGAGCCTCGGTTCGGTCTGGCACCGAGGTTGCTCATACCATGTCCAGCTATGCACCAGCGAACGATCCGCCGACCAGTCGAGTTCGAGGGCGTCGGCCTGCATTCCGGCAAGCCGGTCAGGATCCGGGTGTCTCCGGCGCCCGCGAACTCGGGGATCGCCTTCCGGCCGCCCGACCACGATTTCATCCCGGCGGCACCCGAGAGCGTGATGAACTCTCACTACGCGACGACGCTCGGGCGCAACGGCACGCGGATCCAGACGGTCGAGCACCTGATGGCCGCCGCCGCCGGACTGGGACTCGACAACCTGCTCATCGAGGTGGACGGATCCGAGATTCCGGCCGGAGACGGCAGCGCCAAGCCGTTCGTGTCTCTGCTGGCCTCGGCGGGACGTGTGGAGCAGTCCGCGCCCAAGCGACCGATCGTCATTCGGCATCCGATCAAGGTCGGCGGCGGCGGGCGCTGGATCCAGATCCTTCCCTCCGACGTCTTCCGCATCAGCTACACGCTCGACAATGACCATCCCGCGATCGGTGTTCAGGCCATCACCTGCGCGCCGACCGAGCGAATGTTCATCGAAGAGTTTGCCCCGGCACGGACCTATGGGTTCCTCAAGGATCTGGGGGAGATGCGCCGGAACGGCCTGGCGCGAGGAGCATCGCTCGAGAACGCGATCGGCGTGGGCAAGCGGGGCGCGCTGAACGGGCTACGCTATCGGGACGAGTTCGTCCGTCACAAGATCCTCGACCTGATCGGGGACCTGGCCCTGCTCGGCCGGCCCGTGGTCGGTTATGTCATCGCCCGCAATGCCGGTCACGCCCTGAACTTTGATCTCGTGGTTGCGATCCAGCGCGCGCTCGGCCTCGATCGCCGACCGGCCGGCGTTCTCGCGGGATCCCGGGAGTCGGCGCACCACGGCGGCCTCGCCGCCGCCTCCGGGCTGGCCGCGATCTAACCCGGGCCGGCCCCGGGCCCCGCGTATAATGTCATGTCGACCATATGGGTGGTATGCGCCCGGGGCTCCTGGTGGCCATGGCCGGCGTTTGGCTCGCCGTTCCAGCGTACGCCCTGGGCGAGCTCCGCCTGACCGATCTCGCCGTCTACCTCAACGACCACGACTTCACCGTGCAGGTCGTAGCGGTCGGGGCGGTGCCCCCCACCTTCGACGAGCCGATTCAGAGTGGCATCCCCGCCCACCTGCGCTTCACCATCGAGCTCTGGCAGCTCAATCGCGGCTGGCGGGACCGCCTGCTGACCACCCGGGTCATCGAGCGGCAACTGACATACAACGTCGTGAGCAAGGAATATCGGGTCGCTTCCCTGAAGGGCGAGACACGTCCGATCTACACCACCCGTGGCCTTCGCGACGCCCAGCGGGTCATCTCCGAGGTGCGCGCCGCCAAGCTCAGCCCGGCCGGCGACTTCGATCCCAACACCGTGATCTACGTCCGCGTCCGGGCGGAGACCGCCTTGAACGGGGAGAACACGTTCGTGGCTCGGATGGCGGGAACCGCCGAAGAGACAATCCTCCAATCCGATTACCGGACGATCCGGCGGGTCCAGTAATGCCCCTGCTCACCGAGCCCAGCCGCCGGCGCCGCAACATCGTGGTCATCAGCGGGCTGCTGGCCTTCCTGACCGTGGCCACCGTGCTGAACTTCGAGATGCGGGTGCCCGAGGTCCCGCTGGCCTCTAACATCGTCGTCTTCGCGCTGTTCAACCTGAACCTGATCGTCTTCCTGCTGCTGCTGGTGCTCCTGCTCCGCAACCTCGTGAAGCTGTGGTTCGAGCGGAGGCAGAAGCTGCTGGGCTCACGCTTCAAGACGAAGCTGGTGCTGGCGTTCCTGTCCCTGGCCCTGACCCCGGCGATCCTCATCTTCACGATCGCCTCCAACTTCATCAACAAGTCGATCGAGGGCTGGTTCAAGCCCCAGGTCGAGCGACCCCTGGACCAGGCGCTGGCTGTCGCCCAGGCCTACTATCAGAACCTCCAGTCCGCGGCCCTTCGGCACGGCCAGCACATCGCCCGCGTCATCGAGCGCGACCGGCTCCTCGAGAACACACGGCGCGAGGCGCTGGCCGCCTATCTGGTCGACCAGCAGGAACAGCTCGGCCTCAGCGCCATCACGGTCTTCTCCGCCGCCGGCCAGGAGCTGGTCCACGTCAATGACCCCGCCCTCGGCGACCTGCCGACCCGCGACATCAATGAGGGGCAGCTGCGCCTGGGATTGGCCGGCCAGCAGGTCACCACCGTGCGCGAGCTGCCCTCCGGCGATCTCATCGAAGCCATCGCCCCCGTGCTGACGGCCCCCGGCCCCGAGCGTCGGGTCCTGGGCACGGTGGTCGTGGGGACCCACGTGACCGAGCGTCTCGAGCAGCGGATTCGAGGCATCGCTCAGGCCTTTCAGGAGTACAAGCAGCTCAAGCTGGTGAAGAACCCCATCAAGGGCATCTACATCCTGCTCTTCATGCTGCTGACCCTGATCGTGGTGTTCTCCTTCGCCTGGTTCGGCCTCTACCTGGCCCGCGGGATCACCGGGCCCATCGCCGAGCTGGCCGAAGGCACCCGCGAGGTGGCGGCCGGGAACCTCAGCTACAGGGTCCAGGCCCGGGCCGCCGATGAGCTGGGGGTCCTCGTGGACTCGTTCAACCGCATGACCGAGGACCTGGGCCGCTCCAAGCACCAGCTGGAGGAAGCCTATCTCGACCTCCAGGACAAGCACACGGAGCTGGAGGAACGTCGGCGCTACATCGAGACGGTCATGGAGGCGGTCACCACCGGCGTGGTCTCCCTGGATCCCCAGGGCTGCGTCACCACCCTGAACCGGGCCGCCGCGGCCATGTTCGGGCTGCAGCGGACGGCCGCCGTGGGGCGGCCGGTGGAGCAGGTGTTCGGGAGCGCCGAGCTGGCTGATGTGGTCGGCCTCGTGCAGCGGGTGCGCCGGCTGCGGGCGGGCGCGGTCGACCAGGAGCTACACCTGCGCCGCAAGGGAGCCACCGTGTCGCTGCTGGCCTCGGCCACCGCGCTGCGCGGATCCGACGGCGAGTACGCGGGGGCCGTGCTGGTCTTCGACGACCTCACCGAGCTGCTCAAGGCCCAGCGCCTGGCCGCCTGGCGCGAGGTGGCCCAGCGCATCGCCCACGAGATCAAGAACCCCCTGACGCCGATCCAGCTCTCGGCTCAACGCCTGCGCCGGCGGCTGAGCCGCAATGCCGGCGAGAACGAGCTCGTGGCGGAGTGCACCGGGATCATCATTCAGGAGGTGAACGGGCTGCGCCGTCTCGTCGACGAGTTCTCGCGGTTCGCCCGGATGCCCGTGCTCACCCCGCGTCCCGGCGACCTGCGTCCGCTGGTGGACGGCGTGGCCAGCCTCTACCGCGAGTCCCACCCGACGCTGCGGCTCAGCACCCGTTATCCCGACGACCTGCCCCCGCTCGAGTTCGATCCCGACTACATCAAGCGGGCGGTGCTCAACCTCGTGGACAACGCCGTGGAGGCGGTGGGCGGCGTCGGCGACGTGGAGGTGGAGATCGTGCACCTGCCCGAGCTGGGCCGAGTCCAGCTCATCGTGAGCGACTCGGGCCCGGGCATCAAGCCCGAGGACAAGGACAAACTCTTCCTGCCCTACTTCTCGACCAAGACGACCGGGATGGGCCTGGGACTGCCCATCGTCCACGAGATCATCACCGAGCACGGCGGCGCCATCTGGGTGGAGGACAACCTTCCCCGGGGCAGCCGCTTCGTCATCGAGCTGCCCGTCGCGCGCATCCCCGCGGCAGTCGAGACTCAAGCGTAGTCCCCCGAGGTGATCATGGCCGGTGAGCACATCCTCATCGTCGACGACGAGCCGGCGATCCAGGCGACGCTGCGCGGCGTCCTCGAGGACGAGGGCTACCGGGTCACCGCAGTGGGCAGCGGCGAGGGTGCGCTGGGCGTGGTCAGCGACGAGTCGCCCGACCTGGTGTTCCTGGACATCTGGATGCCGGGCAAGGACGGACTGCAGACGCTGGCCGACCTCAAGCGGCAGCGCCCCGAGGTGACCGTGGTGATGATCTCCGGCCACGGCACCATCGAGACCGCGGTCAAGGCCACGCGGTTGGGCGCCTACGACTTCATCGAGAAGCCGCTCTCGCTGGAGAAGACCCTCCTGACCGTCAGCCGGGCCCTCGAGCACGCCCGGCTGGAGCGGGAAAACGCCTCCCTGCGCGAGCGGCTGGAAGAGCGCTGGACGATCATCGGCGAGAGCCCGGCCATCCGCCAGCTCCGCGAGCAGATCGCCACCGCCGCGCCCACCAACGGCCGGGTCCTCATCCACGGCGAGAACGGCAGCGGCAAGGAGCTGGTGGCGCGGGCGATCCACGCCCTGTCCGCCCGCAGCGACCGCCCGTTCGTGGAAGTCAACTGCGCGGCGATCCCCGAGGAACTGATCGAGTCCGAGCTGTTCGGCCACGAGAAGGGGGCCTTCACCGGCGCCCTGAGCCGGCGCCGCGGGCGCTTCGAGATGGCCGATGGGGGGACGCTGTTCCTGGACGAGATCGGCGACATGAGCCTCAAGACCCAGGCCAAGGTGCTGCGGGCCCTGGAGGAGCAGGCCTTCGAGCGCGTGGGCGGACGGGAGACGATCAAGGTTGACGTCCGTGTCATCGCCGCCTCCAATCGCGACCTGAGCACGCTGCTGGGCAGCGGTTTCCGCGAGGATCTCTTCTACCGGCTCAACGTGATTCCCATCGAGGTCCCACCCTTGCGGGTGCGCAAAGAAGACATTCCCCTCCTCATCGACCACTTCATCCGTGTCGTCTGCGTCGAGAACGGCAAGCGTCTCAAGACCCTGTCGGGGGAGGCGTTGGCCTATTTCATGACCTACGACTGGCCGGGCAACGTGCGCGAGCTGCGCAACATGGTGGAGCGACTGGTGATCATGGCCCCGGCCGACGTGATCGGTGTGGACGACCTGCCGGCACCGCTCCGGCCCAAGGAGGCAGCGGCCTCGACCGCCGTCGAGGCTCGCGAGCGCTCTCTCCGGGAAGCCCGCGACAACTTCGAGCGCGCCTACATCCTCAGCGAGCTGCGGGCCAACGAGTGGAACATGACCCGCACCGCGGAGCGGCTGGGCATCGAGCGCAGTCATCTGTACCGCAAGATCAAGCTGTACGGGATCACGCCACCCAAGTGACGGCGGCGCCGGGCGCGGCCGCCTCTGTCTAACCCATGCCCGTCTGGAACTTCGTCTGGCGGAGCGCATACCACGATTCGCTGACGCTCATGCGGCTCACCCACGACATGGAGGCGGTGCCCGGCGTCGAGCGGGCGGCCGCCATGATGGCAACCCCCCAGAACCGCGCCCTGCTCGCGGATGCCGGTCTCCTGGCCGAAGGGGGCGCGGACACGGCCCCGGCTGACCTCCTCATCGCCGTAGCCGCCGCCGACGAGGCCGCCGCCCGCGGCGCCGAAGCGGCCGCCCTCGCCGCGCTGCGCCCCCGCCCGGCCGAGTCCCGGCCGGGGCTGCCCGGCGCCACCCGGCGCCGACCCCGCACGCTGGCCTCGGCGCTTCGCGCGCTCCCCGACGCCAGCCTGGCTCTCATCTCCGTCCCCGGGCTCTATGCGGCCGCCGAGGCCATGAAAGCGCTGCGAGCGGGGCTCCACGTCATGCTCTTCAGCGACAACGTCCCCGTCGAAGCTGAGATCGAGCTCAAGCGCCTGGCGCTCAGCCGGGGGCTCTTCGTGATGGGCCCCGACTGCGGTACCGCCCTCATCGACGGCGTCCCGCTCGGCTTCGCCAACGCCGTGCCCCGCGGCCGGATCGGCATCGCGGCGGCGTCAGGGACAGGGCTGCAAGAGGTGAGCACGCTGGTGGCCCGCCACGGCGAAGGCATCTCGCACGGGATCGGGGTGGGTGGGCGCGACCTCAGCGACGCGGTCGGGGGACTCATGATGTCACGGGCCCTGGCGCTGCTGGCCGAGGATCCAGCCACCGAGGTGATTTGCGTGATCGGCAAGCCGCCCGGCCCAGCAGTCGCCGCCCGGCTCACGCGAGAGGTCGAGCGGCTCGGGAAGCCGTGCGTGATGCACTTCGTCGGGTCCGGCTCGGGATCGCTCGAAGAGTGCGCCCGGGCGGCGGTGGCCCGGGCCAGGAAAAAAGGGGCTCCGGCGACCGAGTTCACGCTGCCGGCCTCCGAGGTCGACCGGTTGGTGGCCGACGCCGGGCGCGGCCTCGGCCCCGCGCCGCGCTATGTCCGCGGCGTCTATGCCGGCGGCACGCTGGCCTGGGAGGCGCGGGCGATTCTGGCGGCGGCGCTCCCCGACGTGGCACCCGACGTGACCGGCGGGGCCGGCGCGAACCGCGTGGTCGATCTCGGGGAGGACATGTTCACGGTCGGGCGGCCCCACCCGATGATCGACGGCACCGTCCGTCGCGAGTGGATCGCTCGCGAGACCGCCGACCCGGGCACGGCCGTGTTGCTCCTCGACGTCATCCTCGGTTACGGCGCTCACCCGGACCCGGCCGGGGAGCTGATCCCCGCTCTCGAGCGGGCCCGCGAGCAGCGGCGCGGACTGGCCATCGTCGCCAGCGTCGTGGGGACCGAGACCGATCCCCAGGGTCGCGCCGCGCAGGTGGCGAAGCTCGCCGCGCGCGGTGTGATCGTGATGCCGTCCAACGCTCAGGCGGCTCGGCTGGCGACACGGCTCGCCCGCGCGACGAGCGCCTGAGGCGCGACTCGTGCGCGACCTGCTCGCCGGGCCCCCGCGGGTCATCAGCGTCGGCCTCGAGCTGTTCGCCACCACGCTCGTCTCACTCCAGGTGCCCGCGCTCCACGTGGACTGGCGGCCGCCTGGCGATGGTGACCCACGATTGGCCGGACTGCTGGCGGAGTTGTCGGACGATTATGCCGCCCCCGGCAAACCTGATCATTGAGCTGGAGGGGGCACGGGGCGCGCCCCCTCCAGACCTCCCCGTTCACGCGGCGTGCGACGAGGGTCGCCGTCTCAACCCTGCTGAATCGCGTCGAGGAATTGCCCGAGGAGGTGTCCGGCCACCCGTCGCCGGTACCACGCTGACGAGCGAATGTCGTCGATGGGGGCGATCTCCCCTTCGAGGAGCGCCCGCGTCGCCAGCCGGTCGATCTCCATCGGACGCCGACCGCTGAGGTAGGCCGCGGTCTGCCGGGCCAGGACGACCGTCGGCGCCACCGCGCCAAGCGCGAGTCGCACCTCGCCGAGCCGGCCGTCACGGAGCGGCGCCAGGCCAGCCAGACACACCTTGCTGATGGCCTGGGCCTTTCGGGCGCCCACCTTCCGGTAAAAGTGCGTGGCCGGTACCGGCGGGACGGCCAGCGCGATCCGGGCGATGAGCTCGTCCCCGGCTCGGGCGGTGCGCTTGTAGCCGAGGTGGAAGTCCGCATAGTCTACCCAGCGCGCACCGCGCACGCTCACGAGCTCCAGCCTCGCCCCGTACGCGAGCAGGGCCGGCGACGAGTCGGCGGCCGGCGAAGCGTTGCCGAGATTGCCACCGAGCGTGCCCCGGTTCTGGATGGCCCAGGCGCCACTCAGACGCGCCGCCTGGACCAGGGCGGGATGACGTTCGGCGACCGCGGGGTGGGTGGCGAGCTCCCGGTACGTGGTCAGCGCCCCGATCACTGTCTCGTGCGGCGCCGCGCTGATGCCCCGTAGCTCCCCGAGCGGCCAGAGATCCAGCAGGTGCCCCTCGTGAAGCCCGCCAAGCGCGAGGAGGACCATGAGGTCGGTCCCGCCCGCGATGGGGATCACCGAGGGCTCCGCGGCCATGACCTGCAGCGCGTGGCGCAGGCTCTGCGCCCGCGTCCAGCGGACGGGCGTGGTCACCGCGCCCGTCCGGCCGCGCGGTATACGGCTTCGTAGATCGCGGTGTAGCCAGTGCAGCGGCAGATGTTGCCGGCCAGCGCGTTGCGGATCTCGTCGAGCGTGGGCCGGGGATTGGCGGCCAGCAGGGCATGGGCGACCATGACGATGCCCGGCGTGCAGATCCCGCACTGGGTGCCGCCTTCATCGAGCAGCGCCTCCTGGACCCGATCGAGCCCCGGGCCAGCCGCCGTGAGACCCTCGATCGTCGTCACGGTGGCGCCATCGAGCTGGCCCATCGGAGCCAGACAGCTCACGACGGGCAGGCCGTCGACGAGCACCGTACAAGCGCCGCACTCGCCCTCGCCGCATCCCTCCTTCGTCCCGGCCAGCCCCTGGTGCTCGCGCAGGAAGTCGAGGAGCCGGGTGAGCGGCGCGACCCGGGCGCGCACCGACCGACCGTTGATCGTGAGATCCAGGCCGATCATGCCGGGAGCGCCTGCAGCACGCGTTCGGGCAGGGCCGGGATCCGCGCGATCTCCGTGCCGAGCGCCGCGTTGAGGGCGTTCACCACGGCCGGCGCCGAGCCGTCCATGGGCAGCTCACCCAGACCCTTGGACGAGGAAGCCTCCCCCTCACAGAACACGACGGCGATCGGTGGCGTGTCGGCGCTCGTGGGCACGATGTAGTTGGTCATCCGCCCGTTGGCCATGCCGCCGTCTTGCCACACGACGTCCTCATAGAGGGCGAAGCCGATGCCCTGGCAGACGCCGCCGTGGACCTGGCCGCGCGCCGTCACCGGATTGACGACGCGGCCGACATCCTGCACGGCGACAAAGTCGGTGACCTCAGCCTCCCCCGTGCGGGTGTCGACGGCAACTTCCGCCACGTAGCAGGCCCAGGCATAGGCCGCGTACGCCTCGCCGGTGAGCGTTCGCTCATCCCATCGCCAGCCGGTGGGAGTGCGGTAGCGAGCCCGGGTGACGAGGGGACCGTGGGCGTGGGTATACGCTCGAGCCGCTACCACGAAGTCCGCGGGCGTATGGGGGCGGGGCAGCCCGGCCTGAGCGCGCAGCCGGTCTACCATCTCGTGCGCCGCCTGTGCGAGGAGGCCGCCGACCACCATCACCGTGCGGGAGGCGACCGTCGGTCCGCTGTTCGGGACCACCGCCGTATCCACGACAGCCACAGTGACCGCCTCGTACGGCACACCCAGCGCTTCGCTCACGATCTGGGCGTGTGTGGTGGCCGCGCCCTGGCCGATCTCGACGCTGGAGACCAGGATCTCCACGCGGCCATCGGCGCCCAGGCGCAGCGCCGCCTCCGAGGCGAGCTTGCTCTCCCCGGCCCCGGTGAAGCCAGCGCCGTGGAAGAAGGTGGCAAGCCCCACGCCGCGCTTCACGGCCGAGGCCCCGGCGTTGCTCGCGTCGCAGGCCGCCCGGCGGGCTGCGAAGCCGCTGGCGTCGAGCGCTCGATCCAGCACGGCGAGGGGGTCGACGCCCGGCTCCACCGGCTGGCCGGTGGCCATGAGGTCGCCGGGCCGGAGCAGGTTGCGCCGGCGGAGCTCCACCGGGTCGAGCCCCAGCGCGCGGGCCACACGGTCGAGGTGGACCTCGAGGGCAAAGATCGCCTGCGGCGCGCCGAAGCCGCGAAAGGCACCGTGGGGCGGGTAGCTCGTGCGCATCACCCGGCCACGGATTCTCAGGCTCGGCCAGCGATAGGGGCCCGGGGCGTGGATCACCCCGCGGGAGAGCACGACCGGGCTCAGGGTAAGATAGGCGCCGCCGTCGAGCACGAACTCCGTCTCCAGGGCCAGCAGCCGGCCGTCCCGGCTGACGCCGACGCGGTGGCGGGTGCGCGAGGGATGCCGCTTCGTCGTCGCCCGCATGTCCTCGCCGCGCTCGTACACGAGCTTGACCGGGCGGCGCGCCGTGGCGGCCAGCAGGGCCGCATGGCAAGCGATCATCGAGGGGTATTCCTCCTTGCCGCCGAAGCCACCCCCCGTCGTGGTCTGGATCACCCGCACCCGGTCCTCAGGCAGCCCGAGCACGGCGGCGACGGCAGGCCGCACATAGTACGGGCACTGGAGCGATCCCCACACCGTGAGGGCGCCGTCCTCGCCGATCTCGGCCAACATCGCCTGCGGCTCGATGTACAGATGCTCCTGGGCGCCTGTCTCGTACGTCCCGTCCACCACCAGGTCGGCCCGGGCCAGGCCCGCGGCGAGGTCGCCACGCTCGAGGGTCAGCTCGGAGAGTACGTCGGTGGCGGCGTCCAGGCTCAGCACGGCTGGCGCCGGGGCGACGACGAGCCGTACGGCGGCCACCGCGCGCGCCAGCACCTGCCGATCGGCGTGAGCCAGCAGCACCACGGGTTCTTCGCGATGCCGGATGTCCCGCGCCACCAGGCACGGCTGGTCGTCGGCGACGAGGGGCACGACGTTACGGCCGGGGATGTCGCGCGCAGTCACCACGACGATCTCGTCCCACGGGGGCCCGGGTGCGAAGTCGATGCGCTCGAGCTGACCGCCGGGGACGTCCGCACGCACGGTGCGACCCCACAGCTGGCCGGGCCGGGTCATATCGTCCAGGTAGACCGCGCGGCCGGTCACCTTGTCGAGCCCCTCCTTGCGCCGGAGGGGCGCCCCGATGGTCGTCATGACAGGCGCGATTATAGGGGGAGTAGTGGCGGCCAGTAGGGCACGGAACCAGGTTGACGACGGAGGCCTGGGCCCCTAACGTAGGCGCCGGATCGAGGGGAAGGGAGACCCACCATGACCATGGGCAGCGCGCTACGGCCGTGTCTGTCATCCTCCTTCGTGGCCCTGGCTCTGACGCTGGTGATCGGGACCGTGCCCGTCCCCGCCCAGACCCGGGTGAAGTTCGCGCTCGACTGGCAGATCCAGGGACCGCAGGCCCCCTTCATCTCGGCCAAGGCCATGGGCGCATTCGCCTCCCAGGGCCTCGAAGTCGCCATCGACCGGGGCAGCGGCTCACAGAAGACCATCGAGCAGGTGGCGACCGGGACCTACGACATGGGATACGGCGACATCAACTCGATGATCGAGTACAACGTCAAGAACCCGCAGCAACCGCTCATCGCCGTCTACATCGTCCTGAATACGCCACCCTTCTCGCTGCTCTCGCTCAAGCGCTACGGCATCGCCCAGCCTGGCGATCTCAAGGGCGTCAGCATCGGCGCGCCGGCCGGGGACGCACCCCGTCGGCTCTGGCCGATCTTCGCCAAGAACGCCGGTGTGCCCGTCGACAGCGTGACCTGGACGAACATGGCGCCGCCGCTCCGGGAACCGGCCCTGGTCAAAGGCGACGTGAAAGCGATCTCCGGCTTCTTCTTCACGGGCTATCTGAACCTCACCGAGAACCTCAAGATTCCCGAGAGCGAGGTCGTGGCCTTCAAGTACAGCGACTACGGGATCGACCTCTACGGCAACGCCGTCGTCGTCCGTGTCGACTGGCTCAAGAAGAACGAGCCGACGGTGCGCAAGTTTCTGGCCGCCCTCACCCAGGGGTTCCGGGTATCGCTGAAGGACCCGGAGACCGCCATCGCCCATATCAAGGCGGCCGAGCCGCTGGCCAACGAGGCCACCGAGCTCAAGCGCCTACGGCTCGCCATCACCGCCAACATGGTCAACGACGAGGTGCGGCGCAACGGCCTGGGGGCCATCGACGCCGCTCGCATGCGGCGGGCGATCGAGCAGGTCGTGCAGGCCTTCGCGCTGCCGGCCAAGCCGACGGTCGAGCAGGTCTTCTCCGGCGCCTACCTGCCCCCCGCCGCCGCGCGCCGCCTGGACTGAGGGCCGCGGGCCCGGCGCCCGGCGTGATGATCGAGCTGCGCGACGTCGGGTTCGAATACGTCACCACGGGCCGCCGGACACGCGCGATCCAGGAAGTCTCGCTCCGGGTCCCCCGGGGGGCCAGCGTGGCCTTCGTGGGGGCCAGCGGCTGCGGCAAGTCCACGCTGCTCAAGCTCATCGCCGGTCTGGTCACGGCGACCCGCGGCATCGTCACCGTCGACGGCCGACCGGTGGTGGCCCCCCTCAAGAACGTCGGCATGGCGTTCCAGAATCCGGTGCTCCTGCCCTGGCGCTCGGTGCTCGACAACCTCTACCTGCCCCTGGAGATCCTCCGCGAGAACGGTGATCGCCGCGCCGTGGACCGGGCGCAATGGCGCAAGCGCGCGCTCGATCTCTTGGGCACGGTGGGGCTGGCCGGCGCCGAGAGCAAGCAGCCCCGCGAGCTGTCGGGCGGCATGCGGCAGCGGGTGAGCCTGTGTCGCGCTCTCATCCACGAGCCCGAGCTGCTCCTGCTCGACGAGCCCTTTGCCGCGCTCGACGCCTTCACCCGCGAGGAGATGTGGGAGCTGCACCAGGCCCTGCGAACCGAGCAAAAATTCACGAGCGTGCTGGTCACCCACGACCTGCGCGAGGCCGTGTTCGTGGCCGACACGATCTACGTGATGGCCAGCGATCCGGGGCGCATCGGTCACGTGCACGAGGTCGCCCTGCCCCGGCCCCGCGTCCAGGCCGACGTCTATGGCCACGCCGCCACCGCGCTGATCGGCCAGATGCGCGCCGAGATCCGACCCCCGCGGGCCCCGGCATGAGCGCCGGGCCGGCCCGTCGATTCGTGCTGCCCCTGGGAGTGTTCGTGCTGCTGGTCGTGGTCTGGGAGGCCGCGGTGCCGCTGCTCGGCATCCAGCAGATCGTGCTGCCCCCGCCAAGCGGGATCGCGGTGACCATGGTGCAGACCGCCGGCCCCATCGCCTACCACGCGCGCCACACCCTGGCGACTACCCTTATCGGCTTTGGCGTGGCGGTGGTGCTGGGACTGCTGCTGGGATTCGCCATCGGCGCCTTCTCCCTGTTCCACGACGCCCTCTACCCCCTGCTGGTCGGGTTCAACTCCATCCCCAAGGCCGCGGTGGTGCCGCTGCTGGTGATGTGGTTCGGCGTGGGGGCGGTGCCCGCCGTCCTCACCGCCTTCCTGCTCGCCTTCTTTCCGGTGGCCGTCAACGTGGCGGTCGGGCTGGCCACCCTAGAGGTGGAGCTGCGCGACGTGCTGCGGGCCCTGGGCGCGTCGCGCTGGCAGATCTTCCGCAAGGTGGGGGTCCCCCGCACCATGCCCCTCTTCTTCGCCTCCCTCAAGGTCGCCGTCTCCTCGGCCTTCGTCGGCTCGGTGATCTCGGAGACAGTGGCCTCCAACGCGGGCATCGGGTACCTCATGGCCGTGGCCGCCTCCGACTTCAACACGCGGTTGGCCTTCTGCGGGCTCTTCGTGCTGGCGACCCTGGGCGTCGTGCTCTATGGACTCTTCGCGGCCGTCGAGCGGCGGATGACGGCCTGGGCCTACGCCGAGTAACCCGTGGACGCCTTCCTGCTGGAGTGGCTTAACCTCGCGCTGCGCTGGTTCCATCTCGTGGTGGCCATCGCCTGGATCGGCACCTCGCTGTACTTCATGTGGCTCGATGCCGCGCTCGAGCCCCCGGCGGCGGCGCGGCCCGGCCTGGACGGCGAGCTGTGGATGGTGCACAGCGGGGGCTTCTATCGCGTCGAAAAGCTCCGGCTCGGCCCCGGCGAGCTGCCGCGGGTCCTGCACTGGTTCCGCTGGGAGGCCGCGCTGACCGGGATCAGCGGCGTGCTCCTGCTCGTCGTCGTCTACTACCTGACCGGCGGCGTGTTCCTGGTCGATCCCAGCCCGGGCCGTCCCGGGCCGGCCGCGGCGACAGCCATCGGGCTTGGCCTGCTGGTGCTGGGCTGGCTCGTGTACGACCCGCTCTGGCGCTCGGCACTCGCCCGCGACCATCCGGCCGCGGCGACGGCACTCTCCTATCTTCTCCTGGTCGGCGCCGGCTGGGCCGCCACGCGCCTGCTCAGTGGCCGCGCCGCCTTCCTGCACGTCGGCGCGATGCTAGGCACGCTGATGGTGGCCAACGTCTGGATGCACATCGTGCCGGCCCAGCGGGAGATGATCGCCGCGACCCGGGCCGGTCGGACTCCGGCCTCTGGCCTCGGCCAGCACGCCAAGCGGCGCTCCGCGCACAACAGCTACATGACCTTCCCGGTGATCTTCATGATGGTGAGCAACCACTACCCGAGCCTCTACGGCCACCGGCTGAACTGGCTCATCCTGGCCCTGCTGATCGTGGTCGGCGGCGGGATCCGGCACGCCATGATCGCGCTGGAGCACCGCCGAACGGCCCACTGGCCGTGGGCGCCGGTGGCGGCGTCGTTCCTGGCGCTCCTCTACCTCTCCTGGCCGACCCGGCCGCCGGGGACGCCCGGAGCGGGTCTCTCGCCCCCCATACCGTTCTCGGTGGCGCGAGGCATCGTCGACCTCCGCTGCGCGAGTTGCCACTCCGCGCGCCCCACCGACGACGTATTCCGCACCGCCCCCAACGGCGTGACCTTCGACGCGCCCGACAGCATTCGTCAGCGCGCGGACGTCATCAAGCTGCGGACGGTCACGACCCCCACGATGCCACCCGGTAACAAGACCGCCATGACGGATGAGGAGCGCCAGCTCCTCGGCCGCTGGATCGACGCCGGCGCTCGCCTCGACTGAGCCGAACGCGTCTGCCCGTCTCTTCCGGCGGGCGCCCGTGAGGCTTCACCCACCAGTGGCGGTACGGGAAGCCGAGGATGCGCGGTGCGGCGTCGGGCGCCAGCGGCCGTAGACGACGAATGCGGCGAGGAGCCCCACGGCCACCGGGATCAGCGCCGACGCGACATCACCACTGGCCAGGGTGATCACCGTCGCCCCGATCATGATGATCACCAGCCCGGCGGCGGCGAGCGGGGTCAGACCCGGCCGAATGCCCAGCAGCCCGGGGAGGAGGAGGCCGAGCGCGCCGAGCACCTCGGCCACCCCGATGAACCGGATGAAGGGACCGGGCAACGACACCGGTCCCGTCAGCTCCTCGAGCGGCAGGACCAGCTTCATGCCCCCGGCGAACAGAAACAGGGCCGCGAGGAGCCCCTGAACGACCCACAGCGCATAGGTCATGATCGCTCTCCCTAGCCGCCGGCCATGGCCCCCACAACCAGGAACGGCTCGGCCCCGCGGGAGACTGCCTCAGGCAGCGGGGCGTCCGGGGCGTCGTGGGACAGATCCTGCTCACAGGCGAAGAAGCGCACGAACGCTCGGCGCTGATGGGTGACGTGGTCGCGGATCGTCCCCCGCAGCATCGGATAGCGGGCCTCGAGCGCGTCGAGCACCGCGCGCTGGGTCGCCTGGCCCGCGACGGCGAGCAGCACCTCGCCGTCGACGTGGGCGAGCGTGCGGAGGTGGGCGGGCAGCACGACCCGGATCATGGCAACGTCTGGACCTCGACGGACACGACAGACGGGAGATCCCGGACGATGGGGGCCCAGCTGTCCCCGGCGCTGGCCGACACGTAGACCTGCCCCCCGGTGGTGCCGAAGTACACGCCGCAAGGATCCAGCGCATCAACAGCCATCGCATCGCGCAACACATTGACGTAGCAGTCGCGTTGGGGCAGCCCGCGGGTGAGCGGCTCCCACTCGTTGCCGCCCGTCCGGCTGCGATACACCCGCAGCTTCCCGTCAGGCGGATAGTGCTCCGAGTCGCTCTTGATCGGCACGACATAGATGGTATCGGGCTCGTGCGTGTGCACGTCGATGGGGAACCCGAAATCGCTCGGCAAGCTCCCGCCCACGTCGCGCCACGACTCTCCGGCGTCGTCGCTGCGCATGACGTCCCAGTGTTTCTGCATGAACAGCACGCCCGGACGCGTGGGGTGCATCGCGATGCGGTGCACGCAGTGGCCGACCTCGGCCGTGGGGTTGGGGATGCCTTCCGACCGCAGGCCGCGGTTCATCGGCCGCCACGTCTTGCCCGCGTCGTCGCTCCGGAACACGCCCGCCGCCGAGATGGCGATGAAGATCCGCCCGGGGTGGCGGGGGTCCAGGAGGATCGTGTGCAGGCACATCCCTCCCGCTCCCGGCTGCCAGGTGGAGGCCGAGCCGTGGCCGCGCAGTCCGGGGAGCTCCTGCCAGGTCTGGCCGCCGTCGATCGAGCGGAACAACGCGGCGTCTTCCACTCCGGCGTAGACGGTATCGGGATCGGTCAGCGCGGGCTCGAGGTGCCAGACTCGAGCGAACTCCCAGGGGTGCGGCGTGCCGTCGTACCACTGGTGGGTGCCGGTAGCGCCGTCGTACACGAACTTGTTCCCCACCGGCTCCCACGTCCGGCCGCCATCGCTGGAGCGCTGGATCTGCTGGCCAAACCAGCCGCTGGACTGCGACGCATACAGCCGATTCGGATCAGCCGGAGATCCCTTGAGGTGGTAGATCTCCCAGCCTCCGAAGTGGGGGCCACTGACGTCCCACCGCTCACGCGTTCCGTCCGACGTCAGCACAAAGGCGCCCTTACGTGTACCAACCAGCACCCGTACGCTACTCATCGCCTACTCCTTCCTGAGCTTCGCACCCTTCACGGGCGCCTCGGGAGTCCCCGCGGGTAGGCCCGTGATCTCCAGCACCGGACGGATCTCGACGGTCCCCCTGTGGGCCATGGGAACCCGGGCGGCGATGCCGATCGCCTGATCGAGATCCTGGGCGTCGATGAGGAAGTAGCCCCCCAGTTGCTCGCGTGTCTCCGCGAAGGGCCCGTCGGTCACGAGCCGCTTGCCGTTGCGCACCCGGACGCTGGTGGCCGTTCCCGTCGGGTGCAACGGGCTGGCGGCGAGATAGTGCCCGCTCGACTTGAGCTCGTGGGCGAGCCGCGTGGACTCCACGTAACACGCCGCGCGCTCGGGCTCGTTCAGCGCCGTTTCGTCACCGTAGATCAGCAGCAGGTATTTCACCGCGACGCCTCCCGACCTCCAGGTACCCCCATCCTACCGCTGCCGTCCAATGCCGCTCGAGCCCCCTCCTCGCTCCGTAGTCGAACGGACCGAGCCCAGATCGACATGGCGGCGAACACCCCCGCCCGGCCGGGCGTCGACCTCCTCCCTCCGATGGCTGGTCGGCGATGCCCGGCTCGGGTACGCTGGTCCGAGGCCTGGCGGAAGAGGTAGCGGAGATGGCGGACGCGACTGAACGTGTGCGCGAGATGGTGGAAGCGGTCTACCAGACCGACTCCCGCCGCGTCCTGGCCACCCTGATCCGCCTGCTCGGCGACTTCGACCTCGCCGAGGAGGCGCTACACGAGGCCTTCCGGGCCGCGCTGGAGCAGTGGCCGCGCGATGGGGTGCCGGCCAATCCCCGGGCCTGGCTGGTGTCGGCCGGACGCTTCAAGGCCATCGACGGCGTTCGCCGACGCGCTCGCTTCGAGGCGCTGGACACCCTCGCCGAGCCCGTCGACCCTGCCGTCGATGACACCGCGGCGCAGAACGGCGAGGGCATCGAGGACGACCGACTGCGCTTGATCTTCACCTGTTGCCATCCCGCCCTGTCGCCGGAGGCCCAGATCGCCCTCACGCTGCGGGAGGTGTGCGGCCTCACGACCGAGGAGATTGCTCACGCCTTCCTCACCCCGGTGTCCACGCTCGCGCAGCGCATCGTGCGGGCCAAGGCCAAGATCCGCGACACCCGCATCCCCTATCAGGTGCCCGGGCCCGCCGATTTGCCTGATCGGCTGGACGCCGTGTTGAAGGTGATCTATCTCGTGTTCAACGAGGGCTACGCCGCCTCATCGGGTTCGTCGTTGACCCGGCACGATCTGTCGGGGGAGGCGATCCGTCTGGGGCGACTGCTCGTCGAGTTGCTGCCCGGGCCCGAGGCCCAGGGGCTGCTGGCGCTGATGCTGCTCCACGAATCGCGTCGTGCCGCGCGCACCTCCCGCGGGGGCGACCTGGTGCTGCTCGGCGACCAGGACCGCTCGCTCTGGAACCGGGGTCAGATCGCGGAGGGTCTGGCGCTGGTGGAACGGGCGCTGACGTCGCGCCGATTCGGCCCGTACACGCTGCAGGCGGCGATCGCAGCAGTCCATGCCCGGGCGCCCAGTGCCGCCGCGACGGACTGGGCCCCGATCGTCGGGCTGTACGACGTGCTGGCGCGGGTCGATCCCTCACCCGTGATCGAGCTGAACCGAGCGGTGGCGGTGGCGATGCGCGATGGTCCGCTGGCGGGTCTGGCCCTCATCGACGCCATCCTGGCCCGTGGCGATCTGGGGGATTATCACCTGGCGCACTCCGCGCGGGCGGACCTGTGCCGGCGCCTGGGGCGGACGGCAGAAGCCCGAGCCGCCTACGAACGGGCCCTCGGCCTCACGCGGCAGGAGCCGGAGCGGCGGTTTCTCGAGCGACGGCTGAATCAGCTGCTGGGGTGAGCGAACGCTCAGGCATCGTCGGCAGCACGGCGCTCACCTGAGGACTCCCGGAACGAATCGAAGGTCACCGTCCGCGGTGCCTTGTCGGGCCGCCAGCGCAGGAACGTGGTGCCGTGGCGGAAGCGGTCGCCGCTCCAGTGGTCATAGCGCACCTCGCACACGAGCGCGGGCCTCAGCGGCTCCCACTGGCCCGAGCGCTCGCTGGCCCACCGGCTGGGCCCGCCCGGCGCATGTCCGGTGAACCCCGCTCCGCCGAGGAACGGGCGCAACGTGGGCAACAGCGTGGCGCGCTGGGCCGCGTTGAAGCTCGACGTGAAGCCCACGTGGTGAAGCCGGCCCTCGCCGTCGTAGAACCCGAGCAGCAATGAGCCGACCTGGCGCCCGTCCGCAGCGTAGCGGAAGCCCCCGACCACGCAATCCGCGGTCCGCATCCGCTTGACCTTCTGCATGGCCGTGCGCTCGCCGCTGGCGTAGGCGGCCGCGGCACGCTTGGCGATCACCCCATCCAGCTTCAGCGCGCCGGGGTCCCGCAACCAGGCCTCGGCTAGGGTACGATCGGTCGTCGCGGGAGAAAGTCGGACCCTCCCCTCGGCCTCCAGGTACTTCTCGGCGAAGCTCTCCAGGCGGCTCCGGCGCTCGGCCAGCGGAAGCTCGACCAGCGTGTCCCCGCCCTCGTCGACGAGGAGGTCGAAGGCGAGGAGCAGGCCCGGGGTCTCCGCCGCCAGCCGTTGGATCCGGCTCGCCGCGGGATGCAGGCGCTGCAGCAGATCGTCGAAGGAGAACCCACTGTCGGTGGGCACGAGGAGCTCACCGTCGAGCACGAACCGCCGGGCCGGCAGGCGGACGAGCGCGGCCACGATCTCGGGGAAATAGCGGGCCAGCGGCTGGCCAGCCTTGGACTGCAGCGCCACCGTCTCGCTGTCCCGATAGGCCAGGCACCGGAAGCCATCCCACTTGGGCTCGAACACCCAGCCCTCCCCGGCGGGCAGGGCTTCCACCAGCCTCGCCTCCATGGGCGGGAACGGGGGCGTGATGGGCAAGCTCAGCGCCGGCCATCGGGCAGCCGCGCGAGGCTCGGCGGGCCGCCTCATCCGAGTCGACTCAGCTCGAAGCGGCCCCGCCTGGCCAGGACGGGAGCCCACAGATCACCGACCCTGGCCAGCCGTGTCCGCACGTTGTCGACGCGGAAGTCCTCGATGCTCACGCCAGCGGCGAGCTCGTCCCAGGTCACAGGCGTAGACACGCAGGCCCGCGGGTGCGGTCGCACCGAGTAGACGGAGGCCAGCGTGCGTCCCCAGGCGTTCTGGTTGTAGTCGACGAGCACCCGCCCGGCCGGGCGGCGGGCCACTCGGTACTCCGCCGTCATCAGCTTCGGATGCCGGCCCGCCAACTCCTGGGCCACCGTCTTGGCGACCTCCCACACCTCCTTCTGCCGTGGCCCCCGCACGATCGGCACGTAAACGTGGAGTCCCTTGGAGCCAGTGGTCTTGACGTAGGTGGGCATGCCGAGTGAGCCCAGCACCTCGCGGAGGACCAGAGCCGTCTCGATCACCTGGGGAAAGGACGCCGTGCCGGGGTCGAGGTCGAAGTGCAGCCAGTCCGGCCGGTCCACGTCGTCGCAGCGGGCGTACCAGGGATTGAGGTCGATGCATCCGAGGTTGACCACCCAGAGCAGCGCCGGCAGATCTTGAATGAGCGGAAAGTCGATGACGCTGCCGGAGCCGTGGGCGATGCCGCACGTCTGGATCCAGTCGGGCCGCGGCACCGGAGCCCGCTTCATGAAGAACGAGGGCCCCGAGGCCCCGTCGGGATAGCGGCGCATCACCATGGCCCGGTCGCGCACGTGGGGAAGCAGGAGCGAGGCGACGTCGGCGTAGTATTGCAGGAGATCGCCCTTGGTGATCCCGAGCTCGGGCCAGAACGGCTTTCTCAGGTTCGTGAGGCGCACCTGGCGTGAGCCCGCCTCGAGCACCACGCTGTCGCGGTCCCCCGGGATTGCCGGCGGGCCAGCCGGCCCCCGGCGCCCGGTTCCCGGACGCCGCGGGGGATGCGAGCCGCCGGCGGCGACCCGGCTCATCGGGACCCTCCCGCCGGTCCAGGCCCGAGCGGCGCGAGCCGGGGCGGCCGCGGCCCGTGAACGACGGACCCGATCACGGGGGTGTACTCGAGCTCCTGCCGGGCGGCGACGCAGCGGAGCAGGAGACCACCCCGGCTCATGTCGCCGCGACCCACGAAGGCGAGGGGGAACTTGAGGCGGTCGCCAAAGACGGTGGAGAGGACCTCCACGTATTTCGGTGACGCCACGCTGCCCAGCAGCACGACGTCGCAGGCCGGCCCGATTCGCCGGCGGACCCGGTGACACGCGTCCAGCAACGGACGGCGGAAGCTGGATCGGGCAGGATCCACCTCGACCCGGGCGAACGCCTGCAGCGTGCGAAGGGTCACCGACGCCGAGGGGCTGTGCAGCCCGGCGCCCGGCGTGATCACGAACACACCTTCGCCGGTCAGGCGGCACCCGGGATCGGGAGCCGCGGCGAACGCCCGCGCATAGGCGAGTTTGCCGCGGAAGTAGAGCCCACTCATGAAGCTGAAGACTTCACCGAGCGGGGCTCCCTCCCGGCCACGCAGCCGGCGGGCCAGATCGAACGAGGCTCCGGCGCGCATCACCATCTGCGCCCGCACTCCTGCGCAGTTCGCCGGCGAGAGGAGAAACACGTGCGCCATGCCGCTGATCTCGATCGCATTCTACATGTCGGGCGGGAGCTCGTGGCTCGGTCGGGCTGTGCTATCGTCGCGACGGCTTGGCTTTCGATTGGCTCTTGCGCGAGTGCCGGCTTCCCCAGCACCAGGGCGTCTGCGATCTCGGCCTCGCGGGGGGCCGGGTCGTCGCCGTCGCTCCTCGTCTAGACGGGCCGGCACGCCGTGAGCTGCCCGTCCGCGGGCGGCTGCTCCTGCCCGGCCTTCGCAACGCTCACGCGGGAGTCGTGGCGCCGGCCCACGAGCTCGAGGGCCGAGCCGCCCGGATGCTGGAGACGGCCATCCGCCACGGCACCACGGCGATGCGGCTCAGCATTCCCCTCGATCGCGATGAGCCGCTCATGCCGCTCCGCCTGCTGGCCCGACTGCGGGCGCAGTTCGCCGCGCGGCTCACCATCGAGTTGTCGCTCGGGCTCGCCGCGGCTGATATCGGGGGGCGGCCACGCGGACTGGCAATGCTCCTCCAATCCGCGCGGCGGGCGGGAGCCGACAGCGTCGACGTCGAGATGGGACGGGAGTCCCGGGAAGCGCTGGCCCCGCTCCTGGACGGTCTCGGGGAGACCGGACTGAGCCTCGATCTGGCCCTCGACACCGCCCTGCCACCCACCCGGGTGGGGCCGGATGCGCTCGCCCTCACGCACGTCGTGGAGACGCTCGGCCGGCTCTCCGTTCGCCCGGCCGTACGCGTGCTCCACGCGACCGCCCTGGCCGCGGTCCATCGCGACGACGCCGGCTCGCTGCTCCGCGGGCTGGCCGCCCTCGCGGTGCCGGTCATCGTCTGCCCGCGGCAGACGCTGCAGCGCGCCGGCCGCGACGACGCGGCCGCCGTCCGGCGCGGCCTGCCCCGACTGCGGGAGCTGCTCGCCGCCGGGGTGCCTGTCGGCCTGGGCTCGGGCGCATGCGCCGAGGCCGCGGCGCTCGACCCGCTGGCGGCGGTGTGGCTGGCCGCCTACGCGAGCCACATGGGCACACCCGCTGCGCTGGAGCGGGCGCGGGGCATGGTCGCGCCCGGACCGATCGAGCCGGGCATCCAGGCCGATCTCGTCGTCCTGGACGCGCCGAGCTTCGCGCGGGCGGTGGTCGACCACGCGGAGAAGATCGCCGTGTTCAAGCAGGGCCGTCTGGTTCACCAGGCAGCGCGCCACAGCGAGACGGTCGCGGTTCGGGGGCCCCAGCGGCTCGTGGTCCGTGGGGCCACGCTGCTCCGGCGTGCCGGGCGACACGACATCGTCGCCGTGGACGGTGTGGTCCGCGAGATCGCGCCCCAGGCCGGGTCAGTGGATGGCACCGAGATCGTCGCCGCCGGCCGACTCGTCACCCCGGCCTTCGTCGACGCCCACCTGCACGTGGACAAGGCGTTCGTGATGGATTCGTGTCAGCTCGGCGAGGCGAATCTGTCGGTGGCGGCGGCGGTGGAAGCGATGCGCGTGGTCAAGGCGCGCTACACCGCCGATGATCTGCTCTCCCGTGGCCGGCATACGCTGGCCCGCGCCCTGCGGCACGGAACCACCGCCATCCGGGCCCAGTGCGACGTCGATCCCGTTATCGGCCTGCTGGCCCTGGACGCGCTGGTCGCGCTCCGCCGCGAGTTCGCCGACCGCCTCGATCTGCAGATCGTGGCCTTCCCTCAGGAAGGCCTGCTGGGCGGGCCCGAGGCCGTCGACGTGATGCGCCAGGCCTTCAAGGCCGGTGCCGATCTGGTGGGTGGCGGTCCGCTGGATGCCGACTACCGGGGCCACATCGCCCAGGTCTTCGCCCTGGCCCGCGAGTTCGGCGTGCCCGTCGATATCCACGCCGACCTCGGCATCGATCGACTGCGCCCCCCGAGCGAGTGGGAGGCGCCCCTCGTGGCCGCCCACGCCCGGGCGACCGGGCTGGCCGGGCGGGTTGCCATCGGGCACTTCGCGGCGTCGAGCGCCCTCACGCGGCAGCAGATTCGCGAGCTGGCCGCGGTGCTGGCCGGGGCCGGAGTCCACGTGGCCGCGCTCACGGCCAGCGAGCTGTACCGACAGGGCATGGACGACCCGGTGAACAGCCGGCGCGGCGTCCCCCGCGTCGTCGATTTATTGGACGCCGGCGTCAACGTCGTGTTCGCCTCCAACAACATCCGTGATGCGTTCGTGACGTTCGGCAACGCCGACATGCTCGAGCAGGCGTTGCTCGGGGCCACGGCCACGCACCTGGACGATCCCGACACCGCGCTGGAGATGGTGACCTCCCGGGCGGCCGCCCTCCTGGGCCTCACCGGGCGCGACGCCGTAGCGGTGGGCAAGCAGGCCGATCTGGTGGTCCTCGATGCCCGGTCGGCGGCGGAGGCCATCAGTGACCAGGCCGAGAAGCTCTTCGTGATCCGGCGCGGGCAGATCATCGCGACGAACCGGGTCGAAGGCGCCAGCGACCCGTGAGCCCCCTCGGCGTGCGGCCGGCCAACCAGGAGGCGCTCCGCCGCATCCAGCGCAGCCAGGCCCGGCTCGTCGGCGTGCGACGGGCCGCCGACGTCGTGCCCGGCCTCGGCGAGTACGTCGTCCTGCACGCCGGCCCTCCCCTGTCCTGGGAGCGAATGTGCGGGCCGATGCGAGGCGCGGTGATCGGCGCCAGCCTCTTCGAGGGCTGGGCGCGCACCCCGGCCGAGGCCATGCACCTCGCCGAACGCGGTCGCCTCCGCTTCGCCCCTTGCCACGAGCACCGCGCCGTGGGCCCGATGGCCGGCATCGTGACGGCGTCGATGGCGGTCTTCGTGGTCCAGAATCCCGCCTTCGGCACGGAGGCCTTCGCCACCATTAATATGGGGCCGGGCAAAGTTCTCAGGATGGGCGCCTACGACGACTCGGTGCTCGAGCGGCTCGCCTACATGAACGGGGAGCTGGCTCGCCTCCTCGACGAGGCCATCGTCCGGAGCGGCGGCGTGGACGGCAAGAGCCTGATGGCCCAGGCCCTCGCCATGGGTGACGAGTGCCACAACCGGTGTCGCGCTGCCACCTCGCTCCTGGTGCGCACGCTGGCCCCGGGGCTGGCCGCCGCGCGAGCCGGCGACAGTCAGCGCGCGCTGGCCTTCCTGGGGGCCAGCGATTCCTTCTTCCTCAATATCGCCATGGCTGGCGCCAAGGTCATGCTCGATGCCGCCCACGGCCTGACGGCCTCGAGCGTGGTCACGACCATGGCCCGCAACGGCACCGAGTTCGGGATCCGCGTGAGCGGGACCGGCGATCGGTGGTTCACGGCGCCGGCGCCCACCGTGCGCGGGGTCTATTTCCCGGGGTACGGGCCCGAGCACGCCAATCCCGACATGGGCGACTCGGCGATCACCGAGACGGTGGGGCTCGGTGCCTTCGCGCTGGCCGCGGCCCCGGCCATCGTGCAACTCGTCGGTGGCTCGGCCCAGCTCGCGCTGGACACCACGCTCGACATGTACGAGATCACGCTCGCCGAGCACGAGACGTTCAGGATTCCGGCGCTGGACTTCCGGGGCACGCCGCTCGGCATCGACGTCCGCCGGGTGGTCGAGACGGGGGTGGTCCCCGTCATCGACACCGGGATCGCCCACCGCGAGGCCGGTGTCGGCCAGATCGGCGCGGGCCTCACCCAGGCCCCACTAGGGTGCTTCGTGGCTGCCGTGGAAGCCCTGGCCGCCTCGGCATGAGCGCGCCGGCCCGCCCGCTGTTCGCGGGACCGCCCCGAATCCTGAGCCTCGGGCTCCCGGTCTTCGCCGCCGAGCTCGAGCGGCTCGGCGTGACGGTCGCTCATCTGGACTGGCGGCCTCCGGCCGGCGCCGACGACCGGCTCAGCGCGGCGCTGGCCCGGCTGGGAACCCGGCGCGAGCTCGTCGAGCGCGCCAATGCCGAGGCCTTCGCGCGCCTGGTCGGTGGCGAGCCGACACTGGTCGACTGTCGTCCGGCCGGGGAGATTCTCGAGCTGCCACCCCGCACGATCCTGCACGCCGGCCCACCGCTGCCCTGGACGCGCATGGGCGAGCCGATGCGGGCCGCCGTGCAGTGCGCCATCCGGTACGAAGGCTGGGCGGCCAACGACGACGCGGCCGGGACGATGGTGGAGCGCGGCGAAGCGACCCTCGCACCGTGCCACCACTGGGGCGCGGTGGGCCCGATGACCGGCATCATCACCGCATCCATGCCGGTGTTCGTGGTGACGAACCGGATTCACGGCAACCAGGCGCACGCGACCATCAACGAGGGGTTGGGCAAGGTGCTGCGCTTCGGCGCCAACGACGAGAGCGTGATCGCCCGCCTGCGATGGCTGGCCAGCGAGACGGGACCGCTCCTGGGCGCCGCGCTGCGCGCCTCCGGAGGTATTCCGCTCCGGCCCCTCATCGCCCAGGCGCTGCGCATGGGCGACGAGATGCACCAGCGCAACCTGGCTGCCTCCGCGCTGCTCGCGCGCGCCCTGATGCCGCACGTGGCCCGCGCGGGGGGCCGCCACGGCGCGGTGGCCCGGCTCGCCGAGTTCATCGCCGGAAACGATCAGTTCTTCCTCAATATCGCGATGGCCGCGGCCAAAGCCATGGCCGACCCGGCCGCGAACATCCCGCACAGCACGCTGGTCTCGGCCATGGCTCGCAACGGCACGGAGTTCGGGATCCGGGTATCCGGGCTGGGGGACCGCTGGTTCACCGCCCCCGCGCCCGATCCGGTGGGCCTGTACTTCCCCGGGTTCTCGGCGGCCGACGCCAATCCCGATATGGGCGATAGCGCCATCGTGGAGACGGTCGGGCTGGGCGGGGGGGCCATGGCCGCGGCTCCCGCGGCCGCCCGCTTCGTCGGCGCCGGGGGCATCGCGGAAGCGATCGCGGTCACCGAGGAGATTGGCGAGATCTGCCTGGGCGAGCATCCCCACTTCCGCATCGCCACCCTCGACGAGCGCGGCGCGCCGGTAGGAATTGACGTCCAGCTGGTGGTGGAGACGGGCGTGACGCCGCTGATCAACACCGGCATCGCCGGGCGCCGCGCCGGCACCGGTCAGGTCGGGGCGGGCATCGTACGGGCGCCGCTGGCGTGCTTCGAGCAGGCGCTCCTCGCGCTCGCCGCCGAGGAAGGGACCACCCACGGGCCATGAGCCTCATCGTCGTCGCCATCGGCGGCAATGCGTTGCGCAGCGAGGACGGCGTCGGCGCCCCCTCGGAGTGGTTCGACGCGCTGTCGGCATCCTTGCCCCCCGTGGTGGATGTGATCGCGGCCGGCCACCGCGTCGTCCTTACCCACGGCAACGGGCCCCAGGTGGGCGAGGAGCTGTTGCGGATGGAGATCGCCAGGCCGGTGATGCCGGCGTTGACGCTCGACCTGTGCGTGGCCGAGACCGAGGGCAGCCTCGGCTACGCCATCCAGCAGGTGCTGGGTAACCTGCTCCGGGGCCGGCAGCTGGGAACCGGGGTGGCGTCGCTGGTCACCCAGGTCGTCGTCGATGGCGCGGATCCCGCGTTCCGAACCCCGACCAAGCCCATCGGGCCGTTCTACAAGAAGGCGGAAGCCCTCCGGCATGCGCGGGAGTACGGTTGGACCGTGGTGGACGACAGCGGTCGCGGCTGGCGCCGGGTCGTGCCCTCACCGCGGCCCGTGCGCGTCGTGGAGACGCCGCTGATCCGGACCCTCGTGGGAGCCGGCATCGTGCCCATCGCGGTGGGCGGAGGCGGCATTCCCGTGCTGGAGACGCCGACGGGCTTTCGCGGTGTCGAGGCCGTGATCGAAAAGGACTTCGCCACCGCGGTACTGGCCCGTGATCTCGGCGCCGATCGGGTCTACTTCCTCACCGGCGTGGACCGGGTCGCCGTCGGCTGGGGCACGCCGGCCCAGCGTTTCCTCGACCGCCTCACCCTCGCCGAGGCGCGCCGCCTCCTCGCCGCCGGCGAGTTCCCGCCCGGCAGCATGGGACCCAAGGTGGAGGCGGCCGTGCAGTTCGTGGAAGCTGGGGGCGCGGCCGCCGTCATCACCTCGCTGGACCGTTTGGCCCAGGCCGAGCGGGGAGCGGCGGGCACGAGCATCAGCCGGGAGGAGCCATGAATCGCTTGCAAGGCAAGGTGGCCATCATCACCGGCGGTAACACCGGCATCGCGCGCGCCGTGGCCCTGGCCTATGCCGACGAGGGCGCCGACGTGGCCATCGCCTGGATCGCCCGAGAGCCCGACGCCCAGGCGACCCGGCGCGAGATCGAGATGCGCGGCCGGCGGGCCCTGGCCGTGCGGACCGACGTCACCCGGGAATCCGACGTGCAGGCGCTCGTGGCCGCCGTGAACGAGGCGTGGGGCCGCATCGACGTGCTCGTCAGCAGCGCCGGGATCCAGAAGGCCCAGCCACTCACCGAGACGAGCGTGGAGGACTGGGACCGCATGATCGCCGTGCACATGCGCGGGGCGTTCCTCTGCTGCCGGGGGGTGGCTCCCACGATGATGGCCCAGCGGAGCGGCCGCATCATCCTGGTGACCTCCCAGCTCGCCTACCTCGGGCGCCCGCGCTACACGGCGTACTCGGCGGCCAAGGGGGGGCTGCTCACCTTCATGCGGGCCCTGGCCCAAGAGCTCGCCCCCTGGGGGATCCTGGTGAACTCGGTGGCTCCCGGACTCATCGACACGGGCTTCGACCCGCTCCCCGAAGAGGCCAAGCGCGCTCACGCCGAGCACTTGCCGCTCGGGCGCCTGGGGACGCCGGCCGACCTCGTGGGCGCTTTCGTGTTCCTGGCCTCCGAGGAGAGCCGGTACTTCTGCGGTCAGACCCTGCATCCCAACGGCGGGGAGATCATGCCATGAAGCTGCTCGTCATCAATCCCAACAGCTCGGAAACGGTGACCGCGGCCATCATGGAATCGGCCCGCCGGGCGGCGGCGCCGGGGACGACGCTGATCGGCGCCACCACCCGGGGGGGGACCCGCAACATCGACTCCGCCTTCGGCGACTACCTGTCGGGCGCCGCGATGATCCGGACCTGCCTGGAGGCGGTCGGCCGCCACACCCCCGACGCCGTGCTCCTGGCCGGGTTCGGTCGGGTCGGCATCGACGCCCTCAAGGAGGCGCTCACGGTGCCCGTCGTCTCGATCTCCGAGGCCTCGATGGCCGTGGCCTGCCTGCTTGGTCACCGCTTCACTACCCTGACCATGCTTCAGCAGTTCATCCCCTATCAAGAAGATCTGGTCCGCCTGTTCGGCTTCGAAGCCAAGTGCGCGTCGGTGCGCGCCATCAACATCAACGTGGAGGAATGCGTGAAGGAGCGCGACCGGACACTGGCCGAGCTCACCGAGCAGATTCTGGCCGCGGTCCGCGAGGACCGGGCCGAGGTCGTGATCCTCGCCTGCGCCGGGTTGTGCGGCTACGAGCGCGAGCTGAGCCAGCGCGCCGGCGTTCCCGTGCTCGATCCCGTGGCCGTCGGGGTCAAAGTTGCCGAGAGCCTGGTGGGCCTGGAGCTGGTGCATTCTAAAATCCGCAAGTTCGCGCGGCCCCCCCAGCCCCTCGACCACTATCTGTAGCGAACGGCCACTGCCGCCGCTGCCATCCGTCATTCGCACTACCCGGCTTCATAAGGTCCGGCGGCCGTTTTCCCGGCGGCGGCCCGATGGCCATCTGCTAGATTCAAACCAGGTCGTGACGATCCCATCGCCCTGAAGACGAAGCATGGACCAGCCTGACGGGAGCCCCGTCACCCGCATTCGTCTGCCTCTGAAGCTGAAGCTCGGTCTTCTCATCACCGGGCTGCTGGTGATCGCGGTGCTGCTCCTGAGCGGCGTCCTCCTCTACAGCACCGAACAAAGCCTGCTCACGGAGACGACCAAGCGGGGTCACACGATCGCGCAACACCTGGCCAACGCCGCCCGCAACCCCCTGCTCACCAAGGACGAGCTCACGCTGAATCTCCTGGTGCGGGACGCGATGAAGGACGGCGACCTGGTGTATGTGGTCATCACCGACCACCAGGGCAAGGTCGTGGCCCACACCGACGTGAGCCGGCTCGGCCTCGCGCCGGACCCGGTCGCGCTGGAGTCACTGGGAACCGAGCCGGTGGTGAACGTCTACACCACGGCCGAGCGGGGGCGGATTCTGGACTTCACCATTCCGCTCATTTTCCGCCGCGTCACCGTCGGCATGGTGCGGGTCGGCATCAGCCAGAAGTCCGTGGACGAGGCCATCGCCACCGCCCGCAATCACACCATCCTGATCAGCATCGTCATCGTGATGATCGGACTGGCCCTGGCCCTGGGGCTGGCCAGCCTCCTGGCCCAGCCGATCCTCCGCCTCGTGGAGGGCACGCGGCGCGTCGCCGCCGGTGATTTGACCGTGGATCTGGCCGTCTCGTCCCGCGACGAGATCGGCATCCTCACCGAGGCCTTCAACACGATGACCACGAGCCTGCGCGAGAAGGTGATGATCACCCGGGCCTTCACCCGCTACGTGGACCGGGACGTGGCCGACGAGCTCCTCAAGGACCCCGAGCAGCCGGTCCTGGAAGGCGAACGGCGCGAGGTCACGGTGATCTTCTGCGACCTGCGCGGCTTCACCCAGCTCTCCGAGCGCCTCGGCCCCGAGGAGGTCGTGTTGCTCCTCAACCAGTTCTACGACCTCATGATCGAGGCCACCTTCCGGAACGCCGGCACCCTCGACAAGTTCCTCGGCGACGCCATCATGGCGGTCTTCGGTGCGCCCATCGCCCACTCCGATCACGCGCTGCGGGCAGTGCGCACCGCGGTGGCCATGCGGGAGGGCGTCGAGCGTCTGAGCCGCCGGCGCATCCGCCGGGGTGGGGAGCCTCTCTCGGTGGGGATCGGCGTCAGCACCGGCGAGACGGTGGCGGGGACGGTGGGGACCGACGACCGCATGGAGTACACGGTCGTGGGCGACAGCGTCAACGTCGCCGCCCGGCTGGAGGCCACGGCCAAGCCCATGCAGATCCTGATCTCGGCGCGGACCTGGGAGGCCGTCAAGGAGGCCGTGAAGGCGCGTCCCCTCGGCGTGGTGCGGGTGAAGGGCAAGGAAGAGGAGATCGAGGTGTACGAGGTCCTGCACCTGCTATGAGGGGCCGGCGCCTGCTCGCTCTCGCGGCTGCCGCGCTCAGCCTGACCGCCTGCGCCTCATCGAGCCGGCTGTCCGCGCGCTTCATCCAACCCGAGGTCTTCGAGTCCGACAGCTACATCGTGACCTTCGCCCGGGCCGGCGACACCGCCCCGCGGTTGGCCGCCCGCTTCCTGGGCGACGCCTCGCGCGCGTGGATGATCGAGGAGTACAACGGACGCCGGACGTTCACCTGGGGCCAGAAGGTGGTCATCCCCCGGCGACCGGGCAACCCGGCCGGCATCTACACCACCGGCTATCAGCTCGTGCCCGTGCTCGTCTACCACCACCTCGCTCCCCGCGCGCGGGGCCGGCTCGTGCTGGCGGCCAGCACCTTCGAGCAGCAGATGCGGTACCTCAAGGCGCGGGGCTACCGCACGGTCAGCGTGGACGATCTGATCGCGCACACGCGTCTGAGCCGTCAGCTCCCCGGCCGCAGCGTGGTCCTGACCTTCGACGACGGCTATCAGTCCTTTCTCCGCCACGCCTATCCGGTCCTCAAGGAGCTTGGCTTCACGGCCACGCTCTTCGTCTACACCGACTACGTCGGCCTCGGCCGCAACGCCCTGGGGTGGGACGATCTCCGGCGCCTCGCCGACGAGGGCTTCGGGATCGGCGCTCACTCCAAGACCCACAGCGAGCTGCGCCGCCGGGCCGGCGAGTCCTCCGACGCCTTCGAGCGCCGGGTCCACGCCGAGCTGGTGGTCCCGCGGCAGCTGTTCCACGCGCGCCTGGGCCGCACGCCTGCAGCTCTGGCCTACCCTTACGGCAGCCACGACGACGAGCTCGTGCAAAAGGTCAGGGACAAGGGGTACCTGGCCGCCCTGACCGTGCGCCGCGAAGGCAATCCCTCGTTCGTGCACCCGCTGCGCATCCGGCGGAGCCAGATCTTCGCCGACATGACGCTCGCGGAATTCGCCCGCAACCTGACGGTCTTCCACGAGGAGCCGCTGCTCCGATGAGGGCGGTGGCGCTCGGCGGGGTGCTGATCTGTCTGGGGCTGACGGCCTGCGCCAGCATCGCGCCGGCCCCGCCCGCCCGACTGGCCGCCGAGCACCGGGAGCGCGCGCTGGCCTACGAGCGGAGCGGCGATCTGCGCGCCGCCCTCGAGGAGTGGAAGATCGCGCTCACGATCGATCCCACCGACGCCACGGCGCGGGCCGAGCAGGCCCGGCTTGTCCGGCGTCGGGAGGCCGCGGTGGCGCGCCGGCTCCGGCTTGGGCAGCAGGCGCTCCGCCGGGGCCACCACCTCGAAGCGCGCCGTCACCTGCTCGCCGCGCTGGCCCTCGACCCGACCAGCACAGCGGCCTTCACGACGCTTCGCGAACAGGTCCCCGAGCTTCACTTCACCACCCACACCGTGGCCCGCGGGGAGACCCTGGGCTCTATCGCCGAGCGGCACTATGGCGATCGGGCCCTCGCCGAGGTGATCTGGGAGGCCAACCGGCTGCCCCCCAAGCCGCGACTGGTCCCCGGGATGCGCCTGAAGATCCCCGTGGTCTCCGGCCTGGCCGCGCGTACGGCGGGGCCACAGCGGGCGGCCCTGTCACGTGCCCCGGATCCGGCGCCGGACAACGGCAGGCCGAACGTCAGGGAGAGCCCGGTCGAGGAGCCCCTGCTCGAAGGCAACCCGCTGCTGGCCGACACCCACGAGGCGCTCGAACATGGCGAGTACGGGGCCGCCCTCGTCGCCGTCGATCGCCTGCTCGAGAGCAACCCCCAGAACAGCGAGTGGCTCGACCTCAAGAAGGCCATCCTCTACGCCCAGGGCCAGGACGACCTCGTCAAAGGTCGCTACGACGACGCCCACCGCGTGCTCACCCAGCTGGCCCACCTCGATCCCGCCTACCGCGACGGCGCGAGCCTGCTCGGGGAGGCCCGCAGCCGCGCGATCCAGCTGCACTACAACGAGGGGATCCGGCTGTCCCGAGAGGAGCAGCTCGAGGCGGCCATCGCCCACTGGCACGCGGTGCTCGAGCACGATCCCCTGCACGCCGAGGCCAAACGGAACATCGAGCAGGCCCAGCGGATCCTGCGCGCCCTGGAGGACCGGAAGCAGCCATAGCCGGGTCGAAACACCGGCCCTCACGGGGTCGGCGTGAGAAGATCCGTGACCGACATGCTTTTGCGTGCATGCCGGGTGTCCGACCGGGAGGGCCTGGTCGACATCGACCTTCACCAGGGCCGCATCGCCGCGATCGTCGCGCACGCTCCCGGTCGCAGCCCTCGCGATGCGGTCATCGAGGTGGGTGGCCGGGTCGTCACCCCGGGCCTGGTGGAGGCCCACATCCACCTCGACAAGGCCTTCCTGTCCGAGCGTCTCACCGGCGCCGCCGCTTCCGTGCGGGAGGCCATCCGGCAGGTCGGCGAGGCCAAGCGGACCTTCACCCTCGATGACATCAGCGCCCGGGCCCGCCGGGTCCTCGATCTGGCGGTCGCCGCGGGAACCACGGCGATGCGGGCCCATGTCGAGGTCGACCCCATCGTAGGACTCACGGGCATGCAAGCCCTGCTGGCCATGAAGGCCGAGTACGCGCCGGCCCTGGAGCTCCAGCTCTGCGCGTTCGCCCAGGAAGGCATCCTCCAGGCGCCCGGCACCGAGGCGCTGCTCCGCCGGGCGTTGCAGATGGGTGCGGAGCTGGTGGGCGGCTGCCCCTACAACGACACCGATCCTCGCCGGCACATCGACATCGTGTTTCGGCTGGCCCAGGCCTTCGGCGTCGATGTCGACTTTCACGTCGACTTCTTCGACGAGCCCGACCATCTGCATGTGCGCGAGATCATCGAGCAAACACGGATCATCGGCTGGCAGGGACGGGTGGCCGTCGGTCACCTCACCGAGTTGGCGGCGCTACCGTCCGCGCAGCAGGACGAGATCATCGCCGGCCTGCGCGATGCCGGGATCGGCGTGATTTGCCTGCCCGCCACGGACCTCTATCTCATGGGCCGCAGCGACCCGGTGAGCCCGCGGCGCGGCCTCACCCCCGTCCGTCGCCTGCTCGCTGCCGGGGTGCCGGTGGCGCTGGCCTCGAACAACATCCGCAATCCCTTCACGACGGTGGGCACGGCGGACCTCTCGCACATGGCCTTTCTGGCCGCGGTGGCCGCCCACATGGGCACGCCGGCGGACCTGCGCCAGCTCGTGGAGGCGGTGACGACTCACCCCGCCCGCATCCTCGGCCTTCGCGACTACGGCCTGACCCCCGGCGCGCACGCCGACCTGGTCGTCTGGGATTGCACGCGCGTCGAGGAGGTCGTGGCGGCCCTGCCCGGGCGCCTGCTGGTCATGCGCCGGGGACGGGTGACGGTCGAGCACGAGCGTCGCCGGCACGAGCGCTGGCGTGAGCCCGGCCCGTCCACCCCACCGGTTGGGCCAAGCGGTTGACAGCCGGCCTTCCTTCTGTGTAGAGTCCAGGTGACGACGAATCGAAACTCCTTTAAGCGGGCCCTGCGAGGCCAGCAAGGAGCGGCAATGACGAGCCCCCCGCAGCGGTTCCGAGAGAAGGCCCAGGTCCTCGACGAGCACGCGCTGGACCGGGCGTTGACCCGCATCGCCCACGAGATCCTGGAGCGCAACGGCGGCCCCGACGAGATCGCCTTCGTCGGCCTGCGCACCCGCGGGGTGACCCTGGCTCAGCGCCTGGCCGCGAAGATCGCCCGGATCGACGGGGTGCAGCTTCCGGTGGGCACGCTCGACATCTCGCTCTACCGCGACGACCTGGGTCTGCGCAGCGCCCCGGTCGTCCGCGGCACCGATGTCCCCTTTCCCATGAAGGACAGGATCGTCGTCCTCGTGGACGACGTCCTCTTCACCGGGCGCACCATCCGGGCCGCCCTCGACGCCCTGATCGACCTGGGACGCCCCAAGATGGTCCAGCTGGCCGTGCTCGTCGACCGCGGTCACCGGGAGCTGCCGATTCGGCCCGACTACGTCGGCAAGAACCTGCCCACCTCCCGCCGGGAAAGCGTGGCCGTTCGGCTGCGCGAGCACGACGGCGAGGATCGGGTGCTCATCGAGGAACCGGAGGAACCTTGAGCATGGCCTGGACGCGCAAAGACCTCTTGACCATCCGGGCGCTCGAAGCCGGCGACATCATGCTGCTGATCGACACCGCCGCCTCGCTACAGGAAATCGCCTCGCGGGAGATCAAGAAGGTGCCCGCGCTGCGGGGCAAGACGATCATCAATCTGTTCTACGAGGCGTCCACCCGCACCCGCACCTCCTTCGAGATCGCCGGCAAATGGCTCTCCGCCGACGTGGTGAACTTCGCCGCCAGTGGCTCCAGCGTGGCCAAAGGCGAGTCGATGCTCGACACCGCCAAGAACATCGCGGCCATGAGCCCGGACGTGGTGGTGGTCCGCCACTCCTCGGCCGGGGCCGCCGAGCTGCTGGCCCGCGAGCTCCGCTGCTCGATCGTCAACGCCGGGGACGGCGCCCACGAGCATCCCACCCAGGCGCTGCTCGATCTCTTGACGATCCGGGAAAAGAAGGAGCACTTCGAGGGGCTGCACGCCGCCATCATCGGGGACATTGCGCACAGCCGGGTGGCCCGCTCCAACATCCACGGCATGCGCAAGCTGGGCATGGCGGTCACCGTGGCCGGGCCGCCCACGCTCATCCCCCCCTTCGTGCAGGAGCTGGGGGTCAAGGTCAGTTACCGGCTGGAGGACGCCATCCGTGATGTGGACGTCATCATGATGCTCCGATTGCAGCACGAGCGGATGACGGCCGGCCTGATCCCCTCGCTGCGCGAGTATTCGCGCTACTGGGGCCTGACCCTGGACAAGCTGCGGGCCCACGCCCGGCCCGACGTGCTGATCATGCACCCCGGCCCCGTGAACCGGGGGATCGAGATCAGCCCCGAGGTGGCCGACGGGCCCTACTCGCTGATCCTCGACCAGGTCGCCAAGGGGGTGGCCGTGCGCATGGCCGTCCTGTTCCTGCTCGCCGGCAGCCGCGGCGCGGAGAGCCAGGCATGAGCCTGCTGATTCGGAATGGGCGCGTCATCGATCCGGCCAATCAGCTGGACGCCACCGCCGACGTCCTCATCGATGGCGACGTCATCAAGCAGATCGGACCCCATCTGGCTGCCGACGAGGGGACCGAGGTCATCGACGCCACCGGCAGGGTGGTCTGCCCCGGGTTCATCGACATCCACACGCATCTCCGAGAGCCGGGGTACGAATACAAGGAGACGGTGGCCACGGGCACCCGGGCCGCGGCGGCGGGGGGCTTTACCGCCGTGTGCTGCATGGCCAACACCGACCCCGTGAACGACAACGGCTCCATCACCGAGTACATTCTCGACCGCGCTCGGACCGCGGGGAGGGTCCACGTCTACCCGATCGGGGCCGTCACCCGGAGGCTGCGCGGCGAGGAGCTGGCCGAGCTCGCCGAGCTGGCCGAGGCCGGTTGTGTGGCCTTCTCCGACGACGGCCGCTGCGTGATGAACGCGGCCCTCTATCGTCGGGCCATGGAGTACACGCTACCCTTCGGCACGCCGCTGATCAGCCACGCCGAGGACCATACCCTGTCGGGCGACGGGGCGATCAACGAAGGGGTCGTCTCCACCGAGCTCGGCTTGCCCGGCGCCCCGGCGGCCGCCGAGGAGACCATGGTGGCCCGCGACATCATCCTGGCCGAGCTGACCGGGGCCCACGTCCACATCGCCCACCTCTCGACGGCGGGTGGTGTGCGGCTGATCCGGGACGCCAAGGCCCGGGGAGTGCGGGTGACCGCCGAAGTCACTCCGCATCATCTGGTGCTCACCGAGGAAGCCGTCCGCTCGTTCGATGCCAACACCAAGATGAATCCTCCGCTGCGGACCAAGCGCGACACCGAGGCCCTCCTGGAAGCCCTCGTCGATGGGACCATCGACTGCATCGCCACCGACCACGCCCCCCACGCGCTCAGCGAGAAGGAGGGGGAATACGACCGGGCCGCCTTCGGCGTGGTGGGCCTGGAGACGGCGGTGGCCGTGCTGCTGGACCGGCTGGTCCGCCCGGGGCTGCTGCCGCTCGACACCCTCGTGGCGCGCCTGTCTCGCAATCCCGCCCGGCTGCTCAGCTTGCCGGGGGGAACGCTGGCGCCGGGGACACGGGCCGACGTCACGATCCTCGACCTCGAACGGGAACTCACCGTGGATCCTCCGCGGTTTCAGTCGAGAAGCCGGAACACACCATTCGCCGGCTGGCAGCTCCGAGGGGGCCCGTGGATGACGATCGTGAGCGGAAAGCGGGTGGCGCCGTGACTCCCGCGCTGCTCGTGCTGCGTGATGGCCGGACCTTCCGGGGCGAGGCGCTGGGGGCCATCGGGGAAGCCTGGGGAGAGGTCATCTTCAACACCGCCATGTCGGGCTACCAGGAGATCCTCACCGACCCGTCGTACTGTGGGCAAATCGTCGCCATGACCTATCCGCTGATCGGCAACTACGGGCTGAACGCCGAGGACGCGGAGTCGCGGCGCCCCTGGGTCAACGGGTTCATCGTGAAGGAGGCCTCGGTCGTGCCGTCCAGCTGGAGAGCCGAGACTTCCCTGGACGCTTATCTGACGCGCCACGGCATCGTCGGCATCCAGGGAATCGACACCCGGGCCCTCACGCGCCACCTGCGTGATCACGGGGCCCAGGACGGCATCATCGCCTCGGGTGATCTCGACGAGGCCCGCCTGCGCGAGCGCGCCCGGTCCCTGCCCGGCCTCGTCGGCCGCGACCTGGTCCGGGAGGTCACCAGCGCGGCCCCGTTCACCTGGAGCGAGGGCCGCTGGGATCTGGGGCGTGGCTACCTGGCGCCGGCCCCCAGTCGGTGCCGCGTGGTGGCGTACGACGCCGGCATCAAGCTGAACATCCTGCGCCAGCTGGCCAGCGTGGGATGTGCGGTGACCGTGGTCCCCGCCACCACGCCGGCCGAGGCGGTCCTGGAGCGCCAGCCCGATGGCGTCTTCCTGTCCAATGGTCCCGGCGATCCCGAAGCCGTGGCGTACCTCGTCGAGTCCGTCCGCACGCTGCTCGGCCGGGTGCCGATCTTCGGCATCTGCCTGGGGCATCAGATCCTCGGGCTGGCCGCCGGGGGACGGACCTACAAGCTGCCCTTCGGCCATCACGGAGCGAACCACCCGGTCAAGGATCTGGCCACCGGCCGCGTCGAGATCACCGCGCAGAACCATGGCTTCGCCGTGGAGCCGGCCTCGGTGGAGCGCGCGGGGTGGCTGGCCACCCATGTCAACCTCAACGACACGACCTGTGAGGGGCTGCGTCACCGCGACTGGCCGGCGTTCTCCGTGCAATACCACCCGGAGGCGTCGCCGGGACCGCACGATGCCAACCACCTCTTCCACCGCTTTGCCGACCTGATGGTTCAGAAGGGAGGCTGAGTTTCCCTATGCCGCTGTACCTCATCTCCTACCGGAAAACGGAGGGAACGGGGCAGAAGCCCGAGTGGGCGTCCTTCACCACGAGGAGCGAGACCGCCCTGGAGTCCCACGCCATCCGCCAGCGGGTGGAGAAGCGCATGAGCGTGTTCGGGGAGCAGCTCTGGGGCAATGGCGAGGTCGTCTTTACCGGCAACGGACGCCTCGATGATGTCCTCTACCGCCGTGAAGAGGCCGTGCCGGAGGTTTCCATCGTGTACGGACTGGTCGAGGAGTAGTGCCCAGGCGAGCGGATCTCCGCAAGATTCTCTTGATCGGCTCCGGCCCGATCGTGATCGGTCAGGCCTGCGAGTTCGATTACTCCGGCACCCAGGCCTGCAAAGCTCTGCGCGAGGAAGGCTTCGAGGTGGTGCTGGTCAATTCCAATCCCGCCACCATCATGACCGACCCGGAGATGGCCGACCGCACCTACCTCGAGCCCCTCACCCCCGAGGTCGTCGCCAAGATCATCGCGCGCGAGCGTCCCCAGGCCTTGCTGCCCACCCTGGGCGGCCAGACCGGCCTCAACCTCGCCGTGGCCCTCGCCGAGGACGGCACGCTGGCCCGCTTCGGCGTCGAGCTCATCGGCGCCACGCTCGAGGCCATTCGCAAGGCCGAGGACCGCGACCTGTTCAAGCAGGCCATGCAGCGCATCGGCCTGGCCCTGCCCCGCTCCCGACAGGTCCGCTCCCTTCACGAGGCCCGCGAGGTGGTCCGCCAGATCGGTTACCCCGTGATCATTCGCCCCTCCTTCACGCTGGGGGGCAGCGGCGGATCCATCGCCTACAACCCCGAGGAGCTGGAGGACGCGTTGCGCTGGGGGCTGCAGCTTTCGCCGGTCGGGGCGGTGCTGGTCGAAGAGTCGGTGATCGGCTGGAAGGAGTTCGAGCTCGAGGTGATGCGCGACCTGGCCGACAACGTCGTCATCATCTGTTCGATCGAGAACGTCGATCCCATGGGGATCCACACCGGCGATTCCGTCACGGTCGCGCCGGCCCAGACCCTGACCGACAAGGAATACCAGGTCATGCGCGATGCCGCCATCGCCATCATCCGCGAGATCGGCGTCGAGACCGGCGGCTCCAACATCCAGTTCGCCGTCAATCCGACGGACGGCCGTCTGGTCGTCATCGAGATGAATCCTCGAGTGTCCCGCTCCTCGGCCCTGGCCTCCAAGGCCACCGGCTTCCCCATCGCCAAGATCGCCGCCAAGCTCGCCGTCGGCTACACGCTCGACGAGCTCCGCAACGACATCACCCGGGAGACGCCGGCCTCCTTCGAGCCCGTCCTGGATTATTGCGTGGTGAAGTTCCCCCGCTGGGCCTTCGAGAAGTTCCCCGAGGCCGACCCCACCCTGACCACCCAGATGAAGTCGGTGGGTGAGGCCATGGCCATCGGGCGCACCTTCAAGGAGGCCCTGCAGAAGGCCATCCGCTCCCTCGAGCAGGACCGCTGGGGGCTCACCCTGGACCGACCGGCGAGCGAGGACGAGCTGCGCCGGCTCCTGAGCGTGGCCACGCCCGACCGCATGTTCGCCATCGGCGACGCCTATCGCGCGGGCCTGGGGACGGCGGAGATCCAGCGGCTGACCCAGATCGATCCCTGGTTCCTGGAGAATATGCGGGAAATCGTGACCTGGGAATCGGCGATCGCCGAGCGCGCCCTCGCCGAGCCGGCGGTGTTGCGCCGGGCCAAGCAGCTGGGATTCGCCGACCAGCGCATCGCGCGGCTCTGTCACAGCACGGAAGCCGAGGTCCGTGCCCTGCGCCAGCGCCATGGCATCGTGGCCACCTTCAAGACGGTCGATACCTGCGCCGCCGAGTTCCAGGCTTACACGCCCTATCTCTACTCCACCTACGAGGACGAGGACGAGGCACCACCCACCGACCGTCCCAAGGTCATCATCCTCGGCTCCGGTCCCAACCGCATCGGCCAGGGGATCGAGTTCGACTACTGCTGCGTCCACGCCGCCTTCGCCCTCCGTGAGCTCGGCGTGGAAGCCATCATGGTGAACTGCAATCCCGAGACCGTCTCTACCGACTACGACACCTCCGATCGACTGTACTTCGAGCCGCTCACGCTGGAAGACGTCCTCAACGTCGTGGACAAGGAGCGTCCGCAGGGTGTCATCGTCCAGTTCGGCGGCCAGACCCCGCTCAAGCTGGCCGTTCCCCTGCAACAGGCGGGCGTACCCATCCTCGGCACCTCGCCGGATGCCATCGACCGGGCCGAAGATCGCCAGCGCTTCAGCAGCCTGCTGACCGAGCTGGGACTCGCCCAGGCCGCCGGCGCCACCGCGCGCTCGCTGCCCGAGGCCCAGGCCATCGCCGCTCAGATCGGGTATCCCGTGCTGGTCCGCCCTTCCTACGTCCTGGGCGGGCGCGCCATGCAGATCGTCCATGACGACGAGGACCTGCACCACTACGTGGCCCAGGCCGCCCGCGTCAGCCCCGAGCATCCGATCCTCGTCGACAAATTCCTCGAGGACGCCATCGAGATTGACGTGGACGCCGTCGCCGACGGCGACTGGGTGGTGGTCGGTGGCGTCATGGAGCACATCGAGAAGGCAGGCATCCACTCCGGCGACGCCGCCTGCGCGCTGCCGCCCTATTCGCTGGGTGAGGACCAGGTGCGGGCCCTGCGGGCCCAGACCAAGGCCCTGGCCAGGGCTCTCGGCGTCGTTGGCCTCATCAACGTCCAGTTCGCCGTCCGGAACGACGTGATCTTCGTCCTGGAGGTCAACCCCCGGGCCTCCCGCACGGTGCCCTTCGTCTCCAAGGCCATCGGCGTGCCGCTGGCCAAGGTTGCCACCCGCGCCCTGCTCGGGCACTCCATCGCCGACATCGCGTGGGTGGAAGAGCGGGAGCCTGGTCACATCTCCGTCAAGGAATCGGTGTTCCCCTTCATCAAGTTCCCCGGGGTGGACGCTGTCCTGGGGCCGGAGATGAAATCGACCGGTGAGGTGATGGGCCTCGACGGCGACTTTCGCAAGGCCTATCTCAAATCTCAGGTGGCGGCCGGCTCGGCGCTGCCGACGTCGGGCAAGGTCTTCGTCAGCGTCAAGAACCGCGACAAGCGGCTGGTCGCCACGCTGGCCCGGCGCCTGGCCGAGCTGGGATTCGGGCTGGTCGCCACCGCGGGCACCGGGCGGATCCTGGAGCGCCACGGCATGACGGTCGAGCTGGTCCACAAAATCGTCGACGTCTACCGCCCGAACGTGATCGACCTCATGAAGCGGGGCGAGATCGCCCTGGTGTTCAACACGCCCGAGGACGGCCGCGCGCGCAAGGACTCGGCGGCCATTCGCCGCACAGCGGTGAGCCAGCAGATCCCCTACCATCTGACGGTGGACGGGATCCAGGCCGCCATCGGCGCCATCGAGGCGATGCTCAAGGGGGAGATCGAGGTCCGCAGCCTGCAGGAATATCACGCGGGGACGCGTCCGCGATGAGCCCGCGCCTCCTCGATCCCGCCGAGCGGGTGCTGGTGGCGCTCGACGTGGAAAGCCTGGCCGCCGCCACCACGCTCCTCGAGCGGCTGCACGGCGTTCTGAGTGGCTGCAAGATCGGCAACCAGCTCTTCACCGCCGCGGGGCCGGCGGCGATCGAGGCAGCCCGCAAGCGCGGGTATCGCGTCTTCCTCGATCTCAAGTTCCACGACATTCCCAATACCGTGGCGGGCGCAGTGCGCGAGGCCACGCGCCTGGGCGTCTTCATGCTGAACGTTCACGCCGGCGGCGGCCTCGGTATGATGCGCGCGGCCGCTGAGGCGGCAGCCCGGGCTGCCCAGGAATTCGGGACCAAGCGCCCGCTCTGCCTGGGCGTCACCGTGCTCACCAGCCTGGACCGCCGGGCCCTCGAGGTCGAGCTGGGCGTGACCAGTACGGTGCCCGCGCACGTGCTGCACCTGGCGCGGCTCTGCCGTCAGGCAGGGCTGGACGGATGCGTCGCGTCGCCGCGCGAGATCGGACTGCTCCGGCTCAACCTCGGCAGGGACTGGCTGATCGTGACGCCGGGCATTCGCGGTTCGGGGGCCGGTGTCGGGCCGCCGCGCGAGGTGGGGGGGCTGGGGGCCGGTGTCGCGCCGCCGCGCGAGGTGGGGGGTCTGGGGGGCGGTGTCGCGCCGCCGCGCGAGGTGGGGGGTCTGGGGGGCCATCTCGGGGCCCCCCAGACCAGTGACGATCAGGTGAGAACAGCTACGCCGGCGGCGGCCATTCGCGCCGGCGCCGACTACCTCGTGGTAGGCCGCCCGATCACCGGCGCGCCGGACCCCGTAGCCGCCGCCCGGGCAATCCTTGAAGAGTGCGCAGGGGTATGACGGAACGCGAGACGCTCGCCCTTTACGAGAAGACCGGCGCCCTCCTGCGCGGCCACTTCCGCCTGACGTCCGGGCTGCATTCGGACGTCTATCTGCAGTCTGCGCTCGTCCTGCAGCACCCGGAATTTGCCGCCGCGCTCGGGCAGGCCCTGGCCGCGCCGTTCCGGGACGCCGGCGCGGGCGTGGTGCTGGCTCCCGCCATCGGAGGCATCCTGGTGGCATACGAAGTCGCTCGCGCGCTGGGGACCCGTGCCCTGTTCACCGAGCGCGACAACAGGGTCATGAGCCTGCGCCGGGGCTTCACCCTGAGCCCGGGCGAACGTAGCCTCGTCGTCGAGGACGTCGTCACCACCGGCGGCTCCACCCGCGAGGTCATCGAGTGCGTCGGCGCGCACGGTGGCGTCGTCGTGGGTGTCGGCATGCTGATCGACCGGAGCGGAGGCACTGCGCAGTTCGCCGTCCCCCACGTCGCGCTGGCGCGCGTAACCGCCAGCACCTGGCCGCCGGAGTCCTGTCCCCTGTGTCGGACCGGCAGCCAGGCGGTGAAGCCGGGAAGCCGGAGCTAGCACCTGCCGCGATCGTAATCACCGCGGCACACGCCGCCTGCTGAAGAAGCTTGAGCCCGCCGGCTCGATGTGACTCGCGCAGCCCCAGACGTCAGGCTAGTCGAACCCGAGCTTGCGAAGGAACTGCTTGACGACACCCTCGTCGGCTGCGGCCGTCGGCACCGGCGCCGAGGCCGGCCGGGGGACCGGCGGCGCCAGGGCCCGGGGCATCAGGCCGATGCGGATCTCGGAGACATGTCGTGCCTGCACCTGTACTTGACGAACCTCGACGCCGTAACGCGGGTGGAACACGCGCAGCTTGTAGTCGCCTTCCCGGAGCGCGTGGCGAACCCGACCCTCCTCCCGGGCGCTGAGCGTAGTGACGAGGGCGTCCCGGGGTGTGTAGACCTCCACGACAGCCCCGGGCACGGGTTTGAGCGAACGCGCCTGGTGGACGATGGCCACGACCTCCCCCTGCGCCAGTGGCGGGTTCGTCGCGTGCATCGAGGAGTACACGGCGCCGCTGATCGAGATGAGGCCGGCGGCGATGCCGATCACCGCTTGCACACGGGAGAGCGGCTGCTTGAGCACGTGGCCGATGCGGGAGAGGAGCGAGTGCACTGTCACCCTTCACTTATAGCCGATGGCTCGGGAGACCAACAACAGGTGACGGCGGACGGCGACCGGAATTAGGTCGTTTGAATTACCGGGCGAGCGCCCGCACGCACCCTTCGATCTCGGCCAGCTCGGCGGACGGGAGCCGGCGGGCACCGAAGCGGACGGCCTCATAGGCGGCGGTGATCCGGGCAAAGCCGGGGGCGTGGGCCGGGGTGGCGTCGCCGACGCGCCCGGCGAACTCGCGGGCGGTCTCGCCAAGGTGCGGCCGCAACCCGTGCCGGGAGAGCGTACGCAGCGCCCGCCGGTAGAAGTGGGGGGCGCGGCGGTCCCGCGAGCGTGGCGACCACCCGCGGCGCCGAAGCGACCACGTGAGCACGACCGCCATCGCGGCGAGCGCGGCCCAGGGCCACAGCTGCGGCCACCGTGGCCAGTGCTCCCGCCAGTTCCGCCACGCCCCCGCGGCCTGGCGCACCGTCGCGGCGGCGGCGAGCTGGTCATGACTGCTCCAGTTCTCGATGTAGCGGTGCCAGCGCAGTCGGAGCGCGTCCAGGAAGAGGCTGGCCCCTGCCCACGCCGCGGTGACGCTCTCGTCACGGGGGGAGGGATCGAGGGTGAGCCAGCCCGACCCGGCGATGTAGGCCTCCACCCACGCGTGGGCGTCGGACATGCGCACCAGGAAATATTCGCCGTAGGGATTCCACTCCCCGCGCTGAAAGCCCGTCACGACCCGCGCGGGAATGCCGAGCGAGCGGAGCATCACGGCCAGCGCCGAGGCGAAGTACTCACAGTTGCCGGCCCGGCGCGCGAACAGGAACTCCTCGAGGGGTGGAAGCGTGGTCGTGCGCTCGAGGCTGAGCGTGTATTTGAAGTCGCGCCGGAGGTACTCGGTCAGGGCCTGGGCCGCGGCCGCCGGTCCCACGCTGCTTGCGGTCACCTCCTGAGCCAGGGTCGCGATCCGCGGGGCCACCGGTGGCAATTGTAGGAAACGCGTGTGCGCGGTCGGGCTCAGTCGCTCCAGAGCCCGCCCACCCACGATCGATTCCACCGTGTATTCCAGGCGGCTGGCCGCGTGCGACATCGAAAGCGCCCCCATGTCGTCGACGAGCGCGGTACCCACGGGCACACGTGCCCGCAGCACGCGGGGGGCGGCGAAGAGTGTGTCGGTCCCGATGGGCTCCAGGAACACTTCCTGGGTCAGGAGCAAGCCGGCGCCCGGCACCCCGCGCCCCTCCGCCTCGCTGAGCGCGGCACGGCCCAGGGGCGCGCGGCGGCGCCGGGCGATCGTCCAGGCGTGGCCGTCGAAATAGTCGAGCACCACGCCGCGCCACCGCAGCTCGTTGATGAGGTGGGGCGTGAGGCTCACGTCGCCGACACGAATCCGCATGGCCACGCTGCTGTCCGTCTCGAGCTCGCCGATGGCGCCGAGCTCCACGCGATCGCTGAAGCCCACGATCATCCGACGGCTGGGGGCGGTCAGCGCCAGCGTCGCCTCCCCAATGCGGGGGATGACGAAGAACAGGGCCAGGGTGACGAGCAGCGAGCCCCCCGCGGCGGCCAGACCGAGAGTCAGCATGCCCCGGCCGGCCGGCAGGGCCCGCGCCGCGGCCGGGCCGCCGCTTCGCTCGGCCTCGGCCAGCTCGTGGCCGAGGACCAGCAACATGGTGCCGGCCACGAGGAAGCCCACGAAGACGAACGAGAACCACACGCCGAGCGATACCGCCGCCGACGCCACCGGCATGAAGAACGCCAGGAGCCCGGCGTCGCGGCACTCCCGGGAGTTCCGGGCCGTGAGGAGACGCAGGAGTACCAGAAGCACCAGGAAGCGTACCAGCGCGTCGAACACCCGGGCGGCCAGGTAGAGCACGTCCACCACGGCGAACGCGGCCACGGCCGCGGTGAGCACCGGGTCCAGCGTGGAGGCCCGCGCGATCCGGTCGCGCACCCAGCCGCCGGCCACCAGGACCACGCCGGCCAGCGCCATCTCCACGGTGCCGATGAGGTCGGCGACGCCGAGGGAGGTGATGCCCACCGCCACCACGACGTACGCCGCGAGTCGGAGCGCCTGCTCGGCGGCCACGTCAGTCGAGGTCCACGGTCACCACGCGTCCAGCCGGCTCGGCGTCGAAGCCGCTCACGCTCGCGGTGTCCGGCGTCGCGGCGGGCGCGTAGAGGGCCAGCGCGGTCAGGACGCGGCGGGCCTGCTCACGCCCGCGCCCGGGGGGCACGCGGACACCGGGGCCCGTCAGGGACACGGCCGCGCCGGCCCTGAGGAAGTGAACGGCCAGCGACGCAGCCCGGCTCAACCCGCTCTCCAGCCGCGGGGAGGCCAGTCCCCGTCCTCGCAGCAGCACGCACACGTCGTCGGTGGTATCGGCCGCGAGCTCCCGAACCATCGTCGCGCCCGTCTTGGCGCTCACGCGCCAGTGGATGAGCCGCGGATCATCGCCGTCGCGATATTCGCGGAGATTGTGCAGGTCGGAGCCCCGGCCGCGCCGGCGCGCCGCCGACACCCCATCACCCGTGGCCGGGCCCGGACGCTCGCCGGTGACCGGCGTCACCGCAGGAAAGACGAGCACCTCGGTGTCCAGTTCGACCGGACCGGCCTTGACGAAAAGCCCGAAGGGAAAGCGCGTGGCCACCCGCACACCGGGAAGACGCTGCCGACCGCGGGCCACGAAGGTGTGCTCCCACGTCACCAGCCGTTCCGCCCCGGGAGCGAGCCGGGGCACCGAGATCGTGCGCTCGGTGCCAACCGTTTCCAGCGTGATGGAACGCGCCGGCACGCGACGCTTGGTATTGAGGATGCGGGCGCCCACCACGGCGGGGCGGCCGGCGAAGACGTCCTCGGGCAGGACGGGGGAGAGGCGGAGGCGGCGCATCGAGTACTCGGAGAGGATGCCCGAGACGATCACCAACCCCAGGAGCATGGACTCGAGGAGGTAGAGGAGGTTGTTCCCGCTGTTCACCGCGGTGAGGCCCAGACCCACCGCGGCCAGCAGGCACCACCAGCCCTCGCGGGTAGGATGGATCGCCCGGTGAGGCCGGATGAACCGCGGCGGCCACCAGAGCGCCTGCGTCACCGCGGGACGGCGACCTCCTCGGCGATGGTCCGAATCGCGGCGTCGCCGTCGACGGCGCCGGCGCGCGGCAGCACCCGGTGCGCCAGCACGGGGATGGCCAGCCGCTTGACGTCGTCGGGGATCACGTAGTCACGCCCGTCGGCGAGCGCGGAGGCCTGCGCCGCCCGCAGCAGGGCCCGGGATCCACGCGGGCTCACCCCCAGCGTGAGCAGGGCCGACGATCGCGTGGCGGCGACCAGCGCCATCAGGTAGTCGAGCACCGACTCGTCGATCTCCACCTGCTCCGTCTGGCCCTGCAGAGACGCGACCTCCTGTCCGCTCAGCACCGGCTCCACCATCTCGGGCGGCGCCGCCTGGCCGCGCAGGATCGCCTTCTCGTCGGCGGCTTCGGGATAGCCGATGCGGATGCGCAGCAGGAAGCGGTCGAGCTGGGATTCCGGCAGCGGATAGGTGCCCTCGTACTCGTGCGGATTCTGGGTCGCCAGCACCATGAAGGGCCGGGGCAGCGGGTGGGTGGCGTGATCGATCGAGACCTGCGACTCGTTCATGGCCTCGAGGAGGCTCGACTGGGTCTTCGGCGTGGTGCGGTTGATCTCGTCGGCCAGAACGACGTTGGCGAAGACCGGCCCGGGCTTGAACAGAAACTGGCCGCGGTCGGGTTGCCAGACGCTGACGCCGAGGATGTCGGAGGGCAGCATGTCGGAGGTGAACTGGATGCGCTGGAAGCGACCGCCGATGGAGCGGGCCAGCGCGGCCGCCAGCGTGGTCTTGCCGACACCGGGCGCATCCTCGATGAGGACGTGGCCCCGAGCCAGGAGTCCGACGACGGCGAGCCGGACAACCTCGGGTTTGCCGAGGATGCACCGCCCCAGGGTGCTCTCCAGCCGCCTGACGCCGTCCCGGGCATCGCCCACCCCCCCATCTAATACCGAAGTCCGGGGCGGCGACAAGGCCGCCGCCGTAGGGCAAATGAGGGAGCACGCGGGCCAGAGAGCCGCCTCAATACTCGGGCGGGGTGTACACCGTGAGGAAGAACAGCGGTGACCGGCCCCGATTGCGCACGTGATGGGGTTGCCCGGCCGGGATCGTGACCAGCGAGCCCGGCCCGATCGAGCGCTCGGCCGCGCCGAGCCGCACCACCGCTTCACCCTCGATCACGTAGATGATCTGGTCGCCCTGGTGATGCTCCTCCGGGCCGGCATCGGCGCCGGGCGCGATGGTCATGACGGCGCTCTGGCTGCGCTCGGTCTCCTGCAACACGCGGAAGAACGGCCCGCGGTGGGCGTGCACATCCACGACTTCCATCGCGTTCCTCCTGCCCGGGGTGCGCCCGGGCCTCACGGCGTGAACAGGCCGTTCTGGGCGCCGACGATCAGGAACCAGGCGAGCTGCCCGCCCACGAAAATGGCCAGCGCGGGCTCGGGACCGCTCCCCGCTCGCGTGCGGTACTGCCAGAACCCCAGGGTCAAGGCCAGCACCCAGAACCAGGACGCATCGTACGTGTGCAGCAGGCCCCAATGAAGGCCGAGCGCGCCGGCCAGGGTCCAGAGCGCATAGGCCGCCAACCAGTGGGCGACAACGGACAGGAGGATCGAGGCCCGCGAGCCCGACGTGCCCCGCATCCGGGCCACCGCCACGGTGGCGGCGGCCGCCAGCAGGATGACGACGAGAGCGCCGACGGCGACCCGGGTCACGCCTCTTCCCTCGGGGTGGGGGAGTGTACGCCGCCGCCGCGCGCCGTGTCAATTCGCAACACATTGACACTTCAAGCAAATTCCGCCTATCATCCTCTGATGAATCCGGCTCCGTCCCCCGCGTCGGAGACCTTCTGATGATCCGTAGCATGACCGGGTTCGGTCGGGCCGAAGCCAGCGATGGCTCCTGCGTCATCACCGTTGAGGCACGCTCCGTCAACCACCGTCACCTCGACATCGCGCTGAGGCTGCCCGCAGGGCTGGCCGGGCTCGAGCTCGAAGTTCGGCGTCTCATCCAGGCCCGGCTCGAGCGCGGTCGTATCGACGTCATCGCGCAGCTGGCGCCGATCGCCGGTGTGCCGGCGCAGGACGTGCGGATCAACGCGGCGTTGGCCCGTCGTTACCATGATGAGGCGCGGAGCCTCGCCGAACGCCTGGGTCTCGACGATCAGGGGCTGCTCCGCTGGATCCTCGAGCGTCCGGGTGTGGTGGAGCTGCGGGAGGCCGCCGCGCCCGATCCCGAGCGCCTGTGGTCCCTGCTCGCCCGGGGCGTGGGTGAGGCGCTCGATGCGCTCCTGACCCGGCGCGCGGCCGAAGGAGCGGCCCTGACCGCCGAGCTGCGGGCGCTGCTGGCCGAGCTCGGGGGTCGCGTGACGACGATGGCGGCGCGGGCTCCGCTCGCCGCGGCCCGCCGCGGGGAGCGGCTGCGCGAGCGGCTGCGGACTCTGCTGGGCGACGTTCCCCTCGACGAGGCCCGGATCGTCACCGAGGTCGCCGTGTGGGCCCAGAAGACCGACGTGACGGAGGAGATCGCACGTTTGCGCGTGCACCTGGACGAGTTCGCGCTGGCGCTCGACAAGGGCGGTCCGGTGGGGCGCGGGCTCGACTTCCTGCTCCAGGAGATGAACCGCGAGGTCAACACGCTGGCCGCCAAGGCCGACGATCTCGAGCTGTCCCAGGCCGCGCTCGCCGCCAAGGGGCTCCTGGAGAAAATGCGCGAGCAGGTGCAAAATCTTGAATGACCGGTGGGCAGGGTGATCCAGCGCCGGGGCGTGCTCTTCGTGGTGTCGGCGCCCTCGGGGGCGGGCAAGACAACGCTGTGCCGGGAAGCCCGCCACCTCCTGCCCGACCTCGCCTACTCGGTGTCGTATACCACGCGCCCCCCCCGGCCCGGCGAGATCGCTGGCACCGACTTTCATTTTGTCAGCGAGGCCACGTTCGCGAAGCTCAGGGAACAGGGGGAGTTCGCCGAGTGGGCCAGCGTGCACGGCAACCTCTACGGCACCCGCGCGAGCGTCCTGGAGACCGCGCTGGGAGACGGACGCGATGTCCTGCTCGACATCGACACCCAGGGCGCGGCCCAGCTGCGGCGTCGCTACCAGGAGGCGGTGCTGGTATTCATCATGGCCCCCTCGATGGCCGAGCTCGAGCAGCGGTTGCGCGAGCGTCGCTCCGATGCGGCCGGCGAGATCACCCGGCGGCTGAACCGCGCCCGCGAGGAAGTCACGATGTGGCGCCAGTACGACTATCTGATTGTGAATCGCGATGTCAAGGACGCCGTGGAGCAGCTCACCGCCATCATCGTGGCCGAGCGCTCGCGCACCAACCGGCTGGCCCTGACACTGCCCGACGTGACCCTGACCCGCATGGAGGACCGTTGACCATGGCCTTTCCCTCTCTGGAGAACGCACTGAACAAAGTCTCCAACCGTTATCTCCTGGTCGTGCTCTCCGCCAAGCGGGCGCGGCAGATCAATCGGGGCGCTCCCGCGCGGGTGGAGACGAGATACAAGAAACCCACCAGCACAGCGCTGGAGGAGATCTCGCAGGCGAAGGTCGAGTACCGCATGAAGGACGAGGGCGAGAGCAAGACCTGATGACGCTCGCCGGCAAGGAGCTGATCCTCGGGGTCAGCGGCTCGATCGCCGCCTACAAGGCGGTCTACCTGCTGCGAGAGCTGGGGCGGCTCGGCGCCCGGGTCACGGTGTGCATGACCGAGCACGCCCGGGCGTTCGTGGGTCCGCTGACCTTCCGCACGCTGTCGGCACGGCCCGTCCTCAGCGATCTCTTCGACCCCCAGAGCGATGAGGCCGTGGAGCACATCGCGCTCGCCGAACGGGCCGACGCCCTCGTGGTCGCCCCGGCTACCGCGAACCTCCTGGCCAAGGCGGCCGGGGGATTGGCCGACGATTTCCTCACGACGCTGTTGCTGGCCGCCCGCTGTCCGGTGCTGATGGCGCCGGCCATGGACGGGGCGATGTGGGAGCATCCGGCGGTGGCAGCCAACGTGGCGCGGCTGCGCGAGCGCGGGGTCACCATACTCGAGCCCGACGCGGGCGAGCTCGCCTCCGGACTCAGCGGCAAGGGCCGCCTCCCCGAGGTCGACCACATCGTCGAGGCCCTCCTGGGGCTACTGCATCCCCAGCGAGATCTGGCCGGCGATCATGTGCTGGTGACGGCTGGGCCGACCCGGGAGCCCCTCGATCCGGTACGGTTCATCTCGAACCGCTCCTCCGGGAAGATGGGTTACGGCCTGGCCACCGCGGCTCGCCGCCGGGGTGCCGTGGTCACGCTGGTGTCCGGGCCCACCGCGCTCACGCCGCCCGCCGGCGTCGTGTTCGTGCCCGTTCAGACCGCCGAGGAGATGCGCGAGGCCGTCCTGCAGCACCTGCCGGGCGCCACCATCGTCGTCAAGGCGGCGGCCGTGGCCGACTATCGCGCCCGGCGCGTCGAGCCCGTGAAAATGAAGGGCAAGCTCGAGATGAGCCTGGAGCTGGTCCCCAACCCCGACATCCTGGCCGAGGTGGCGGCCCGACAGACGGGCGCCTTCATCGTCGGCTTCGCCGCAGAAACCCACGAGGTGGCGACGAACGCCCGGGCGAAGCTCGCCGCCAAGGGGATCGACCTCCTCGTCGCCAACGACGTGAGCCAGCAGGGCATCGGCTTCGATGCCGAGGACAACCAGGTGCTCCTCATCGACCGCTGGGGCGGCGAGCGTGCGCTGCCGCGCATGCCCAAAGCGGAGGTGGCCGACGCCATCCTGAGCCACGTCCTGGCGCTCCGAACCGCCGCCGCCCGAACGACCAACCGCGTGCCGCGGTAGCCGCATGCTCGACGACCCCCGGGCGGCGCTGGCCCAGGCGCTGGACGCGGTCGGCGAGACGCTCCGGCACCATCGCAACATGGGGATCACCCACCTGCCACTGGGTGGCGACTATCTACTCGGTCCCGAGGAGTCTCTGCGGGCCCAGGAGCAGGCGCTCCAGGGCTGCCGGCGGTGCAAGCTCTGCGAAGGGCGAACCACCATCGTCTTCGGCGCCGGCAATCCCCGGGCCGAGCTGGTCGTGATCGGTGAGGGACCGGGGGCCGACGAGGACGTCCAGGGCAAGCCTTTCGTCGGCCGCGCCGGTCAGCTCCTCACCAAGATGCTGGAGTCGGTCCAGCTCGCGCGCGACGAAGTGTACATTTCAAATGCCGTCAAGTGCCGGCCCCCCGGAAACAGGAATCCCGAGCCTGAGGAGCTGGCGGCCTGCGCGCCGGTGCTGGCCGCTCAGCTCGCCGTGCTCCAGCCGAAGGTCGTCATCGCGCTGGGCAGCGTCGCAGCCCAGACCCTGCTCCGCACGCGGGATCCCATCGGCAAGCTCCGGGGCCGCACGCACCAGTTCGGCGGCGCGGTACTCATCCCCACGTTCCATCCCGCGTTTCTCCTCCGGAACCCCGGCCAGGAGTACAAGCGCATGGCCTGGGAGGACCTGAAGCTCGCCAAACGGGAGTACGACCGGCGCCGGTCCCGATGATGTGATCGCCGACGTCGCCTTCGACGCACCCCTCGACCATCCCTTCTCATACGCCGTCCCGGAGGATTGCCGGGTGGCGCCCGGGCAGCGGGTGCTGGCGCCGCTCAAGGGCGCCCCGCGCGTCGGAATCGTCGTGGCATTGCGTGAGGCGCCCGGCGCCGAGCTCAAGCCCCTGCTGCGGGCGGTCGACCCTGAATCCGTCCTGGGCCCCGCGCAGCTCGACTTCATCCGCTGGCTCGCCGGGGAGAGTCTGGCCAGTTTCGGCTCCACCTGTCTGGCGCTGCTGCCACCGCCGCCGCCGGCCGGCGCCCGATCGCGGCCATGCCCGCGGCCCGCCGGTCCTGAGCTCCTGCCCCCGGCGGATCCGACGCCGAGCGTCCTGGTCGGGGCCGGACGCGAGGCTCGGCTCCTCGCGCTCCTCGGGTCCGGTCCCCCTGCCCTCGTCCTGGTGCCCGACCTCGACGCCGTCGCGCGCTGGGCGCAGCGGCTGGCCAAGCTGGGCAACGCCGTCCGCCTGGACTCGAACTCGTCCGACGCCGAGCGCACGGCTGCGTGGGCCGCCCTGGCCAGCGGGGCCGCGACCTTTGCCGTGGGGACCCGGGGAGCGCTGCTGGCCCCGCTGCCGCCGGGCGGTCGACTGGTGGTGATCGACGAGCACGAGATCGGGCACAAGCCGCCGGGGCATCCCCGCATGCACACACGCGAGGCGGCGCTGGAACGGGCGGCGCGCGATCGGGTACAGGCGCTCCTCACCGCTGGCACGCCGAGCGTGGAGGTATGGTGGCGGGCGAGCGTGGGGCGAGTCCGGCTCGACACCTCACCGCCGGCTCCCTGGCCCACGGTCACCATCGCCGACACGCGCGGCATCGCGCGGCGCGAGGCGCTCACGCCGGTCCTGAGCCGAGCGATCAGGGAGACGCTGGCGGCGGGCCGCCGAGCTTTTCTCGGCGTCAGCCGGCTCGCCTCCATGCTGGGGTGTGACGAGTGTGGCACCATCCTCAAGTGCGCCGAGTGCGCGATCGCGCTGGCGTACTCGCCGGCGGGCCGCACGCTGGCCTGTCGACTCTGCGCCGCCGGGGTGGGGCTTCCCGAGGCGTGTCCCACGTGCCGTGGCCGCCGGCTCACGCCATTCGGTTGGGGCGCGGAGCGAGTGGAGCATGCCGTGCGCCGGCGCTTCAGTCAGGCCCGGATCGCCCGCTACGATCCCGAGGCCGGGCGTGGCCGACGCGGTGAGGCGCAACGGGAGGCGGCCCTCAACGCCGACATCGTCATCGGTACCCGAGGCGCCCTGCGCCTGTTCGGACCGGGCTCGCTCGGCCTCGCCGGCTTCGTGTCGCCGGACCAGATGCTGGGGATACCGGATTTCCGCGCCGCCGAGCGGAGCTTCGGCATGCTCTGGGCGGCCGCCGAGCGGCTGCGCCCCGACGGCGCCCTGATCATCCAGTCCCAGAACCCCACGCACTATGCGCTGGAGGCCGTGGCCAGGCAGGAGCTGAACGTGTTCTACGCGCCCGAGCTCCGCTTCCGCGCCGAGCTCGGTTACCCACCCTTCCGGCGACTGGCCATCATCACGGCCAGCGGGCCCGGGCTCGCAGCGGCCGAACAGGCAGCGCAGGCGATGGCGGCGGCGCTGGCCGGTGGGCCCGGGCTCACCATCTACCCGGCGACGAGTGACCGACGCAATCGGGCGCGCCGGGTGGTGGTCAAGGGCGGACCCGATCTCCCACACCAGCTGGACGTCGCGCTCCGGGCGGTCCGGGCGGGGCGAGGTCCCCGGGGCCGCGGTATCATAGACGTCGAGGTGGATCCGGTCGAATGGCCGTTCTGAAGGTGCGGAAGTACGGCGATCCCGCGCTCAGGCGTCGCGCCAGCGACGTGGGCGAGATCACCGCTGAGATCCGGAAGGTCGTCGATGACATGATCGAGACCATGTACGACGAGGTGGGGATCGGCCTGGCCGCGCCGCAGGTGGGAATCTCGCTGCGGCTCGTTGTCATCGCCGACGACAGGACCCGCCAGGTGCGTCCGCTCGTGAACCCGGTCATCGTGGATCGCCGCGGCGAGCAAACCGCCGAGGAAGGGTGTCTGTCCATCCCCGGGATCTTCGCGCCCGTGAGCCGGGCGGCCTGGGTGCGGGTCGAGGCTCGCGATCTGGACGGGCACCCGGTCACCATCGAGGGGCAAGACCTGCTGGCCCGGGTACTCCAGCACGAGATCGACCACATCGACGGCGTGCTCTTCATCGACCGGCTCGACCCCGTGACCCGCGACCGGATCAAGCGAAAGATCAAGAAGGAAGGTCTCGCCGAGGGCAGTCGTCACCACGCCTTCGCCCTCTGACACGCCTCGGCGGTCAGCGCCGATGAAGGTGCTGTTCTTCGGGACCCCCGACTTCGCCGTCCCGACGCTGGAGGCCCTGCTCCTCCGCCACCAGGTCGTCGCGGTGGTCACCCAGCCCGACCGTCCCGCCCATCGGGGCCAGCGATCGACACCACCTGCCGTCAAGGTGCGCGCCGAGGCTGCCGGACTGCGCGTGGTCCAGCCGGCGCGACTTCGCGACCCCGGCTGGGCCGAGCGGCTGGCCGTCTTCGCCCCCGACGTCGCCGTCGTCGTGGCCTTCGGACAGATCCTCCCTCGGGCGGTGCTGGAGGTTGCCCCGCACGGGTCCATCAACGTTCACGCCTCGCTGCTTCCCCGCTACCGGGGCGCGGCTCCCATCGCCCGGGCCATCATGCGCGGGGAAGCCACGACCGGAATCACCACCTTCCAGATGGACGAAGGCATGGATACCGGGCCCATCCTGCTGCAATCGCCTCCGGTCCCCATCGGGCCCGAGGACACCGCGGGTGACCTGGCCACGCGGCTCGCCCCCATCGGGGCGGCACTGCTGATCGAAACGCTGGCGCGTCTGAACACGCTGACGCCACGACCCCAGCGAAACGAAGACGCCACGTCGGCGCCTCGACTCAAGAAGAGCGACGGCTACCTCGACTGGGATCGACCGGCCCGAGAGCTGGTCAATGTCGTGCGGGGATGCAATCCGTGGCCGGGGGCGGTCACGACCAGCCGCGCGGGCCGGCTGATGATCTGGCGGGCGCGCGCGGTGGGCTCAGGGTACTTGAGCCCACCGGGCGTGCTCGCTCATCACGAGGGGCACCTCGTGATTCCGACCGCGGACGGCGCCCTGCTCCCCCTCGAGGTGCAGGGGGAGAACAGGCGCCCGCTGGCCTGGGCCGAGTTCCTCCGCGGGGCGCGCCTCGCCGCCGGCGACCGCCTGCTCCGACCCGCGCCGGCCGAGCCGTGAGGGGGGCGTCGCCGGCCCGGACGGTGGCGGCCCGCGTTCTCGAGCGCGTCACCACGGAAGACGCCTTTGCCGATCTCGCGCTCGACGCCGAGCTGGAGCGCCGACGCCTCCAGGCTCGCGATCGCGCCCTCGCCACCGAGCTCGTCTACGGCACGCTGCGCTGGCAGCGGTATCTGGACTGGATCCTCGCTCCGCACACCAAACGCTCGCTCGATTCGCTGGATCCACGGCCCCTCGTCCTGTTGCGCCTGACCGCCTATCAGATCGCCTTCCTCACGCGCGTCCCAGCCTTCGCGGCCGTCAACGACGCGGTGACCCTGGCCCGCCAGGCCAGGCCCGGCGCGGCGGCCTTCGTGAACGCCGTGCTCCGCTCGTTCACCCGCCGGGGCGCACGGGAGCGGGAGCCGCGGCCGCCCGCCGATCCGACCGAGGCGCTGGCTATCCGCTGCTCCTTTCCCACGTGGCTGGCTGCGCGCTGGGTCGAGCGCTACGGGGCCGAGGCCGAAGATCTCATGCGGGCGATGAACGAACGGCCACCCCTGACCCTGCGAGCCAACACGCTGCGGCTCGATCGAAAAACCCTGGCCGAACGGCTACGACGCGACGAAGGGCTGAGGGTCCGGCCCACCACGTACGCGCCGGACGGCCTGATCGTCGATCACGCCGGGTCGCCGGGAGGCTGGGGCCCCTTCGCCGAGGGCGCCTTCGTCGTTCAGGACGAAGGCTCGATGCTCGTGACCCATCTGCTCGAGCCCGCGGCGGGGGAGACCGTCGCCGACGTGTGCGCGGCACCGGGTACGAAGACGACCCAGCTCGCGCAGCTCATGGGCAACCGCGGCCGGGTCCTGGCCTTCGATCCCCAGCCACGGCGACTGGATCTGGTCATGGCCGCCGTCGCTCGTCTGGGTGTGACGATCGTGGAGCGAAGCCCAGGAACGGCGGAGTCGCTGGCCCCCCGCTTCGCTGACGCTTGCGACGCGGTCCTCGTCGATGCCCCCTGCTCGAACCTGGGTGTGCTGCGACGCAACCCGGAGGTGAAATGGCGGCGCCAGCCCTCCGACATCGTGGCCGCGGCCGTCCGCCAGCAGACGATCCTGGCCGCCGCGGCGACGATGGTGCGGCGCGGCGGACGGCTCGTCTACGCCACCTGTTCCCTGGAGCCCGAGGAGAACGACGAGGTGGCCCGGGCGCTGCTGACGGCGCGCCCCGACTTCCGGCTCGATCCGCCCGCCACCTTCCCCCTGCCGCTGGTCGACGGCGTGCTGCGCTGCCTGCCCCATCGCCACGGCACCGATGGGTTCACGGCGGTGAGGTTCCGCCGTATAGTGTGAGGCGATGAAGATCGCCCCCTCGATCCTGTCCGCGGACTTCGCCGCCCTGGCCGAGGACATCGCCCGCGTCGAGGCGGGCGGCGCCGATCAGCTCCACGTCGACGTGATGGATGGTCGGTTCGTCCCCAACATCACGGTGGGGCCAATCGTGGTGGAGGCGATCCGCAAGCGCACCCGACTGCCCCTCGATGTGCACCTGATGATCGTCGAGCCCGAGCGCTACGTCGGGGACTTCGTGCGCGCGGGAGCCGAGATGGTCACGGTGCACGCCGAAGCTACCCCTCACCTGCAGCGGCTCCTGGCCCAGATCCGCGAGCTGGGGGCTCAGCCGGGGGTGGCTCTCAACCCCTCCACGCCTCCCACTGCTCTGGAACACGTGCTCGACGATCTCGCCCTCGTCCTCGTCATGTCGGTGAACCCCGGGTTCGGCGGCCAGCGCTTCATCCCCGCCGCCTATCCCAAGATTCGTCAGGTTCGCACGCTCCTGGGCTCCCGCCCGGTGGAGGTGTCGGTGGACGGCGGCGTGAAGGTCGAGCACGCCGGCCCTCTGGCCGCGCACGGGGCCAGCGTGCTCGTTGCCGGCTCGGCGATCTTCGGGGCGCCCCATCCGGCCGAGGTCATCAAGGCGATGCGGAGCGCTGCCAGCGCCGTGTAGTTGAAATTCCTCACGTCTTTCCGTAGAGTTTAGTGTTCCCATGTTTGACTCGCTGAGCACGCGCCTGCAAAGTGTCCTGGAAGGCCTGGGTGGTCGAGGCCGACTGACCGAGGACAACATCCAGGAAGCCCTCCGGGAAGTCCGGCTGGCCCTTCTCGAGGCGGACGTCAACTTCAAGGTCGTGCGTGGCTTCATCGAGCGGGTCAAGGCGCGCGCCGTCGGCCAGGACGTTCTCACGTCGCTCACGCCGGCCCAGCAGGTGGTCAAGATCGTCCACGACGAGCTCGTCGAGCTCCTCGGCGGCAGCGGCCACCGCCTGGCTGCCGCGCCTCACCCCCCGACCATCATCATGGTGATGGGGCTGCAGGGCTCGGGGAAGACCACAACGGCCGCCAAGCTCGCCCGTCTCTACGCCAGGCAGGGGCAACACCCGCTCCTGGCCGCCGCCGACATCTACCGGCCCGCGGCCATCGATCAGCTGCGCACGCTCGGCCAGCAGGTCGGGGTGCCCGTGGTCGGGGCAACGGGGCAGTCGCCCCTCGAGATTTGCCAGACGGCGCGAGAGGAGGCGGCGGCGCGAGGGCTCACCCCGCTCATCCTGGACACCGCCGGCCGATTGCACATCGACGAGGCGATGCTGGACGAGCTGCGGGCCATTCGGGCCGCCGTGAAGCCGCACCACGTGCTCCTCGTAGTCGACGCCATGACCGGGCAGGATGCCGTGACCGTGGCCGATCGGTTCAACCAGGCGGTAGGGATCGACGCGGTGGTCCTGACGAAGATGGACGGCGACTCCCGGGGCGGCGCCGCCCTCAGCGTGCGGCACGTCATCGGCCGGCCCATCGCCTTCGTCGGCGTCGGCGAGAAGGCCGATGCCCTGGAGCCGTTCCATCCCGACCGGGTCGCCTCCCGGATCCTGGGCATGGGCGACGTGCTGTCGCTGGTGGAAAAGGCCCAGGAGGCGGTGGACCAGAAGACCGCGGAAAGCCTGGTGCGCAAGCTCCGCGAGGACGCGTTCACGCTCGAGGACTTCCGCCAGCAGCTCAAACAGGTCCAGCAGCTCGGCTCGCTGGACCAAATTCTGACGATGCTGCCCTTCGGCAAGAAGCTGCGGGGCGCCCCCCAGGGGATGGATGCCGAGCAGGCCGACCTGGCCCGCTTCGACGCCATCATCGGCTCGATGACCCCGGCCGAGCGCCGTCATCCCGAGATCATCAACGGGAGCCGTCGCCAGCGCATCGCCCGGGGGAGCGGGACGACCGTGCAGGACGTCAACCGGCTGCTCAAGCAGTTCGGAGAGCTGCGCCGGATGATGAAACAGCTCAAAGGTATGCCGGGCAAGGCGCCCGGCATGAAGCTCCCGGGCTTTCCCACACTGAGGGGGTGACGAGGTGTCGGTTTCCATCAGACTGAGACGTACCGGGACCACGAAGCGGCCAACGTACCGCGTCGTCGTGACCGACTCGCGCTCACCGCGCGACGGGCGGTTCATCGAGATCATCGGACACTACAACCCCCTGTCGGACCCACCGACGGTGAAGATCGACCGGGCCCGGGCCCAGGCGTGGATTTCCAAGGGCGCCCAGCCGTCGAACACGGTGAAGCGCCTGATGCAGAGGGTCAGGGAGGCGTAGCCTCGCAGTTGGTGGCGATCGGTGAGATCGTGCGCGCGCACGGCCTCCGGGGAGAAATCCGGGTGACGCCGCTCACGGACGATCCGCGGCGGTTCGAGCGTCTCCGGGCCTGCGTGGTGTGGGAGCCCACACGGGACGAGCGGCAATCCTGTCGCGTCACCGCGTCCCGCCGGCAGGGGGACGCCGTGCTGCTCTCGCTAGCCGGGTACGACTCGCCGGAGGCGGTCCGGGCGCTGGTCGGCCGCCTGATCGCGATCCCGGCGTCAGAGGCGCTGCCGCCCGGGCCTGGCCGCTTCTATCCCTGGCAGCTGGAGGGGTGTCGAGTGCTGACGGAGGCAGGTGAGGAGGTGGGCCACGTCGTACGGGTCGAGCCGTCGCCGGGCCACGACCTCTGGGTGGTGGACGCCGGGGGGCGCGAGCGGCTAATTCCTGCCGTCCCGGCCATCGTCATCGACGTCGATCTGGCCGCCCGGCGGGTGGTGATCCGGCCTCCCGAGGGGCTTCTGGACCTCTAGACACCGGACATGCGGATCGACATCGTCACCCTCTTCCCCGGCATGGTGGAGCCGGCCCTGGCCCAGTCGATGATCGGGCGCGCCCGCCAGCGCGGACTCGTTGACATTCGGGTGGTGAATCTCCGAGACTACGCGGAGGGCAAGCACCGGCCGACCGACGATGCCCCGTTCGGCGGCGGTGGTGGCATGGTGCTCAAGCCCGAGCCCCTCTTCGCCGCCGTCGAGGCGCTCCGGACCCCGACGGCCCGGGTGATCCTGATGGACCCGCGCGGCCGGCTGCTCACACAGCAGATGGCGTGGGAGTTGTCCGAGGCGAGGCACCTTATCTTGTTATGCGGGCGGTACGAGGGGGTCGACGAGCGCGTGAATGACCTGCTGGTCGACGACGCGGTGTCGATCGGCGACTACGTGCTGACGGGGGGCGAGTTGCCGGCGCTGGTGGTTGCCGATGCCGTCATCCGGCTCCGGCCCGGTGTCCTCGGTGGCGAGGCCGCCGCCGAGCGAGAATCGTTCGCCGGGGGGTTGCTGGAGCCCCCGCAGTACACACGCCCCGAGGAGTTCCGGGGCGTCCGGGTGCCGTCGGTGCTTCTATCCGGCGACCATGCTCGCATCGCCCGGTGGCGGCGGACGCAGTCGCTGTACCGCACGTGGCGCTGCCGGCCCGACTTGCTGGAGCGGGCGAGGCTCGATGACGAAGACCGCCGTCTGCTGGACGCCTTCCGGCGCGGCGAGAAGCCGGAGTAAGGGAAGAAGGGACGAGGTCATGGATGCGATTGGGCTGGTAGAAGCGGGGCAGATCAAGAAGGATCGCAACGGCTTCGAGCCGGGGGACACCGTGCGCGTCCACGTCAAGGTCGTGGAAGGCGAGAAGGAGCGGACCCAGGTCTTCGAGGGCGTGGTGATCCGCAAGCGCGGTGAAGGGGCGAAGGCCTCGTTCACCGTCCGCCGCATATCCTACGGCGTCGGGGTGGAGCGGACGTTTCCCCTGCACTCGCCCCGGATCGAACGGGTCGAGATGGCGCGGCGTGGCCGAGTCCGGCGCTCGAAGCTTTACTATCTGAGACAGCTCGCCGGCAAGGCCGCCCGCCTGCGCGAGAAGCGCGTGGTCCAGGTTCCCACCACCACCGAGCAATAGCCGCCCCGCTCGTGACGCCGCCCCCGTCGGCGCCCTACCGCTACGAAGGCCAGGCCTGGCGGAGCGGCGCGCTGCGGGTGGCCGGCGTCGACGAGGCCGGCCGGGCGCCGCTGGCCGGCCCCGTCGTGGCCGCCGCCGTCATCATCGCTCCCGATCGTCGGATCCCGCGGCTCGCCGATTCCAAGCTCCTCCGGCCCGAGCAGCGGGAAGAGCTGTTTGCCGTGATCCACGAGCGCGCCCTGGCCGTGGGCGTGGGCATCGTCGACCACGTGACCATCGATCGGGTGAATATCCTGGAGGCCACGCGGCGGGCCATGCTGGAAGCCGTCCGCGGACTGGCCGTGGCCCCGGACTTCGTCATCACGGACTTCGTGGCCCTGCCCGGCCTGCCCTGCCCGCAGCGCAATCTGGTGGATGCCGACGCCCGCTGCGCCACGGTGGCGGCCGCCTCCATCGTGGCCAAGGTGACCCGGGACCGACTGATGGTCGAGCTGGACCGGCAGTTCCCCGGCTACGGGTTCGCCGTCCACAAGGGCTACCCGACGGCCGCGCACCTGGCCGCGCTCGACCGGTACGGTCCCTGCCTCGTCCATCGGCGGACCTTCGCCGGCGTGTGGAAGCAATGGGCGCTGTTCCCGGACCGGGACATGCACTGAGCGACCCGCCCGCCCGGCGCCAGCAGTGATCTGAATCCCGGGCCGCGCGCGCCTGACCGTGGAAAATCTTCGACGCTGTTCAGGGGCCCGCCGCCGGTGTACATGCAGCATCGTGGACCAGCGACGCGCGCTCGGACAGGCGGCCGAGGCCAGCGCGATGGCGTTCTTGGAACGGCGCGGGCTCGTGATCGTGGCCCGCAACGTCCGTCTACCTGAAGGCGAGATCGACCTCGTGTGTCGGCAGGGCGACCGCTGGATCTTCGTCGAGGTGAAGTGTCGGCACGCGCGCTGGGGAGACGCGCCCGCTGCCGCCATCTCCTGGCAGAAGCGGCGCCGGCTGGTGCGGCTGGCTCAGCACTATCTCAAGTGGCGCGGCCTGACCGCAGCGCGCTGCCGCTTCGACGTCGTCGCCGTGACGATGGGAGACGGCGGCGCCTGTGAGATTCGCCACATCCCCGCGGCTTTTGACGCGGCGGGCCTGATCTGACCCGGCCCCGCGGCGCCGGCGTTCGCCCTGAGGTACAATTCGCTGCCGTGCCCATCCTCTGGGACGCGCATCGAAGCGCTCTGATGTCGATCGCCCAGGCCGTGGGACGCACGCCTCTGGTGCGCCTGGGGCGGGTGACCGCCGATATCGTTCCGACGGTGTACCTGAAGCTCGAGTGGTACGGCCCCAGTGGGAGCCTCAAAGACCGTATCTACCTGCACATGTTCGAGCGGGCCGAAGCGCGCGGCGAGCTGCGGCCGGGCATGCGGGTCCTGGAGTGCTCGACGGGCAACGCCGGCATCGCCTGCGCCTTCGTCGCCGCCGTCAAAGGCTACGCTTGCACCATCGTCATGCCCGAAGGCATGAGCGACGAGCGCAAGAAAATCATGCGGGCCTACGGGGCCGACCTCGTCTTCACACCGGGAGGGGAGAGCGACGTCGATCTGGCGCTGCGGCGGCTCGAGGACATCCGGGCGGGTGACCCCGCCGGGTACTGGGTGCCGGGACAATTCTCCAACGCCGACAACGTCGAGGCCCACTACCGCACCACCGGGCCCGAGATCTGGGAGCAGTGCGGGGGCATCATCGGGGCCTTCGTCGCCGCGCAAGGCAGCGGTGGCACGCTGTCCGGGGTAGGCCGCTACCTCCGTGAGCAAGATGACCGGATCCGCCTGTACGCCGTTGAACCCGACGAGTGCGCGCTGCTGGCCCGGCGCGCGTGGGGGCCCCACGGCATCGAGGGCATCGGCGACGGATTCATCCCCGACAACCTCGACGTCTCCCTGCTCAGCGGGGTGATCACCATCACCACCGAGGAGGCCATCGCCACGGCCCGACGGCTGGCCGCGGAGGAAGGCATTTTCTGCGGCATCTCCACGGGCAGCAACGTGGCAGCAGCGCTCAAGCTGGCTCGCCGCCATCCCGGTCTCGCGCCCATCGTCACCATGGCCAACGACACCGGGCAACGCTACTTCACGACGGCGCTGTGCGGCGAAGCCAAGCGAGTCGACGTCCCCGAGCGGGAGCACCCGATGGACGCGCGGACCCGGCGGGAGCTGGATCGCTACCAGGCCACCTGGGAGGTCCTGACATAGGCTCGCCGGACTTCGTCGCGGCCCGCCGGCGGCTGGAGGCGAAGTCCAAGTCCGCGGGCGAGAAGCTCACCAGTGTCGATGACGCGGCGGCCCGGGTCCGCGACGGCGACGTCGTCGCGGTGGGGGGCTGCCTCTTCTCCCGCACGCCCCTGGCCCTGGTCCGCGAGATCCTGCGCCAGCGTCGCCGCGGCCTCACCCTGGCGCGCAATCTCATGTGCACCGAGGGCGAGTTCATGATGGTGGCAGGAGCGGCCGAGCGGGTGATGACTTCCTGGATGTCCATCGGCCTGCCCTGGGGGGTGTCGCGCATCATGCGGGACTACGTAGAGGGCGGCCGGGTAGCCTTCGAGGAGTGGAGCCACCTGGCTCTAGGGCTGCGCTTCCGCGCGGCCGCGATGGGCGTGCCGTTCCTGCCCGCGCTCACCATGCTCGGCTCGGACCTGGCGGCGACCACGGGCCTCAAAACGGTCATGGATCCGTACACCGGGGCCACCGTCGCGGCCGTGCCCGCGCTGTTTCCCGACGTGGCCATCCTGCACGTCCATCGGGCCGATCGCTTCGGCAACTGTCAGATCGATGGCTATCCGCACATGGATGCCGACATCGCGCGGGCGGCGGCCACGGTGCTGGTGACCACCGAGGAAATCGTCCCCGAGGAGGAGACGCGCCGGCACGCCGACCGCACGGTGATCCCCGGCTTCGTGGTCGACGCGCTGGTCCACGTCCCCTTCGGGTCCTTTCCCCACGAGTGCTACGGCCTCTACGAGGCGGACTTCGCCCACTTCGACACCTACGTGACGGCCATCCAGGGCGCGGGGGCCCGGGCCGTGGAGGAGTATCTGGACCGTTACGTCTACGCCCCGCCCAGCTTCGCGGACTATCTCGACCTCTTCGGCGGCGAGCGCCTGGCTCAGCAGCGCCGCCTGGCGATCGAGCTCACGCAGTGAGCGTCACGCCGGCCGAGCTGCTGGCGGTCATCGCCGCCCGCGAGCTGCGCGACGACAGCACCGTCTTCGCCGGCGTCGGCGTGCCCCTGCTGGCTGCCGCCCTCGCCCAGCAGCACCACGCGCCCCGTCTGACCATTGTGATCGAAGGCGGGATCATCGGTCCCCGCATCAAGCCCGGGCGTCTGCCGATCTCCACGAACGAGATGCGGGCCGCCCACCGGGCCCAGATGCTGCCGACCATCACCGACATTTTCCTCTTCGCCCAGCGGGGCTTCCTCGACGTCGGCTTCATGGGCGGGGCTCAGATCGACGCGCACGGCAACGTCAACACCAGCGTGCTTGGCGAGTACGCGCGACCAAAAGTCCGACTGCCCGGTACCGGCGGCGCCAACGACATCGCCTCGCTGTGCCGGGAGGTCGTCATCGTCACGCCCCACGAGCGCCGGCGCTTCGTCGAGCGGGTGGACTTCGTGACCAGCCCGGGCTGGCTCGACGGCGACGGCAGCCGGCCGCGAGCCGGGCTGCTGTTCGGCGGGGTGACCCATGTCGTCACGACGCTCGGGCTCTTCGGATTCGACCCCGACTCCCGCCGGATGCGGGTGGAGGCCCTGCATCCCGGGGTGAGCCTCGATCAGGTCCGGGAGAACACCGGCTTCGAGCTGCTGACGGCGGCCAGCCTCGCCACCACCGAGCCGCCCGCCCCCGACGAGCTCGAGCTGCTCCGGGCGCTCGATCCCGAGCGGCGATTCCTGGGCTAGTCCCATGCACTGGGGCCTCGCGCTCAAGAACTTCGTGGGACCGGCCGAGACGCCGGATATCGATGCCCTGCTGGCCTATGCCGAGCGCGCCGAAGCGTTGGGGTTCGAGTCGCTGTGGGCGTGGGATCACGTGATCCTGGGCGTGGAGCCGGCGTTCCCCATCCTCGACGCGGTCGGCACGCTCACGGCCATTGCCGCCCGCACGCGGCGCATCAAGCTCGGCACCGGCATCCTGGTCCTGCCCCTGCGCAATCCCACGATCGCCGCGAAAGCCCTCGGCACCCTCGACGTCGTCTCCAAGGGGCGCCTGATCCTCGGCGTGGCCGCCGGCTGGTACGCCCGCGAGTTCGACGCGGTCGGCGTGCCCTTCAAGCAACGTGGCCGGCTCTTCGAGCGCAACCTCGACATCCTCACCCGGCTATGGACTCAAGACCGGGTGACGCTCAAGGTGGACGAGCTCAACCTGCGCGACGCCGTCATGCGCCCACGGCCGCTCCAGCAACCCCGCCCGCCGATCCTGATCGGAGGCTACGTGGACGCCGTGCTCCGGCGCGTGGCCACCACCGCCGACGGCTGGCTGACCTACTTCTACACACCGGAGAGCTACCAGCGCTCGTGGGCCAAGATCGTGGCCTTCGCCCGCGAGGCCGGTCGCGACCCCGCCACGCTCAGCGGCACCAACCAGCTGGCCATCTACGTGGGCCGCTCGCGCGCGGAGACCGAGGCTCCCATGCGCCAGTGGCTGCAGACGGAGTGGGACGTGGCGGCCTGGAGCGAGTCCACCATCGAGCACGCGATTCGCGGCAGCGTGGCCGAGTGTGTCGAGCAGCTCCAGGCCCACGTGGCCTCGGGGGTGGACCGGATCATCCTGATCCCCTACCGGTACCAGCCCGAGCAGGTCGCCGTGATCGCCCAACAAATAATTCCCGCTCTGGGCGGGACTCGTGCGAGGTGAGCAAGTGAGCGCCGCGGGTGATTCCGGCGGGGCATGGGCGGGCGATAGCCCGGGTGCCCATGTCCTGTTCAATGCCCGGCACGCCCTCTTCGAGCGCGTGCTCGCCCTGGAGCCGGGGCGAACGGCGCTCCTGGTCGTGGACATGCAGCGGGGCTTCCTGGACCCGGGCGAGGCGCTCGAAGTTCCGGCTGCCCGCGACATCCTGCCGACGCTCCAGGCGCTGCTGGCCTGCTTCCGGTCCAAAGGGCTGCCGGTGATCTTCTCGGAGTTCGTGTACTCGGAGCGGATTCCGCTGCTGGTCGGCGAGCTGCACCCCGAGCACAAGTCGGCCCCGCCGGGCGCCCACACCGGGTTCGGGCTGCCCTCCTCCAACTGCCTGGAGGGATCGCCGAGCGCGGCGACAGTGCCGGCTCTGGCGCCGGGTCCCGGCGAGCTGGTCGTGCGCAAACACTGGTACGATGCCTTCGCCGGCACTCCCCTCGACGGCGCTCTGCGGGCCCGGGGGGTGACCTCACTCGTCCTCACCGGTACCCTGACGGACATTTGCGTCCTGGCCACCGTGGTGGGCGCCTTCAACCGGGAATATCGGATCACTGTGGTCGAGGATGGGGTGGCCACGCTCTGGCCCCAGATCCAGCGGGCAACCCTGGACATCATTGGCCGGGCCTAC